>NZ_JARXYU010000052.1:0-1054 GCF_029893715.1 Paenibacillus sp. LBL | reverse complement strand
CAATACGCAAAAAGCTGGAGGGTAATGGGCTGTGGGAGTCTAGTCGCATGATGCTTCCTGAACATAAAGAAACAATCATTCGCCGGCAATTAGAAGAGGGCAGGGAGGCTCGGCCCACGCTTGATCCCCAAGAAATGGAGTTAATCGAGAAGGCGTTGGCCGAATCTTTTCATGAGCACCGCACTGTTACAGTAAGGATGTTTGTTGAGTATGAAGAAAGGGAGTTAACCGGTATTGTCGTACTAATCCATACGTTCAGACGAGAGATCAAACTGTCTATCTCTGAGGGTGAATGGAATTGGATAAAAGTAGATGATATTACTTCTGCAAGCACATTTTGAAAAAGGAACGCTTATCGGCATATAGCTGATAGCGTTTCTTTTTATATTGATTTAAAGATTCCAAAAAAAATTAGGATTCTGCTAACTTATTAATCTATTTAGCGTTTATATATATGAAGGCCTAAAAATTGGGAAAAGAGGTTGATTAATCATGAAAAGTAAATTTAAAATTTCTTTGGTATCATGTATTATTTTATCTGCAATGTTAACTGGTTCTGCTTTTGCTGATCCAACAATCTCTTCCGAAGATGCCTCTCTAAGCCAATCCTCTACTGGGAGCAACGTTAGCGAGGAAAGTAATTCAGGCGGAGATTTTGAAACGCAAGTTTTTCAAGAATATGGACCTTTCGGTGGCCTATACCAATATAGCGGTGCTATACATGGAGCTTTAGTAAAACCTAACTCTAACCATAGTATGGAGATCAGAAACCTTAGAGTTTATGGTGTTAATTCAGGAAACCCAGCATATTTCACTCTGCGTGTAGCTGATGTAGATGGAAATACAATATATTCAAAAACCTACATGACAGACCAAGACCTCAGAAATAAACCGCCGATTTTGGTACCGGTTGTTAGCTATAAGAATTATCAAGTTATTATAGAATCACACACTAACAACCTTATGCAGGGGGGCTTCTATCTCGGCGTCGACGGGAACGTGTCACAGTTTTAAAAAAATACTCAGTATATTAAAAAAGAACTGCAACCCGTGA
>NZ_JARXYU010000051.1:0-1265 GCF_029893715.1 Paenibacillus sp. LBL | reverse complement strand
TGGTCAAGACCCCATTTTGTGGACATTGGAAAAACACCTAAGCTGCAAACTGGCGTCGGTACTCTACCGGCGTCAGTTTGTTTAATTTCCGCTGCGGTCGTCTCTGGTTGTAAAATCGTATGTATTTTTCAATTCGGTTTTGTGCCTCTGCCAGATTTCGGATATTATAAGGGTAGAGCCCTTCCGTTTTGAGATGCGAGAAGAAGCTCTCCATGGAGGCATTGTCTAGGCAATTGCCCCGACGAGACATGCTGATTTGGGCGCTAACCTTTGGCAGCATGTCATGGTAAGCATGAGACGTGTACTGGAACCCTTGGTCGCTGTGAACGACCAATCCGGTCACGTCTTTTTGCTTGGCAAACGCTTTGGCGAACGTCTTTAGTACCAGTTCGTTGTCGTTGCGTTCGCTAAGCTGGTAGGCCACAATCTCGTTGTTGAATAAATCTTTGACTGCCGAAAGATACAGCCAGCGCTCACCTACCCGGTATTGCGTCACATCTGTTACCCATTTCTGGTTCGGTTTTTCTGCTGTGAAATTTCGCTTCAACAGATTCTCCGCCACGCGTTCCCCCGCATGGTACGCCGTGTTAAAACGGCGTTTGCGGCGAATGTTGGATTGAAGTCCGAGCTTTTGCATCAGACGCAATACTTTCTTGTGGTTCATCCATATGCCCTCATCCTGCCACAAGAACAACTGGATTTGGCGGTAGCCGTATTTCCCTTCGTAGCGCGCATACACCCGACGAATGAGCAATGCAGCTTCCTTGTCCCGGTCCATATGTTTGCGCTTCAGATAGGCGTAGTAGCCGCTACGAGAGACCTTGAAGAGTTTGCAAAGGCTGCTGACGGGGTAGCTAGAGGCAGCTATCTCAATGACTTTATATTTCTGTTTTTCACCTCCTGCATCCAGATTTCCAAGCACTTTTTTAGCATTTCGTTTTCCCGCTTGAGCTTTTGAACATACCGATCTTGGTCGATGTATGCTTCCCGTCGACCTCGCTGATCCACCAGTCCAAACTCGCCCTGTTCCCGAAACTTCCGCATCCATTTCTTCATCCGCTGAGGATCATTAATCCCCAAGTGTTCATTAATCTTTCGGTAAGTCCATCCCTCGATAACATGCAGACGAACCGCCTCTTTCTTGATCTCTTCCGAATACGTTTTATACTTTTGTCCCTTAATTGCCATACAAAAATGCACCCCCTAGAATTTCATCGGATAAACCAGGGGTTTATTCCAATGTCCATTCTAAGGGGTGCACTTCA
>NZ_JARXYU010000050.1:0-1281 GCF_029893715.1 Paenibacillus sp. LBL | reverse complement strand
TTGGTATTATCCCCTCATGGTAGACAGTGAAAAAAGAGGACATGTTACAATGAACTCAAATACTGGATACCGGAGGGGATTTTTGTTATGTCAGCGAAGAAAGGCCAAACCTTTAATCGATATAGCGAAGAAACGAAGAAAGAAGCCGTTCGTCTGCGAGTGGAAGAAGGTTGGGCGTACAGTCAAATCATGAAGAAGTTTGGGATTAAGAGCGAGAGCCAGATTATCACATGGGTTCGTAAAAACCAAAATGGAGAGAGTTTCGAGGATTACCGTGGACGTTGGACGAAGAAGCATTTTAGTAGTGCAGAAGAAGAAAATGCTTATCTGAAAGCACAGGTAGAATATCTAAAAAAGCTCAATCCAAATTTGCACGGAGAGGAAAGTTGGATTTCGAAGCCCGGTGCCAGTCCGTTCGAGAAATAAGCAAGTGGGCACCTGTGGTTTGGCTGTGTAAAATTGCTGAAATTTCACGTGCAGGTTACTACAAATGGAAGAAAAATGCTGCCCTCAGAGAGAAACGAGCAGACCGGGATGCGGATCTGAAAGCACATATTTTAAGCATTCATCGGCTTCGTCCTTATTTCGGCTACAAACGTATGCGAACCGCGTTAGGCAAAGAAGGCCTTGTAGTGAATCACAAAAAGGTACGCCGCTTAATGAGAGAACTTCAGATTCGTTCCGTGATTCGCAAGAAACGTCCATTTGCTGGCCGGAAACCGTCCGTTCTGTTCCGTAATGTCCTAAATCGGGAATTCTCAGCGACAACTCCTGTGCAGAAGCTCGTGACGGATATTACGTATGTCCGGATTGGGCATGATTTTGCTTATCTCTCCGTGGTGATGGATCTGTACAACAATGAAATTGTAGCGTGGGAACTCTCTGAGCGAAATGACTTAAAACTCGTTACAGACACAGTGAAGAAACTGAAATGTGGACCTTCCTTGCTCCACTCGGACCAGGGGTTTCAGTATACAACACAAACCTATGCCAAGTTACTTGAAGAGAAGAAGCTTACAGGAAGCCATTCCCGGCGTGGAAACTGCTATGACAATGCTTGCATTGAGTCGTTCTTCTCCCACTTAAAGACAGAGAAACTGTATTTGGAGAGACCTCAAAATCTGGAGCAAGCCAGGAGCCAAATTACGGAGTATATTTCGTTTTACAACATGGAACGTTTCCAAAACAAACTGGGCGACCTCTCCCCGATTGAGTTTCGGGAAAAAGTCGCCGCTTAATAAAATCTCTTTTTTTAATGTCTACTTGACGGGGCTATGACCA
>NZ_JARXYU010000049.1:0-1287 GCF_029893715.1 Paenibacillus sp. LBL | reverse complement strand
GGGACTGACCCCCGTTTGTGAGACAGGGATCAAAACACCTTGCAAGTTTAAGCAGCCAGTTGGCGGAAATGAACCGGCGACTGGTTGTTTAGTTTTGTTTGAATGCGAATTGAGTTATAGTATGTTATGTAGTCTCGAACGGTCTGCTCGACGATGGCCGTCGTCGTACAGGTTAAACCTTCGAGATAGAACGTTTCAGACTTTAGCGTGGAATGAAACGATTCGATGGGGGCATTATCAGCGGGCGTACCCTTGCGGGACATGCTCATGGTAATGCCTTTTCCCTTTACAGCTTCTTGATAAGCCTGAGAGGTGTAGACGCTGCCCTGATCGCTATGGAGCATGGCGCCCGACAGCGTGGGCAGCTGATCCAGCGTGTCCAGGACAAACCCAGTGTCTTGCTTGTCAGATATACTGTATGCCACAATCTCTCCGTTAAACAAGTCCAAGATGCTCGACAGGTATAACGTTTTTCCGCCAAACGGCAAATACGTAATGTCTGTCACGAGTTTTTGCATGGGAGCATCGGCCTCAAACTGACGCTTTAACAAGTGTTCTGCGATGTAAGTTGGCTGCCCTGTAGGTTTGCGTTTCTTCACTTTGACACGACATTGGAGCCCCTCTCGCTGCATAATCCGCTGCACGCGTTTATGGTTAATCTTGTGCTCCATCCGAAGCAGTGCCGTGATCTTCCGATATCCGTAACGAAATTTATGCTGACTACAGAGTTCACGAATCTTCTCTACCATGTGATCTTTATATGGGCTCCCGTAGGCGGCTTTCCAACGATAGTAAGTGGAGCGAGAAAGCCCGATCCATGCACACGCTTGAGCCACACTGACTTCCCCTCGAACGGACTCAACCCACTCTACTACAGTCTTTGGCGACACCTCCTTTGCATTTCCGCGAACTTTTTTAGCAGATCTAATTGTTGCTTTAGAAACCGATTTTCCGCCTGCACCTTCTCCAGCTCTGACGTATATTCAGGCCCTTTACCATAGCTGTATTGTTTACCGACAGGCTGCTCCAACCGGTTCCATTGGCCGCTGCGATACCATCTCATCCAGGTCTCTACTTGTGTCTTATTTCGTATGTTCAGTTGGTCCATGACTTCTTTCACTGGAATGCCATCTAGTCTCATTTCAATGGCTTTTTTCTTCACTTCTACCGGATAGCTAACTCTTGTTGCCAACGCAAAAACACCTCCAAGGTTGTCTCCATATCTTACGACATGGTTGCATTCTCTTGAAGGTGTTTTAATTTGTCTCACGCTATGGGGTCAGTCCC
>NZ_JARXYU010000048.1:0-1443 GCF_029893715.1 Paenibacillus sp. LBL | reverse complement strand
TGAGCATTTTGCATTAATCTGAGTCCTTGATACACAAGGATTTCCACACATAAAAAAGGGACTTCACCCCAACTTGGCGAAGTTTTTCGGTGACCAAACCAAAAACCTCAAGAATGGAGGAAGTCACCTTGTATATTCTCCAAGAAAGTCTGTTTTCCTTTGAAGACCTGATACAAATTCATTCGAAAGATCGGTTGCCTATCTTTTTTAGTGCCTTGGATCTTCGTCCTTACGCGAAAGAACTGCGAAGTCGTTCACCCCGAGGGGCTGGTGGCCACTGTCGAGAAGGCATTTTGCGTGCCCTTTTAGCTGCTCCTCTTGAGCATATTCAGACCTTTACCGGCTTACATCATCGACTGGAAACTGATCTTCGATTTCGCTATCAATGTGGACTTTCGCTCGATCGTGAAGCTCCATCCATCGCTACATTAAGCCGAGTCTTTGCTGATCTGACGAAGAAAAACTTGGCTAAACAGTTGTTCGATGATTTGGTAAAACGCTGTAGACAAGAAGGCGTCATCGACGGCAGCCACGTCGCGATCGACAGCGCTGCGATCCATGCTTACGAAGAAAAGAAGCCCAAGAGAAAGAGCGAGCAAACGGGCAATGCCAACTGGGGAGCGAAGTTCGACTCCTTTGGCAACAAGGTCACTTGGTTCGGTTACAAGCTCCACCTGGCTGTGGATACGCAAAGTGAACTTCCGCTCGCTCTCGAAGTCACGCCAGCGCATGTCAATGATGGGGAGATGGCTCCAGGCTTGATTAAAACCGTAACTGCCGAAACCGACGTGAAATTCTTTATGCTCGATGCCGGCTACGACCAAATGAAGGTTTACGAAGCTGCCCGGAACGTGAAGGCGCAAGCTATTGTACCACTCAATCCTCGGGGAGAGAAGGAACCTCCTGCTGGAATGTCAACGAACGGAACGCCTTGCTGCTCCATGGGGTTTGCGATGACGTATTGGGGTGCTGACGACGATGTTTTGAAATTTCGCTGCCCTCACGCCACCGGTAAAGTCGATTGTCCACTAGGTATGACCGCTTGTTCCTCTTCCAACTACGGTATGGTGGTGAAGGTAGATGTGAAAGACGACCTGAGACGGTACAGCAGTCCGCATCGAGATACCAAGCGTTGGAAGGAACTTTACAATGAACGTACCAGTGTGGAACGATGCAACTCCAGAATGAAAACCCACCTTACCGCAGACAGCTTGCATGTCTGGGGGATTCAGAAAGTCACAACTCACCAGTATCTCAACGCTATTGTACTGCTCGTCTCTGCGCTTTCTGTAACAGGTAAAAAGAACAAAATAGCAGTTTAAAAAATAGAAACGGCAAAATTCTGCAGGTCTGTCCATTTTTAGAATGGAGCCACCATATAAGCTTGATCCTTATTGGATCCTGTTGTCTTTACGTCAATTTTCGAATTATGCAAAATGCTCA
>NZ_JARXYU010000047.1:0-1511 GCF_029893715.1 Paenibacillus sp. LBL | reverse complement strand
TATTGTCATTTATAGTGTCCTCCTATCTTAGCTGATCGATCGAGCGCTTGGCCCGCTGCTGTTTTTGAGACTGCTCGGATTACAATTGCATTACCGTATTTGAGTTTTAATGCGTCGGTTGTCCGTTCAAGTGCCATCTGTCTCTCCCGGTCAGTATCAAACAGCGATAACTGATATTCATTGTCGGGGGTGAGCTGAGTCAAACTAACGCCTATCCGCCGGATCGGTAAGCCATCCCAATAAGTTTCAAGCAATCGGCGTGCCCAATGATAAACCTGATTGGTGATGTTGGATGGATCCTCCATCTTCATTTGTCTTGAAAATCCCGTTGGCCGATCGAAGTCAGCTCCCATACACCCCACCGACACAACATGCCCCATGAACCCTAGTGCCCGGCAGCGCTGACAGACCAACTCTGTTAGCTCGAGCAATGGAGTTAAGATGTGGTCAAACTCCCGATAATCAAAAGGGAGGGTCATCATATGGCCTACTGACTTTGGTGCAACCTGGTGTGTGCCTGATCGCACTGGGCTATCGTCGATTCCGTTTGCGATGCGCCAATACATTTCCGCCTGGATGTCGGAGTTCTTGCCAAACTTCCGCCGCATCATCTGCTTCAGCTTTACAAGAGGTGTCTGAGCTACACTTCCAATATTCAGGAGTCCCATAGCATTGAAATGTCGGGTCATACGACTGCCGGCCATAAACATGTCGCTGACGGGACGTTTCCACAACGTCTCGGGCAGCATCTCTTTGGTGAGGGTATATATGCCGGATGGATTCTTTTTGGCGTAATTGTCACATGCAGTCTTTGCAAGGATTTTGGTTTCGGCAATCCCGAAGCGAGTATAAACGCCTGTCGCAGCTTGTACATGAGCCTGAATGATCCGGGCCATTTCTTTTGGTGTATCCGCAAACAGATGCATCGAGCCGGTCACATCTAGAAATTGTTCGTCAATGCTGTACGGCTCGACCAGATCTGTGTAGCTCTTGTAAATGTCCGTGATCAGCATAGACACATCGATGTATCGTTGCATCCTCGGCTTAATAACAACAAGATCCGGGCATTTTGCCACTGCCTCCCCAAGGCGCTCTGCGGTAGTAATCCCCTTTGACTTGGCAATAGGGCAAGCTGCCAGCACAATTCCTGAACGACGTTCCGGATCCCCAGCAACCACCAAAGGCCGATCCTTGTACTCAGGATGTTCGGCCTTTTCTACACTCGCATAAAAGGATTGGCAGTCAACGAGCATGACCACACGTTTAGATGATTTCAACACATATCCCTCCTTCTTTTAATCCAAGGACGCGTATGTCATAGAATCAAACTCCGACCATCTATGTTTGTCAATAGAACACGTCCTTCATTCGACTAAAAATGAGCATAAATAGATAGAATTATGCTCATTTTTTATTTGTGCTCTATATCAAACAACTTGAAAAATATTATTCCTCCAAAGAATTAAAAGATTAGACCCTTTATGCACACATGTTTTTATATAGATACCCAA
>NZ_JARXYU010000046.1:0-1599 GCF_029893715.1 Paenibacillus sp. LBL | reverse complement strand
TTCACATCTCTTAAAGGGAATAGGAATACTCCTGCAACTTTAAAAGTTCTGTAGTTATTCTTGTAGAACTTTTTGTAGGTTGGTGGTGGAATATCTGGATGTTGATATTTCCCGATTGCTTTTAGACGATTGTAAGTGAATGCTTTCAGATCATAGGCAAGTCGTGCGAACTCAACACTAACATGTGTTGCTCGTGAGAAGTACCTGTGGATTCCAAGTACAAAGCTATTGAACAAGAGTGCATTTTGTGCAGTGGGCGATTTGTGTATTGTTTTGATTCGATCTTTTGCTTCCTTCTTGAGCTGTTCTTTCTTTTTGTTGTTTATGCCCGTGTATGCTACTCTCTTTTTTCCTTTTTTCTCAGCCCATATAGTGAACCCTAGGAAATCAGATTTTCGTTTTCTAAGGTTCACGATTTGTGATTTTTCGGGTGAGATGTCAAGTTTAAGACGATCCTTGAGATAGAGTCTGACTGCATGGTACCACCTATGGGCTGTCTTCCAATCGCGGCAGAGTATTTTGAAATCATCTGCGTATCGAACAATGTAACCTTCTTTGAGGTTGGTTTTCTTGAGTGCTCTAATTCTGTGAAAGTTCCCCGCATACGCATATTGTGTTTCAAAGTTTACCCATTGCCCAGCTACCCATTGGTCCAAGTCGTTTAGTACGATATTGGATAATAGTGGTGATAAAATTCCACCCTGTGGAGTGCCCTTTAATGGGGTACCTTCTCCTTCAATCTCAGCTTTTAGCATTTTGCTGATGATTCTCAGTACTCTTTTATCCCTTATTCCCATGTTCCATAGCTGTTTTAAGAGTAATGTGTGATTAACATTATCGAAAAACCCTTGTATGTCTACGTCTACAACATAGTGGAGGTTCGCCATATTAATTAAATGTTGCACTCTGGCAAGGGCATTATGTGCTGACCGCACTGGTCTGAAGCCGTAACTATGTTTGTAGAAATAAGCTTCAGCAATGGGTTCAATGACTTGTTTGAAGCATTGCTGAATGATTCTATCGGTTATACAGGGAATACCCAGCGGCCTTTTTTTCCCGTTAGGCTTGGGGATATGGACTCGTCTGACTTTCTTTGGTTGATAATTCAGTAGCCTTCTCCTTATTAGGAGTACCATTTCTTCATCAGTTAGTGTCTTTAGGTTATCAATCGTTTTGCCATCTGTTCCGGGTGTAACCGAGCCTTTATTTGACTTTATGGTGCGGTATGCCAAAAGGATATTTTGTTTTGTTATTATTAGGTCGTAAAGATTGTTAAAAGCTATCCTTTTTTGAGCGTTCTCATATAGGTCAGTAAAGGTACTCGTCATGTCGTAGTAGTCCCAGTAACGTAGAGTTTGCACTGTGGCCTCACCTCTTTCAGGAGATTTCCCACGTTCCTACCTGATCGGTGCAATTCACTTTTTGGAAAATTGATATTAATTTAAAAAGACTTGAGGCTGTTCCTCCACACCCATTACAGGTATTTCATCGGTCGTGCCTCTACTCTCACAAGGATTAGTACACTTCGGCATGTGTTCTGCCTTATAGTAGACGTCTGGGATGGCAGTCCGCTATTACGACGTTCCTTGCTTTCCTTGT
>NZ_JARXYU010000044.1:0-1783 GCF_029893715.1 Paenibacillus sp. LBL | reverse complement strand
TTAGCATTCCTGTAGAGCGTTAATTATCAGCTTTGCAAAAATAAAAGCGCCTCGGTACGATGGGAGTACGCAACGGGTCATAGCCCTTAAAATCCCATCATCCAGGAGGACGCTCTACTATGAAGTTTAAAGCCCAGGACAAACAAAATCAACTCATTGAAAAAATTACCCCTCAGCATCTCGTCGTCGGAATCGACATTGCACAGCTAACGCATGTCGCTCGTGCGGTAAACTTCCGTGGGATTGCTATTGGCAATCCGCTATCTTTTTCTAATGACGAAGAAGGATTCCAGATCCTTCTTCGCTGGATTCAATCGTTGCAAGCAGCCCATAATCTTAACTGCGCTATCATCGGCATGGAACCGACGGGGCATTACTGGCTAAACGTCTCCAGATGGCTATACGAGAAACAATTCGAAGTTGTTCTTGTTAATCCACATCTCGTGAAAAAGAACAAGGAAAACCGTGACAATACACCATCGAAGAGCGACAAAAAGGATGCTCTGGTCATCGCAGACATGGTTAAAAACGGCTACTATTCGTTCATTCGCAACACGCCTGAAGCGTTTGCGGAACTTCGTGTCTTACTTTCAAACCGAGACTCCATCGTTACAAGACTCGTTAGTGCGAAGAACCAAATCCATCGTTGGGTTGACGTAGTGTTTCCTGAGCTGCGACAAGTCTTTAAGAACCTGATGTGCAGAGGTTCATTGGCCACATTACGTCTTTTCCCGACGCCTGAAGAACTGAGCAAGCTAACGCCTCAGGAAGTGGTAAAGGGCTGGAAATCCATTATGCAACGTCAACCCGGGGACAAAAAAGCTCAAACCCTTATTGCGCTTGCTCATCATTCAGTTGGCTCTAAGCAGGCAACGAAGGCGTACAAGCTCCACCTAACGCAGCTTCTCGCTGAATATGACCTAGCTTGTGAGCAGCTGCAAGTAGTAGAGGCAGAGATTGCAGCAGTTTTAGCCCGTATTCCTTTTGCTAAATCAATGCTTGCTGTCAAAGGGATTAGCGCCATTTCACTCGCTGGTGTTCTTGGTGAGGCCGGAGATTTAAGTGGTTTTTCTCATGGTAATGCACTGCTTCGCCATGCTGGTCTCAATCTTGCAGAAGCAAGCTCAGGTAAATGGACGGGGCAGATGAAGATTAGTAAACGTGGACGATCACGCCTTCGCCGTTTCATTTTCATGATGACCATAAGTTTAGTTGGTAACAACCCAGAGTTCAAAGCGATGCATGCGTACAATGTACAGGTCAGAAAGATGAAGAAAATGAGGTCTCTAATGAAACTTTGTGGTAAATTAGCACGAGTACTCGTTGGAATGGCTCGTAGTAAAGAGGCTTACAATCCGTATAAAACGAAGCCAATTCAACAAGCAGCTTAAGTTTAATTTAGCCGTTTCGTCGTATGAATTTTGGCTTATTCGCAGGATTTCAAAGAAAGCACGGAGTACCGGATGTATTGAACCAAAGGGCACCGACCCGTAACGTTAGCAAGACCGGCCTCCACCCCTTGGACAGGCGTAACGAAGGAATGAGAGGGCACAGACCCGTTGAGACATGGGAGTGAAAACCTCCAGGGCGGCGTGGAGAATGCGTGCAGTATATGGAATTATATGGGGTTTGTAGCTTTCCCCTCTATTTCCTCACGCCTTCATGTTGTCTTGGTCTACTACGAGGGTTGTCTTACGTTCCTTCTGCAATTCTGGACAGGGGTGAAATCCTGCGAATAAGTGAGTATTCATGAGTAAATTGAATCGTACTGAGGGAGTTCAAT
>NZ_JARXYU010000043.1:0-2455 GCF_029893715.1 Paenibacillus sp. LBL | reverse complement strand
CTGATGGTCCTCTGGATGGGTTGGAGATTTGGGAACCTTCCATCTCCAGTTCTCCCTGCTCTCCCTAAGCTCCATATCTGCTGTTCCTGTTCCTGAACTCCTAAATGAAAGCTAATGTTGGTCTTCCAAAAAAGGTTAAGGTATAATATGTGTATTATTGGACTTTGCGTTATTACCTCTGCCAAGGTATTAACGCTTTTTCTTTTTGTGATTCCTGTATCCGAAGTTGCACTCCATCCGATTTAATCCCAAGAAACATTTTGAGTTCGTTCCAATCGAGCCATGAATATGGTCTTAATTTGGAAGCTTTCTGCAATTAACTACCGAGACTATAGTCGCACTTCCATTCACCTGAATATATATATTTTTTCCAGTTTATTTGTTACTATAAGAGAGTAAATTCTATAATTAGGAGGCATAAATAATGAAAAAACTTATTGTTGCAGTCACTTTTGTGTTAGGACTCACATCAGTCCTAGTAGCACCAACAAATTGACGCACAGAAAACCGCACCATCAGCAGTTGCAAAAAAAGTCAAAGTAAAGCAGATAAGCTCAAGTACTATCAAAAACAAATTGATAAGTTAAAATCCGAGATAGAAAAATTACAGAGTCAAAGTTAAAACCAGGCTCCAAAGCGATGTTAGCAAGCTTAGAAAAAGAAAACGCCCTATTAGAGAAACAGAAATATTGGCTCAATAAAATTATGAGTTAGCAAAACAATAGGTTAATCGAAGGAGTCTTATGAAAAACAAATCTATTTTATCTTTAATTTTTTTCTTGATTATAACAGTTTTATCTTCCTCTGGAGCATTCGCTCATCCGGGACGAATAGATTTACCTAAGAATCAAGCTAGTGGAACACTTCAGGTCTATTACTTCGATGTAGGGCAAGGCGATTCAACGTTAATTAGAACGCCTGAAAATCAGTACATACTTATTGATGCTGGGAATAATAATCAAGGCAATAATGTTGTTAAGTATCTGAATCACCTTGGTGTGAATACACTAGATGCTGTAGTTGCTACACATCCAGACGCTGATCATATCGGCGGTTTAGATGATGTTATTAAATCGATTAATGTTAAATCTGTTTATGCTCCAAAGGTTTCACACACAACAGACACCTATAAAGATTTCTTGCTGGCTGTAAAGAACAAAGGACTTACCATAAAACAGGCTAAAAAAGATGTTACAATCCCGCTCATGGGTGTTACCGCTACCTTCTTAGCTCCCGTTAATGAATATGGCAGCGATTTAAATAAGTGGAGTGCTGTCCTAAGATTAGGGTATAAGAATAACTCCTTCCTCTTTACTGGCGACGCCGATATCAAATCCGAAACAGACATGCTTATAAACAAGTCCATATTAAAAGCAGACGTTCTTAAAGTGGGGAGTCATGGATCTATCTCATCTTCAAGTAAGAAATTTATAGACGCAGTAAAGCCGAAGTATGCAATCATCAGTGTAGGAAAGAATAGTTACGGTCATCCGAATGCAGGTATCCTGTCTCGTCTCAAAGATGCTGGCGCTGCTGTAATGCGAACTGACCAAAAAGGAACAATTACGGCTATCAGTAACGGATCTACAATAACTTTTACTACAACAAAGGGTGCGAAATGAGAAAAGGAATAATAGATCGATTTGAAGGAAGCTTTGCTGTTGTAGAAATTGAAGGTAGTACAGAGGACATTCCAAAAGAACTGCTTCCTTATGATTGCAGTGTGGGTAATGTGCTTACCATTAGCGATAATAAAATTACAGTTGATAAAACAGAAACCTTGAAACGTAAAGAAGAGTTTTGATGATCTAATGAATGAATTATTTGAAGACTAGTAAAAACAAAAACAAGCCTGATGTTTAGTGAAGTGACCCCCAGGTAGTGGAATATTTTTCCGGTTGGCAGATGCGACGATGTCGTCATATTCTGAAGGAGTAGCCCCAAAAAAAAATTTAAGGGTAGCTTTTTTGATGCTGGTTGAGAAAGACTTTTCCGAGAAATATCGGAATATTACTAATACATAAGCAATCATCGATTCTAAGCCCTGATTCCTTTAAATACTCAATGAAATTTCACTTAAAGGTCTCCACCATCTGGAGACCTTTTATGTGTAAGTGATTTAAATTAAAAACACTTCTCATAAAACTAATGAAGTTAACATAAGCATGCATCATTAAATATGGGCTTCGGAAGTATTTAAATCTCTGTCTACTATTTTATCCCCTATCAATATAACCCGCTACGCAAGGTAAACGACCAGCCTGCAATAACAAAGGCATCCCCCTCCTTCAGGGGGTATTCTTTATACGGCACCATGGACTCTCCCTTTAAAATCGTACCGTTTCTTGAACCCAGGTCCTTTAATACGTATTCTCCACCTTCACGCGAGAGCTCGACATGTGCCCGCGAAGTTCCCACACCCTGAGCAACAAATTGCGCGACATCAGGGGATCTG
>NZ_JARXYU010000042.1:0-2610 GCF_029893715.1 Paenibacillus sp. LBL | reverse complement strand
CATTTCAGTGCGACACGTTACTCTATAAGTGCCTAATGGTATGAAAAGAGTGGGTTCTTATCAAATAAAAAGAATAACAACTGATTATTCGAAGGAAGGAATGAAAGCCTTCATGTTGAGCTTAAACTTCCTACCTAATACTCCTACAAGCAGAAACAAGAGATAGCTTGTCTCTGTTTGAAGCTAGGTGAAGTCGGCTGAATCGGGCCTAAGTTTCTCTTTGAGAAATATGGTCTGAAATAGGTCGGGGTGCTGAAAAGCGCGTCATGGTGAGAATGTTACACAAGTAACTGACCAAGCGATGAATGTACGGGTCTAGAGGTATAACAATTCGAAAGAATTGTGCTGCACTAGCAGCGTAAACTACCGAAAAGTAAGATTTGAAGTTATGAAATTCGGGATACCTAACAAAGAGGGTATAAGGTTTACAGGCTTATAGTCGCCACCTAAAACGCGCATGGATAGCTAGAATAATCGGAACGTGGAAAGCAAGAGACATTTATACAACTCCGTTGTTAAACCTCTATCAAGGGAATGGTTCATGGCAACATGATTTACTCTTGTGAGAGTAGGGGCACAGTACCTATGAAAGAATGGAAACATTCCGGAGGGATAGCCCCAAGCCTTATAAATTTAAGTTAAATTACTCAAGTTGCAGATGATCGGTCAGGTAAGAAAGTGGGAAACAACTTTTCAAGGAGTTGTCCACAATCATCACATATTTGCGATACGCTGAATACTACGGGATGCAATCGATCTTTGATACTCTTTACCTTAAAAGTAAAGAAGGTTGCTCGTTTAACAGGCTATATGAACTGATTACTTCTGATAATAATATACTTCTAGCCTATCGAATGATTAAAAGCAACAAAGGATCAAAGACTCAAGGCACTGATCAATTTAGCATTGATGATTTCAATAGCTACAGTCAGGATGAATTCATCAATACGATTCGTAAAACACTTGATCACTATAAACCGAAACTAGTCAGACGTGTCTTCATCCCGAAACCCAATGGCGATAAACGACCATTAGGTATTCCTAGTATGCTGGACAGATTAATACAGCAAATGGTCAAGCAAGTTTTAGAACCTATCTGTGAAGCAAAGTTTTATAAGCATAGTTATGGATTCAGGCCTCTAAGAAGCACGCATCATGCAAAGTCAAGATGCGATACATTAATTAACAACGCCCAACTCCACTTTGTTGTTGATATCGATATAAAAGGCTTCTTTGATAACGTAAACCATACACTGCTTCTTAAACAACTTTGGAATATAGGGATTAAAGACCGGAGAGTACTGGCCATTATAGGAAAAATGTTGAAGGCACCCATTGAAAAGGAAGGAATACCTCGTAAAGGTACACCGCAAGGTGGAATTCTCTCTCCCTTATTATCCAACATAGTACTTAATGACTTGGATCACTGGGTTGCAGGGCAATGGGAAAATTTTAAAACCAAACATCCTTACACACAAAGAAATAAATATGCCGCCCTGAAGAGGACAAAACTCAAAGAGGGCTTTATCGTAAGGTATGCTGATGACTTTAAGATCTTTGCCAGAACCTCACAAGACGCCTATAAATGGTACCATGCAGTAAAACAATACCTTAAAGAACGACTTAAACTAGATGTCTCTCCAGAGAAATCAATGGTCATAAATCTGCGCAAGAAATCATCCAATTTCTTGGGCTTTAAGTTTAAGGCCGTTCCTAAAGGCAAAAAGCATGTTGCTCATAGTTTCATCTCTGATAAGAAGAAGGATCAGATCAAGAAACGAATAAATAAATTGATCACTGAAATTAAGCTATCTCCTACTCCAAAAACGATCTCACAATGGAATAGCTTTGTCCTTGGCCTACATAACTATTTCAAATTCGCATCACATGTAAGCATGGACTTTCAGGAAATTGCCTTTCGCAAAAGTCGATTTATGTTCAATCGTCTCAAATCCATCAGTAGATACGGAAGACCAAAACGGCCGCCTCCAACATACTCTAAGTTTTATAAAAATAATAATAAAACTTGGGAGGTTGCAGGAACGCTACTCTTCCCTTTACAGGACATTTCTAAAAGTAAACCACTAAACTTCAGCCAGGAATCAACCCCGTATAATGCTGAAGCCAGAGAAAGCATTCACGTAAATCTCAAGTTTCACGTCCAAGTAGAGTTATCGAAACTAATTCGATCGGACGTCTGGGATAGGACTCTTGAATATTCCGACAATCGGCTTTCAAGGTACTCAGGAGTTCAGGGATTATGCGAAGTCACGGGTTTATTCTTACAGGCAGAAGAGGTTCATTGTCATCACTACGAACCTCTATCCCTGGGTGGCACAGATAAGTACAATAACCTATGCATTATTCACAGCGATGTACACAGGTTAGTACATGCCACAGAAGATAAAACGATTGAACATTACAAAAGTATCCTACAACTTACCGACGCTATGATTGATAAAATCAATCTCTATCGCAAAGCATGTAAACTTGTGAGCATATAACTTTAGCATATAAGGTGGAACGCCGTGTGCGGTGAAAATTGCATGCACGGTGTGGAGGAGGGGAAAAGGTGGAGATAATATCAAACCCTTACCTATTCCAATAATT
>NZ_JARXYU010000041.1:0-2619 GCF_029893715.1 Paenibacillus sp. LBL | reverse complement strand
GTTGGTACACCAGTTATACCTTGGGACTGACTACGGACCTCTAATTCGTCCTCGTGGTCCCTCATAACATCGCGTATACGTGTTAGCTTCTTATCTGACCGGACCTTGCTCCCCAATTCATCGGCAGCCGTTTGGAATAGCGCGGCGACCTTTCGAGGATCCGACTCTTCTTCTATCAGCCGTCTTTGTACTTCCAGTGAATCAAGAGCCTTGCGCCTGATACCTGTTGTTTCAACGATTTTCATGTAGTGACCGGCATTAGCAACGGAAGGCACCTGTTCGACTAATCCTCCTAGGTAATCGATGCTGCCGAAGTACCCTGTTAGTTGCCGATCATATAACCATTGCGATAGGGTTACGATGTCAATTGAAGTACCTTCTCTTTGCAATTCGCATATCGCTTCAAACACGGGTCGGTGTGCTTCCGACCAGTAATCGGGTTCTAATCGCTCTACTGCTTTAGCCGCTGTCTCTTGGCTCTGATCAAGGAGTATACTGCCTAATACCGCCTGTTCCGCTTCCATACTGAAATCAATCATGTTGCTTTCCCTCCGTTAGCCTCGGCCGCGGGCATGCGTTTTTCTGCCAGTTATCCATTAGACGAAACCGCTCCTGTGTCTGTATCCTTAGATTCTCCACCGATAAGGGGGTGATGTTCCCCCTGATATCGGCTATGGTCGGCGGGTATTTCGAAGTTTTGATATGCTGGGCTAAGTTTTGCGCGGCCCTCTTATAACTCACATCACCAAGCATGCTGCCCCATAGCGTTTCCATTTCCTCAGAAACTTGAACTGTCGGGTAGGCTGTGACGACTATCGAAAGGAGATGTAGCAGCTCCTTGTTGTTCACGGTCAATCTCCCCCATGCGTTTATTTAGATATTCCTTATTCCTTTCTTGACGGTTTCCACTACTTTGCGGTAACTTCCGTTCCGATGCCATCTTGATGCCGAGATCTTGGTACTTTTCTCTCAACTTTTTAGGGCTCAAAATATTACTGCTCCAAAAATGATGGGATGTAGACCAATCGATAATTGCTTGAAGCTCTTTAGGATCCCGCTTGTTGATCTCTATGATTTTTCTAAATTCATCAGCCCACTTCTGCATGTCCGCATCCCGGACTAGGTGTTCAACCTTATTGGCTGCTGCATGCTCCATAATCTTTCCGTGAAGGTATAAGGCCATTTGATAATAACGATCATCCGCTTCGTAAACGCGGGTTTTGCGTTTTCGAGAAGAAGGTTTTATATCAGTGTTATTGTCATTATTATCATTATTGTTTATATTGTCGGGTGCTCGTTGCTTTCGCGGCGGGTTCGTAGGTGTATTGTCGTTGCTTTCGTCGTTGCTTTCGCCCTTATTCCTGTCCTGATAAACCCCGTAATTACATATGGTCACGAGTATTTTGTGCGTTGCTTTCGTTGTCGTGATCATTGGCGTCCCTTCGTTGCTTTCGTCCGGGCTTCGTTTCGATTTCATCGCTTTACCGCGTAAAAATTGTAAAACCTGAAAAACTTGGTCTTTCGTAGGCCTTTCCCGCCTCGCTCCTACCATCCACGAAACCCCTTCAATGATTTCTGGGATAGACGTTAAAACCTGCCCAGGCTTCAAACCTTTATATTGTTTGTGCTGAGCAGAGAGCAGGAGAAACACCCACACCTTCATATAAAGTGGCGGCTTCTCCCATATCTCACTTTCCATTAGCTTACGGTGAAGGCTGATCCACCCTTCCATGTCACCACCCGCTTATTAACATTTTGCTATTTCTTGCTGCCCAAAAGCCGCAGACAGCAGCCGTTCCAAGGCATCTCCGCCGTCTATGATGCGCCAAGCCATCTGTACAAAGAAATCTCTGCGCTCTTCTATACCAACACAATCCAGTGCATCAAATATCAAGTTGGTCATCAGGTCCCGATCGTTGACGAACGGCTTCCAATTCACATTTAAATGATGGTATCTGCCGTTATAGTCCGAATCGGGACGTTTACCGTTATCAATCATAATGTCAAGCCCATGCGACTTAAGAAGCTGGTCCCTATTCATCATAAAGTCACAACCTTCCGTTTCAGCCCGTGCCAATTACGCCTAACCCTGTCAACCGGCTTTCCATCCTTAAGGCCAAGGCTTTTGCTGCAGTGGCAATCTGATACGTCACATTCCCAGCATCTTGCCTCAATGAAAAACCCCATATCGTCGTTATATCCGCTCGAGACTTCTACTGTGTGACCGTCACTATGAACAAAATTCTGTTCAACAATCCGGCCGACACTAGCCAAATAGAGCTTTGATGCTTCTATCTTTTCATCCATCGTAAGGTAGCGAACGGAATCAATCACTTTGAGGAATGGAAGTGCAAAGGTTAAGCCGTAATTCTCGATAAGCGTTACATACAGCGCTTCATTATTTTTAGAGATGAATTCAATTTTTGACATAGTTGCAGAACTCATGGATTTTACCCTCCTAAATGGGGCACCCCTTGACGGTTCTCTTGGTGTTATGTAATAATGACGCCAAGGGAATACCCTCTAATTGTTAGATCGCCTTAACGTCCCGCCAAAGACAAGTTAAGGTGATTTTCGCTTTTTATAGACACAATACCGGCTTCCAGTTCGTTCATGATT
>NZ_JARXYU010000040.1:0-5232 GCF_029893715.1 Paenibacillus sp. LBL | reverse complement strand
CTATTGATATAAAAATCTAAAAAGATGGAGCGCCGTGTGCGATGAAAGTCGCACGCACGGTGCGGAGAAGGGGAAAAGGCGGTGATCGTATCAAATCCTTACCTATTTCTATTAACTTTGTTATGGCATTTGTTATTATTCTTTTGCCCTTTCATTACTTGAATAATTATAAAGTGAATACTCAGAGGCTTACTAATAATCTTGAATTAAGATATAACGCTGCAGTTGATACAGCAGTAAGAGATGCTGCAGATTCTTTAAAATTCAACGTAGATCAAAATAAGGAAGTCCAGTATCAATCTCGAAAGAAAGTGAATGTTAATGTGAGTGCAGGTATAGAAAGCTTTTGGAATACCTTGTACTTAAACTTTGAGGCACAAAATGACTCCGTTATGCAAGGGGTATTGAAAAATTATGTGCCGGCGATAGTTATAATTGGATATGACGGTTACCACATGTACACTATGGACCGATATAAAAATAAAAGTAATGAGACAGAAGTTAAGCATTTACTTCAACCTAAGAAACCCTATGCTTACGTAGATCAATATCAAAATTCCTTGTCATTCACGCTTGATGATTTTGTTACGGTATACGAGAGAACCACTGATACATGGCATTATGGAAAAAGATCGGAGTTGGCAGTACAAATCCCTTCTGTCCCGCTCCTGCAAGATGAAACGACATTTAATTCAGTTAGAATGACCACTATCGTAAATACTATCCAAGAGGATCTACAATATCAAATAAATTACTATAATGAGCATGCGAAGCGTTATGGGATATCTTATACATTTACTTTACCAACAATAAGCCAGGAAGATTGGAACAACACGGTTGATGACGTTGGGGTATTAGCGTTTGTTCAAGGAGTACCAATGGGAAACACAACGTATAATCATTACGCATTAGGTGGAAGTAGACTGATCAAAAGTCATCCGGTAAAAGGAGCTATAAATAAGCAAACCGGGTTGAAGTATTACTTCAGGAGCCAATGTGAAGGTTACTCTTCTGCCTACGAAATACAAGAGACATTCGGAACTGAAAAGGAAGCTGCATTATCTGGATATATTCCGTTATCATGCCAAAATCGAATCAATCCTTGAAAGATTTAATGATAAGCTCCATATTGATTGATTTAGTCAATATGTATGGTAAAATATAGTTATAAGGGGGTGATAATTTGCTTTACATTATGAGAGTTAAGTTACTCACAAATGATGATCAATTTAGGCAGTTAGAAGAAACAATGAGACTCTTTAACGAAGTATGTAATTTCATCAGTATAATTGCTTTTAAGACTAAAACGACCACAAATAAAATAAACTTGCAAAAAGAGTGTTACTACGAGGTGCGCGAGAAATATCAAATAGCCTCACAATTAGTGGTTCGGGCAATAAGTAAAGTTGTCCAGGCATATAAAAAAGTAAATTTGCATGAACTAACATTTCCTTCAGATGATGTAGTTATTTTTGATAATAAGTTACTTGCTCTCAAATGGGGAGATAGAGTTTCGATTACAACTAATTGTGGACGTTTGGAGTTACCCTTTATGGTAAGAGAATACAGAACGGAAATTTACGGCAACAGGGTAAGAAAGATGGCTGATCTAATATTGGAGGAAGATAGTTTTTATCTTGACATAACCATAGATTTACCCAGAGATGAAACTCATTCAATACCGATTAATTCGTAAATGGGTTGGTCTCCATACGATATTCTTACAAGAAATGTATTAATTATTAAAGGGAGAGGATTAAATGAAAGGCTATCTCAAATGCTTACTTGCTACAGCCGTTTTAACAGGATCAATTTTCGGTTTGTCTGGTAATACGGTCGTTGAGGCCGCGAATGGAGAAGGTGGGCCAAAACTTGCTGTATTAGTTGATGGACGTAAAGTAAAGTTTAAAGGTGGTGATCCCGTTTCAGAAAAAGGTCGGGTTCAGGTACCGTTACGTGGCATTGGTGAAGCTCTCAATGCAAAGATTGGATTTTCAGGCAAAACTGTTACCTATAAAAAAGATGGGAAATCCATTGTTCTTACATTAGGAAGCAAAAGTGCTGAAGTAAACGGCAAGAAAGTCACAATGGATACTCCTGCTAAAGCTGTAAAAGGACGTACTTATGTGCCATTGCGTTTTGTAAGTGAGAATCTTGGTGTACCAGTAAATTGGGATCAAGTTGGGAATTGGGTTTGGATTGGATCGAAGGAAGTTCCGGATATAGAAGATGTTCCGGCGGTGAAGAAATATGGACTAACCAAATCTTACACTGATCTGTATGGCAAGGACACATTCTTGCTTGATGGGAAGAAGGACGTCCGCGTTTTTACAATCGATGATCTACCTTTGAAAATCGATGGATTTGTTGTCTACGATATTTGGAAAGAAACGAATGCATCCAATAATTATCCATATCTACAAGCTCGGTTTACTTCAGGTGCTATTTCAGTAGTCTACTTACAAAAAGGATTTCCAGCTCGATATAGAAGCCAAGCAAATCCCGAACGGGCTGCAGATAAAACCTACATTAAATCTTATACAACGTGGTCAGACACGGATGAAATTAACGGTGGAGATAAAACTTGGAGATCATTTAGGATTGAAAATGCAGACTATATCGCACTTAATATGTCAGGTAATTCACTAACACTTATGATTAACCCATTTAAGTAGTTGTGATGAGTAGAAGAAATATGAGAAAAAATAAAAAAATCGTTCTCTTAACTCTGATTATGACACTAATGTTTCAAACGTTTAATACAGCTTTTGCTGGAGTTTTACCGACGACGCCCAAACCTTCTGATCCAGATAATACTCACCTTTTCGTTGGACTGTTCTATCACGATATTTGGAGAGATTCTGCAGGAAACTGGACGTCTGATGGAGCACCCGGTGACACTAAACCAATATCTTTTCCATACAGTTTTGACTTCCCAAACCGAAAAATAAAAAAAGTTAAGGTTACTAAGTTTGATGTAAATATGACCGATCCTAATGGGGATATATTGTATTATAACTCTAGATACAAACAGGAAACATGGGATTTTAGAGTTCCGAATGTTGCTAGATCTTATACTGTAATAGATCCAGATCAAGTAAATAAGGTTGTCGGTTATGGAACAGATTCAGTTACTTTTCCTGTTGAAATGAACGCTACATTGTCTGCACCTAGGGCTGAGGATATTACTAAACCAGGAATGGGCGGATTGATACTAGGCGTTCGATATTACTTTCCCGTACTTATTACCATCGAGCTTGAACCTGAAGGTGGCGAGGCAATAATTCGACACTATACCACAAAAGGAAAGGCAATGAATGGCATCCCAGGATTTACCGATCGTACGGAGGTACTTACAGTAGGGAAATCACATCCGTTCCTACATACGCCTGGCACAGCAGATTACGTGTACAAGGGTTTTAAAGTAAGCGACTCTGGACCACCGTCCGGAGGGAATATAGAGTCGGGTGACCCATCTCCATTGCGCTACGACGGATCTTATCCCAAATATTACGTTTACTACTACTATGAGGAAGTAGACAAACCAGGGCCTGACCCTCCGAAGGCTTCCTGTACGCCACCGGCACCGGGAACAAAGCTTAATGGTCGGTACATGGATCCCGTGGTAACTGCTAAGATACTTGCCGATCAAAGAGGGAATGAAATGTTTGATGTTCTACAGGGGATACCGACATCCGAAAGCCTCTATGGAAACATTTTAGCCCGGAACTATTTATTCCAGAACACCTTTGTCCAAATGTCGGGAACATGTACCTTTGAAGTGAACGTGGAGAAGACATGGACTCTACGATGGGATCCAAAGAAACCAGGGCCCAATGGACCAGACGGTAAACCGACCGAGGTTCCGGATCCACAACAAGATGAAGAGGTTGTTACTCAGAGATATACCGTAGTGCGGCCGTATTCTTATTGGGTAATCGATAACCTAGAAGTGTATAAAATCAATCAAGGTATTTTAAGAAATTATGCCTTACCAGGTGAGCAGATTACAATTACTCCGCAAGGGTATCAGGCGCCGCAGTTTACAACAAACGCGTCTGGAGCATATTATCCGCCATCACCACCAGATCCTATTGTGGCACCAGCTGGATCTTACGGGGGCAGTCAATTTACAAGTAGACCATCTCCACCGAGTGAGAATCTACAAAGCGTTGCCGAAAATGGCGTGAAGAAGGTTGAGGTAACCAATGATTCATTAGTATTTAATGGCGCCACAATCATGAATCCTGCTCGGACATCAGAGACGGGACCGAGACCTGGAAATATACCAGCACCGACTCAAATCGATGAAAACGTCCTATATAAGCCCAACAACATGATCAGCTCAAGCAAGGTCAATCGCGCTAATACAACGAGTGCCGGCACCATATTTTATGGATTGCTACCTGGCAACATAAACGGTGGAAGCGATATGGAATTTTCGATTCACCAGATCAACACTGTAACAGTTCATACACCAGTGGTGAATTACTCATCAGTTACTGATGATCAAGAGCACAATCAGAAAACGAATCCGAATTATAACCGAGCTGCCTTTATCTTAGACAGACCGTTCAAGGTGCGAATACCGACAAATGGGCAGCATGTGAATTATCCTGGTTACGGAAATAGGGATTACGCTAAGTATTTCCGGACCAAACAAGTCAGATTCCCGTTTGATACTTACAATGGAAGTAGAACAGTTTTTTACCCGAAGAATACCTGGATCGATATACCGGTTAACCAGTTAGATACTGAATTTTTCTTGCCTGTTTGGGTGGATGAAGGTGATTATACTGTATCTTTTAGAAATATCGCTGAAAATGCACCTCCTGATTTTACGTACCAACCAGATGCTAATACTGATCTAGCACACCATGTTGCAATTGACGAAGCATCTGTAGAGGTTATTGGTAGGATATATGATTTTCATATTACAGATATTGCCGATTTTAATTGGGAGAATGTGTTCAGATGGCAAGAAGGCAACCCTGAGTCTACTGGTTTGTCGTATTGGGTTGGTCTAAATGGAATTGATGGAGCTCCACGAGGGAATGTAAGTCCATTTACGCTGCCAATTCGAAGAGGAAGTCACCCGGTTCAGGGATACAAAAACGTAGCGATTAAGACGGGGTATCATTTCAGTGCGACACGTTACTCTATAAGTGCCTAATGGTATGAAAAGAGTGGGTTCTTATCAAATAAAAAGAATAACAACTGATTATTCGAAGG
>NZ_JARXYU010000039.1:0-7005 GCF_029893715.1 Paenibacillus sp. LBL | reverse complement strand
CAGTATCTATAAAATTTTGAGCATATTTTGTTGTGTGCATTAATAATTAGCATAAACCTTGATTTATCAAGGCTTTATACTAATTTGAGGACCTTTTCTTTATGAGCATTATTGATTGCTTAACACGATAACAATGATATGGTAACATATTAAATATTTCGAATTCATGAATGAGCATAATTATTTACTGAATTAGATGTGGGGGTGTTTAAATGAGCCTGAATAGTTCAATCTTGCCTTTTTCAAGAAAGATTGATGAGTTACGTTTTAGTGTACAAAGTGTTGGAATTGAGTTTTGGAAAAGGTATCGAGATAGCGAACCTGTCCTTAATAAGCATGCTGTAATTGTTTTGCAAAACAAAATGAATGGTAGACTATGCATCCATCCTCTTACAGAGTTTATTTTTCACTACTGGAAATATAGAGCGTATAATTCTCAAAGGCTCCATGCTAATTACCTTTGCTCTTTTTTAAATTACATACTTATTGATAATCAGCAAAAATATAAGCTTTCTTCTTTAAAAGAACTTCGTTTTTCTCATGGAACTGACTATTTGAACGAACTAACGAAAAAAGACAAATCAAGAATGACACTTAGAAAGGCGGAAAGAACCTTAACCTTATTCTTTGAGTTCTTGGCGAAGAAAAAACTGTTGGTTCATGTTAACGAAAGTTCCTTTAAAAAAAGGCTCCTGTACGGAAAATCAAACCAAAAATATACGGTCTCCCCATTTAAAGGAGTGATAATGCCGAGAAATAAGCAAGGCCATATAGCTCATGATTTGCCTGAACAATATATTTTACCTTTTATTGAGCTGGCTGTGAAAACCGCGAATCCCATTGCCTTGGGAATTTATATGCAGTGTTTCGGAGGAATTAGACAAGGAGAGCTTGTGAACATTCGAAAATCCGATGTAAATTCTATCGGCTCTTATGGAGAATTCGGTTTAGTAGTTCGCCTAGAACAAAAAACCTTGCGAATGGATATTAAAGATAGTGCTGGTTCAAGTGGTGTAAAAAAACCAAGAAGACAAATCGTATTCCCAATTCAAGATTGGTTGCAGATGCTGTATCGTAATCACATTGAAAATTATCCTCCTATGGATGGATCTGATGCGTTATTTGTAAATCGGGATGGGAAAGCCATGTCAGGACAAAGTTACAGGGCCTACTTCAGTAAATTAAAAAAAGAATTTTTGAAGCAACTGAGGAAATCGTCTAATCCAGATGATCTGATTTATGCAGTCAAACTGGAAGAATATAAATGGTCCACTCATCTAGGCAGAGGCATATTTACAAATCTCCTAGCCGAAGAAGCTGATAATCCATACGATATTGCTTTGCCAAGAGGAGACTCCAATCTTGCATCATCTCTTGTGTATCAAGGAAACACGGAACGAATGAGAAAGAAACTTGAGAACCGGATGCAACATTTATATAAAGATTACCTACCAAAATTAATAAAAAATTGATTATTGGAGTAGAAGAAACATGTCTTATTTAAGTCCTGCTGAAACTGCAGAAAAATTAGGAATAGGCTATAGAAGCCTACTACGCTTGGTGAAAAACGGCGCGTTTACAGGAGCAATAAAAGTATTGGGTTCGTGGCAAATCCCTCTGAAGTCTGTGGAGGATTACAAGGCATTATTAAACATGCCCGATGAATATTTGACTATTGCCGAGATCGCTGAACGACTTAATCTTTCCGAGCTTTGGGTTGGCAGACTTATTAAGAGAGGAACATTTGCTGGGGCAAAGAAACATAGAGGTTCTTGGATAGTGCCTTCCATGTCTGTGCAGGAATATATTCAGTCGTCCTCTTCTCCCGAAGGATTCCTCTCCTTCCCGGAAGCAGCTGAATATTTATCCGTAAGTGAATCATGGATCAGAAAATTAGTATTAAGAAACATTTTATCGGGTGTCGAAGTCATCAATGGTGTTCGTTACATTCGAATAGAATGTGTGGACGAATATTTATTATCGATTTCACCACCTGAAGGATATCTTTCCGCGGATCAAGCTGCACAAGTATTATCACTGAGTAAAGCAAATATTAGCTCATTAGCTAATGAAGGTGCATTCACGGGTGCAAAAAAACAAAAAATTCCCTATCATCACGCGGGATGGATTATTCCTATTGAGTCCATAAATCAGTTTAAGGAATCGCAATCTTTTTTAAGTGATTATGTACCTCCTACTGATATTGCCGCAAGTTTGGGTGTTAGTAAAAAATGGGTATCAGAGTTGATTCGGGAGGGAGTAATTCCTGGAGGTATAAAACATAACAATGAGTGGATGGTACCTTCTGATGAGTCCATTAAACATATTGAAAAGGAAAGAAATAGAAAACAAGAATTAGCGGAACTATCGGGACCAATTGATTTATTTGAATACAGGTTGGCTGAACTGGAAGTGCCTGATACGTTGCAAAAAACAGTAGATCTCTATCGTGAATTTGTTATCTTAAAAATTAATAGCAGCCACGGTAACAGCAAAACAATCCACAATAAGGCTCTGGAGTATATCAGCACATTAAAGCGTTTATTCCGTCTACTAAAGACTGAAGTATTCTTGATGAATGCAGAACAATTAGAAACTATCTTTCGAAATCCTGGAATGGGAATTCGGGATAAAAGCACTTTCATTTATTTTTTGGAATATTGCACAGGTAAAGGGCTATGTTCATTCTCGAAAAGTTATGCTATCACTTCCCTTCCTATAGAAGAAAGAGAGATGTACAGTCCGGAACAATTTTTAGCTTATTACAGTTATGTTAGGGATGTCGACCTTCACATTGAGCAGGCCATCCAAAGTAGGGATTACGCTGTAACATGGTTATATGTCTTAATGCATGTCATTGATGCGTGGAGACCATCAGACATTATTAAGCTGCCGAATATTGAGCTGGAGGTCTGCAATTTACAGACTTTTGATCAACTAAGGGAAACGAAACTGTCAAAGGAGCAAGCGCAAGCTGTCATCAACCATCTGTATAAACGGGTAGAACGAATGTATATTAGCAAAACTGGTGCCCTGGGGCATTTCCTCGTTAATCAGGACATGATTGTTCCCACGGCTACCGTTCTTGTGATCACAGAAATCCATCGTAGAATGCAAGGAGATCAACAACTACTCAGACTGGGCCAAAGAAGATTCGTCCACTTTGAAAAAGAAACGTATATCCGATTATTTTTCGATAAGCGGCCGGATCTTGTTGATTTCCAAAGTCGAAAAATGAATAGAACTCTCTTGACCTATTTCTTTTATAGTGTCGTAGAGGGGAAAGGAAGTGCGGATATCGCGTACGAACTGTCTCAACGAATGAGGGGGCATACCGATAAAAACTCGACTGCAACCTATATTCAAGCAGTAAACAAAGATGGTTCAATTGAACGGGTAAGTTTAAACTTGTTTAACCGAGGGCACTTTGGATGGCTGTACCATCATCTCATTCGTCTATCTATGCCAAACGCGCCTCAGTTAGAGGTAGAGCAAAGTACCGCACTGATCGAACAGTTTCGAAAAGAACTTTCTCCTTATCAATTGGAACAACTTGGCCAATTCTTAGTACGCCAGCAACAAAGTAAACATTCATTGGCTTTGCAACTATCGAATCTTACTGAAACAGAGCTGATGACTTTGTTGCATAAAATCTATAAAGGTGAGATGCCAGCCAAACTGCAGCATGTTCAATGCTTGACCTTCCCAAGTTGCACTTCACCAACGGCAACGACTTGCTTACATTGTGAGAACGCAATACCGAAGATATATATTCTAATTTCTATTCATCATGAACTTGATCGATTGATCGTATCGATTAAAAATACCAAGTATCCTGCCGTTCGGGTCAGGGACCGCAAGTTTTTGTTTCAAATTCTAGATCTTTTAAGTCAGGCGATACAGCAATTCGGCAAAACCTATGTTCAGACTTTTATCGATCTTAACAATTTAAAGGAAAAGATGATTGCTATTCAAAATTTAATTAGTGAGGAAGTTTAATGGCTAAATTCCACGCTGCATTACACAGAAGAAGAACCCTAGAGGAATTAAGCGATAGACAAATTTTAGAAAGTATTGAGTCTGTCACCTTTAGTTTAGAAGAACTTCACGATTACAAGGATATGTTCAGAGAATTGGAACGCAAAGGGCTTATTGTAACAGGCGATTTTGAAGACTTCTTGTGGTCGGCTAAAGGGGAATCCAGTAATTTTCTTTTTCAGTTTGATTGTGAAATCTATGGTGAAATCAATCAAGCTTTGAAATGCTATTCTGTCCAAAAAATGTATAACGGCATTACTACGCAAACCGTTCGCCAAAATATAGGACAAATAAAAGAGGCTATACGAATTACCCGAGGTTTTCGATTAGACCATCTCAAACATTTAGAAGATACGTTAAATCATTTCGGAGACCATAAACAGTTTGCCATGGCTACCAGTATAAAGGAGTTTCTGATTTTTTATAATCATCCTCATACTGAGTTGTATTGCGACTTATGTGCTAATTATAATGCGAAAGTCTCCAATGTACGTGAATTACCTAATTTTCATGATATCTTGCTTTTCGATGTTGCTTTGGATGACTATTTTATAACATGTACTTCAGACGAAGAAAAATTGCAATATTATCCGATTTTTTTATGGTGGAGGATTACTCGGATTATTCCCATGCGCCCCGTCGAATTTTACTCTTTAAGCAGGGACTGCACAATGAAGGATGATGAGGATAGATATTGGATGATTGTACCTCGAAGAAAGAATTTATCCAGCCGTCCAGGAAAGCTAGCGGTCACGGATACTATCCAAGTGAATCGGGAAGTGTTCGAATTAATTGAGGACTATAAACGACTTACATTAGCTTATGCAACTGAATCTTCCTACTTGATATCGTATAAAGCTTATCGAAAGTACGTTAAATTAAAATCAAAGGAAATAACGCGAGAAAAGATAGGAGCTTCCCAATTTATTAATATGATTGATCGATTTTATGATGAAATCGTTACTGCGAAGTATGGCGACTTGGAAAGAATAAAGCCTGGCGATACCAGACATTTTGCCTTCTGCAATATGATGTTGCAAGGGTTTAATATGTTAACTATTGCTCGCATGGGTGGACATAGTCAATTAGAAACCCAATTACATTATCATAAACATTTGGATCACTTCGCTCAATCTTTTGTCCATCACGCGGCGCAGATGCTTCGAATGAAACGTGTGAACTTATGGAGATCAAATTGGGATGTTGCGACTCAGGGCATAATTGCTAAAAGTAGAATTTATCAAATAAGTGATTTCCAAGAGACGCACAAAGTGGAACATGGCTTTTGTACGGATCACCCATCTCGCTGTCAGGTTGGGGATTGCCGGTTTTGTGAATTTTATTTTTTCTCACCAGAAGACAAACAAAAGGGATTAGCCTGGTTGAAAGATTGTTCTGATGCTCTTGAAAGCAGATTAAAGGAACAATTGGAACTCATACGATATGTCACAAAATCCACAAATTACGATTGTGCTACGTTGACATATCAGCATACTAGTCAAGAAAGGCTATCCTCAGCGAGTAATGAACTGCGAAGATTGATGGATCAAAAGGCGATGGTCGATTCTTATTTGCTGGAGGACGAATTATGAAAAAAGGTGCGCCACAAAAATATACGGATAAGCAATTAAAAGACATCTTGTTAAAATATATATCAAAAAATCCTGGGAAGAAGATTAACCCTTCTATTTTGGAAAGAGAGACTGGGGTAAACCGCTTTGTATGGAAAAGAAGAATGTCCGAACAAATCGCAATGATTAACGAGCCCATGCAGCTGGAAAATACAGAAACTGAAACTTCACTTCCCTTACCTAATGTTGTGGAACTTGTCGAAACATACTGGAATAATAAATCAGGCTTGATTAGCGCGTTATCTCATTTCAATCAGATGCTAAATGCTTTGCATCAAAAAGCGAAGGAGTCAGATACAATCCTCAAGCAAAATCAAGACTTAGCCGCTAACTTGTCTATAAAGGAAAAGCAGATTAAAATGCTTGAGAACGAAATTAAATTACTCAGACAACAGTACCTTGAAGTTGCTGTTAAAAGTACTTATAAAACCTTCCAGGATGAAGAGGCACTAGAAAAAATCATATCCATCACTAAAAATAAAAAATCAGAAGATCGTGCCTTAAATGCTGATATTGTAAAAATGTATCCAGAGCTATTTGATAATTGATGGTGGGAAGATGCGCTAGGCTTGCGTCTCGATTTGAGTAAAAAAATCGGATTAATCCTTAGCTGAACAACTAAGCTTTAAGGAACTCTCATATAGCTCGGACAAAGATGAACTAAAATAATTTGTTGTGAATAAAAAGAGTGGTAAAGTGCTGCGTTCTAATTCCAAATCCATCTCTCTGAAAACAAAAGGCTATTACGGTTAGAGAATGCCGACAATTACTTGCCAAAGTATAGTGATACTTAAAATCCCTCCACATAAAAAAAGCTTTAATTGTAATACTAAAGATAAACTTAACTTTTTCGGAGGTATTATGAAGAAGCTTTTGATTTGTATTTTGCTTGCTTTCACAGTTCATCCTGTTGTCCATGCTGAACCTGTTCACGATAAGAAGCCTGAGGTTGGTTATGGCTATGATGCACCATTAAGAATAAAAAAACCAATACATCCTGAAGTGCCTAAGAGTTGGAGACTTGAAACAAAAAAATTTGAAAACAGCATTTTATTAGCTTATTTTGACTCTGATGATAATGATTTAATTATGACCATATTTGAAGAAAATCGAAGATCAATGGTCCCTGTAGCTCAGTCAGAACAAACGGTAATCAATAATACTACCTATTCTTTTTACCCCTGGAAAAGCAAACAACGCGGATGGGTTCTTAGATGGGTTAAGGGCGATGTTTATTTTGAAATGAGTAGCTTCACACTAAACGTAGATGAAATGATTACAATTGCAGAAACCATAACAAAGCAAGTTAAAGAATAAAAAAAGAACTGCAGCCTCA
>NZ_JARXYU010000038.1:0-8671 GCF_029893715.1 Paenibacillus sp. LBL | reverse complement strand
GGTGTGGGAACTTCGCGGGCACATGTCGAGCTCTCGCGTGAAGGTGGAGAATACGTATTAAAGGACCTGGGTTCAAGAAACGGTACGATTTTAAAAGGAGAGTCCATGGTGCCGTATAAAGAATATCCCCTGAAGGAGGGGGATACCTTTGTTATTGCAGGTTTGGTCGTTTATCTTGTGTAGCGGGTTATATTGACAGGGGATAAAGTAGTAGAAGAAAGTAACCCCGGGTTTTGAAAGGCATTGATCCTGCCTTAACAAAGCCCGGGGTCTCGGCATTTTTTGTGGAAATGTGTGCATGAGTTTTTTATAACTTGCTTGAATAAATCAGGTACTCCGTATCGCCGGTTGGGTCCAGGTACCAGTTAGCGACCCTTGTTGAGTAATTATAAGATCCTCCGTATAGGGGCCAGCGTGTAACGTACACATTGTATTCCGGAACGAAGATATTATATTGAGCATCATATCCGCTTGGATAAGACGAATTCATAAAAAAAGTAATAATAAAGATATTGATGTTTTTGTAGCCATATTTTTTATGCACATGGGTGGCAAGATTTTTGGTCAACAGATGCCCTGTTGAAGGTTTGGTGTCAAAGGTGTCGATAATGTTTTGCATCGTTTGTTCATCCGAAATTTCTACGGCAATGGTGAGTGAATCCGAATCGTCGATTACGCCATAAGTTAAGTCGTTCAGGTGCAATTTTCCGGAAGAGAGATTTGAGTATTTGAATTCCAATTCCTCTTGGATTTTTTTGGCTTTCGTTTTTATGGGTGGAATCGGTGTGGGCTTAGGAACAAAAGGCTCTGTCCCTTTGTAACTGGTAATGTTAATGGTATTTCCGTTTACGGCCAGGGTTGCACCTGTAGCTTCGCTTATGAACCGAAGCGGGACGAAAACGTTTCCGTTCAAGGATAAAGGTGGGGATTCTAACACCATGCGCGTGCCGTTTACATATGCGTTTTTGTTGCCAACGGTCAGCACAAGGCTGATGCCTTTTTTAGTCCCTGTAATCTGCTGTCTGGAAGAATCCCACTTTACAGAGAGGCCCAAACTTTTAAATATAGGGGCGAATTGTACCAGGGTCACTCCGTCTCGCAAAATGGGGGCCTGCCGCAGCCCTACTTTAACGCCATCTAAGTTGACGATTTTTGCTGGGGCTGCTCCTGCTGCTGGAATGATCCATGTAAATAGTAAAACTATGATTATTGCTAATTTTAATTTCACTTCATTTTTTCCTCCTAGGACTATTGGATTACATTCTAATAACAGTCTATTATACTTGATATGTGTTTTATTTCCATGATTTTCTTGGAATCGGCAAACTGCAACACCATATCTAGGTTATAGGTTGAACTTTTTGTTCCGTTCCGTAACTAATCTCCTTAGATGAGGGTTATAACAGAGGATTGAACTTATGAGATGAAGGAGATTGATTGAAGTGATAAAAAGAGGACTATTATGGTTACCCTTATTTTTTTTGCTAGGGTTACTGCTATCAAGCCCATCCCATGCTGCTGCCTCTTCTTTTGTAAAAGCAAATGTGGAATATGGGCAATTCAAATCGCTCTTCTCCATGAAAGACCCGGTGATGATAAAGGATGGGAGGCTATTGCTTCCTCTGCGAGAGATCGGCGATATTTTGGGTTTGAAGGTTCATTGGAATCAACCACAACAGAGGGCGAGTCTGTATGGAGTAAATCTTGAGTTGACGCTGCAGCTTGGAAGCGATGTTGTTTATTTGAATAAGAAACAGAAAAAACTCAAGACATCTGCGGAAGTCATCAACGGAAAACTCTACATCCCACTCCGATTTGTTGCAGAAGCCGTGAATGAGGATGTGAAGTGGAACTCCAATACGAAGACACTGTCTGTTGGCAGTAATTACGTTGTGGGAACAGATAAAGGTATTACATTTTGGCTTAATCGAAAGAACGGCGAGTTCTACCAAGCCATAGGTAACAAGGTGCCATCGTTTATTGGGACATTGGAGATCAGGGGAGGGGAGTTGAGGCATCTTCAAGTCCAACGACTGTCCGACAACAGTTCGTACGTCCGACTATACGAGGCCGAAGGGATGTCCGAATTAGGTAAGAGATCCGGTCAGATTTTTGTGAAGAACGGACAAATTATAAAGGAAGCACACTTTGAGTTCATAGGGCATTATCCGGATACTAATGCGTATAACCTGTACGATCTGCGAGATAAAGTATTGTTTTCGGATGGCAAGCATGCAGAGTTTCTGAATCATGAAGGGGAAGTAGTGGCTTACTATAACCTGGGGGAACTTACTGGAAAAGAAGATGAGATCTATATGATCGAATACATCACGGATTATTACATGATCTTGCGGGAGTATGGAACGCAGCACCTGATACTCTATCATCGAATGCGTGAGATCACTGCTTATGTTCATGAGCTGCTCCCGCTTCCGCCTACGGAGAAACAGTTCCTTGAAGAAGTTGCCTTGGACAGAAATAATGAACCGGACCGCGAGCTTATCATTCGCTTCAATAAACAGGAGGAGAATACGCTGTTGTTTCTGTATAAGAGTAAAAAAACAGGCCAAGTTCATTCATATCCCTTCAACTTAACGAAATTAAAAAACGAATCCCCCAGATCCTCTGGATGAGGACTAGGGGGAATTATCTTCTGGACTATACGGTGCTTGTCCCACAGTGAGGACAAGCACCGTCGTTCCATTTAAGGCTGTATCATTACTTATTAATCAAATGCTGATAAGGCTTGTAGTCAATTTCCTTCTTCTGGAGGAAATTCATCAAGAATTTGTAATCCCGCTTTGGCGTAGCCACGATATAACCTTTGATGCAGTGGTCTTTTGTCACTGCTTTGGCATGGTCCTCAATAGCAATCTTGCCAATCTCCGCTGCAATGGAGTGTTTGGCAATATCCCGGAATGGTCCCGGAACGGGCTGCACCAGCTCGTCCAGAAAGGCCTTGGCTTCATCAGTCCACAGCGGGCGGCTTCGCTCGACCCAGTAGTTCTGCCAATCCAGCTTGGATTTGCCGTCTGCTTTGGGAAGCACTTTCAGAAACTTGCGGAACATGAAAAATCCGCCGATGCCCATCAGTCCAAGCATAACCCATCCCCAGAAGGCAATGGAGTTCATGAACCATGACGGTGGCGCACTGGAGGACAAATATCCCAAGACGGCTCCTGTGCTCTTCATCTGTATATCACCTCAATGATTATTATCACATGTCACTTTCATGAGAATTATAACGCATTTCTAGATTTATTTCGATAGCCCAGACATAATTAAATCATGTACGGTACTATAGGGATTTCGGAAGTTATGGTGAGGATGTGCCCACGTGTTACCCACACTTATGAATTCATTACCTCTTCGAAACGGTCAGGAACTAGTTTTCGTTGTTGTTCGGTAACGTGTAGATAAATTGTTCTTGTGATTTCGTCGTTCTTATGACCAAGCCTTTCTTGGATTACTGCTAATTCTTCTTTGGCTTCGGCAAGTAGTGAAACATGGGTATGTCTAAGGCTGTGAGGGGTAAGGTTGTCAGGAAGTCCACAGTCTTTCAGGATCTTTTCAAATCGTTTCTGATAGCGACTATAACATGCTGGATATCCGGGAAACCTCAAGCTCCAAAATATAAAATCTGCATCATGTTGTAGTTCACCGTTATTGATTTTACTTTCTCTCCAAGCAAATTGCGCTTTGATGGCTTTGATTACACTTTCACCAATGGTGACCGTGCGGACTGAGCTATCATTTTTCGGGGGACCGAGTACATAGTTTTTTACGGACCCATCGACATACAGATTTTTTTTAACAGAAATAGTTTTTTCCTCTTCATCGAAATCAGATACTTTAAGTGCGAGTAGTTCGCCGATCCTCAAGCCAGTGTAAGCGAGAGTTAAAAAGACGGCATACTCTTGCGGCTTACCGCGGAATCTGATGTATTGAAGTAAGTGCTGTAACTGCTTCTTTTCGAGGAACTTCGGAATTTTAACAACGCCTGATTCTATTTCTTCAAGGGTTGATTTAAAAACAGGTAATGAAGCTTCTTCTGTTGGATCATTGAGTATGATTTTCTTCTTCTTTGCATCTCTAAACATGAAGCTTGCTGCTGAATGATACAGTTTTATTGTTCCTTGCGCAAAATCATCTTTTTTTAGCTTGTTCAAATAAGACTGGTAATCATAACTTGATATTTCTTTAAGCTTTGTATGTTCACCTAAATACTTTTTAAGGCACTTTAACCCATTCTCCCTACTCCGCACAGTCCCCTTTGCCGGTTCGCGTTCTATCTTATAGTCTTCAAGCCACAGTTCAATCCATTGCCCTAATGTGATTGTTTTTTCATCAATTGTTTTTCCTTCAAGGCGCTTTGCTTCAATTTGGATACCGGCAAGGTAAGCTTCTTTTGGAGTCTTGAACGAGGGGGTTTCTTTCTGTTTCCGTGTTTTTTTTCCGTTCACTATTACCGGAACACTGTAGCGATAAGTATACCTTCCGTCCCTTTCCCTAACACCAGGAGGAAGCACTTTCTTTTTGGACATGTTATCTACCTCCCACCCGAATGAGTTTTAATCTTCATTCCACTTGGGTTGAATTTGAAGGGCTGCAAGATAGGCTTCCTGTGCTGTTTCATATGGAGCGGTTTCAATTTGCTTTCGGACTTTCTTTCCATTTTTCATTACCGTATCGGTGTAACGATAGGTGAATTTTCCATTACGCTCCCTGACACCATGAGGTGAAAATTTCATTTTTGACATGTTATCCCTCCTAAAACAAGATCATATGTTTGGTTTTATCATATATTTAAACAGCCCGTTTATAAGCAGGCTGGGAAACATTCAATTGTTATTCAAGCGTTTTAAAAATTCTCAAGGGATCAAAACAAATAATATGGTTGCCAATTTTTTTGCTCTGGCCGTATTTTTCAAGATAATGTTTTATTGATTCATCTATGTATTCTTCGGTAACATCCAAAAAGTCTGCTATTTCAAATCTATTTCTAGCACCTGCTTCACAAGCTTCTATTAACCCCTGAAGAGTCACTAATTTTTCATATCCCCAATTACGGGCGCGTTTTTCTTGTTTGCGGTTGGGTATTCCTTTAACATCCAAGATATTGCCGTAGCTGGTGTAATGATGTCCTAGTTCTTCTGCAAAAATGCAGACCCATTCCGTTTTAGTTGCAATAGCCCCTTTATTCAATGCAATTATATTGTCAAAGTAAAGCCCTTTTAGCTTATTGTTTTTGAATATCACATGGTAGTCTCGTTCCTCTACAACAAGGATTCCTGCTAATTCGGCTTCTTCAAGAAGTTTATCAATCATGCAATACACCTCATTTTCGTCGTGATTTAATGTATTTTGCATATTCCATGATTTCTTTTAATTCTTCCTCGGTGAAATTTTCACCATCGAAATGCGCTGCTATCGTGAAAGGAATATCTTGAGCAAGGTTTTCCATTCCTCCTTCCTCAATAATATTGCTTTTTTTAATATTGAAATGAGTAGCAATTTTTTCAATCGCCCCCATGCGAGGCTCCTTTAAGCCGTTCTCCCATGCGGATACGGCTTTATTAGTAACCCCAGCAATATCAGCTAAGTCTTGTTGAGTAAGATCAAATTTTTCGCGAAGCATTTTTATATTTTCACTGATACCCACCATTACCACTCCATTCTATTTTAAGTAGATTATAATCGACATGTAGATAAAAATCAACTGAAAGGTCTAATTTTGGCCTTTTTGGTGTTGACATTCTACTTTAAGGAGACTAATATGGGTTTATCACCAAAGAAAGGAGGGCGCCAAGGTGCAATTATCTCCTGATCTGAAAAAAGGAATTACCCCTAGGCAGGCAAGATTGCTAAGTGATATGTCCCAAAAACAGATAGCGAATTTGCTTGGAGTTCACAGGCATACTTACATGAAATGGGAACGGAATGCTGACGAGATGCCTGTGGGAAAAGCAAGAGTTTTTTCGGAAATTGTTGGCATGCCGGTTGATGAAATTTTTTTTAGTCGTCATTCTACTTAAAGTAGATATTAAGGACACTTTAAGTGGATTGATTATTAAAAAAGGAGGTAAAAAAAATGAATGCGAGCAATAAAGAGCTTCCAGCAATTTTAACCATTCAAGAAGCGGCGACTCATCTTCGCCGCTGCACGAAAACAGTACGCAACAGAATCAAAGCTGGTAAGTTGAGAAGTTTTAAGGAAGGCCAAGAACATCGTATCCGGCGAGAATGGTTGCTTGAATATGAAGAAAGCCTGATTTCTAAATCGCAATAAGGGGTGACAGGCAAATCACCATATTCAAAAAAACTAGAAAGGAGTAAATAAATGTCTAATATCTATCCAATCGAACAGAAGCTTGTCCCGTTTAATGGCGCTGAACTGCTTGGCGTGAAGGCGAATGACGGCAAGATTTATGTTGGTATTCGGTGGGTTTGCGACGGAATCGGTCTATCAAGAGGTCAAGCTAACAACGAAGTAAATCGAGTCCAAACAGATATTGTACTAAGAGAAGGCGCACGAAATTTCGTGTTACAAAAAATGGGAAATGGTAAAGGTAGCGTCTCTGATGCCCTCACCATCGAACTTGAATCTCTTCCATTGTGGTTGGCTAAAATATCCATCACTCCGAGTATGCAAAGGTATCAACCAGAAGTGACGGAGAAATTGGTCCAGTATCAGTTAAAGGCCAAGAATGTATTGGCATCTGCATTCATTCAATATACTCCTTCTTACCAAATTGACGACCCGATTGCTAGAGCTGAAAGATGGATTGAGGAAACGAAAGAGAAAAAAATGCTAGTCGAAACGATCGAGGAACAAAAGCCATTGGTTTCATTCGCTGAGATATGCATGCAATCGGATGAATCCGTTAAGGTTCGGGATTTGGCACATTCATTAAGCAGTCACGGTTTCAAGATCGGCCAGAACAGACTATTTGATAAACTCCGTGAATGGAAACTGATTTGCCAAAACTCTACGGAGCCCACTCAACGTGCGGTGGAACAGGGATTGTTCGAAGTTGTAACCGGTGTGAAGCAGAAGCCTACTGGTGAACCGTTCACTTGGAGGACGCCATATATTACCGTCAAGGGTCAAGTCTACGTGACTGATCGGCTGAGAAAGGAATACGGAGAATGACACTTCCTGAGCTTGCCCGTCTCTGGTTCAATCACCCGCTGCAACACGCAATCATTATGAAAAATATAATCCGAGGGGAACGAATGAAATGAAGAATATTTTTGAAATCAAGAAACTGGAAACGGAATTGAAAAACTGGACTGAAATCGCTAATAAGCATATCAATCACTTCCAACAAGTGTATACAGCAAACGAAAGCGAAATTTTAAATCTGAATATGAAGATTCTTGATTCCTTCACTTATGCGTTTTATAAGAGAATCCCCAGTGATGAAAGGGAAATGCTGTTGAACGCTGTGACGGATGGTGAACTATCAAAATCCATTGCAAAGAAATTCGAATTAGCCGACGCCATGCCGAAGTACGGACCGATGAACCCTTTTGCGGCTCTTAGGATTTATCACCGCAAGATCACTGCTTTGGTCAGAGAGACAGCAGAGATCAAAAGCGTAGTAAGGGACCTTTTCAAGGAACTGAAAGAAATCGACTTGAAGGCAAGGGAGTTCGAAGCAGCTGGTGTTCAATCAGGCATTCTTTTCAACATCCAAATGAACATACTAGCCTTCCAACAGTCAGTTAAGGAGATTTTGGAGTTGAAAACGAATGCTAATCGAATCGATTTCATGATTTACGTTCGGGCATTAATAGAAGGCCAAAAGACGATTAAACGGGAGGATTTCTTGCAAGTCATTACTTTAAACAAAGATCTTCGTCACTGGGGCGAACCAGTTAAATCGTTTTCCAAAGTGTTTTCTGAAATCCCTGAGGAAATCAGTTGGGAAGAGTTTCAAAATTTGATTTTCGTAGAGAACATCGAGCGTCCGGGAGAAGAATACCTTGCTGATCTATTCATGGAACATGTCTTTATGGTCCGCGAACAATATGAGGAAGCGACCGGAGAGAAGGCTTTTGATGCTTTCGAAATTCTCGAAGAGATCACCGGAAAACCTATGCAGACGTACACGGCAAAATTTGATGAGTATGGCGATGTCATCAGTTTGACACCAAACAAACCAAATTTGAAAGTAGTGGAGGGTGGCGTACATGAGCAATAAAATCTCGATTCAAGAAGCTAGAGAAAAAGCAGGCATGTCATTGGGGGATGCTGCACTAGCAGCGGGCATCACGAAGAAGAAAATGACTTGGTATGAAGAAAATCCGGGGCTTATGGAGTTCGATGAAGCGATAGCATTATGCAAACTATATGGATGCAAGTTTGATGAGGTAGACTTCCGCTCTAAATCTAACAAGGCTGAACCTCACAAGATTTATCTGCCTTACAGACGATTGACCTTCCTGCTGGAAATGAAAAAGAAAATGTCCAACATCATGTTATCAGTCACCGATGATGGTCAATATTCAGAAAGGCATCTTTTGGAAGATCTTATTGATTTGTTAAATGATGTTGGTCACGAAGAGGAAGTAATCATGAACGAACTGGAAGCCGGTATTGTGTCTATAAAAAGCGAAAATCACCTTAACTTGTCTTTGGCGGGACGTTAAGGCGATCTAACAATTA
>NZ_JARXYU010000037.1:0-11918 GCF_029893715.1 Paenibacillus sp. LBL | reverse complement strand
AAAAAGATGGAGCGCCGTGTGCGATGAAAGTCGCACGCACGGTGCGGAGAAGGGGAAAAGGCGGTGATCGTATCAAACCCTTACCTATTTCTATTATATCAGGAACGTTTTCAAAGAATGAGGTGTTCATCATGTAATTCCAGCATGCATTACAATATGTCAGACGAATGAGAATACATAGACCTGGAGCTGCCGTGTAAATCGGGGCTTTTTTTGGCTTTATGCTAAAATTTTTCGTGATTTTAAGAATTGGTTTGTAACAAATGATCGCCTCCAATTGTCTTAACTATAAAATTGAAGAGGTGATGAAGGTGGATCAATGGGATAAAACCTTTGACGTTGTCATTATAGGTGGTGGGCTGGCAGGTCTAACTGCCTCTATTTATTTAGCGCGGTCAGGTCTCTCCGTTCTTCTGGCCGAGAAATCGAATCGGCTTGGGGGACGCGCGATGACGGTGAAGAAGAAAGGGGCAGCCTTGAATCTTGGCGTGCATGCTTTTTACCAGGATGGGGAAGGGGAGGCGGTGTTGAATGAGTTAGGGGTGAAGCTGATTGGAGCCAACCCTCCTCCGCGCGTTGCGGGCATCTGGAATCGTAAAGTGTATGACATTCCTACGGGTCCCGTAAAGCTGCTTACATCACGTTTACTCTCATTATCCGGCAAGGCCGAGCTCGTTCGGTTCATGATAAAGCTTGGGAGAATCAAAACGGGGCAGTTGGAACGTCTGACGTTAAGAGAGTGGGCGGAGCGGGAAATTAACGACCCGATGATCCGGCACATTGTCTACTCGATCTGCCGATCCAATTCCTTCGTGCCCGATCCCAGCCTTCATGGGGCAAGAGAGGCTGTACGTCAACTGCAGCGTACGTTTGCGGGTAAAGCGTTTTATCTGGATGGGGGATGGGTATCGCTCATCAACGAACTGGAAGCGCAGGCTTCGCGAGCAGGCGTTGTCATGGCAACCGGACTGGGTGTTACTGAGGTTGTTCAACACGAGTCGGCGTGGATCGTTCATTTTTCAGACAACCGAACGACTACTGCTCCAAACGTGATGATGACAGGAAGTCCTGAACAAGCATGCAAGCTGGTAAGGGGTGCGGAGAAGACGAGTCTGCTCCGTTGGAAGAACGAGACTCGGCCCATGGCAGCCGCCTGCCTGGATTTAGTGCTTCGCCAGCTTCCGAATCCAAAAAACCGATCTTACATTGCCGGCTTCTGGCTGGATGCGCCAATTTTTTATAACAGTCCTTCATCTGTAGCCAGATTGAATGATGATGGAAGCTTTATCATTCATCTCGTTAAGCAGCTTGGTGAACACGCTGGGAATCCGCAGGACAATGAGCAGCAGCTTGAGGCAGCGATGGATTTAATGCATCCGGGATGGCGAAGCGAGGAGATTGCGCGGCAGTATCTGCCAAGAATTACGGTCGTTCATGATTTTCGTTCCACCGACAAGAGTGATCCCCCTCCGGGTCCGGCAGTACCGGAAGTGGAAGGGTTATATGTGGCAGGAGATTGGGTAAGCCATGGAGAAGTATTGGCGGACGCCGCGTTCGCAAGCGCCAAACGAGCGGCACATGCTATTATTAAACGCAATGATGATGAACGCAGGACTGGGGTGAGCCGCAATAGAAACCGAACATTGGTATAACGAATGGAGGCATCTGCTATTTTCTTTGTCATATCAGATGATGGGCAGTGTTATGGATGCTGAGGACATCGTGCAGGACGTATTTCTTTCGCTTGAAGAAGGGGACGGTACGCAAATTCGTAATGCCAAATCCTATTTGTGCAAAATGACGGTCAATCGATGTCTCAACAAGCTGAAGTCGGCCAGCAGGCAGCGTGAGACGTATGTTGGTCCCTGGCTTCCAGAGCCTTATGCAGCAGTTAGCGATGATCCTATGGATCAGTACATTATTAAGGAGTCACTAACAACCGCCTATTTGCTCCTTCTGCATCAGCTTTCAGATATGGAACGAATCGTATTTCTGCTCCGAGAGGTATTCACCCTGCCGTTTAGCGAGATCGCCACGATTGTTGGCAAGAGCGAAGGAAATTGCAGACAGATTGATTACCGGGCACGCCGAAGTTTGGCGCAGCAACCGGAAACGCGGTCTGAGGTGAGAGCTGTGGGTGTGCGTCATGTCGAGACCTTCATTCAGGCACTTGCGACGGGCAATATGAATCTACTTCTGGATATTCTGAAGGTCGATGCCACTCTATACACCGACGGCGGTGGAAAAGCGCAAGCCGCTCTCCGGCCGATTGTCGGTTCCAAAATCGTCGCTCGCTATTTCGAGGCGATTCGGCCTAAAGTACCGCAGGATTTCGTATGCGAGCTTCGTGAAGTGAACGCTCTTCCGGGTATTGTTATCAAGACGGGTCCCTTTACATTTTCGGTTATTTCGATACAGATTGAGAATGATCTTATCTCCAATGTTTATATTGTCATGAATCCCGAGAAGCTGCTTCATTTTAATCTGTAAGATGCAATCCCCAAAAAACTGGTTGAAGAGGCCCTCAGCGATTTTGCTGCAAGGGTCTCTTATTTCATAATATCTATCTATTTAATGGGAGAGGAATAAATATTTAGTAAAAAAATTACAATTCAGTATAACTTTTCTCTGTTTATAAGCGTCTATATTACAAGAAGGTCAGTTGTGCCAGGTTTCAGCGGGAACATCTTAAATGTGGGAATTCCTGTTGTCCTGTTACAATATAAAAATTTTAGCACTCTTTGCTTAAGCTAAGGGTAAGGCGGACAACTCGTGATTACATAATCGGATTAGCTTTACAATTAGCTAGACTGAGAGTCACGGGAGGGGCTGGATTTTAGTTGAAACGAAAGTTGAAGTCAGCATTTGTTGCCACTGTTGTTGCCTGTTCCACGTTATTAATGTCTACACAAGCTTTCGGAGCAGAAGTCATGTTCACGAATTCCACAAGTACCAATAGCTCGTTTGACCGCGGCGGCGCCGCCGACTATGCAGAAACATGGGCAACACAAGCGAATCCTAGTTATGCTAATTATGGGAGTAACAGCGATGGAGGAGATTGCACTAACTTTGTATCCCAAGCATTGTATGAAGGAGGCGGACTGCCATTTAATGGAACCAAAGGACAGAATAGAAATACGGTGGATTGGTACTATTATGGCCCTCATGTTCCGCCGTCTACAAATCCGAGAACTTCTTCTTGGACGGGGGCACATCAATTCAGAGAGCATTTTGCAGTTATAAACGACCAAGGTGGAAAGAAGGCCTATAGGGCAACCAAATACACGTCGCAGGAATTAAGCAATAACTTCCAACCCATCTACAATGAGTTGTTTCGGGGAGATATTGTCCAACACGTGAATTCAGCCGGACATACGATCCATTCACAAATGGTAAACGGTTATGGACCTGGAAACGATCTCAAGGTTGCACAACATTCTGTTAGCAATGGAACATGGAACAAGGATATCTCGTTAAAATCTTATGTCGCTTACGGTTCGTGGATCGTATCCATCAAAATCAAAAGCTAAAGGAGCTGAGAAAAGTTGAAGAAAAACACGTGGATCATTCTGTCTGTCTGCAGCGTTTTGGCCATTGGAGGTTTTACATGGGCTAACATGAACGCGAATAAGGTTGATGCAAACAGTCCGAACCTGCAAGAGAAGGTTTCCTATGCACACGAAAGCTATGAAGCACAGAAAAAAATTGCGGATGCACCTGGAGCCACAACAGAGGATGAACAGAAGCTTAAGGAGCTGGAGAGCAGGGCTGGTGAATTAGACAATGAACTCCATCCACAAAGCGCCCTTGATGAATTTAACGAAGTTTTTGCAGGTTATAAAGACCTGTACGCAATTGAAAGTGCTTATTATGCGGACCAGCAGAATTCTGAAGACCCGCTCGTGCAGCGAGTTTTGAAAGAGCTGGAGAAAAAAGGAGAACTGATAACTCAATTTGAAAACCTGGCCATAAACCAGGCATTGAACAAATCTGATGCTGGCGAATCCCTATTGAATCAGTTCATGGCAGCAACAAGTGAACTGAATCAAGAGTTGTACCCGGAACAATAACTTGCCTGCAGATTTACAGGCCTTTCTGCGCGATTCGCAGTAGATGCAATATCTAGTGGTTCTGGTTCCATTATGCTAAGATGAGAGTTGCTCATGTTGGGTTCTGCTGTACAATGGGTGTGTGATAACTCCCATTGTACACCAATCCAGCATGGGCCTTTTGTTTTCTTACGTGTCGCAGCGTTTTTTTGAAATTGAAAAGAGGGATGGCGTTAATGGAAGGTTTGTATTCATTCTTGCTTCTTACGATTATGGTGGTTCAATGGATCCTGTATAAGGTCACGGATGTTGGGGAAGAAGAAATGCGTGATACACCTGGTATAAACGGTATCTTATTGGTTCTTGGATTTTAATGATTGTAATCATAGCATTAATATGGATGATCGATCGAAGCGAACCTTATCCGTTATGGCTGTTCTTAGTGACCTTGGCCTTCTGCTTTCGTGGTTACATGGAATGGAAGCATATTCCGGAAGCGAGGCGCCACCGGGTTTCCATGATATTGGCAACAACCTCATTTTCGTTCACAGGGTTGATGATATTAATCCTTTTGTTAAAATATTAATTCTGGATTATAGGGGCAGGGAACCATGAAAAATATATTCAATCCTACGGATATGACCGAAATACTGAACCGAATAGATCGTTTAAGCCCGCTGTCACAGCCGCTATGGGGAAAAATGAATGTAACGCAAATGCTGGCTCACAACTCCGCGTTCCAAGACATAGCCAGCGGCATCACAAACCTGCCAAGAGGCTGGTTGGGTATGGTCGTTGGAAGGTTTGCGAGGCCTGTTTTATATAATGAGAAGCCAGTACCCCGTAATATGTCCAGCATTCAGGAATATTGATTGCAGATCCAAGAGATTTTGAAACGGAAAGAGAACAATTGAAGGAGAAAATTATATCATTCCAACAAAATGGACCTGAGAAATGCACATCGCATCCCCATCCATTTTTCGGTAAACTGACCCCGGAGCAGTGGGGAAAAGGAATATACAAGCACCTGGATCATCATCTGAAACAATTTGGTGTGTAATACATAAAAAAACCGCTTACTCGCGAGATGATTTGGAGTGCTGGTCTGGATCATTCTTCGCCAGCTTCTCCACTTGATCGAGCACGAATATCGCATCCCCCACCCAGACCTTATTCAATTGATCCAAATACTCGTAGCCGCTATCAATAAGCGGAAAGAAATAAACCACGCGTCCATCAGGGATCAATACCGATAACAATATACCCGTGACTTGCCAGCTGCTCGATTTGGAAGGTGTTCTGGTTCTTGACGCCGTTAAAGCCATGCGAGAACAGAAGCACAGGATAGGCAGGCGCCGTATCCGAGAGTTCAGTTGCTTCTACGGCACGCGTTTTGATCAAGCCAAGGTTTTTGAATAACATTTTAGGCATATGAAGCGCTTGGCTGTATCCATCTTCAAAAATATCGGGGTAAGCGTCGTAAGGTGCCTTGTTGCCTTTGGCCGATGGGCTGGCCGGATACCAGATCTGTACCATTAACTCACGCTTATTGTCAGGTTCCGCGGTGTTCAATTCCTCTCGCATCTCATCCTTCCAGTCATAGAGGAAGCAGGAGTTGGGGCGCTAGTTATCCTTGAGAGGTTATAGGGCATGGTTTGAATTGGATATAATTCGCCAAGTTCGGGTTATCCTAACCTCAATGAGTCTTGAACGCGTTCAAAATGCCCGGGGAAGGGTAATCATGAATAATTCCAAGACAATGCAGGAGGTTTGAGCATGAAACAAACAAACGGTATGTCCGATGCTGCGATTCTCGGGATGGGTACGGCATTGCCGAAACATTCCGTAGCACAATCGGATATTGCAGAATTAATTGCATCTACGCTGCAGAACAGATCCGATCTGGCGCGCTTCGCCCGAAGAGTATTCAGATCCTGCGGTGTCGAGACACGCTATACTTGCGAATCGAACTATCTGGATCCATTGGAAGCATGCCGTTATCTGCCTTCCCATGACGAGTCAGCCGTTCCGACAACAGAGGAAAGAATGGATAAGTACAAGAGAGAGGCACTCCCGCTTGGCTTAACAGCAGCCGAGAAGGCTCTGAAAGATGCCGACATGGCACCGGATCGGATTACACATCTCATTACAGTCAGCTGCACGGGTCAATATCAGCCGGGCTTGGATGTTATGCTGATTCGGCATTTGGGACTGTCTCCGCGCGTCAATCGTCTGCCGCTGATATTTCAAGGATGCGCCGCTGGACTTAAAGCGATCCAAATGGCACGAGATGTCGTTCAAGGAGCTCCAGGGTCGCAAGTACTGGTCGTATGCGTGGAGCTTTGTACTCTTCATTTTCAGCCGGTGAAGGAGAGAGAAGCGTTATTTGCAGCCTCTTTTTTCGGAGACGGCGCCTCCTCCTGTGTCATCGGCCCTCCTGAATCTCATCACCAGCATTATCTGAAGCTGGGTTCAGGTTATTCTGTTCTGCTGCCGGATTCAACGGAGGATATGACATGGGAGGTGGGCAATACCGGTTTTGATCTCTTTTTATCTCCCCGTATTCCGAAGCTGCTCGGTGCTCACCTGGAAGAAGAGCTGCGTGTATTGCTGGAGGGGGACAAGCTCCCTGAACTCTGGGCCATCCATCCCGGCGGACGGGGCATTGTGGATTCCGTGCAGGAAGTTATGCACTTAAGCGATGAGCAGACCCAATACAGCAGAGAGATTTTAAGAACCGCGGGCAACTTGTCATCGGTCACCATTATGTTTGTATTGAATGCCATGCGCCAGGACATGAAGGCGCAGGATCAGACGTTCACGGAAGGTGTAGCCATGGCCTTCGGACCTGGCCTGACAGCAGAGCTCATGCGTTTTAACTATGTAAAGGCTTACTCGTCATCGGTTAAGGAGCAGGACCATGTCCTTCTTTAGAGCTTTGTCCTCGCGGGCACAGGAAGAAGAGCTTATGGATGATTTCTCCATGGGAGGGGAAGAGCTGAGCGAAGCACTTCAGCATTTAAGGCGGCTGAACAAAATATTCGCGGCACCGGGACCCACCCTGGCCGGTGTGGAAAAGTTATGGAAAACGATGGGTAGTCCTGGAACCCTTAGTGTTTTGGATGTGGGTGCGGGATCGGGCGATGTTAATCAGAAGCTGCTGCAATGGTCGGATCAACAGGGCATCGAGCTAAAAATAACGCTTGTCGATATGACAGAGGAGGCATGCGACGAGGCCAAGCAGCTATTCCGGGATGAGCCGAGGGTTGATGTACGGCGTGCTGATGTCAAGGAACTGCCGGCTGCATCGGCAGATATCGTGACCGGTTCCCAGTTCGTCCACCATTTTATCGGGCAGCAGCTGATTGATATCGTGTCGCATATGCTGAGAGCCTCGGTTCATGGAGTCGTTATCAGTGATATCCATCGCCACCTGGTACCCTACACGGCCGTATGGATTACTACGCGGATGATTTCGCGCAATCGTTACATTCGGCACGATGGTCCGCTTTCGGTTGCCAAGGGCTTCAAAGGAAGGGATTGGAGAGAGTTAAAGAAGCAGCTTAACCACGAAACGATGACCTACGAATGGAAGCCTTTGTTCCGTTATTCCGTCGTGATTCCAAAATCATAAGACGAAATTGTCACCTAATGAGTAAAAGGCAACGTGCTAATGAAAGAGTAAAAAGGTGGTGTTCATACATGTCGAAGGAAATGGATGTCATCGTCATCGGAGCAGGAATTGCAGGCAGCAGTTGTGCGCTGCAGCTTGCCAAGCAAGGTCACCGTACTCTGCTGCTGGATCGTCAAGAATTTCCACGCCATAAGACCTGCGGTGAATTCATGTCACCCGAGACCAGGGAAATGCTTGAATACTTGGGTATCCATCTGCTCGGACATGAGGTTAATCCCGGCACCATGGAGCATGCCAGAATCATCATGCCTCAAGGCGGCGAGATAACAGCTCCATTACCCGGGCAAGCCTATGGTATCAGTCGTTATGTTTTGGATGCTCTATTGCATGAGAAGGCATTGGAAGCGGGTACGCATATTGCCACCAAAACAACCGTAATGAATATTCAGAAGGTGGAGCATCAGATGTATGAAGTAGAAACGAGGCAGGGGAATGAGCGTTTTCGATATCAGGCCAAAGCTGTAATCGGCGCATACGGTACAAAAAAGCCTCGTGGCGTTACGGCTTCCGATGATAATCGGGATGATACCGTATACGTTGGTGTGAAATCCCACTACAGCGGAATTACGCTGCCTCCTCGGGTCGAACTGTATTTTTGCGAGGGTGGTTATGTCGGGATGTCGCCGATCGAGAATGGAGCGGTCAATGTTGCCGCATTGCTGACACTGGACGCAGTACAAGGGAGCGGGAAATCGGTTCCGGAAATTCTACATGCTGCCTCCCTGACGAACAGAAGACTAGCCCAGCGAATCGCCGCTGGGACGCCTGTTCCAGGAACCCAGGTATCGATTGCGCCGCTCCACTTGTCGGACACGCCAGAGCCATGGTCTGAGTATCCGCATATCGGGGATGCACTGCTTATGCTTCCGCCTCTGTGCGGGGACGGGATGTCCGTTGCACTGCGATCTTCGCTGTTGTGTTCTCACTGGACCGACAAGTACCTCAGGGGAGAACTCAGCTATCTTGATTGGCAGAAGGAGTATACCAAGGAGGCCAATGATACCTTTACGCAGCTGCTTCGAAGGGCGAGAAGAATTCAGAAGCTCGCTTTTGCCAAAACCAATCGGTTCTACCCTGGCATTACACGGATGATTCCTGGACTGGCGTCCTATTTAGTGAAAGCAACCAGGTTATCCGAATCAGGCATGAGTACACGGTAAAAGCCGCGTTTTAGCGGCTTTTTTATTTTTTTATTTTCATATGTCGCCGAACTTCAATTTCAACATTCTAGCGAATCATAACTTAGTTTGTTTATTGACAATAATAAGACGTTATAATATTATGTCTATAATTTAAAAGACAAAAGTCTGATTTGTTTATTTAAAATGGAGGTGGAGTGTCGTGCAGGGGGAACATCCTATATCAAACCCGAACGAGCTTATCCGAAGCACACTTGATTTTCAGTTTCAAATATCATGGCAGATGCTCAACATTCATCTCACTGGGCTGCAAGACGAAGAGTTTCACTCGCGACCTGCTATGAAGGGACTTCACGTGTATCACGAATCTGGAGTTTGGCGTACGGATTGGCCGGAAACCGAGGAGTACGAGATTGGCCCGCCAAGTATATCCTGGCTAACATGGCATATCACATATTGGTGGTCCATGGTTTTGGATCATTCGTTTGGCAATGGATCCTTGACTCGTGAAGAGGTCCTGTCTATGGGGAACATACAAGAGACCAGGGATAGGATTAACCGGTTAAAGGACGAATGGGAGCGTGAAGTGGCTGGGTTACCGGGGGAAGCGCTGCTTTCCATGGAACGAACACGATGGCCCTTCGAAGATAGGCCATTCCATGAGCTGCTCGCATGGCTCAATATTGAACTTATGAAAAATGCGGCCAAGATCGGTTACTGCCGATTCCTGTATGCTGTTTGCAAAAAATAATACAATTCATGGACCCATTACATCGTATAATGAAAATGAAATCGGTGCGAATGGAGATGCATCGTACCAATAAGAATCCATTTTCAGGGAGGTTCTTGAATGCGCATACAATTTGATCGGTTTCCGGGCGGCGCAAAAAAAGCATTGACGCTTAGTTTTGATGATGGGCGTGAATATGATCGGAGATTGGTAGAAAAGCTGAATGATTACGGGATACGCGGTACGTTTCATTTAAACAGCGGAACACTCGGAAAGGAAGGGTATATCGATGAATCGGAGGTGGAGTCTCTTTATCGTGGACATGAAGTGGCTGCGCATACAGTGGATCATCTCTTCCTGGACCAGACGCCTTTGGAGCAAGCGATAGAACAGATTGTGGAGGACCGGAAAAGGCTGGAATCGCTGGTCCATTATCCGGTAAAGGGAATTAGCTATCCGTTTGGCACTTACAACGATCAAGTGGTCGGCCTGCTGCGTTCCCTTGGCATCGAATATGCCCGCACAGTAAACAGCCACGGCTTATTCCATAAGCCGGATGAGTGGCTTCGCTGGCATCCGACTTGTCATCATATGGAGATGGTGGATTATGCCGAGAAGTTTGTACATATGGAGCAGAGATTTTCACGGATGGCGATTCTGTACGTTTGGGGTCATAGTTATGAATTCGAGAATGATCGGAATTGGGATCTGGTTGATCGATTCGGAGAGAAGATTGCCGGTCGGGACGATATCTGGTATGCCACGAATGCTGAAATTTTTGCTTATTGCCGCGTACTGGAACAGCTTCGCTTCTCAGCGGATAGCCGGATGATCCATAACCCTTGTGCTCAGACCGTCTGGGTTAGTGTAGAAGGAGAGTCCCTGGAAATAAAAGCGGGTGAGATCACGCGGTTTTAAATGTAGCGAATAAGGGCTGTCATGTTGCTTCGTGCAACTCTGCAGCCCTTTATGTATTCTTCTAATTTTCAATAACGACGCGATTCCGTTTGAGCTTCACCGGTTCGGCAATCGTATCGCCCACAGGGCATTTGCTCTCCAGAAATTCCACAAAGGCCTCGACCTTTTCTGCTGGCGAAGGAGTCTTGATGTAAAAAGTGTATCGAATATCGGAGTATCCGGGGCGTACCTCGGATCGGTTGAAAAATCCGTCAAGATCCAGGTCACCTTCCACATCTACCCTGAAATCCTCCAGAACTACATCGAATTTAGAAGCATAAACCCGGGCGACAATGGATTGGCATGCCCCAAGGGAGGCAAGCAATGCTTCGACAGGATTCATTCCGGTGTCAGTTCCTCCAAGGCTTTTTGGCTCGTCAATAACCAATTCAAATTGTCTTACTTGGGTCACAACTCGAACGCCTTCTTCTAAATGGGCAGTTGCTTTGAATGTTTGAACATTTGGCATGCTTTTACACTCCTCTTTGTGAGAACAGTCTCAGTACGGATAGGCAGGTTCTCCATTATTTTAATATATACTATTTAACTAGGTATAGTGAGGATTATAGGTTTGGAATCATCAACTGTCAACACCAATCATGGGTGAGGGAGAGTGAAGCCATAAAAAAAGAGAGTGCTCTCGTAGTTAACGAAAACACTCTCAGCAGTTGCAGAGCTTAATTACCCGTTTGGTTCTGCTGCTTCAGCAAATCGCGGATCTCGGCCAGCAACAACTCTTCCTTGGATGGAGCTGGAGGCTCTTCGGGCTTTTCCTCTTCTTTCTGTTTAAAACGGTTGAGCATACGAATGAACAAGAAGATCGAGAAGGAGACAATCAGGAAGTCCACAACTGTTTGAAGAAATACGCCATATGTCAGCGTTGCATCTCCGATCGTAGCCTTAAGCCCGGAGAAATCCACTCCGCCAAGCAGCAGCCCGATTACCGGCATAATGATATCACTCACCAACGAGGATACGATTTTGCCGAAGGCAGCACCAATAATAACCCCGATGGCTAAATCAAGCACATTTCCCTTGAGCGCAAAGGTTTTAAATTCTTTTAACAAATTCATTTTATTCACCTGCTTTTTAATCCATAATGTGAGGCATGTACCACTTTCGCCACTCGAATTATCCTATCAGCAACTTGCCAAATGCGCAAGATCAAAATGGCAGAAAACTGTAACGTTATCAGGCAAATTCAAAGCCTTTTCTTGAATGATGAACTTAAAAAAGCTGTCCGCTATTCGGGGGTTGGTATTATCCCCTCATGGTAGACAGTGAAAAAAGAGGACATGTTACAATGAACTCAAATACTGGATACCGGAGGGGATTTTTGTTATGTCAGC
>NZ_JARXYU010000036.1:0-12912 GCF_029893715.1 Paenibacillus sp. LBL | reverse complement strand
TCCCCTCATTCCAATCCTCGGTCACAGAGTTAGACTTAATTCATTAAGTCTCCGCCTTTCCCTTTATAAACCGGTTATAGCAGAACAAGTCACTCATAATCTTCATTTGTTACCATCCCCCCGTAAGGGATTAAAATCCGTGTATTATTTTCAGACCCCAACCCCCCGTTTAGGAAGTCTCTTAATTGGCCAGCCATGGTTTTGTTTTTGTTTTTCACTTTTACTGAAAAGTAGTCCCCTACTGTCAATTTGTACTTGCGAGAGTCATCAGACTTAGGCAAAGAATTATTAGGAAAAATGACTGGCAGAATCTGTTCTTTATAAAACGCTTCATAATTTACATTGAATCTATTTTGAAATGTTGTTGGATCAGACGGATCTAAATATATCGGATCGTAGCGTTTATGTTTGTGTTCAATTTCAATTTCGTAAATATTACCTGTCAAACTTAGCTGGTATTCAAAATCACTGTACATATCTGGACTTATGTAGCCTTTATTTCTTACTGAATCTACAAACGTGGTAACTGACTTAAATGCAGCAAGGTATGATATATCGTCTTGTCTTTCTAATGCATCAGATGTAGGCCATATGTAAAGTAATAAAACCGCTAGAAAAACCGTAAAGATCTTCCCGAAATAATTAGCCATTCATATCTCCCTCACTGTGATCTATAGTTCACCTGGATAACGGATCCTTCATGATCTCTTTTATAACTAGGAAAGTAATTCCCCGTTACTTTAATTGCAGATAAATCCGTTTCTTCTATTTCAAGGTCTAGAGGAAACACGACACCATCAACAGTTATTTCAACACCAGTATCCTTAATCATATTAACTGATTGAAGAACATGTGCTCCGCTAACTATTTGTTCCTCAGTTATTCGAATATTCATAATTTGATTTCGATCTAGCCTTTTAATATTTGTGTAAGCAGCGTCTAATGCTGAATTAGAGGTTGTAAATTGATAAATAGCAAGTGTAAGTGCCGAGACAAAGAGAATTGCAAAGGAATAAAAAATCATCATACTAAACACATTACTTTTCATATTGCTGCCCCCAGTGGGTGATGTGCTCCTTAAGGAGCACATCAATCTATTACTGATTATTTCTGAATGAACTTAATAGCTCGCACCATATTGTTCTGATCTTTGACGACACTTGATGTAAAAGAACCGTTAGGATTGATATAATTTGCAGAAGTTTCATTAATTGCATCTTGAATACTTCCTCCACCGGTTCCACCAATATCGCCAATGGCTGATATTTCTTTTCCATACCATACTGAAGTAGATGCCTTACCTGTTTGTACAGAAACACCAAATGGTACATTCCCATTCGCGTATTTTCGAATCGCATTCATAACCGTGCTGCCCGAAACAGTAGAGCTATCATACGTAATATACTCGGCTTGTGATAGTTCTGTATTAACGGTAGAGAATTTTGCAGTGGCTGTCTTAGCTCCGTCCTGCGCTGTATTAAATACAAGCACCGTAATAGTAATAAAAGCTACTGTTAAAAGTGTTCCTGCTCCAAACAAAAGTCCGTGTGATGAATTATCTCCTGCAGCTGCCATGTTAACATCCCCTTCAAATTAAATAGAATTACTCAATTGATCGAAAACAGTACTCATACTTGTAACACTTACATAGATGAACGGAAAAACGAGATAAATAAAAATCACAGCCATCATCGGTGCAAAACCTATTGTTCTACCCCAGTTCGCTTTTTTATTGATTATCTTCTCATTTTCTTGTTTCTTTTCTTCTTCAAAATATGTCCGATCAGTATCAAGATCGCCAAACGCTTCTTGGATACTCACGCGGTCTAGTGCATTCTGTAAACGTTCAACCGTTCTTACAAAAGGAGGAAAGGGGGCCTGGATTGTGAGTTCATCCAACGCTTCTTTCGGTCCACTTTGAAAGTTTAGATTACAAGTTTTGAGCGGAACTCGAAAGATGGTTGAGAATCGTTCCATCCAAACAAGCAAAGTATCTACAGAGACCCGTTCAATCTCTGTAAGCATGCCAATAATGGTATGCATCTGATTAACTTCTATTTTCATTTGCATTTCACGCATCCTCCGTTGGAAAGCAAGGAGCCAAAGTGGTATGTGATAAGCAACGACTCCAAAAAGCATGGAAATTAGTAACTCCCACCATTTGAAATACTCATTATTTATAGTGTTAATCTTATTGATAATTCGTGATGTCCATAAATTAACTTGCTCAACACTGGCATCCTCCCCTAGCTCTTGGCGAACAACCGAAGATATTACCTCTTCCTGATTTGTTTTCACCCCCTTAAATTGATCTATAACTCGCTTATCGAATTCCGTTGTCAGTTTTACTTTCATTTTTTCTTCTTCATTTAATTGCCCAATTATCCCATTTTGTTTAAATACTGAAGTTGTAGAATTAAGGACCTTAGAAGCTGAAAATGAATGCATGTATATAAAAAGGGAAGTCGATACCAGAACCGTTATGCCAAAAATGATAATTCGTTTTAAATAGAACCATTCCACCGTCAGAGAAGTGTTGGTGTTTTTAAGAAGCGTTTCGTTTTTGAAATACTCACGAGATGTTTTATTCGGCGTAAATCGATCTACAATAAACTTCACGATTTTTTTCTTATAAAGAGCTTTCAACCACTTATGCTCAGAGATCTTACCCTCACGTATATTGTCATCATTATCCTGAATTTTCTTCAGAATAATATATGATAGCAATACAACCAAAAAAATTATTATTTTGGCTATGAATCCAGATTTACTTCCATAAAATTCACCCATTATAGGGAATGAATTATTCGCCCAATTCTCTATTGGCTTAAGAAAGAAAATAGGTACGATCGCAATGATCGTTAAACTATTCAAATAGTAACGTAACTTTCTCCGGAATAAGATTTCTTCTAAAATTTCACCTTTCAGTCGGTTGAGGGTGTTTAAGTACATTGAACCCTTGCCAGGGATTTTCCTATCACCATACTCCTTAACTAAATAAGAGATCCCTGCGAAAAGCTTCAAAAAACGATTGGGTGCAACCTCATAATATTCTTCAAGTTTCTCCTCTGCCTTAGGCGATGTGATTGCATCATGTATTTTTCTGGCGTGGTGGGCAATCTCATATTTAGAAACTTCCGAAGCACTCTCTATAGCTTCATCTACCATTTGATGTTGGTTGTAGGTATGCCTGGTGTCTTCAATAAGCTCTGTCTGTTGATGCAGTAAGTTATCCGATACTTTATTCACGAAATTTTCTATAAGAGTTCCGTTGATAACCACAGCTCCAAGAAGCACAAAAAATGTGAATGTAATATCCCTTCCTATCAGACAAAGTACTAATACGACAAAGCTCATACCTCCGAGGGCAATGAAAGTAATCCGCATGCTCTCTTTTCTAATTGTCAATTCATCATATGCATGAATTACAGAGAGTCTCTTTCTTACGCTCAAAACGTAGTTCTTAATTAAAGGAAATCTTAGTGCATGCACATATGATTTCTGAAGAAATTTATAAGTTCGCTGTTTAAGACTTTTTCTTCTCTTGTTTCGATATAGATCTTTTGTTGAATCGACCTTCTGCTGCTGCATTTGTCTTTTCAAAGATTGTCTATATAGATAAAAGAGAATTAAACCGACGCCGAGGGAAACTAAAACTATTAACAGCAACAGTTTAGTCATGGTATATCACTCCCCACTGCGTCATCCATTTGATTTAGCAAAGTAAATGGTTCCTGGTTTCTATTTATTTCATCCCAATCACAACCATGCAATGATTCACAGATTGACAAAAAAGTGTCAAATGCAGCAATTTCATTTTCAGACATATTTTCTTTCATCTCATCAACGTTGCGAGTTGTAATTGGATTCACCCAAATATATCTCCCGGATTCATACTTTATTATGTCTCGATACTCATAGGTCTTACGATCTGTCATTCGTTCTGCAAAATCTTTAAAAGTTTTTAGTAATGCCTTTAAAGTATCATTGGTTGATCCATCTTCGATTTGATAATCTATATACTCAGATTTATCTGTCAAAGGAATGATTTCCGTGATACGTTCAAGATGACGGAAGCCGTTTTGTCTCCTACGGAGATGAATATTAAAGTCCAAGACATTTACAACTTGTTCTTCTGCTTTATCATTTGAAAACCCATCGATTTTAACCAATGCATTACTCATGTAGTTAATAAGTGCTCTTACGGTATTTTGATGACCAGTGAATACAGTGAACTCACTAGCAACTTCGGAGGTTTGTATAACTTGAGATGCTGTTTTCATCTCCGCCATTTCACCAAGGAGTGTTACGGAACCATCCGTTTTTTTCTGCAAATCAAGTCCTTGTTGGCTCGATACTGTATCAGTTTCCCTAAAGGATAGAATATTTCTGAATGGAAATATTTTTCTAAGATGCAATTCGAATGCCAATTCATGAACTCTTATATTCAGAGTTGCTGAGATATACTTAACCATCGCCATCATTAAAGTCGTTTTTCCTGAGCCCTGAGCACCGGTAACTGCCGTCACCCTCCGCCCTTTCATTAGAAAAATGAGCATTAACTTCACCATATTTGAGTTTCTAACCTTATCATTCGGGAACAACATATCTAAATTGGCATTTGGAATATCAAATTTCCTAACAAAAAAGGCGTACGATTCTGCAAAGCTAGGGCGAACTACAACAACCCTTGAACCGTCTTTCATTTCATTGATTTTAAATCCATTCTCGTCGGTTAATGGGCCAGGCATATTGTATTTATAAATATTGTGACAAACACGATTAAGTTCAGTTTCAGAACCAAAGGATAAGAAGGATAGGTGTATAGATTTACCTCGATAAAAAATCCAAACGCTATCGTAGTCATTGGGTATACTGGCTCCATCCATTTGTTCTGTATATAGATCTCCGTCTTCACCAAACAAAACTGCGGAAGACGGCAAGCCATTAACACCACCGCTTATCCCATCGATGTTCATATCGCGAATTTCATCTACAACGCCTAATCCCTTATATCTTTGATACACTTTCTGTACTATGATCCAGAGCTTATCCTCGTAGGAAAGATTTTTAACTTCTTTTCGATAAACCTGATCAATTTCTTCTGAAGTGATAATATATGAAGCAGTTTTGCCTTCCTCAATGATGTATTTTGGTTTTGCTAATTCATACTTTTCAATAATGTAATTCAGGGCATTATACTTATATTTTTTTTGAAGTTTGAACATCAAAATATCAAACTTATCAGCAGCTGTAAGCAATTTCTTCTCTAAAAATGGTACCGGTATATTAATTGTTTCTTCTGAAAAGTTATAATCGGACCATAGTAAATCATAGATATAAGACTTCACATAATTCTTTTGTCTAACATCTCCTTCGGAGCATTCTTTTAAGGCTTGTTTTAATTTCGCCCGCTTAGCTGCTCGTCTACGAAACTCCTCAGTACTCAATCCTAAATCGTGTAAATTTTCATTTGTTATGTCATTTAGTGTATTCTTTATCCAGTCCGTAATTGCAGGGAGAGTAAATCGTTCTTCATCAGAATCGTCTGTTCTCTCAGCAACATTTTTATTTCTCATACCTAGCAGAAAGATTAGTAGAGCAATCACTACTAGCGTAAGTATAAGAATTAAGTTAACCATTACGGGTGCATCCATTACACTATGCCCCCCGTTCACTTGAAAGCTCTGCATTTAACCCCAGTACAGAAATTAATCCTTTGGCAAAACGCCGGACCTCTTCAAAAAAGAAATAATCCCCATCACGCCGATCTATATTCCGATTTCTCATGAAGAATTGTGCAACTGCACTCATGTTATAAGCATCCATGTAATGTGTGCAGCTAGGTATTGTGTATATAGCTTTTTTATATTTATATTTTCTTGAAATATTGGCCACAGTATATTGTGATTGTTTATCGTAATTTCCCAGAAGAATAATACTCGGTTTATCTTTAATGACATGCTGCCACTCATTATCTACAAAATAGCGGTCTAATAGGCTTGTATTCTGATTTAAACAAACAACAACCAAGTCAGATTTGTTCAAAACATCTGTAGATAATTTGTTTTTGGTCTCATAATTTTGTACATCAATCAATGTAAAGTCATAGTATTGATTACATTGATCAACAATATTTTGAAAAGCATCCACCAGCGAATCAGAAGTCGATTTAGATTTCGCTGAACCATAGAGTAGATCCAGTTTATTAACGATTTGATGGGTATAATCCCGGATCATTTCTGGTTCTAATTTTCGGTTATTTGCGAACCGGGTTAAAGCATCCAAACCGACATCTATAAAATTAATAAAATCATTCTCTGACCTATTTAATTTGCTGAAAAACCCGTGTTCTAATGAAGAATTAACCTCGTCCGTATGTGTGACTAGGACTTTTTTGGATATATATTCAGTACCAATCAGAGTTGAAGTTGCCAAGACATTACTTGTTGTTCCGGTTTGGCCTTTAACAGGACTCCAAAACGCAATAGTTTTTCCCATTAAGTTTTCATCCTTTCTTTAGTGCTTGCTTAACGATTTTCCTAGCTATCCGATGATCGCAAACCATTATCTTCTCAAATATGTTCGTCAAGACATTAATGTAACTTTTCGATAATCTCTTCATTCTCAAGCGATTATTATGTTGATTATCGATTTTTAGGGAATAATCCACTTCGTCAATTTGTATATGTAAAGAATGTTCTGGCCAAATGATAAAAAGGTCAGAAAGCGGAAGGTTCAGATACTCTTCATCAACACTACAATCGACCGACCCCAAGATGACTCTTTCAACTTCGACGTGACCAGGATTTTCCCCAGTGGAGTAGATACTTTCTAAAAGTATCTTGTTTTTTTCCATACATGATTTTTCATATGTGGAAACAATAATTCTCATACTGCTTTCTCTATACTGATCAAAGCTAATGAAATTAGGATCATCTGTATCAATAAGAACTACATCATATTTGTTGCCATCAGTTGAAGGCTCAATAAACTCCAACAGCTGTGAATAATTGCTGAACTTACGTGACACTTCAAATCCTTCAAACTCAGAAACAAGATCTTCTCCATCCATGAAGTTAATATAATTCTTTAGGTTTTTCTCTAGCGACCCATCAACTAGAAGTACCTTGTTACCATCAGAAGCGAACAACTTACTCAAATACAAACCCAAATCCGATTTATCGACTGCTCCGATTAATAAAATTGTATTCAAAACTAAACCTCCTACGGTTGAATTGATTCAGTTACGGCTTCTTTGAAAATGTCATTTTCCATCGTTGCCTCGCTACTCGTTTCAGGAGGCATATTACCCGATCCCATGGTTGAGTCTTGTGTTTGAGAGGAACTGTTTGAAAAATCGGAAGGACTGTTTATATTCAGATTATTATTTTGAATTTGTTGGTCTGCACTCGTCTTATCTTGTTTTTCTCTGATAGTATTGCTCCTACTATTTGATACTTTCTGTTTATCCTCAGCTGACATAGAGTCCAGATCCTGGTCCAATTTTGTTCGCGCTGCCTTGTTCAATTCTGATTTTGCATTTCGGATAACATTAGGATCAGTTAAGATGAGATCTAGAACTTTCGGATTTACAGGATAATTTACTGTTGGGGAATCCTGCATGAATGGGTCAACATAAGTTAAAGCGTATATTTGTGCTTCATTAAGATAAGCATCCACAATAGCACTCGACATTGTAAGGATTTCTTGTTCATTAATCTCAAACCAAACAGTGCCATTTAACAAATCTTCAACTTTCTTTTTCCCAAGTACTATATAGTCTTGACCAGTAGGAAAGTTGATCCGGACATCAACATAATCATCATTCTTCAGCTTAGTTGGGAGCATAATTTCTGAATATTCTGCTTTCCTTAAATCATCAGGTGTAACTCCATCTTCAAATAACATTGAAGGTATGACTGATCCGTTTTTGCTGATATTTATTTTTGTGATTTTTCCATTCAAGTCTTCAGGTTCCATGATTATATTAAGCGGAATTTGGTCAGAAGGAAGACTTCCTATAGTGAAGTGATCTTCGTTCAATTGAGTACCTGCCACAATATCCTCTTTTGCTATAAGGACTTGTTTACGTTGCCTTAAATTCTCTTGTTTAATGAGCTCAGCTTCTTTAAGTTGTTCTTCATAGCCTGCTTTAATAGCAGCCTTTTCCTTTGACCAATTTGTGTATCCATAAATCCCGAGTCCTGTTGCCAATATTGCGGTTGCCAATGCACCAATTAAGCCGGCGTAAATCTTGTTTTTCGTTCGTTGTCGTATACTTGACACATAATTTCCTCATTTCTGATTTAATTGAAAATTGCCTGCAGCCTCTTTTTCAAAACGTTCAATTTATGATGCTGATTTAATTTTAGTAGCTCCTCGATCTGGTGATCGACTTCATCATTCTCTTCATAGGGATCTGGATGAAAAGGAATACCGTAGACTTTCCGTTTTGGTAGGATTTTTCTTATATCAGCCAGAACCTGTTTATCTGCAAAAGGAATGCATAAACGCCACTTACTTTGATCTAGGTGAATCTGTTCTCTGAAGAATTTTTTTATATACTTTTGTTTCCATTCGCTTCCTGAGCCAACGACTATACTTATCGATGCTCTTAAATATTCTTCATACCATTCGGAGTTGTCATAAAAGCCTAAATCAAGAACAATAAAAGAGTAATTTGTAGCTAGCAAATCGATCATGTTTAACTCTGTAGCATTTTTTATATATTTGACTCCAAGTAAATTAAAGGAAGTTGTTTTTATCAGTTTTATATCGCTTATTCCCTCGTAAGCTGCTTCTATTTCTACATAATCATTTGAGTCATTGGCTTCTACAAGAATTACTGAGTAATTTTGCCTGGCCAAAAAGTTTGCGATAGATATTGATGTATGTGTAGTTCCTACACCTGGCTCAGCGCCTGTAACTGCTATAACTGCTGTTCCTAACAATCTATCTCTTCGTGGTTTCTTATCTATAGGCTTAGTTACAGGTGCAAAATTCAGGTCATCTGGTTTCACACTTTCAAGTAATGTAATTTCGTTCTTTCTTTCTTGAATGATGTTTTTTTTGTTCTCTATAATGTTAAAAAGTTTTTCTCCAGTTTCACTAAGTTGCCGTTTTATATCTTTCATCGAGCCTGAGCTTTTTGAATTTACTTTCTCTTTCTCCGTGTTATCCCCAACATGATCAACTAATCTGTCATATTCAAGACTCATTTCTGTTGATTCAGTTTTTGTTAATTCACTCTTCCCATCCTCTTGTGAAGAATAATCCATTGAATCGTTGGCATCTTTCATTGATTCATTCTCTACATATAGTAAAGATGTTGGAGGCCCGATACCTATCAATCTCGTTTCGACTACCCCAGGCTCTAGATCCAAATATGATAAACAGATAATTCCGTTTTTGATTAGTTCCTCTACAAAATCATCTTCATCACGATGGAAAACAAACATAATCGTAACAGATGGTTTTTCTATTCTTATATTTTGTAGTAACTTTAAAAATGATTCTTCAGAATGAACAATACTCTCCATAAAAATAACTATATTCGCATCTACTGATTCCCACTGTGGTATAAAAAAATCCAGAGAATCAATGGTTCTAACTACACGCCCAAAGTCTTTTAACTCATCAGAAAACCATTCAGATTCATCTCTGTCTTCGGAGGCTAGAAAGATCCGATTCATTTACTCACCCAATTCATAAAGAGTCTTAAAATCAATTAATTATATTATTAATATACTAATTAGATAATATATTATTGAAGATCGTAATATACTTTTTTATCATTGTCATAGAAAAAGAACCCTTGTGATAAATTGATATTATCGTTATACAAATCTTCATCAGTAACAAACCAAGTGTTAATCGCTCCTTCTTGTTCTAATATCATATTCGCAAGTTTCGCTTTTTCATCCGTTGAAACTAGTACTACTAAAATAGAATCTTTCTCTATGTTCTCAAGATATTGTTTATAAAATCTAGCATGATAACGTATGGTTTTTAGCCACTTTTCTTCATCCCTGTGACATATTAAGAAGAAAGATAAATCTTTGCCCTTTGGATTTCTCAATATGAATTTAGCAGTAGGTATTTGTTGTTCTTCCTTCATTGTCAAAATGGGATGAAACTCGAAATAAACTAAATTAAAACTTTCCCGAAGTTGAATATATAATTCATTAGTAATTACGTATTTCATTCTGAACAACATTGTTGTTTCTTTAGGCATTCGAGGATCCCGGTGTCCTAGAAATGCACCAAATCTAAATTTAAGAATATCCGCACCACTTGCACCAAGTTCATAGTAACTTGGCCTATTTTCTTTTGGATTAGAATAGCTTGACCAAGTTATCTTTCTGAGCAGTCCGTGTTTTATCAGTTTTCTAGTTCGGGCACGTACTGTACCTTCCCTATCGGATTCCGGAAAAAAAATACGAGCGATTTGAGATAATGTGACCCAGCGATGAACAAAAATAAATCTTACAATCTCAATATCCCTCTCTGTAATCCATCCTTGCTCTATTTTCCCGGTTATGTAGTAGTATTCATGCCTTGTTAGAGGATCCAATTTTGTGATGTAAGCATATGGATCGTCTAATAAAGGCTTGGATATTAGGGCAGGATCTTGATCTTTAATAAGAGGTGACACATGGTACTCCATCAAGTTACCTCCTAGTAGATTTCATGTGGGAAATTTACAATCTTCGAACGAATTCTCCTACCTTCTGGATGTACAGAGCGAATTCGAACTGCAACTGTTTTTCCTATCAGTTGACCATGACTTGGTACTCGATTAGGAAACCAAGCAAGAGACTCTACTCCTGGTGCTATTTTTACAAAGATCCCAACATTCTCAACTACACTTGTGATAATGCCTCTATAACTATCTCCTATCTTGAAATTTTCTCGAACTCTTGACCAAGGATCTTCAAGTAATTCTTTTCGAGTAACTCTTACTTGTTTTTTATCTCGGTCAATTTTTTTTATTTTAACAGTTAGCTGTGTACCAAGTGGAATCAGATTGCGGCCCGAAGGTGTCCAGTCGTATTCGTAGTCTTGGATGGGTAAAACGCACGTAACGCCTTTTATCAATACATATATCCGTTCATCTTCAAAACCAGATACCACTGCAGGACAAATATGATCAACATCTGCTGTTTCCCAAAACTCTTCTTGCAATTCTTCCAATGCTTGTACGCGAGAAAGTAAAACGATCCCTTCTTTCTCATCAAAAACCTTTAAAATTGCGGGATCAAGACCTTGTTTTACAACGTCTAAAACCATAAAGTCTATCTTATGATCTATAAAGCCAACCAGGGAGCGATATGTATGTGTGTCAAATTGATTCGCATGGATCATTCCTTTTAATCCATTATTCAACTCAACGATAGCACATTGCATTCTCTGTCCTAATGGTGAATGAGTCTCTACGGAGGTAACTATCCCTTGATGAATTTGCTTTCTTCGAAGAGATGTTTTGTACTCAAGCATTGGGTTGGTATTTAGAAGTTCGTTCATTTTAATTCCTCCTTCATTTTTAGGTACAAATTGTATTTATTTAATTCTATCTTTTTCATGCCAACAAGTTCTAAATTGCCGTTTTTGCGACATTGAACTTTCAAGGTTTTGCGTTTAAAACAGAAGTCTACCTTATTTTCATCAAGTTCAGTAGTCCATAATATTTTGTATATTCCATTAGATGATGGCTGCTCCTTTTCAAGATCCGTCATAATTAATATGTTAGAATTTTGATTGAGTACGAGCTCCTCTTTGGGAATTTCCATTTCAGTTATAATTTTTTGGATTATTTCATTTTTTTCTGACCATTCATTAAGCAACCTTGGTTTTTCCCTTCGTATATGATCTACAATTACAATTAAGGGAACTGTATCATACATAAAGAGGCAATTATTATAGAAGTTTTCAAGATTTTTCACACCGCACAATGGGTGTGTCAATACAAAGTCCAGTTCTTTTATCAGATGCTCATGTGACAAACTAATACTCCTTTCCTTAACTCTCCCTCTTTCTTATATATTAATTAGTTATTTAATATAATGATATATTACTATACTACTATAAAAAAATGAAGGGTTTATTTAACAAGTTGCAAATGCCTAGCTACACCTTTTTTGTGTTTATTAATTACAGTTACAGGCTTTTCTTTTTGCAACCCTATTTGGATTAATGCTTTTCCCAATCTGTCGTTTAAATAACTGATCTCATAAATGTTTTCTTCATATTCAATGCAGCAGTTTTCATCGAAAGCAGTTCCCTTTTTCACTTGTTCTGTAAAATAAGCTAGAATTTCTTTAGCCCATACTTCATTACCATCTATTTCTGCTTCTGGATGATTATAAAGTTCGTGCATTCCCTTGGTAATAAATTTCATGGGCAATCTGCTAATTGGATTAAATATTGTAATAATAGTCACATCATCAATACCAGGGAATATTACAGCAGCATACCCTTCATCAGTAATCTGAAGTTTGAATTCTTTACCATTAATATAAAAGCTATCTTCTATTCTAAAATTCATATTAAATATACGATCAATAATTGAATAAAAGATCGGTTCATATAATTCAAAATTATTCTCCATCTTAAGGTTAGGGTATCCATAGAATTCAAGGCCGCGTGTCTCGACCTGAATAATATTTCCATCTAAATCTGTAGATACAATAGGCTTGATTGATGGATCAAAGAAATGATGCATTGTGCATTCTCCTTTCTTAGTTAATTATATAGTTTCATTATATTACCAAATCAAGCTTTCTCCAAACTTTTCATTGAAGTATTTTTAGATCTTATTGAACTCCCTCAGTACGATTCAATTTACTCATGAATACTCACTTATTCGCAGGATTTCACCCCTGTCCAGAATTGCAGAAGGAACGTAAGACA
>NZ_JARXYU010000035.1:0-15111 GCF_029893715.1 Paenibacillus sp. LBL | reverse complement strand
GTCTGTCCATTTTTAGAATGGAGCCACCATATAAGCTTGATCCTTATTGGATCCTGTTGTCTTTACGTCAATTTTCGAATTATGCAAAATGCTCAATTATAAAATACATAACGGCACATATAAATTTACTTATTTTAAGGAAAAGCTTCTTTCTAAGGGGAAGGGTAAGCTACCAAGGGTAATTTCTATTCCAACAATTCGGGACAAAATTACACTTAGCGTGCTAAATGAAATACTTACTGAAGTTTTCAAGGATGAAATTGAGGGGAAATTGACTCAAACAATTATCGATGAAATAAAAAATGCAGTAAATTCCGGAGAATACAATTACTTCATTAAAATAGATATTAAGAATTTTTACGGTAATATTAACCATCCAATAATCCTTAAGAAAATCCAAAAGAAGATTAAGGATAAAAGTGTCTTATCTCTGGTTGAAAAAGCTTTGATAAACCCTACAGTTACGGAAGGAAAGAGAAATGTTGAACCGGAAGTGCCTTCAGTTGGGGTTCCGCAAGGTGTTTCAATTTCGAATATCTTAGCTAACATTTATTTATTAGAAGTCGACAAGAGAATCGGCAGTTTTAAAGGTGTTAAGTATTTTCGCTACGTAGATGATATTTTGATCCTTTGTAAAACTAGCAATAAGAAAAGAACCTTTAAGTCTATTGAAAATGAACTATGTAACAAACTAAAACTTGCTATAAATAGTAAGAAGGACGAGGGCCTACTTACAAAAGGTTTTGATTATCTTGGATATGCCTATAAAAAGTTAAATGAATACAAGTATGGTTTTAGCGTTAGACCAAACAATCTCTTGAAGTTAGAAACATCAATAATTGAAATTTTTTCGGAGTATAAAAAAAATAAAAGTAGTGAACAGTTTTTGTGGGATATAAACAATCGGATTACTGGTTTTGTTCTTGAGGATAATAAGTACGGATGGTTGTTTTTTTACTCGCAGATTGACAACGTCGCAATATTGTATCATTTAGATTGGTTTGTAAATAAAATGTGTGGTGTGTACAAAGTTAAGCCAGCTTTACAGAAACAGATAAAAAGATTCGTCAAAGCGTACTTTGAAATTATTATGAAAAGAGGAAAATCAGCTTACATACCAAATTCAAAAGAATTTCCCCTAGATGAGAAAAAAAGAATTCTTCAAACAATATACAACATTAACAGATCAGAACTTGATAAAATGCCTAATAATGATGTAGACAAACTATTCAAAAGAAAAGTGTACATCTCGGTAAAAGAACTTGAGAAAGATGTGCAAAATATTTCGTAGATTGGGATGGAAACAATGGATGATATTTTAGATCAGATAAAGCGTTTTGCTGATGAACGAATCTGGAAAACAAAGAAAACCAGAATGGAGGCTGAGGCTAGATTAAAGTTTAATCACTTGATATCAAATTTATTAATCAATTATTACACTTTTACAGTGTTAACGTTCTCAATTTGGGCATTGTTCTTAGACCCAGAAAGCGAAACAGTTAGGTATGTCACACTTATGACACTTATAACTTCAGTTGGGCTATTTGGAGTTACTCTACTTATCTCAACTTTAGGTTATAGAGAGAGGGCCGTTCAATTTAAGGATTCATATATTAAACTAGATATTTTAGAAAGCGAGTTCAAACATTTAATTCGAACAGCATATAAACTTCAAAAAGAGGAAGTTATTGATCAGTTTCATAAACTTGAGAAAAAATATTTTGATGTATTAACTTTGTCAGATAATCATGACCAGGTTGATATAGAAAAAATGGCCATTGATAGAAAGTTGCCTGGATTTGAAAATATGATTGACAGTTATAGATGGAAAAAATGGCTGAAAAGAGTTGTGATCACCTTGCTGTTTGTTTTTCCGCTAGTCCTCGTATTTATAGTGACAAGAATTCAATAAAAGAAAAGGGATCAAACTGGATATATTCAGCCCCTTATGTATAGATACTAAACCATGAAGTCTCGTACACAAGAATACAATTCGGCATAGCAATAACCAGTTTAACACTAATTTCTTAAAAACTATGGGCGAGTTGAGAAAGTCTCAGTTATAAGCATGGGAATTACGGAATGTCTCAATTGAAATTATAAGAAGTCTTGTTTGTAACTATTAGAACGACAGATTTGATCGATTTCTAGTCTCATTTGTAACCATTACTCACAGAATGAATGGTGAAAGAGGAAAATTGATTTGGAGGTATCTTAACATAATAAGAGCTAAAAAACCTCTGGCATTCATATTTGAAAATGTCATAGGTCTTGCGAAAAAGCATAAAAAAACTCTAGATCGATTAATCACTTACTTTAATAAGATAGGTTATGAAATAACCTTCAAGATACTCAATTCTAATCAATTTAATACCCCTCAAGATAGGAAACGAGTTATTGTTGTAGGGATTCGCAGAGATCTTGGTTTTGAATTTGTATTTCCAAAGGAAGTACCACTTACGAAAACCATTCGAAGTGTAATTGGAGATTTACCAATAGAGAGTGGTTCATTTCCAAACCACATTGTAACTTGGACCAGTCCTTCACCTGAACGTATTCAGGATGTTATTCAAAATCCTCGACCTAACCAATTTCGTGGGATGCGGAGGTTGGACTGGGATGGTTCAGCACCAACGTTGACTGCGCATATTGCCAAAGACGGTCGTGAATTTCTTCATCCTGAACTTGATCGAAGGCTAACCGTTCGAGAGTGTCTACGTATCATGAGTGTTCCGGATGACTACATATTTCCTGACCATATTCCAATATCACATCAATATCGAGCAATTGGAAATGGTGTTGAATACAATATGGGTAAGGCACTTGCGAGTTCACTATTATCCCAATTGAATCAAGTACCTACTCAAATTTGTCTTTTTTGAGCATGAAACAACAAAATAACGGTTATTTTCTAATTATGAACAGCTCTCCATTTGAGGAGAGCTGTTTTTTAGTAAATACAAAAATATGGGGAATTAAAGGACTGACTCCGCTAAGTAGTCTCTTCAGAATCAAATGTTGAATGAGTGGGAAACAGTTGGCCTGGTTTCATTCCAAAAAAGTCTGCTGCAACTTTAGCATTATTTTCATTTGGAATTGCATTTTCAAAAATCCACTTTAATACCGATCTTTCACTAACCCCAACATGTTTGGCAAGATCAGAAGTAGAACAGGATTTCTCCATCATTAAGTTGTATAGTATATGGTTAGTAATTTTCCATTTTTTTAGTTTTCTAATGGGGCGATTGGGGTATTTTTCTTTTTTCTTGATAAAACATTTTTCACACAAACTTTCTTCGAATTGTGGTGCTCGTCCACAATTCAAACAGAGATTGTTGTTCATTCGATAATGGATCCGAAGCTCTTTCCTGAAATCTCTACTTGCTTTACAAAAAACACATAAATACGTAGTAGAATGTAGTTCACACTGAGCGCATTGATCATTTGCTCTTCGTTCTTGACGGAGTTGCTTCATTGATTCAGATGCTTTAGTTCTGTTCATCTTGTAGATCACCAATTTCAAATAGTATAGATTTAGTATACATCAGCACACGCCTAACGATCGATTCTAAAAGGATTTTTTATAAGATCCATGGTTGTCTATCTTTATATGTCACTGAAATGTAAAGGGTCTAACCTATCTCTCACTTTTAATTGATTTCCTAAATCTTTACAACCCATTTATAAAACTCTATAATAAAAATATAATTCTTGTGATGATTCGGGTGGAATCATGCGATACCACTTTTTACTTGTAAACACCATTCCTTGAGACGAAAGCTCCTTTTTTTTAGGTGCCATTCATTACGTCCGTGGATTTGGTGTTTTCTTATTTTTCAAGAGGAATTCTCTAAATCTAAGGAGGTTTTTATATGAATTATTAATAATAGCGAATTAATCTTTCATTATGGTAATAAAATTATCATAGAATAAAAAAACTTTATGAGGTGAAATAAATGCCAAAATCAACAGTTCAATGGACATCCTACATTCTTAACAATATGAGAAACCAGTTCAATTTTGATTTACATTTTCAACGTGCTTATGTTCGAGGAAAGGACAGAGGATGGAAGAGTCTATTAATACATACCTTTCTTATAAATGGCTACGTTCCAAATCTACTTGTTTGGAAAAATGGTGATCATCTAGGAGAGTCCAAACCAGGAAAATTCAAATGGGTATATTACTCAGTTGATTGTAAGCAAAGGGTAACTACCTTGTTCCATTACTTTGATGATCAATTCCGTTTAGCAGAAGATACTCCTCTTGTTGATGGTGAAAATGTAGCTGGGAAACTGTTCAGCGAGCTTAGTGAGGATATGCAGCAAAGATTAAAATCGTATAATTTCGCAGTCACTATTTTTGATGAGGAATATACACTTGAGGATGTTGAGGAGATATTCTACAGAGTAAATCAAACCAAGCCGCTTACTGACTACGAACAGTCTCGTGCACTTCTCGGAGAGACTAATTTGACAATTCTATCTGAAATAACACAATTTGGATTCTTTAACAAGATCAATTTCACTTCAGCCGATTTAATGGGAAAAGTGAATGAAAAAATAGTGTTTCAGATTATGGCTCTAATGACGAATCGAAAAATGTCTTTTAGCGGTAAAGATATCAAATCATTTATCGCTGAAATAGGCAAGAATGTGATACCTGGACATATTATCGAAGAGATCAGAGATAATTGCGAATACTTGGAAGAAGCTATTGAGGATTGGAAAGTGAAACATTGCAAAGATGGGTTAAAGAAGTCTGTGATTCCTTCACTGTTTTTAGCAGTTTCATTTGCACGGACTTCCGGAATGAAGTCGAGTGACTTTGGGGTATGGGCAAAGAGATTCTTAGTTGATGAATATTCAAAGGATTCAGAATTTGGACAGACCATTCAAAGTAAAACGAGCAATCAAGAAGTGATTCAGAAACGTAGTACTTTGATGATGGAAGACTTACGTGAACATTTGGGTGTCGCTATCTGAGTATTGAACGTTTGTCTTTGTATACAGTTTTAAAGATATTAAATTGAGAGATTTTAGTGAGGAATAAATATGAGATCAAGTTATGAAGATACCACTAAAGGTCAAAATGCTTACTTGAATGACATTTTCGTAGTATACAATTTGATGAAAAGGAAGGTTATTAAAATGCCTAATATTGTGGAAATATTGAAAGATAAGTTATCTTTGATTGCTTACAGTTCATCAATCCCTGGGAATCGTCTTAACGGGTTAGAACTTGCTATGCGATGGGTCGAAAAAGCAAAGTGGGCAAGAGAGGCAATTGAAGCCATTGAAAAATCGGATATAGAGACAATCTATCCTATTATTGAACCTTTGAAAAATGACTTACAACAAATTTCGGAATTTCCTTATAAGCAAAAATTAGATGAAAATACACGGTTAAATCATGCTGTTGTTTGCTATAAGCAAATAGAAATTGGGAAAACAGCATATCTAAATTTAATTGATTATTTGGAAACTGCAAAGCCGTAATTCCACTATAAAATCTGAATATCCTAAAAAATTAATGAATGCCTTTAAAAACCATGGGTAACAAAGAGAGCCACCTACGTCATACGTAGGATGGCTCTTTTTAATATCTTGCTTTTGATCGAAAAGGTATTACATTGTTTCTTTTTTTAAACTGATTTTTGAAAGATGGTACATTGGTTTTCATCTTCTTTGGTCTACTCGAATAAACAAGATACAAGAGATGTGGAACAGAGGTTAGGAATCCAACAATGAGAGATACAATTATAGCAAAAACGAGAGCAAATGGAAGGAACCAAAACATGATTACAGAGAACAAGTTTCCATAGTATTTCACTCCAAAAAGCCATGCCTTGTAAATCGATAAGAGAATATAACCCCCGATTAAAAGGTAATAGAGTTCATTATTGTCCCGATAAGCCTGGTAACCGATAAGAATCACACCAAGAATGAAAACAATCATGTTTTTAATTAAAAGCGATTTGTGGTCCAATTGCGGTTCCCCCTTGAACAATTTGTATAATTTCATCTTAGCATGGATGAAAATTATAAAGTCGTCTTCAGAAGAATTATTTAGTTAGAAACTCAAGAAGGAAGGAGTCCGCATAAAACCGTTTCTTGTTAGCCGTACATATTTAACTTTAATTCTCAAGACTGGTGTTGGTAGAAGGTAATAATATGAAGAGTCTTCCTTATTAATATTAGTTCGAGCAATGTTCCAAACTTTTGATCTGATTTGTTGTGAGGTTCCCAATTCTAAGATCCCAGCAGGCTTGTATTCACCTTGCTCAAAACGACTTAGCATGTAACCGAATTTTTTCTTTCTGATCCCTGTTACATAAACTTCTTGCTCTTTGTAATTGAGCCATTTAAGCCATTGTTTAGATCGCTTACCTGTTTGATAGGAACTTTCGACTTCCTTGTAAACACAACCCTCCCAGCCCCGCTCCACAACCTGTTTTGCAAGGTTTTCCCCATGGAGCCCTGACAATGAAGCGACCTTAGAAATTACTCCATCATCAATTAAAACCTCATTTAGTATCTCTTTCCGTTTATAAAGTGGAAGACCTCGAAGATCTTGACCATTGTAATATAAAATGTCCCAGGCAATGAAAGTAGTTGGGGAACGCTCTGCAGCGATTTTTATCTTAAACTCATTACGAAGACGAAATCGATCCATCACGCTATCAAAATCAAAGTCAGACAAGTCAGGGTTAAACGAGGCAACCTCGCCATCCAAAATAATGGAGCGTCCTTTATTGATTTTTTTGCAGATCTCCGGAAACTGGTTTGTCATATCGGTTTGATGCCGGCTCCAGAGCCGAGAGTAATTAGTATCACCTATTAAGAGTCCTCGGACACCATCAATCTTGGGTTCTGCTAGATATTTGGAAGATGTTAATGGGGATGGTGTTTTCTCCAGCAACATCGGAGAGATGAAATTAGGTATCACTTTAATTCCCCCTTATTACGATGATAACACTTAACAACGGATTCTGGTCATGGAAATGAAAGGGGATATTAATCGATCGATCAGTCATTGTATAATTTTTTGTTGTATAGGAAATTTTAAGAAAATACCAAACACAGGAGGAAAATTCCATGGCACGAAATAACAATTTATTAGTACCACAAGCGGAAAGAGCTCTTCAACAGATGAAATTCGAGATCGCCCAAGAATTAGGAATTCAATTACCGGCAGACGGGTACTACGGTAATATGGCGACAAGAGATTTGGGATCCATCGGTGGTACCATAACCAGTAGATTAGTTCAAATGGCTGAGCAAAATTTAAGCAACAATACCATTCGTCATTGAGCCTAAATCCTTCATATTGATGGTTATCTTTAGAAATGTTAGTATAAAGGTATAGACTTATTCAATTGCGCACTCTTGGCCATGCGGCGAAAAGAGTATTAAGGTAAAACAATAACGCTTAACACAGCGGACTGTTTTTTGAACTCGCACTTTGTGCGTTCATTTCGGTTTGTGTGTTGGGCGTTTTTTTGTTGCCCTAAATAGGTCTAATCACAACCCAAATTTCAGGAGGATGATAAGAATGGCTCAAATGGAATTGTTAGAAGTATTGGAAAAGATCAATAGTGTTCAAGTGGAAAATACAAACCGATTGGATCAAGAAGATCGTATCTTTTGCGAGAATCAGGAACGGCACTATCGTCAAGCCTTGGGATGTTTCAACTCGTTTCAAAATCATATGCAAAAGATTCACGATAATGCCTTAGATGATGGCGAGTTGGAGTATTGCTTTATCGAACGATACAGCGACCATAGCTTTGTCAATGGACGGATAGAAGAAATTAAAGAAAGACATGTAAGGAAAATATGTTCGCACTTCATAAAAAAATATAACGTGACATTAGAAGCTGATAGCATATTCGCCAAGTACAAAAATCAGGATATTGATTATATCACCATTGTTGATGAAATCTATATCCAATTAGGAGGCTTCAATTTCAAGGAAAAAGCTGTAAATGAAATTAAAGAGGCCATGATTCATGCCACAGCAGAGCGTGAGGGTTGTAAAGTGAAGATAAAAGGGCATCGATTGTCATTCAATTATTCCTCTCTTATTACTGAAAGTAACATATGGGGAATAACAATGGATCGTCAAAAGGCTTTAATTATATTTAATGCGCTGACTCATTTTGATACGGGCAACACTCACGCGCACTGGATGTTGACCAATTATTACTTCCGAAAGGGAGATGAAGACAACGGAAGTTCTTTATTTGAAAAGCATGAAATTGCTTTTACGAAAGTAAAGGCAATCAAATTGTTTAAGAATTGCCGAGTGGATATTGAATTTAGATCCGGAGAAGCAGCTTTGCAATTCGCTAAAGAGTATTGTGGATACTTTGATTCAATACAAACTACATAGTAAATCGAGGAGGGGTGACAGCTATCTGTTATCCCTTGTTTTTTTAAAACTAAGGAGGGGGATTTCATGAAGTATCCTATTTACGATAACATTGTGCCAGTTTCTAAGCGTGCTGAGATCAATGAGAAGGTGTTCTATTTAGTGGAAAACAATTTATGTGCCCAGTACAATATATCTCCTCACGATGTATACAATACATACACCGGCAGCGGTGGATTGCATGGTTTATCGTTCAGTGAATTTGATAACTTTTACAAATATACTGAAGCAAAAAAAGAACTCGAAATGGGCCAGTTTTTTACACCCCACAACCTGTGTAAGTTTATTGCAGATTGCATAAGGGTCGGGAGTCATGATCTTATAGGAGATCTAACTGCCGGTATGGGTAATTTTTTTAATTTCATGCCATCTGAGACGAACTGTTATGGGAACGAGTTCGATATTAAAGCTTTTAAAGTAATGAAGTATTTATATCCAGCAGCGCAGTTAGCTGCTGATGATATTCGATTTTATAATCCCAATGTGACTTTTGATACGATTTTTGGTAACCCCCCGTACAATTTAAAGTGGAAGATAGGGGCCCATGACTATTCGAGCCAGCTATTTTACTGTTATAAGGCATTCGAGCTCTTAAAGCCAGGAGGCATGTTAGTTTTGGTCGTCCCGCTTAGTTTCATGAGTGATGATTTTAAAGACTCTGGGATAATAGCTGAGATGAACTCCCGCTTTAACTTTGTTTATCAAGCAGCTTTGCCGCCTCAATCCTTTAAGTCCGTTGGTGTAGATTTCTTTCAGACCAAGTTGATGGTGTTCCAAAAAAAGAGTAAGTCGATCCCGGACGGGAAACCCTACTCCACTCAGTACGAAACACTTTCAGCACTTGATGAGATAGAGTCATCACGTATCCATAAGACATACATTAAGCCCATTATCATTCAGAAGGATACGGTAAGGCATAAACTGTTTTTTGAGAATCTTCAGAATAATCATAAGGAGAATGAGTTTCAGCAACAGGTAAGAAAATACTTGTTTGATATTAAACGAAATCCTAAAATCAATGAACAGTATGCCAGATGTAGAAATCTGATTGACCAATACTACAACCAGAAGAAGCCTAAGGAAATGAAAGCTGATGAGTGGGAGAATCTACGTTTAACTAAAACAAAGGTGTTAGGTTCCCTTCGAGAGGTCTTAGTAAAACAACATGAGACTGAAAAGGATATGATCCGGTTAGTTAAAACCAATTACGGTTTGCGCTTAAAAGGTTATTCCAAGAAGACTCGACAGTATTTATCGAGGCTTAACGATTCCTCTAAGACTTTTACCGAAATGATGTTGAAAAATGAATATCCTTTTGAAGATCAAACTTACATCAAACTTGTGGAGAAAAAGAAGCGGGAATTTATGAAGCAATCCCAACCATTTGATGAGATGGAGCAAGATCGCGAAATAGCTGAATTTCTTGATAAATTGATCATTAAAAATGTTGAATGGGATTGGGAGATTCGCCCGAACAAAAAACAAAAGGAAGATACGAACAAAATCCTTCAAAAGCGCTACGGATATCTTCAATGGGGACAGGGTTCAGGAAAGACGATTTCCGGTATCTCGAATTTATTATACAGGGCATCCCAGACACGTATCCGGAACACCTTTGTCGTTGGGCCGGCAATTGCCATCTATAATACGTGGGAGGTTATGCTTAATGAGTGTCAGATTGATTTTATTCGAATCTCCTCTTTGAAAGATATTTCTTATATACGACATGGCCAGGTCGTGCTGGTGACAACTGATATGTTGATGAAATATCAAAGGCATATCAAGCAATACATCCGAATGCAGTCACAGAAAGTGCTTTTGATTTTCGATGAGGCTGATATTATAGCTAACCCATCATCGAAGCGTGCGAAAGCTGTGAAAAACTGTTTCCGGAAAGTGAAGTACAAAACATTACTAAGTGGGACCATGACACGTAATTCGATCGTTGAGGGATTTGGTCAGTTAGAGCTTCTTTATAATAATAGTATTAATATGCTAAGCGAATGTGAGTATATCTTTTCACGTAACAAAAAAGAGGATGATCAAATTGAACATCACTTGAATCCAGGATATATGCAGCCCATTCCAGCATACATGAAGGGCTATAAACTATTTTCAGCATCTCATACTCCAAAGAAGATAACTGTCTTTGGCGTTGGCCAAGATAATCAAGATATTTACAATGCTGAACAGTTGCGAATTTTACTTGATAAAACCGTTATAACCCGGACTTTTGAGGAAGTAGTGGGACGAAAAATTTACGAGATCGTTCAAACCACATGTCAATTTCATGATTCCGAAAGGAAATTGTATCTAAAATGCATCGAAGAGTTTCACCAAATGAGATACCTCTTCGAATGGACAGGAAACAATCGGAAGGACAGTATGTTGCAGATTCTGAACCAATTGACTTTGATGCTTAAAGTCTGCAGTATTCCTCATACATTTAAGGAATATGAGGGAAATGCTCTCCCATCAAAGTTTGATACAGTATTCCAGCTTCTAAAAAAATGGAATAAAGATTATGTGGCTATCGGAGTGAGACATAAAAAAGCAGCATTTGCTTATGAAAAAGCTATCCGAGCTATGTTTCCCCATCGACCTGTATTTGTCATTACTGGTGATAGGGTCAAAGTTAGGAAAAGGAAGGAGATGGTCAAGGAGCTGAGAAATCATCCTAATGCTATTCTAATTTCAACACAACAGAGCTTGAGTAGTAGTATGAATATTGGTTTTATCAATAAAGTCATTATCGCCGAACTTAGCTGGAATGATGCTTCAATGAGTCAGTATTATTTTAGGTTTATTCGATTTGATTCTCAGGAGGATAAAGAAGTACATTTTGTTACTTATGAGAATAGTATTGAAAGCAATCTTCTCGGGTTAATCTTGGCAAAGGAACGCCTTAATTTATTTATGAAAAATCAAGAGAAAGATGATGAAGAACTTTACGATATGTACGGAGTGAATTTTAATCTTCTGGAAATGCTGATGACCAAAGATAAAGATGAATATGGAAATGTACATATTCGATGGGGGCAGCAAGTTTTCGTTTCATAAAGGGCATGTATCTTAATCAAAAGAGAAGAATAAGGCTAATGAAAAAGCGAGCACCATTTTGGTGACTCGCTTTTTTTGTTCCTCATACTCTATGTAAAATCAAGTGGAGACCCGGGAATAATAAAACTCATGTCCTCTTCGTATTTCCAACTCAAATTCTTTGGATTGAGGTAGGAGATTCTCCATTTTTTCATTCAGATCAATTCCATTGCAAAACTCTCTTACCTCGTACAAGTCAATTTGCGTAATCACAAAGGTTGGGTTATCACTAATCAAAAATGTGTTGGTGATTTCCCATTGGTCTAATGGTATGCGTGTATACTTCATGTGCCCCTGGCATTTTTTAGTAACATCCTTTACGTTGAAGAATTTCGTCAGGATACTTATCAGATGTTGCTCATCCATGCAATCCTGTTCTGGTACAAGTTCTTCGAATTTAAAGATAATTGCACCTAGGATATCAATAAACTGCGGAAGGTTAATTTCTGTTTGAACGAATACTGAGTATTTCTCGTGATTTCTACTGTAATAATGTGTTATTTTATATGTATTTTCGGATGTATCCAAAACATTGGCCTCCTTAGCTTTCGTCAGAAACTAATTGGTTAGCTGCGACATGAATGAGATAGCCTCTAATTCGAATAATTACTTCATCGTATATGGGGTTATACAGTCTTACTGTAAGAAATAAAATAGGGAGAGTCTTGTAGCGGACTATAAAACTTAAAAAATGATGATGTATCGCTTGCTTGTACATGATCCAGATCTATTGGTTCAAGGCATAGCAGGTTCTCCATCAGCCATTTTTCTTCCAAGCTTTTTATTTCATAAAAAGATGTAAAGTTGTGGATATTGCGAAGCAGCATCTCCTCATTAGCAAGTTCGGTGAATGAATGATCGATTAAGCATAAACCTACACGATATCGACGCCCCAACATCAGTAGGCTACGGAGTTCTTCATCGGATTTGTAAACTAATGGGGTTTCAATCATTAGAAAGACAGGGATACGTTTTTCATCAGCTGATCGCCTAAATGCACACATACTAAATGCTGAAATAAAATGATCAACTAAACGAAATCGGAAGAATGGGTCTATCGATTTTGATGGATGCACGAGTACAATCCCCCCATTAGTCATGGCATCCGAGATTGAGGCGTAGGCCAAAGGATTAGTTGCTATTTGGGTGGTATATAGTGGAGTAAGATTGTGTATCATTGACTCAGATACTTTGTGCTTTATCAGAATGGCCTCTATAGCCTCCATGAGTTCTAGATCTTCTGATAGTATGAATATACCTACTGGTTCACCAGACACCAACTTTTCTATGTCTTGTTCGATTCGCGGTAAAGCTGCAAAAGTGATTAATTCTTGTTTTGAAGGCCCGATCAGGAGCTCATGTTTGAAGCGATCTTCTTCCAACATTACAGTCTGGGTTTCACTGAATATATCGTGGCCCAAAACCACATCGAATTGTTCTTTTATGACCAATCTAAACACTCCTTTTAAATAAAAAATTCACCGGCCCAAACAAGCCATGATGGCTTAATGGACCGGTGCTTCCGGTTTGTATAATATCAACTTTAGTTCGATCTTATCAGAATATTTCTCAAGATTCAAACGAGCTTCTTGAAGAGGCTCAGCCATGGTATAATAGGCTTTAAATTAAAGAAATCCACATTGAATCGGAAGCACCGAAATAACCCGTGATAGGGTTATTTCGGTGCTTTTTTTATAAGGAGGTCAATTTGATTAAACGGTATTATACTATTATGTTTTTAGTTTCTTTTGTTTACATGGGATTGGAGATGCTAGCCTCTCGAATATTTACCCCATATTTCGGCAGTAGTCAGTACATTTGGGGATCAATCATATCTATTTTCCTTGTTGGTTCAACTATTGGCTATTGGGTTGGGGGAAGGGCAGCTGATACCAATAAGAACAGAATGATCCTGACCGTATTTCTTTTGGCCGGAGCGGGAAGCATGGCAATAATCCCATTCTTTGCACCATATGTACTTCCGGTTTTGAACCAGTTACCACAAGGGATTGGAATACTAATTGCATCCATACTTCTCTTACTCCTCCCAAATATATTCTTAAGCGGGATCGTGCCGGTAATATCTAAGATTGTTTTAAATGAGGGTGTAAGCGGAAAAAAAATAGGTCATCTTCATCAGATACCTGCAGTTGGCAGCATTTTTGGAACCCTTTGTACTACCTTTCTGGTGATTCCAAATTTTAATGTCGCATTCGTAATTTGTGTTTACTCCGTGATGATTTTACTCTCAAGTTTCCTCATCGGTAAAAAAGGTGGTATCAACTCCATGGTAATCAGTATTCTAATTTTACCTGTTTGCTTTATTCCTATTTTGGGCATGGCCATCCATAATAAAGATCAAGGTTTGATGTACCATACTGAAAGCATCTATAACCCTATATCAATTGTAAAACTGGAATCTGTCTACGGGAAGAAAGGGAATTACTTGGGGATGCAGTTTAATAAAAACAGCTATCAAGGAATCATGGATATGGATCAACCAGATGAGCCACTACTGAAATATACTAAAAGCATGATTGAAATTGCTGATTACTATATGCCTGACTTCGATCGGGGGGTTGTGATAGGGCATGGTATTGGCACGATCCCCCAATTTTATAAGGATAAAAATCTTATCAGCGTCGAGTTGGATTCCGAAGTTGTAGAGCTGAGCAAACAATTTTTTGGTTATAACGGTGACCATGTGATAGTTGGAGATGGTCGTAAGGTGTTAGGCCAACAGAGAGATGCATCTTTCGATCTTATTTTCCTTGACGCTTATCAAGATTTAACGATCCCTTTTCATTTAACAACAAGAGAGTTTGTGCAAGAGGTACTTAAGAAGTTAACTTCTGATGGAATAGTTATTCTCAACTATGCAGGTAATCAAAGTGATGATTTATTAGGAGGGATAAAAAGCACTTTCGGTACAAGTTTTACCCATATTAGGATGTTCGGAACAAACGATAATAAGGCGGGTTCTCAAAATATTATCCTAGTAGGTAGTAATAAACAATTGGATCCTCATGAATTTAGAACCTGTGTGGAGATTACTGTAAAGGATGGAAAGGTTATAACTGACGCAAACACGCATTACAATCAACTTAATTAATTTTTTATAGACACAGAGCTTGTTTGGGGGAATTTTCTTATTTTATTTACTCCGGTCGTTTTATATCCTAAAAAGCTGGCCTGTAGCAGCGTCTCATTTAATCATATTCTCGATATTTTTTCTTTGTGATACCCTAAGGATAGATAGAGAGCGCATATACAGACAGAGGAGCACGTCATATGATTGGATCGGACCTGGGTCAGGTTTTTAAAGACGGAAATTTACTCCGTTTAGAAATTGTAAAAGCTAGGGGGAAACGACAAGTTATTTTCGGTAAAGTACTGCAATTTGATAGAACACGAGAAATATTATTGGTTTATGAGCTGGATTATAAACGAGTAGAAATACTCAGTTTAAATGAAATAGAGAACGTTAGCATTCCTGTAGAGCGTTAATTATCAGCTTTGCAAAAATAAAAGCGCCTCGGTACGATGGGAGTACGCAACGGGTCATAGCCCTTAAAATCC
>NZ_JARXYU010000034.1:0-15239 GCF_029893715.1 Paenibacillus sp. LBL | reverse complement strand
AAATAGTCGGTGATTCCTTAAGTATAAGAAACGTTGGCTTTTTTATATAGAAAAATCCTTAGAGTATATTTTCGTCAAAATGTTGGATGGACCCCTAGAAGAGTTACGGACAACTTTACGCAGACTAGTAAGTCCCTTGCGAGAGCCCAAGAGAGCGTGACGAATGGAGGCAGCCGACTTGAGCGAGCACTTGGACGAGTCGGGGCGACAGCGCGAGGTACTGGGAGAGTGGTCGCCGATGTGGGCCGCTCGCTTCGTGCTATAACGAAATCAGCCGCACCTGCCGCACAAAGAACCGCTAGTTTGGCTCGTCAAGTTGGCGTCCTAGGCACGGCATATCTCGCCGCACGAGGGGCGGCCGGATTATTCAACAAGACGATCGGTGCTGCAGCGCAGTATGAGATGCGCGAGGTAACGGTTAAGGCTATGTTTGGCAAAGAGAGCGAGAAAAACGCTAAACGGTATCTGGACTTCGTACAAAGCCGCGCGGACATTTCCATGTTTACGATGGATGACTTCCTTGATGCAGGTAAATCGTTCATCCCAACGACGAAGGATAATAAACAACTTGAGCGTATGATTAACCTGGCTGAGAGGTTAGGTGCGATCGATCCAGAGCAAGGTCTGACTGGCGGTGCCTATGCGTTACGGGAGTATTTTTCGGGCGATGCCGTTTCATTAGTAGAACGTTTCGAGATGCCGCGGAGTGTCTTGAATGACTGGAAAAATCTCCCGTTGGAGCAGCAGTTGACTAATCTCGATAAGTATTTCAATAAAATCGGGGCTACTAATGAACTTCTCGAAGCTCAATCACGAACATCACTCGGTCAGTATAGAAAAGCACTCGGCCAAATTAATCGTGCATTTCGTGAGATGGGGACTGAAGGACTGGCAAAAATAAATCCTCTGCTATCAGACTTTAACAAATATCTAAGTAGTGACAAGTTCAAAAAGTTTAAAGGTTGGGCTACAGATATGTTCAGCGGGTTAGTGGAGGGAGCATCCCAAGCAGTACGTAAAACAGTCGATTTCATTAACGTTAACTTTGTTGATAATCCCGAGTTCCAAAAACTGCCTACGGTACAGCAGAAAATCACCTTCGTATTTGATAAGTTTGGAGAGGTCTTTCAGGCATGGTGGAGTGGTGGTGGAGAGTCTAAGGTCATGGCGGCGGCGAACAAATTGACAGATGTTGTTGCGACTGTACTACAGAATTCTGGCCCGCTGGTTGACGCTGCTCTAAAACTTGGGGTTGCTATCGGCGAGGGGATAAGACAAGGAATTATGAATTCTTTCCAACTTCCTGAATCTGTTCTAAATCTCGTCCCAGGAGCAGAGACGCCCCAAAAACAGAGGCTTATTGATTTCAACAAAAAAATGGAGGTAACGCCTGACAATGTACCACTACTCGGCGACGGAGCAGTCATGCAGGCGCCGACTAAGAAAAAAGGATTTTTGGGCCTTGGGTTTAGTGGAGGTATCCAAAACGTCCCTTATAACAATATGCCCGCACGTCTTCACGCAGGCGAGGCGGTATTGCCCCGTGAGGAAGCAAAGCGTTATCGCGGAGAGAGCAGCGCTAATTACGGAAATGGCGGAAAGTCGGCGCCGACGATAAATATAAACGGGACAATCAACGTTAACAACGGGATGGATTATCAGACGTTTGTGCGTAGCCTTGCGCACGATCTGGCGCAATAAGGAGGCGAATATATGGCGAGAAAAAAGCCGCAGTTTTGGCTTAAATTTAATAACGGCGCAGAGGTGATGTGGTTACCAGTAAATCCGGCAACTATTTCCGTAACCTCTACGAACGGGTTCGAAGATATCGACGTCTCTAATCTCGGCGAATATACCATTATCGGTAATGGTCGCCAGAAAGAGTTCTCGGTGTCTTCTTTGTTTCCGCGGGAGTATAACGCCTCCTTTTGTGAACATCCGAGGCTAAAAGATCCGTGGGAATACGTTAAGACGATCGAACGGTGGCAGCGGTCGGGTAAGCCGGTTCGCTACATCGTTACGAATACGCCGATTAACATCGCAGTTACTATCCGCAATTTCGAATACGAAGAACGCGGCGGTGAGCCTGGCGATATTTATTACACGCTCGATCTCAAAGAGTACACGTTCATTAAGACCGCTAAGAAGAGCGACCCGAACGCAGCACCGCCGAAAGCAACAACGACAGCACAACGGCCAAGTACTCGAGTGGTTCCGTCATCTTATACGGTTAAGTCGGGCGATTCGCTGTTTAAGATTAGCGCATCAGTCTACGGAAAAGGAAATGATTGGCGCAAGATATACGACGCGAATAAGAAGACGGTAGGACCGAACCCTAACGCGATACGTGTCGGCCTTAAGTTGGTGATTCCGTAATGGCTACAGAAATACGCTTGCTGTATGACGGTACTTATTATATCGACCCACTCGTTAAATCCGTCCAATGGTCTGGGGATGTAGCAAAGCCTCATCGTACTCTGCAGATTGAGTTATCCAATACGATTGACGGCGACGAACAGGCGATCGATATCGAAGTCGGCAAGGAAATCCGATTCTATGCGGACGGTGTCGGTCTATTCCGCGGCGTTATATTCGAATATAGCGTAAACAATAACGGCGAGGCTGCGATCACAGCGCACGATGAGAACGTATACCTTACGAAAAACGTAGACACACGTAAATTCGTTAAGATGACCGCGCAGGCCATCGTTAAGGAAATCGGCAAGGCTTACGGCATCCCAACGGGCGATATCGCGGCGACCGGCTACGTTATACCGAAGTTGATACTGCGCAATATGACGCTGTGGGACATGATCGTAACCGCGCTGACCGAAACGCGAAAGCAGAACGGCCGCAAATTCGTACCAGTGGCGAGTAACGGTAAACTTAACCTGCGCGAGAAGAAGGATAGCGCCGTACGTTGGATGCTCGAAGATGGCGTAAACATTACGAGTGCTAACCGGTCACGATCGATTGAGGAGACGCGAACATCCGTTAAGGTAATCGGCGGCGACGATAAGAAACCGTTGAAAGCTACGGAAACGGACGCGGCTATGGTGAAGCAGTACGGGCTGATGCAGCACCTTGAGCAAGCGGAGTCGGATTTAAAGCAGTCCGCGATAACGCAGCTCGCAAAGCAACGGTTAAAGGATCTCGCGAAAGTGGACGAAGAGGTATTGGTCGAAGCGCTTGGCATTACGGACGTAGTGGCCGGTACCGCCGTTTATGCATTCGAGAGTATGACGGACCTGGTCGGCGGGTTTTACGTTAATGCGGACACGCATACGTTTCAATCCGGAACTCACTTAATGGAGGTAACGTTGTCTAAGACGGACGACTTGCCGAAATTGGAGTACGAAGAAGAGCCGGTTAAAAAGGCCAAAGCTAAGAAGAAGAAAAAGAAGGCAAAAGATAAAACAAACAAAGCTGAAACAAATAGTAAAATAGGAGGCGCGAAACCTTGACGCAATTAATCGAAGGAAGCGGAGTTAGCCAATTTAAGGCGCTGATTAAGACGCTTGGCTACAACAAAGACGTAGATATCGAGTTTGCGACGGTAACGGCCGCGCCTCCTGACCTGCGTATTAAAATCGACAATATGCCAGTAGAGTTGGATGCGGACGACCTCGTTATCTGCGAACACTTAACGGAGCATACGCGCAAAGCAACGATAAGCAGCGGCACCGTACAAATTGACGGACAGGCGTCGTCGCTTGCGATAACTGACGCCGATGTTAAGTTTGACGCAGCGTTAGCGGTAGGCGACCGCGTAATCGTTGCGTCCAATGAAACGGCACAGGTTTACGTTATCCTCGACCGGATAGGAGGCGTTTAATATGGCGCTAAGTCCATTAGAACCGGTTGATATCGCGGAGGAAATTGCCGAAGAGCAATCGGACGAGCAGCCGCTTAAGACCTACGGAATCGATTTCGATAACGGCGTGCTGGGCGGTACTGTTGACGGCATAACCGCGATTAAGCAGTTCGTCGTGAAGACGATTAAGACGGCGCGCTTCCGATTCACCATTTACGACGATGATTACGGAAGCGAGATCGAAGACTTACTCGGATCAGACGCATCAATCGAACTATTAGAGACGGAAATACCGCGTGTTATCGAGGAGGCGCTGCTTTACGATGACCGCATTAATGACGTATATGATTTCGAATTGACACGCGAGGGCGACCGCCTTTTCGTGTCTTTTTACATTGAGATAAACGAGGAAGTTATACCGATGGAGGTGACGATTTAATGGCGTATGAGGATCAAACGCAGGCCGTAATAGAACAGCGGATGTTAGACGCGTCGCCTCCGGACATTGATAAGCGGCAAGGCTCGGTAACGTACGATTTGACGGCGCCGGCAGCGATCGAGATTGAGCGCGCATATGTCGAACTCGACGTCGTGCTGGCCGCTGGATTCGCGGATACAACGTACGGACCCTGGCTCGATATGCGGGCGCGAGAATACGGCCTGACACGTAAGCCTGCGGTTAAGGCAATCGGCTCGCTAACGTTCAGCGGCCCGGACGGAACCGTTATTCCTGCAGGAACAGTCGCGTCAACGGGCGGAGAGACTCCGGTCTATTTCGTAACGAAGGCGCCGGCCACAATCGCAGGCGGAACGGTCACAGTCGCAGCAGAAGCGCAGGAAGGCGGAGCTGATGGAAATACAGGCGCCGGTACGATCAACACGCTAATAGGCGACCTGGTCGGCATCGTAACGGTCACAAACGGTACATTCTTCGAGGGCGGTGTCGATGCGGAATCGGATGCGTCATTATTGGCGCGCTATCTCGAACGGGCAAGACGGCCTGCGACATCGGGCAATGCGAATCAATATCGCCAATGGGCGCTCGAAGTTCCTGGCGTTTCTGATGCGCGAGTCTATCCGATTTGGAACGGACCGGGTACGGTTAAAATCGTTCTGCTTGACGATGAGAAGACCGCGCCAGACTCAACGATAGTTAGCGCGGTTCAGGCGTACATTGATCCGACGCAAGACGGAACGGGCCAGGGCGTCGCTCCTATTGGCGCAATTGCAACGGTGGCGGGCGCGGTTGAGATTCCGATTAATATTACGGTTAAGGTAACGCTCGCACCAGGCGCAACCGTGGAGGAAGTGAAGGCGCAGATTGAGGCGGGAGTACGCGCTTATCTAGAGGGACTGGCGTTCACTGATCCGCTTGTCCGCGTAACTCGTATCGCTAATGTAATCCTCGATATTCCGCGCGTGATTGACTACGAGAATCTACTGGTAAACGGCGCTTTCGCTAACATCGAAATCCCTGACGGATCAGTTGCGGTGTTGGGTACGGTAGGTGTAACGACATGAGCGGCGTAGCGAAACGTATGCACGATTATGTGCCGAAGTATTACGAGGAAATGCCGGTCGCTACGAATATTCTCGATCGCGAGGCCGAGGAGATCGAGCGGCTTAACGCCAGCATTGACGACGTTCTGGCGCAGTTCTTTATCGAGACGGCAACGTGGGGGTTGTCGCGATGGGAGCGCATATTCGGACTGCCGACAGATACGACGAAGACGTACGCACAGCGGCGGGAGATCCTTCTCGGACGATTGCGCGGCGTCGGAACGGTAACCGCGGAACTAATCGAAAACGTGGCCGAAGCGTATGCAAACGGTGACGTGGACGTTGATGTCAACGCGCCGGCATATACCGTCATTATCACGTTTGTCAGTTCGCTCGGCGTTCCGGATCAGATCGACGCACTCAAGGCGGCCGTACGCGATATAACTCCGGCCCACCTTGCGATTGAGTACGTATTCCGTTTTTATACGTACGCGGAATTGGCGACAGGTGGGCGGACGTATGGCGATGTTGTGGCGACGGGCAAGACGTACAGCGAAATTTATAATCGGGGGTTGACGTAATATATGGCGCAAACAGCGAATTTAGGGCTGCCGCTAATCGATGCGAATATGACTGCGGATGTGCCGCGTGATATGAACGCACTCGCGAACGCAGTAGATACGGCGGTGACGGAGGCGGTCGAGGGCGTGACGGTACCGGACGCTACGACTACGCAAAAGGGCATCGTGCAGCTTAACGACACGCTAACGAGTACGAATAAGACGCAGGCGGCGACAGCGGATGCATTGCGAAGAGTGTACGACGAGGCACTCGCGGGAAAGCAGCTTGGGGTTGAGCAGAAAGCGAACGTAGTTGCCGCGCTCAATTCCATCGGAGTATCGGCGACTACTAGCGATACCTGGCCGCAATTAATAGCGAAGATATCGGGCGTTATCCGCGCGACCGGTAACGCAGTTGTAGCGGACGTGCTGGCCGGGAAAACGTTCAGTAATGCGAGCGGGAATAATTTGACCGGCACAATGGCGAATCGTGGGGCAGGCGGAACGGTAACGCCAGGGACGACGAACCAGACGAAAGCGGCCGGTTATTATTCGTCTGCCATTACGATTCTAGGCGATCCGGACCTGATTGCGGCAAATATTCGCACAGGAGTTAATATATTTGGCGTAGTTGGAACGATGATCGAGGGAAAACAGTACGCTTCTGGAGTGGCCACGTCCTCGTCATCAACTACTTTAGACATCCCATTAACCGGGTTTATTGCTAAGTTAGGGATTCTTTGGAAGGGTGATGGAGCAGGCGGTAGTACAACTAACGCCGTTATCATCGGCAGGACTACGGATGGGGCTAACAGTGGGTTCACCTTGACGTATAACTCAGCTACAGCAGGTGTAGCAACTAATAGTTTTTCCAATCAAATATATACCGGAACTGGGGTCGTCAGGATTTCTAGTATTGGATCGATGAGTGGAACCTGGAATTACCTATTACTTGAATAAGACAGGAGGTTAGACACGTGGATAAAATAGGTATGAAATTATTCTACGAAAACACCACCGGTAACGTTATAGTGACAGTCCCATCTATCGAAGCCGAAGTCATACCCACAATCACGGAGTATATTCAGATGTATCCAATCCTCCGAGATCGAGATCCAGAATCATTCGGAATGATACAGCTTGAATACGGTCAATACGCGGAAGATTTCTTTACCGCGTCTAGTTGGCGTGTTAACCTCGAAACGAAGACGCTGGAGTTTACGTATCCTGACCCATCCAATCCGGAACAACCGACCGCACCGCAACCGCCACTAACCGCACAAGTCGCGGAACTCAAGGCGGAAACGGCCGCACTTAACCTCGCAATCATCGACGTATGGGAGACACTCGCAGGAGGTGGCGTATAATGGCTACGATAATTAACTCGCTTAAGATCGCATACTCGACGGCAATATTCCGCCACGGCACGAAGACGTTTCCGGACATCTTCGCGAACTACGTTGAGCCGGTCAAGGAATACGCGGCCGCAGAGTACGATATGGCGACGCTCGATCGCGCACTCGCTTCCGGATGGATTACGCAAGGAGAGTATGACGCAACAGTGGCGCTGAAAGAACCGCAAGTATAAAGCCCTCGGATAAATTTCCGGGGGTTTTTGCTATACGGAAACACGGAAGGAGTACGGAAACATGCCGGATCAGGACGAAGTAATCCAGCAGCTACAATCGTTGTCGGCCGAATTTGCGCGGCTGTCAGCGGCAAACGTGGCGGATGAAACGCGGCTAAAACTACTAGAGGAGACGCAAAAACGACATGACGACGAAATTCGCGAAATCAAGATATCAACAGGCGCGATGAAAGAGCACTATATGCAGATTCTCGGACGGTTTGACTCGCTCGAAACGAAGCTGTTTACGTTGCTGCAACAGTCGCAAACGGACGGAGCGAAGGAAAGGACAGCGAATCAACGCGCTTGGATATCGCTTATCAAGTACGTACTGAGCGGCACAATAATCGCGCTGATAACGTATGTCTTCACGAAAGGCGGCGTTTAAATAATGCGCTATGTATTGAATCACATACCGAAAGATACTCCGCAAAACAGGCGGCCGGAATACTTCATGGCGCCTACGACGATTACGATTCACAATACCGCTAACCTAACGTCGACGGCGGCGAACGAACGCAGTTGGCTAACGAATCCGGCAAACAAGGCGCAGGCATCATATCACATCGTTGTAGACGAGCGCGAGGCTATCGAATGCATTCCGTTGAACGAAAACGCCTGGCACGCAGGCGACGGTAGCGGCGCTAAATCCGGTAACCGTACGTCAATTGGCGTTGAGATATGCGAAAGCGGCAACTACGCGAAGACGCTCGATAACGCTGCGTCATTGGTTGCGCAGATGTTAAAGGACCGCGGATGGGGCGTTGATCGATTGCGCCGCCATTTCGATTGGTCCGGCAAGATTTGTCCGCGGCTTATGTATGATGACGGAAAATGGACGGGCTGGTTCGCGTTCAAGGCGTCAGTACAACGTAAGCTGGACGAAATGAAAGGAGCTGCGGCCAAAGTGGAAATTCCGAAAGCAACCGTCATGTACGACGGAGTTAAGGCGCAGGACGCCGTTATTATTGACGGTAGCGTGTACGTACCATTGCGCTATATTGCCGAGAGAGTCGGCGCTAATGTGGCGTGGGACAATACGAAGAAAATCGCAACTATTACGTCTAAGGAGCGTGGATAATATGAGTAAGTGGAAAAACTACGGAATGTGGGTATCGTTGACGGCTGCGGTACTGCTCGCGATTCAAGCGGTGGGCGGTATCTTCGGCTTTACGATTACGCCGGAACAGTATGACGGAGTTGTGGCCGCTGTAAACGCGGTGCTTGGCGTGCTGGTCGTTCTAGGCATCGTAAGCAACCCTGCGGACGGCAGCGGATACACGGATAGCGAAAAAGAATAAAATAAATGCGCCCATAGCGGAGTAAATACGTATAGAATCGTATACACTTCGTTATGGGCGCTTTTCTTTGTTTGTGGTATTATTTGGGTCAAGGGGGAGTTTTAAGAATGAAGATACAGCTAACCAAAGGTAATATAATCGGCGGCATCGCAATCGTACTCGGTCTAGTCGTTATTATATCGTGGATTCTTTCGATAGACATCGCTAACGAACCGCCACAACCGACGAAACAATACGGAATAGGCGACGAACTAATCGACGGCCCTTTCGGATTTACAATAACGGAGGCCAAGCGTAATGGTGAGAAAGTAACGCTAATTATGCGCGTCAAGAATCACGGAAGCCAGGCGGAAACGCTATACAGCGGTACGGTAAGGCTTCGCGATGTGGACGGAAAGCTTTACGAACATGACTCCGATCGTGTTGCGAAAGGTACGCTGAATCCCGGCATGGAATCCGAAGGTAAGATAACGTTTCAGCTACCGGAAGATGCGCGCGGATTAGAAGCCGCTATTAATGCAAACGCGATCCAGGCCGCAGTCGACAAGTCGTTCGGCAATAAAGCGGAGTATAAAACGATTGATATCGGACTATAACGCAGGCCGCCGCTAATATGGCGGTCTTTTCATTTCCTCCGCCAGTACATCCGATTTTCCCGTAAGATAACCGTGCATCAATACGCCAGCCTCCGCTGATAAATACTGATCTCGCAAATGAAACGTACCGGTATATCCGCGACACACGAATTTCGCCACGATAAGGAAATCTCCGCGCTCGATCGTATGCACTTTAATTCCGCGTTCTCTAAACTGCCGCCTTACCTCGCGCAAATCCGTACTCACTCGGTCCATCGCAACGTCAATCATCGCCACGTACGGTCCCGGCGTCTTAATCGCGCCAGACTCTTCGATTATCTTCTTATCGCGTTCAAACGCCGACAGAATCATCGGCAGTATTATATACGGTTTAATCAGCGCATAATCTTCCGAACCAATCATCGGCGGCATCGTGCAACCCTCCGTTAAATAACGAATACTTGTTCGTATATTATAACGCAATTTGCAGCGGATTACATCGACCAAAAATCGTCAGTATTAACGTTCTCGCCGGTCAGCTTCCGGACAGCGGCGATTAATTTGCGCATAGTCGAACCGCTCGGATAGTATTCCGACCGGCTGCAGACTCGCGTTAATGTGTCCCGTCCGAGCTTCGTTTCCTCGCGTATCCTCTCCTGCGGAATCCTCTTGCGGTCCAGGTAGGCGCCGAATTTGCTGCGCTGTTTTCCGAGTCCCATACGATCACCTCATCCATAGCGTGGACAAGTCTAGCGAAATTTATACGACTCTATCCGCAAAAATGCGGAAAGATGACCAGGCCGTCGTACATATGTATTTATCAACTACGAAAAAGGATGGTGGCCGAAATGATTAGCGCAGTACCGTTCGTCCAGATGGCGGTTGTCGGAATAGCCTCGCACATAATCGAGCGCAAAGTTGAACGCGCAGGACATGGCGGAAAGGTTGTCTTCATTCGCCTAGTTACGTATGTAGTTTACGGCGTAATAACTATGTATCAATGGCGCGACCTCTTCCGTTTTGCGACCCGCATATTTGATTTGTGACGTATGTATCTACGTATACATCAACGTATGTATCGGTACTTATGTAATTAGCGTTTAAAGGCGCGGTATGACGCGGTTTTTCGAAACTGTTTAAAGCACGGCACCAAAGGAGGCGGGCTGAATGTTGGTAGGCGGAGTTGGCGGAGCGTTAGCGCTCGCTAAAGTAATTGGCGCAGGAGGATGCGGTGTCGCAGCGTGGCAATTGTGGCGCACGTTTCCGGACCAAGTATTGCGGAGGTCACTCGTTAACGTCTTTAGGCGCGGCGACTTGTACTATAAAATACGCGGATTTCGCGGTCGTGAGGTGCGTAGCTATCCGGGCATCCTGCGTGTGAATACGTATCTCAATCGGATCGAGGCTGCGTTCAGATTGCCGGTCGGCATGGACCCGTCGCGTATAACGGATGCTGAATGGCTATTCCGCCAAGTATTCGGAGCTGATGCGGAACTGTCGCAGTCGGGCGATGCGCGTACGTTCGTCCTCCGCGTGTTTACGGTCAATATGGCGGAGTTCGCGTACGATCCGTATGAGGTGGCGGAAACCATTCGCGGCATGCGTCTACCGATATACGTCGGCAAATCGCGCACAGGCAACGTCGCCTATGAAATGGTCGATAATCCGCATCTACTCGTAGCCGGCGAAACGGGCAGCGGCAAGTCCGTCGCATTACGTTCGATATTGACGACATTAATCCGTCATTGCGGCGATAATCTCGAATTGTATTGCGCAGATCTCAAGCGGTCGGAGTTCCACGTATTCCGCGGCATAGCACGCGAAGTCGTAACGGATGTCGACGGATTAGAGCGCATCGTCCTCCGCCTGCAGCGTGAAATGCGGAAGCGCGGCGATCTCCTGGATGCGGAAGAAGTGGCGCACGTTGACGATTTGCCTGCGGATAAGCGGCCGCCCTATATCGTATTGGCAATCGATGAGGTGGCGCTATTGAAGCGCGAGAAGGACGTCATGGCCGCCGTTGAGGACGTCAGCACGATTGGGCGCGCGTTAGGCGTATTCCTCATCCTATCGATGCAGCGTCCGGATGCTGGCGTATTAGAGGGGCGCCTCAAAAACAATCTGACCGTACGCATGGCCTTCCGCCATTCAGACGCGATTAACAGCCGCATAACGATCGGATCTGACGAAGCTGCGGCGATAATGGAGCGCGATAAAGGGCGCATGGTATTGAAGCTAAACGGATGCGAATACGTACAGGGGCCGCATTTAACGTTACCGGCTGCGCGTGAACTGCTTAAGGATTACAAAATTAATAATGCTAACGTTAATGTTATCAATAATAATCATGATATTAATAACGATGATGTTATCGAGTTGGAGGTGCTGTAATGAATGCGCGTGACAAGGCGATAATCGCGGATATCGAGCGGTTCCGTTACTTAACTCGCGATGACATTGCGGAGCTGTACTTCGGCCATACGCGCCATCCTATAACGCAGACTAACCTCGTGCTTAAGCGGCTGAGACGTGATGGTTACGTTAAATGTTCGACTGAGCGGCGCAAGTACGTTTATTACGCAGCCGACCGTAAGCTAAAGCCGGACTCGCAGAAGGTGGCGCACTTCCTGGCGATCGCGGACTATTACAAGCGGATACGTGCCGAAGAGGAGCCGCGAGTATTCGAAGTCGAGCCGAAGCTTGGCGACAAGGGGCGGCCTGAACCGGACGTGTTTGCGATATGGAAAGGCGCTCCGTGGTACGTAGAAATCCAGCGGTCGACATATACGGATAAACAGATGGCGGAGAAAATGAATCGCTATGAGGCGTACTACAATAGCGGAGAATGGAAGCACGAGCCGTGGCAGCCTCAGAACCGGACGGTATTTCCGTACGTATGGATTATCGGAACCGCGAAGTATAACGTCGGAGAGCGTCCGTTCCGTGTGTACCAGGCGAATGTTGACGAGATGATGGCGCGGATTAAGCGGTGAGGTGGGCGTTTTTACGACAAATTTGTGGCCTTCTATTATGAAATTAACACCGTGTGAATATTTCACAATAGAATAAATTCAAGAGCCGGTCGTATCAAGCGAAAACTTGAACCCGGCTTTTCTGTGCATATGTGGATAACTTTTCTAAAATACTTGTGGGCAACTTTTTATGTCTATGCTATACTATGAATCAAGTTAGTAGATTTGATTCGACAAAACAAAGAAGCCCCTACTTTTCCAAAATCGACCTGTACCGATAAGTGACCAACCGACCAAAGTTTATCACTTAAAGGTTTGAAAGGGATCGAAGCGCAAAGTAAGGACTTCCGTAAATCATTAAGTTATGAGGAAAGTATATCACATAACTTAAGAAAACGGAAGACTTTAACGCGCTCGAATTTGGACAAGTGGCGGCATCCAAAGAGGAGCGTTTTTATATGTTTAAATTTAAGTCCGCATCCGCATACTGGCAGTCTTTCTCCGAATATCAATCGTTCACAAACGTGGACGAAATGAACGCCTTGGTCAAGCGCTTCGTTTCCGTCTACGAACTCACTTCCGCAGCCGAATCCGTCCTCAATACGATTAAACTCCACGCCAAGCGTTTCGTCGGCGTCTGCTGGCTCTACCGCGAGGAAATCGCACGTAAGGCCGGCGTATCCCTTTCGTCGGTTAACCGCGCGATCAAGGCGCTAAAAGAGACCGGCATCCTTACCGTTCACCATACGATACATACCAAACGCGGCGGCCAAACGCACAGCGTATACGTCATTAATCGCGAGTTTATAGGCGCAGAATTAGCGGCTCCGTTGCCGTCTCGTGATTCGGCGCTTGAACCGGCGAATGAATCACCGTCCGAGTCCGAAAAAGTAGCCGAGATACCGCGCCAGACAACGGATTCCGCGAGTCAGCCGCAAGTACATAAGAATTTAAATACAAACTCACATAAAACATTAAAAGATAAAACCAATTCGATAAAAATCGATAATAACGAGCTTGACGTTGATGACGTTTTAAAATCGGTTCCAACGGAATTTATCACGCTCATGAAGCCGTATTACGACGGATCGCCTGACGTTATTGCTGCGCGTTGGAAAACCGCATGCGTTGCGATTAAGAAGAGCTGCGTTGATATGACGAATGCTTCGTGGGAAACGATCGGACAAGCCTGGCGCGATGTCGTACGCCAATATAAACAGCGCAAGATCCGCAATTCGAGCGATGACGGACTTGGCGGCTACTTCTACCGTGTGCTTTGCGATTACTTGCTTGACGATTATTTACGCAAGGTATGGGGTTAACGCTAACGCTAGTTTTAATGCTAGCATTGACTTGTGGCTAGCCTTTGCGTTATCATAATGCTAATTATATCCATAGGGATGTGTTTAATACTTATGACAGCGAAAATAATATCGTTTGGCATCCAGAAGGGCGGCAGCTCTAAGACGACCACAAGCGGAATCGTATCGTACTTATTGTCGCAAGATTATCGCGTGTTGGCGGTCGACTTGGACTCGCAAGGTAATTTGACGGAGTTGCTGACCGGTCGCGATGTCGTAGAGTTCCGCGGAAAGACGATACTCGAAGCGATGCAAGCGCAGAACGCGTCCGGCTACGTTTACCAGGTCACCGACAATTTGCACTTAATTGCGGCGGAAGATTTGCTCGCGACGTTCTCGCGCTGGCTTTATAGCGATTTCCGTGCGAAAGCAATTAACGACCGATCGCTGATCCTTGCGAAAACTCTCGCAACTGTACGCGACAATTACGATTACATAATTATCGACATGCCCCCGGCGCTTGGCGACCAGACTATTAACGCGCTGGCTGCGTCCGATTACGTGGTGGCGATGTTCGAAGCGAGTAAGTTCTGTTATTCCGCGCTCGGCCGATTTCTCGAAACGTGTTGGCACGTTAAGGAACGTGTGTCTCCGAATATGGTAGTCGCCGGAATATTGCGGGGACTAATCGATTCGCGTAGGTCCGATAATAAATTCTTGATCGGCCAGGTCAAAGAAACGTACGGCGAGCTGTGCTTCGATTCCGTACTAACACGGAACGCTGCAGCCGGTCGCCTGGCTATCACCGGATTTGAAAACAACAACGAAATCAACCAAGCGGTATCTCAATATCGCGATTTCTTAAAGGAGCTGATGCAGCGTGTCGAAGGCTGAAGACAAATACAAACGGTTGATGGTAAAGTCAACAGAACCAGATAAGAGCGTATACGACCACTTTATCGAGCCGGTAGGAAACACAAATAATGACGTTAATGCTAACGTTAATACTAGCGAAGACGCTAACGTTGATGATACCGAAAGTGTAAACGTCAATCTTGCGGCTATCCCTATCGCTAAACCCAAGAGGGGCATACGCGAAACTCATACGACGAAGGCGTTCTATATACGGAATGACTTGGCGGAATTGATTAACGAAGACATACGGAATGGTCGGCGCGGTGCGATGACGGAAATAGCGAACGCGTTATTCGAACAATACTACCGGAGTCTCGGCCGAATTAAATAACGGAAACATAGCGCTCATCTCTTCGGGGATGGGCGTTATTTTTTTTTGCGTGGAAAGTGTACGGTCTGGCTGATCGCGGTGTCATAACGTACGAAAGCGGAAATAATTTCGCGGATGTTGTGCGAAGTCGGCTGCGGGCGGGAGCAATAACGGTAGAGGCGGAAAAATTTACGCCAGAATGTGCGAAACACGGTCGGACGGGAACGTATAGGGGTCCATCCAACATTTTGACGAAAATATACTCTAAGGGGGTACCGCCAACATTTTAACGATAATATACGCTAAGCCTTCGGATGTACCTGGCTTAGCGTTTTTTCTTACTCTAAGCCCAATAGTCCGGGCT
>NZ_JARXYU010000033.1:0-17055 GCF_029893715.1 Paenibacillus sp. LBL | reverse complement strand
CAAACTGGGCGACCTCTCCCCGATTGAGTTTCGGGAAAAAGTCGCCGCTTAATAAAATCTCTTTTTTTAATGTCTACTTGACGGGGCTATGACCATATCACGAAAATAGAGGCTCTCTTTTTTAATCATTTAGGGTGCTAGAGTCTGAATCGCAATAACTCCAGGAGTAGAGAGTGAACCAGCAGTCGATGTAGTAAGAGCGTAGGTCGCCGACGCGTTAGGTGCTAGTGTAAATGTCACAACCTGGACCATATCTTGAGTAGAGGTCCCAACTTTTAGTGCGGGGACACGAACAGCAGCATTGTTATGCCATTGGATAGCCCCTCCAAAAGGTTTTACTCGTGAAGTAACAAAAACCTTAATTTTACGACTTTCTGTTGTTGATGTATTTTTGAAAGTAATATTCACTTTGTTCTTAACACCATAGTGACCTTTGTTGTCACCGTATGCTTGCCCATTAACCCCACCATCATAACTGCTGGTTTGTGTCATCAAGTTATCATTTGTACCATTAGAAAAGCTGTAGTACTGATAAGAGTTCAAAGCACCCGTTTGGAAACTGATATTACTCTGAATGTCGGCAAAATCCCAAGAACCACGAGGATGCGTGCCCAGCCTATCAATAACCGGAGTTGAGTTCGTTCTTAGGTTTGCAGTTGTAGTATCAGCAACCGAGGACCTCACTCTGAAGGCCATCGGAGCTGTCGAAGAGGATGTATTTTTAAGTGTGAACTCAATTATTCCACCGATCAGCTTGCCACTTTCCACTGGCCATTCTTTTACAAGACCAACATTACCCGCTGTTATACTTGTATCAACTGGGGAAGCACTATCCAATGTGTTAGCAAGCAACGCTTGAGCTGAACAAATCCCATGCGATACGTAGGAACCTGTTGTTACAATGGAATGTTTCAAGTTCGAAATTTGGATTGTACCAGGAGTCGAGGTCGAGTTAGAACCGTTACCAATCGTTACCCCGTATTTTAGTGTTTTTCCGGTAGTATTGAGATGCCAAACAAAGATTCGGTAAGTTAGTGTATTCTTATTTGCGACATAATCGTGCCACAATGTAGCAAATCCATTTGTAAACTTCACTGGCCAGTTGGCATCAGTCGGTTTGCCGATGGTTTCAGGATTGTCCGAAATCATAAAACGCGTAGAGCCAGATTTTACACCGGTAATATGGGGTGGGGCTGTGGTAAGCAGTGGGTGTGTGATTACAGGCAAATCAGTTGTTGTACAAGTCATTTAACATTCCTCCAAAGTTTAATTTGATTTTTGATACCTAGTAATTTGTTCCTTTAAAACTTTATTATCCGAGAGTGTCATCAACATCACTCTCTCCTGCCTCCTTTTCTCTTTATCAAGGTATCAGTTGCCCTCACCTTGTACTTATAAAAGAGAGATTCAAAGCTCTAATAACAACCTCAAAACAAAATTCATGAAATTAAGTCTGTATTCTTGTCTCTGTTACTTTCAAATGATTGAATGGCTTTAGTCAGTTCGTTAAGTGAGTTATCTAATTTGTCCATCTTTTCTCCTATGGTCTGTAAGACATAACGAATCAAAATAAAACAAAGAGTAACCGGAAATCCAACATTCGTTATAAGTGAAATTACATCTGTTACTTGCATACAGTACTTCAACTCCTTCCTTATTTATTTCTCTATATAAGGATGGATCTGTTTATTTTTGCACAACCACTTTTTGGAATGTTTGTTTGAATATAAGAATTCATAACTGTAGTTCTCATTAATGAGGATGTTTGTTTCTTGAAAACAAATTATTGCATTATGATGGACTTGTGTTCTTTTATTTGAGTGTAAAAATCGCTAATATCATAAGATTCTTTTTTTTCATGGTCTTTTAAATGGAGGGAATATGAATTTTGAATGAATTTGAAAATTATGATGAACTCTGCAAGGGGCTTAAAATTTCTTTTGAGGATTTTTAAAAAAAGATACAATATTTACAAAAATTCGCTTCAATAGAATCAGCAATAAAAAGTTTTATTTCAAATCTTGCTAAGGATAACGAATACAAAGAAAATCCATCATCTTCGACATACAGATCATTCCTTAATAGATTTCTTGAATATCTACAAATTACAGAGCAAACTTCACTTTTACTCTATGAATTAAATTACGATTTGTATGAAGGTTTTTTAACGTATCGAAAGTCTTTAGGCTCTAAAGAGTTCACTCACAAAACCAACATTAAAAATGTATATATTCTAAATGCAGTTCATACCTTCGCTTTTGAAAATGAACTATCCCCTATACTTATTAGACTATCTAGACGTAGCAATACGTTATCTTTGGAAGATCCAGTTTTTCTATCAAATTCAAATATATTAAGTATATTTTCAAAAATAGATAAAAACTCTCGAAACGATAGTTTACTTATATCGAGCAATAATTTGTATTTTAGCTGATACTGGATGTAGTCTTTCTGAAATAGGTAAAATACTTGTTAAAGATATCGATGTAAGATCATGTGTTATAAATTTTGAGGGGAATAATGTAAGATTTAAAGCTCGTAAGATTCATATACCAAAAAAAAGCATGGATGTAATTGTTAAATATATGAAATCAATTAAAATTATAGATAAACCTGATTCAAATCTTTTTAATAAAAAGAGTTCATCAAGAACTATTCAGAAGAAAATAAATGACCTCGCAAATGAGCTCAATCTCAGTTCCTTGAAAAGTCGGTCGTTTAGAGATACATTCGTTTTAAGAAAAATATCGGAAGGTATGAAACTTGATGATTTGGTTGTTTTGATGGGTTCTACCGATACTCAGAGAGCTTCACGATATATTGTATATTACGAGGAAAACATAAATAAAATTTCTGGAGATTCTGGTCACTTCCTAGACAGTTATGAATAACCTCTTTTTACTTAGTTTGATACGTACTGACTTCTCCTCTTAATGAACCGCGGATCTGTTTATGTATCATTTAATTCAATATTCTTCCTATAAAAGCATTACAGTTACAATAATCGCTGCTATCCTCCTATAAAGGAAGACGGCAGCGATTTTTGGTGAATATCAAGAAAACTGTTTCTAATAATGGTATATCAAAGTGTGTTCGAGTTAAATACCAGATGTAGCTTGATACTTAAACAGAGCTTTATACGATCCTTGTAGCACACCGATCTTTGTGCCATCTTGTTTACTTATCGTTTGGGGTAACTTCAAATCATATCGAACATTAAATTGATGTGTTCCCCCTCCGAAAGATGGCTTTGCTTGGATAATGGATTGTGGGGCATTGGAAACGATTAATTTGGACGAAAGTGTTCCTTGGCCTGATCCAAAGTTAATCGTTGCCCCAGTAACAGGCCCTTTGTAATCTGTAGTAATCTCAACTGCAGAAGCGGGAATGTAGAATTTTTCCAAAGTTCCGTTCACTGACTTCTCTATCTCGAAATCGGTTGAACTCATACTAACTGTCCAACCAGCATCTGAACCCCTGCCATCAATAACAGTCATAGTGGTTTCGGCCTTAGATGCTTGACTCTTTTTAACATCTAGCCTGATATCGTCGAATTTTAACGCGGTCTGAAACACACGCAATCCAGAACCGACAACTTCCACTTTTTGCTCGGTCACATCCGCATAAGCAGAAGTGCCCAGAGATAGCAGCAGCACCGACAAACCTATGATACCGAGCAATTGTTTTTTGAACCCTTTGATCATGTATTGCCCCTCCATTGTTTCATTTTGTTGTTAGATAAATTCGGATGGGAACCAACCTGCTTTGCCGGCTCCCACAATCCGCAGCTTAGATCCCCGATGCCAAAGAGAATGTAAATAAGGATCTGTACACGCCTACTCTCAAACCGACTTTATCTCCAACTTGATGTGCACTTCCATTACTTGTAGAAACAACATCTACCGTACTAGGAACCCGGAACATATAATCCATTGGGATATCATAGTATCCCATGCCCTTAAATGGTTCCGCTTGCGCTAGTACCTGTTTCGTGCTATCAAGTACGTAACTCCCCGTCTTCGCTGTTTGATCCGGGGAACCAGCCAGCACTTTTGCCGATTTGACATCTACATTCAGGGAAGATGCCGGGATTTTTACAACAAGATCTTGAGTGCCCAAACCTGTATCCAGTACCGGATCACTTACAAAGTCAGTGATAGACAGCGAGTACGTCCAACCATCTGCGGTACCTCTGCTATCCTCAATCAAGGTGTTTGTAACCGAATTAATCGTTTGATACTGATTTACAGTTTGAATCTCGATGTTATCCAGCATCAAACCATTAAACTTAGATGATAGCGCTCCTCCAATAACGTTTAGAATCGCCTCTTGCTCTGCGCCAGTAACCTCAGCACCCCAAGTTGGGTCAACTCCTGGATTAGGGTTTGGATTTGCACCACCATTTAACGGAGGAGTTATATACTCTTTATCAATCAGTACATTACCACTTCCACTATCTGTTACTCGGATTTTGATAGGTAACGAAGCACCGATGTCGATTGGGCCTGTGTACTCTTGATAAGAAGCCCCGTTGTCCAAAGAGTATTCTTTCATCCAATTTCCTGTCGGTAAATTGCTGAAATCGATTAATAGTTTATCATCAATATCCCGAGATAATGACGGATCATAGACTTGAGCCGTTACAACCAGAATCGTTTCAAAACTATAATTAGTGCCATCAGTCACACGAGCTTTGTATACGGAATCCACCACATTATCAACGAGAAGCGTATATTTACGTTCTGTGGAAGAAGGTTCTTCAGTGGTGCCGGAATATTGATTCAAGATTTCTGGTTCGTCGACCCACGATCCACCATCATGCTGAATTTGAAGTGAACCTTGAGTTGGATTAAAGCTAATAGACAGTGGTCTTTGATTATTAACATCTACTTCACCTACACTTCCGACAGGGGCTGTTAGCGTTCCCGGCGCAGCTGGTGCCACAGTGATATTTTCTGTAATCTTTGAAAGCTCATCACTCGTGTTTTTGTTTGTAATAATAGCGGATACTACATGATCGCCTTCTAATAATTGGATAGGCGCTGTGTAATCGAGAATATTTCCATCTACTTCTACTTGCAATTTGACCCGATTCATGTCGATAGCACCCGTATCAACCGTAAGTACCCCATCTTGCTCCAGTAGTTTAGGGTATCCTACAGGAATCACAATTGGATTATTAATTACCGTCACTTCGAGCACTTCACTATACAACGAATCGAGTCCGGATCTGGCTAGAACCTTTACAGGACCCGCAGTTGTTAACGTAATTGGTGCTGTGTACTCTAACCAAGTTGCCCCGTTATCCAACGAGTACTCTTTCTTATTTGCTACTGCAGGGTAGTTGAGCGTTACAACTGTGTTTTCGAATTTATCTGTAGAACGTGATTCAGTTGGCTTATCAATCGTTGTCGGTGCAGGTGTATACCCCGGAGGATAGATACCAGTTGCCCCATCCTGTTTGATTGTATTACCATTTTCATCCAATCTATACAGGTTACCATCGGAACCAATTCCATAAACATTTTGGACATTAAGGTCCAATGCGATTTCAAGCAAGCCAACAAATTTTACGCCTGATGCTGATGTGTTGGTGTACTTTGCATTGCTTGAAAATACATATACATCACCTGTATTTTTCAACAGGTAAAGTGATTTTGTATCGAATGCCAGATCAGTGATATCCTTAATGGCTCCATCCGGTCCAGATAATCTTGTCTGTGTTTCGATTCTACCCGCAATACCCGTTATCCCTTTACCGTTTACGATGCCGTTGTACGCTGTGTTACCGTTACTCCCAATTACATATACATTGCCGTTAGTACCTAGTCCGGCAACGAGAGACACATCACGATTCGCGTTTACCGTATACTTTTTCAAATTCGTCATCACAGTCGATTCAGACGTTGTGTAGTCGGTGTGATATACATAATCGGCACCTATTCTATTAGCAGGAAGACCCCATGCTTTCAGATTACCGCTGCCATCCAAGTACATGAACGTATTGCTTGTGTTAGAGATACTGCCATCAGTCTTATCCGACAAATTTGAAACTTCCCTACTCATATTCGTCGGATCACCGTTAAATGGATATAAAGTCTTAGTACTGATCTCAGTGGTAGCTCCGGGTGTATAACGATCTGTATTTTTCGGGTATACCGACGTATCCCTTAATGTATAAAAGCTCCCGTTAACTTCGAAATAACGCATTCCGATTCGAGTGTTATCCGAGGTATACGATATTTGCTTTGTCCCGTAGGACGTTTCATCGATATAGCCCATATCAAACGTAGCTGGACCGGAGAATCCCGGAAACATCGATGTTACTTTTACGGGCTTCGCATTAGTGTAAGAAGTATCACCAAACTCGCGACCGATTTTATATACATCCGATTCTGTAACAAATAGAACAACGTTTCTATCTACTTGTATCATTTTCTTGACCCCTGTTAGTGGGGTATCGAATAGATCAGGATCTACAACCTCAACAGGAACAGTCGTATCTGCTTTTATGCCGTTACCTAATTGCCCATAAGTTCCAGCCCCTAATGACTCTACCCTACCATCTGCGGTCAGACCATAAAAGGTATATGCATTATAACCCTCGGAATTGTACACGAAATCTGTCCACCCAGACGCTATCTTTTCAAAAGAACTCGCCGGATTGTAACCTGAGTCTTTCCGGTAGTAAAAGTCCCCGTTAGACATCAGGCGCATACCTACACCTTTGTCATCAGGGCTTTGCGCATTATACTTTTTAATATCCGAGCCTATTTCGTCTAGTTTATCTTTATCAGCAGGACCGGAGTATTCTCCCCTGTCTCTGAAGAGAATCTTCCTGCCATCACTCAAAGTTAGATATGCACGAGTACGTGATTGATGATCTTCATAATAGTATCCAATGTCTTCAATATTCGCATGCCCAGCGCCCTCTACCGTATTCTTTCCTGGCATTAATACGCTCGGTATCAATAACGAAGCAGCCAGCAGTGCGCTTAAATAACGTTTCTTACCAGGTTTTCTCCTGTTTTTATGTACATCTCTTTCTGCAGCCATGTATACAGACCTCCAAATTACGTTTATTTTCCATTCTGCTTTCCGACTTGTTCTAACGGAAACCGTATCACTTCTTTAGTTGATTATGCTCCTTTGCCTACATCGTCCTCACCCCTCTTCAGGTTTTCAGATGATGCAGATCCTTCCGTTACAACATCTTGCTCTTCTCCAAGTATTATCACAGCACCACTAGTATTTCTAAACGTATCTTCTAAATTTGCAGTGGAATTCTCAACCCTCTCGATGCGTTTTCCATACTTGCTCGTATGAATAGTTTTATGCCACTCAGGTTCACTACCATCTGGTACATACCCGAGTTTGACAACATAAAGAGTGAATGTCTTTTGGTCAAGTTGCACTTTCTTCCTTGCTTTGTCAAAAGTAAATCCCTTTTCCAAGTACATTTTAATTCGATCCTCAATGTCGCCTTTCTTCCGTTTAGATAGTAATAGAAGAATTAATAGAAGCAGGATCAGAAGCAAACCAATGACAATTACATATTTCAGCCAGTCTGGAATGCCATCGGTTACTTCGAGCTTTTGGCTGTGCTCCATCGCCGCTTGAGCTTCATCCTTTTCCTTAGGAGTTACAGTAAACTGGAAGATTCTCCATTCTTTCTGACCATTGAAATTAGCTTCAAAGTAAGCTTCATAATTACCAGGCAGCAGCAGCTGGTTTTCGGCAATACTTACCATTTTGGCAGTCGTTCCGTAGTAAATGGATCCAGCTTCGTAATCCTCACGGAATACGACTTTTTTAGCACTATCCCTAATCTCCAAGTAACCTGTTGGTTGTTCTAGAATGGTGCCTTTGTTTTCAAGATCGATTGTAAATCTCGATTCCCCTGATGCCACATAATCGTGGTTCAAAGAGTTAATCGACATGCCATGTTTAGCTTTATCAATTTTATAATCCATAACAACCCACATACCGAGTTCTTCTAATACATCTGGAGTTAAAGTTGCGTTCTCAATATTCGTCTTTATTTCTTGACCCTCTCTAAACTGCGATACTCCCACTACCCCGATATGCTGTCCGGGTTCTAGATTTTCGGGGATTTTAACTGTGTAGGTATATTCCCGCATTTCATTCGGTCCCAATGTAATGTCTTTGGGCCCCTGTGGGTAAAACCACGAGCCTCCAAGCGTCACTCCTGTGTTATAACTACCAAAACCTCTACCTCCGTTCTGAGCCGGTAATGCATCTGTAGCATAAATTTTGAGATTAATTTTCTCATCTAGCAGGTTCTTCACATAGAATGTGTATTTTCTTTTCTCTCCTGGAATAACTTCATCTCGATAATATCCAAGGCCGTTTCTTGCTTCTTTACTTGGTGATAATAAGAATGAAGCTTCTGGAGCAAGGGCTGGGTCGATTTCCTGCTGAGTCAAATTCTCAGATGATGCATATTCAAACCGATGCATTTCTGCAGCGTTAACATTTTCTGGAGCAAGACTTAAAGTGACGATTAACATCATGGCTAAAGAAAATAGTTTTCTCCTCAAATGTCCTGATGCTCTTCTGTTCACTAGACCAAATTGCTGATAGATAGTTTTCATCTTTGAAATTATCTTCATTTCTTTTACTCATCTCCTACTGAAATTAGTTTGTATTGTCTGAAAGCAATTCAAAATGAGTGAGGTGCTCATGCATGGTTAAATTTATATTTCCAGAAAGTAATTACATGGTTCTTACTTCTCACCCAAATTCTTGAAATAAAAAAAAAGCACCTCTATAATGGCTACTAGAGCCAATATAGAGGTGCTTCCTCTTTTGAAATCATTTAGTTATTTATAAATATACCATTCTGTCTACGAGTCGTAAAGACAAAAGGAATCGATTTATCCATAATAGTGTGAGATATATAAGAGATATTTCAGCTCTTAGGAGGGTTCCCCTTGTCCAGAGCTAAACCCAAAATATTTCTTTTGCAAGTTAGACCAATCTATCCAGCTACAATAGTCAAAACCAACACTCATAGACTCTTCGATGTGCCTCTATCCTCATGAAACTTAACCCGTTTTTTCTGGTTAGTTGTTATCTCATTAGACGTTTCTAAGCGCATTGTACGAACAGTTTCTATCATTGTTACGCATTCATGTGGAGTGACCATTTTTCCATCAATCGACAAAGGAAACATTTGTTTGTCTAAATGAATTTCCTTTTTTTCTGTCATGTCTTTGTCTCCTTATAATATTTCTCTGAAAGATTTATTAGAAATCAGTCCAAGAGTTAAGTTTTCCATTATGGAAGTGTATGTACGTTCTTCCATAAACCCACTGGTCAATTTTCATCTTAGCACTTGTGTACGAGTTTATTTCGTCTGGTGCCCCCCAAGACAAGAAAACTTGATCCTGAGACATACCTATACTTATTTTTTGTTGTGTTATTTTAGTCCAGACATTAGAAGACCAGTTGGTGTAAACACTCTTCGGATTCGTTGAATAAAATCCATTCTTAATTGGTTCACTAGGATCATCGTAAAAACTCAGCTTAAAAGTGACATCATGCCCGCTCGCACGCTTTGCTTGAATAATTAAATCTTTCCCCTTCATTTTAATTGATTTGAAATATACTTTTTCAATATTCAACAAGGGATTTGAGGATGGTAAGAGATTTTTATTTGCCCAGAAATACTTTCCTGTATAAAGATAACTCATGAGCTCATAGTGGAAATAAGTGCAAAATGAATCGGGTATCTCACCAATAACAATCTCCTCAATTACCTTACCATTATTGAGGAGGATATTAAATCTAACTGAATCACCGGTTATTGGATCTATTTCAATGACGTGACCCACTTTTTCACCTTTATATATGTATACTTTCTTACCCATATAATTTTTTAGATCATCTGAAACTTTATTAATTTGATCAATTAGTTGTGTAGTTTTAGATTTCCCACTCGTGTCACTCCATAAAAAAAGGGAATTAGGTTCATAAAGATACTTCCCTGATAAGCCTGTCATTTTATAAAAATCTTCAATTGTTATATAAGTCGTATCATCATACAAATATGAATTTGTATGATCCAGTTTAAAAGTGCCTATATCAGATTTGACCGTAATCGGCTTAGTATAATTTACTTTTACATTCTTGAGCTTGGCTAAAAGTTTTACTGGTAAATAGATACCACTCTTCTTGATCCCATCAAGGGTGTATGTTTTTTCTTTCGTTACAACTAGCTGCCCATCTAAAAATATCGCAATTGCTTCAGAGGCATATGCATTACTAGGGATAATATTGGATGCAGCCTCTAGTTTAGCTAATGGACTTATAAACAGTATTACTGAAACTAATGTGGCGATTAAAAGAGGTAGCTTTAGTGCCTTTTTCATGAGTTCCCCCACCTTATATGGATATCCTTACCTATCATAAGGTATCATATGTAGTACTAATTGGCTAGGTCCTCTTACTAGATCATTCATCTCTTAGTAATTAAAAATATATCAAGGTTCTAATAATCAGCTCATTGATCTTCTTTTATACTCTTGAGTTCTCTGAGTTCCTAATAATAATTGAGGATTCATTCTCAATACAACTCGTATTTGTATCTTTCGCATTATCCTGATTCGTATCATCAACCCTAGCTTCAAAAATAATTTGTAATGCTTTAACCATCTTCTTCATATCTGGTTCGTACGTAGCGTGATATGTAATGTCGTTTGGATTTTTCATTCGTGGTGTTGCTCCTCTCTATCTTCGAATTAGAATAGATCATTGAAGAGAAAAACACTTTATTTATAAATCGTCATCACTTCCATTTAAACCCGTAAATATTACACACTTTAGGTTCGTCTTCCTTAAAAGAGTGTCCCACTATCGATTCCCAAATACAATGGTACCCAGCATGATATATTGTTTCGTGGAGTCCCTGAAAAATCGTTTTGTATTGGTTGTCATATGTTACAACCAAATGCTTTGTATATTGGTTTGGGAAATTGGGGTTTATATAGGAAGTTAAACCATATAAAGCTGCTGATGCAATAACAAACGCATCAATAGAATCTTCTCCTTTAAGTAAGGGGCCATTGGGGACTGACAAAGACGCATTATTCATAAATAGATTATAGTTCCCCTTAGGTTTGTATTCACCAGCTCCAAATCCCTCGTACAGAAATATTCGTGAATCACCAATTAGCATTTTCTTGACATTTTTGGTCGCATCCGTCTTTAGTGTATCCTTATCAAGAAAAATAGATCTTTCTAGCAACATTGTCTTGACCGTCGTTGCTGCTGCTACTCCTTGGTGGCACCTGTACATTCCTAATTCCTCAGGAAATCTGCCTTTCATTTCGTAAACTCCATCAGTTATGTCCGGAAAAGGATACCACATCACTGCTTCTATTCCAATTGCAATGCTGAGACTCTTATTTTTGATATCCTGATCAAGAATGTACGGCAATCTATTAAGTCCTATGCCTCCATCTACGATTTCTCCCATTGCATTAATTTTTACCCAGCCTAAATTTTTGCTTCTGCTTGAAACATCGATCCCGTAAATATAATCGATTATTTTCATGGTTTCCTCCTTAGCAATAAATAGGTTGTGAAGCGGGATACCCCCTGAGTGCAGGCCATTCAAGTATACATATATAATTTCAAACTACATATAATATATTCTAATCCTGATCTTTTTTCTCGCTCTCATTCATTTTAAGGGAATGGATAACTTCAGTTAATTGATTCAGAGATTCATCCAAAGAATCCAATTTCTCTACAATGGTTTGTAATACATAACGAATGAGGATAAAACATAGTGTTACTGGAAAACCGACATTAGTAACTAATGTTGCAAAATCTGTTACTTGCATAGGAAATCCCCTCCGCACCTTATTTTTTATAATGTAGGGAACATATAAGTTAAACTTCACAACTCGAAAGATTAGAAAAGTGTTATAATGGGGAACAAATGTTCCTATTTTGGTTGTGGAAACACCCAATATATTTCCCTATATTTAGAAAGGATGAAGGGAGGATAGATCAATGGAGAAGCAAGTAAATGTCTACGAACGATTTAAGAAAGAAGTATACCGTATTGGTTGGAGGGTTCAATACCGCGCGAAAACTATTAAACGGAGAGAATGTTATTTCAATGGAATGGAGCAGTTCACAATTACTAGTTCAACCTTGAGTAGTGAGGACAGGATTATCGTAGAACAACTATTAGAAGCATTACCACCTCAGGGGAAATTTATTATTTCTCAATTGTATTTATTCGAACAAACCGAATCCGAGGTCGCCAATCAATTAAACATGACGCAACAGGCGGTGAATAAATGGAAAAAGAAAATGTTAAGAAAATTATCACAGACCATGAATTCCTAGAATTATTACAAGCTGCCAAGAATAATGATCACGAATCAATTTTGGCACTCATTGATTTATTTAAAAAAGACATCCTCTCTATTAGTAGATACATTCATCTACCTAAAGAGGATGCCATCTCAGAAATTACATTAGAAATACTAGAGTTTATAAAAAGAAGCGATGATGAAATCATCTAACAAGACACAACCCTTTCTTTGAAGATACTACTAGATCTCGCTTATATCGTTTCTTCTATCTGTTTCAAATAATAATCGTATTGCATCATAAGATCTTGTATTATACACTTTTGTCATAGAGCGATTTACAGAGCTCAAGCAATCTTTTTACTAGATCAATATTATACAAAACCCACCGTTTGGGATTTGTAATGTTCATTTTAGAAACGATTTCACCACAGGAATAAGTTAACCTTTTCCATTGGCACCAATATAAGTATACGATACTTTTGTTTTGAATCCCCTTAGCATATAAAATAAAACATGTAAAAATCCCAACAATAAAAATATTGATGGGATTTTTTATGTGCAAATAAACCATCTATTTTTTCTCAATTTATTTGAAAGCAATCATTCACTTCTCTTTTCGATGAGCTCAACCAGAAAAGCAGCCATAGTTATTGAACTAAATTAGGTCTCACGAATAAACAGAAAGCTAAACAGTCGCTATTATTTTAATGATGATTTTTCTTTTAATAGCAATTCATCATATTGATTTAATAGCTCATCTAATTCCTTTGACTTCAACAGTACAATAGGATCAGTGAGGTTGAATTCTTCTACAAGCTCGTATAATTCTATGCGTGCTCTCTCAATTTCTCTTTTCATTTAGTTCTCTCCTTGAAATATCCCCATATCTCGGGAGTCTTCAATATGTATGTATTAATGCGGCAAATATCATAAAGCAAACTTTAAAAAAATATAGCAATAATACATAACAGCACCTATTGTTGTCAAAAGATAAGCAGCACTAATGAAATATAACAATATGTTTAACCCACGTTTTTGTTTCTTTTCTGGAACTGACCTATACAGTCTTGAGCTACTGTACAAAAAATCCCCCTGCTTAAATTCCTTCATTTTCATTTCCTCACTTTTATTCCTTGGACAGTTGGCCCATCTAGCAACATAATAGAATAATGCTTGAAACACATCTCTCTTGTTAACTTTGGCCTCCTCAGTAAACTTGCGAATTACATATTAAATATGGAGGCTCATGGAAAATTATAACTAACACAAACAAAAACGACAATAACAACATGAAAATAGTCGTTATAAGAACTCCAATTGTGACTATTTCATGTTCTACACTGACTACGAGGTGTAGAGATGAATAATGTGATGGAACTGATAGGTTCAAGAATCCGACTTTATCGAATGGCAAAACAATGGACCCAAGAACAACTTGCAGAAGCTATAGGATCAACAGGATCTTATGTCGGTCAAATTGAACGAGGAGAGAAGAATTTTAGGATCCAAACACTCATTAAAATCGCAGACGCTCTTGATGTAAGCATCTTCAATCTTATGGATAACGACAATGAAGAATATCTCTATCAGAAGAACTGGGTCTGGGAAAGTGTTACACTTATGCTGCAGCAAAGTGAGGCCAAACAAAGAAAAATTTATCGTGTACTTCTTGAAATGTTAGCAGAGGAAACAGACTGAGTAACGTATGTATCTCCATTCACTTCATGCCATATTTATAAAGGGTCGCCTATTTGGCGACCCTTTCACGTATTAAAAGTGTGTGTGAACTATACAAACAAATCAATAAAAAATAGAGACCCTCTTCTAAACTTGTTTCTCAATATAGGATGTTTTCACTTATAATGCAATTATTCATTATAAATATTATTATGGTTGTCTTTTTCACGTAATAAATGCTTTTACAATACTAAAAATACTGGAGAAAACTAATGAACGATGAATTCATGATTGATATATCGAACCAAACTGAACTTGCATCTGGAACTCTTTATCTCATGAACATAGCAAAGTCATCAATTGATAATATGTCTTACAAGTTTATAGATGAATGCGTTTTGCTATTAGAAGAAATGGGCTCCTCTGCATTTGGAACGGTCATTATTATGTTCGATGGATATGGAGACATACCAGCGGAATTGTACGAATTAAAAGAGGTTAGGAATTGGGTTTTAGGATTATTTGAAAAATATCCTTATTTTCTCTATTTCATAAATTTCAGTTTAGATTCACATATCACCTTATTATCTTGTATTGGAGACATTGAGATAGTATATCAAGGTGATCTAACTCTTTCTCCAGTTGAATATCAACATTTAGGTATAGATCCTTTTGCATTAGAACAGAAGCGATGGTTCATTTCATTACCAGTTGAAATTTATGTAAAATTGGAAAGAGGGCTCATCCAGTACGGTAATCATGTCAAGGATTTTTTGGGTTCCTCTGAAACCATAAAGATGATCAATACCATAACAAAAATAATTACATAATGGAGCTCCGAATTAAGTATTCTGTTCAATTCATGGGGAATTGAGATCGGGTAATTTTCTGATAATGAACAAGACTTCGTTCCCCTTATAAGGTGAGTAATACAATAAGTAATAAACTAATAATTACAAATCCTTAGTATCTCTTGTTGCTATATATTCACATACCTGCTTTGCAAGATCCTCAATATCGTCTTTCCTTGCGATCTTTAGTACCCACTTTCTCGGGATGTCGTTGTAACCAAATGCCATTCCAGCTAACCCTCCAGCTATGGTTCCTATCGTATCCGTATCCCCACCCAGGTTAACAGCTGCGAGTACCACATCTTTGTATGAATCATGTTTTAAAAAGCACCAAATGGCAGCTTCTAAAGTATCCACTACATAACCAGTTGATAAAACTGCATCCTCTGGACGATCTTGTATATCATAATATACCGAAGGGAAATATGTGATTTGAAATTCATGTCCAAAATGAGTTCTCATAGTTTCCTGCATCAAATAATAACTAGAGATTCGATCATGCCCTTTAAGTAGATTCGAGGCGATTTCTATGAGAATAATGCAGGCGAGAACTGAACGTCGATGGGCATGTGTAATAGAAGATACCTCTTCAACAAGTTCTACTCTTTCTTGGATATCCTTATTATATGATATGAAAGCGAGCGGAAGAATTCTCATTAATGAACCATTGCTATTACTATCTTCATCATGTAGACCTGAATCTGTTGGCGTAATATATGATAATCTATCTAAAGCAAGTCTGGTTGTTGTTCCTATATCAAAAACTACTCCATTTGCAGTCCAGTATCCTTCCTTATACCACTTAAGGAACCTATCTGAAATACTTTGAAGAGAATAACCTTCGAGTAATGATTCTAGTGTACATAAGAATAATGAGCTATCGTCTGACCATGTTCCTGGCGGCTGATTCCAAGTACCATACCCAGTCAATCCTCTGATGGGCCGCGCTCTCAGCTCTTTTCTGCCTTTGAATTCAACCGGTACACCTAATGCATCACCAACACAGCTTCCCATAATCGCTCCATAAATCTGTAAAGTTAACTCAAAGTTTTGATTAAGGAATGTTGGAATTATTTCTTCCTTCTTCGGCCCTGTATACTTTTCCGGATTAAACAATCTTCTGAAAAAAGATCCACTTATCGATTTCATCAATAACTCCTGTTCAATTTTAATTTAACTCAAATCATTTCTTGGATTGATAGGCCTACATAAAATTTTCGATTACTTCCTCTAACCTCGGTAATTACTTGTTCTAATATTCGTATTAGATCCCTTGTCATCATCTCTCCATCCACATTAAAGTTTTGAACTGTTGCATCACTGGCAATTAAGTCACTAAGAGTCATCGATGAATCTTCTTCAATGTTAACGCCTGCAGGGAGTTCCTCCAAGAACACAGATGTATCCTCTACCCAATGGCCATTTACAAGTGGAATATCAATTTCATCCAGAATCAAATTTAATTCATCAATCGATTTCACTGACCAAGTTTGTAGTATATCCTTCATGAAAAACTTATCTATCCATTCAGACCAACAACGCTTTCGGATATCTAATGGTAAATGTTTAAACTGTTCAATTGGAATAATCTGTTCATATATATTGTAACTTTTTCCATCCCCGCATTGAGTGTATTCAAGTTGCTGTTCCTTGGTCATTAAGGTATAAGCAGTTACCATACCACCTCTACCGCTTTTAACCCTACTAAACGAACCATTTGCCGCCCGCTTTTTTGTCTTACTATCGCTGTCAAAGACTTTTCTTATATCTTCAGACATTATCGTCCCTCCCTTGCCCTCGCACTGATTAAGCAAGGATATATTAGTACAATTTTTTATTTCAATGTAAGATAAACACTCGATACCAATGTTATATCAGACTTCCTTATTTTCCAGAAATAAATCATAAACAAATAAAACGCCTTACACCTGTAATTTAGGTAGCAAGACGCCATTGTGTTTCGATCTTTATAAAAAATCTGGTTTTTGTTGGTTATTCTTAAGTGAAATCTTTGCCCAGTATGCTTAGTAATGTGTTAACAAAGATAAACATCTTGTTGCTGCTTGCTCCAATCAATTAATTGAACTCCCTCAGTACGATTCAATTTACTCATGAATACTCACTTATTCGCAGGATTTCACCCCTGTCCAGAATTGCAGAAGGAACGTAAGACA
>NZ_JARXYU010000032.1:0-18682 GCF_029893715.1 Paenibacillus sp. LBL | reverse complement strand
AACTAAACAACCAGTCGCCGGTTCATTTCCGCCAACTGGCTGCTTAAACTTGCAAGGTGTTTTGATCCCTGTCTCACAAACGGGGGTCAGTCCCCAGATGACCGATCTTTTTTATTGGTGCTGCTCTGCAGGAGGGTTAAGCTCCTTCGAAGGCTTGGCTTCCTTCTCTTTGGATTCCTTAAGATCGCGCTGCTCGCGTCTCGCTTCCTTCGCTTCACGTCGCTCGCGCTGGTTCTTGTTATCCTTGCTTGCCTTATTGGCATCCTGCGGTGTTTCTTTCATTTCCTTGGTTTCTTTGTTATCCATGTTTCCCTTAGGATCCCCATCTACCCGAATTTCTTTGGGTGATGCGGGACCCTCTGCAGGCTCTTTGGAATCCCGTTCTTTCGCTTCCTTCTGCTCTTTGGATTTCTGCAGCACAAAGTGGGCGCAGCCGAAGTTGCAGTATTCGTTAATGTAATCGGACATGCTGGAGAAGGTGGAATCCTTGGCAGCCTTGGGATGGTTGTCCCGGTAGAAACCCTTAAGTCGAAGCTGATTGTAACCCCAGTCTCCCACGATATAGTCATAGCGTTCCAGCACCTCGCTGTACCGCTCACGGAAAGCTTCCGGATTCCAGCCGTTTCGATGGTCCTTTAACACTTCATAACTTTTATTTCCGATAACGATCATTGAAAGCTTCCCCTGCCTTTCCAAAGGTTAAGACTGTACAGTCTCTTCCTTGTTGCGTTCCGCAGATTTCACTTGCTCATGGGCGTGATAAGAGCTGCGCACAAGCGGTCCGGACTCCACGTGACTGAATCCACGTTTCATTCCTTCTTCCTTCAAGATAGCAAACTCTTCAGGCGTATAGTACTTATCCACATTCAGATGTTTCGGTGAAGGCTGCAAGTATTGTCCAATCGTCATAATATCGCAGCCAACGGACCGCAGATCATCCATAGCCTCCAGGATCTCATGCCATTGCTCCCCAACACCCAGCATGATGCTGGACTTGGTTGGAATATCAGGCTGCATCCCTTTGGCATTCTTCAGCAATTGCAGAGAACGTTCATACTTGGCTTTTGCACGGACCCGATCCGACATTCTTTCTACCGTTTCAATGTTATGGTTCAGAATGTCCGGCTTCACATCCATGACGATCTTCAGTGCTTCCTCACTTCCCATGAAGTCGGGAATCAGCACTTCCACGGAGCATAACGGCAAACGTCTGCGAATGGCTTTCACGGTTTCTGCAAATATGTATGCTCCGCCATCCTTCAGATCATCGCGGGCCACGCTTGTTACTACGCAGTGGCGCAGGTTCATCTGTTCTGCTGCTTCCGCTACGCGTTCCGGCTCCTGCAGATCCAGCTCTGTTGGGAGCCCTGTATTCACGGCACAGAATCGGCATGCACGGGTGCAGATATCGCCCAAAATCATGAAGGTTGCCGTGCGGTTTGCCCAACATTCGTAAATATTTGGACAGCGAGCCTCTTCACACACCGTATGCAGCGTCTTGGATCGCATCATGCTTTTGATTTCTTTATAATTATCGCCAGTAGTCAGCTTGATTCGAATCCAGTCAGGTTTTGGCTGTTTGGTTTTAGACAAAGAAAAAACCTTCTTTCGAATTGTAATGATATAACGCAAGACATAACCCATCGTTTACTGTCCCATATTATATCATGAAAACCATCATATTACTTGTTTCGCATCGATATGAGATTAATCTACTTGCGGCATGGATAAAAATCCTTATTTCGATTCACCCTACAGTGTAGGCATGACTGTCCGTCCTTAATTATGACAATCTAGAAGGAGGAGAAGGACACATTGAGGATATTACAACCATTGAGCCGCAGCGGCATCTATTATCGCTGGACCACTGCAGCAGTGGCTGCAGTGACCGCTGCCTGCTGCATGTGCGGACCTGTGTTTGCATCCGCTTCTATCGCGATAAACAAAGCCGATGAATCCGTAGAAAGCATCGATGCCGCAGCCATTTTTGCTGATCGGAAATCGTTGTACGACCAGGTTGCTACCGTGACCCAGATTCCATGGTATCGCCTTGCGGCCATCGACCAGTATGAAAGAACACTTACCCGGGTCCATCCCAAGGATCGCAAGCATCCAGAGCGGACAATCGGCATCTTCATCCCTCCCACAAGATGGACCGGTCCCTTAAATCCCAATCAGGAAGATGTTGATCCGATGTCGATCAGCGTGTTTTCAGGGATCGGTCTGGATGGTGACGGAGATGGCAAGGCAGACCCCAATAATAATATCGATCTTCTCTATACGGTTGCGACAAGACTATCTCCGTATGGGCATGCCGCTGATGATTTCAGCATCGGATTGTGGTCGTACTATCAGAACACTCGGGCCGTGCAGCGCGTGATGCAGTATGCCAAGCTGTATGAGACCTTTGGGAAGCTGGATTTGTTCGATCATGCCTTTCCTCTGCCTGTCCAAAGCGACTATTCCTACCGAAGCACATTCGGAATGGGACGCAACTGGGGCGGCAGAAGAGTCCATGAAGGAACCGACTTGTTCGCCCATTATGGAGTCCCCGTTCGCAGTACCTGTTACGGTGTTGTTGAAATCAAGGGCTGGAATAAATACGGCGGCTGGCGTATCGGCATCCGTGACCTGAACAACCATTACCACTATTACGCCCATCTGCAAGGCTTCGACAAAGGCATTTCGCTTGGGGATGTTGTGACGCCGGGGCAAACCCTGGGCTGGGTCGGCAGCTCCGGGTACGGAAAGCCCGGAACCCAAGGCAAATTTCCTCCTCATCTCCATTACGGCATTTACCGGGATACCGGACTCACCGAGTGGGCATTCGATCCTTACCCGCTGCTGAAGCATTGGGAAACAGAAGAAAGACGAACCAAGAAAAAGACGCGCTCCTGAGCTTAGCTCAGGGCGCGTTTTTTTCGTTCAATGACATCAACTGCTCAACTGATTCAATCACACGGTCCGACTCGAGTACAAACCCAGGTAGGTATTCCGAATAATAGGCTAATCCCTAATCTAACCCCCAATGCTTAATCCCCGATCCCTGTCCCCTCTTGTTGTCCTGAGCTTACGCCACCGGACGAAGGAGGAGGAATAATGGGCACATCGCTTCCCTCAACCGGATTTCCGGGAATTGCTGCCGGTGGGGTTTCCTGCTGCGAGTTATGATTGTTCTCATTCGTCACTGGTGGCGGAATCGCTATGCTTGGCGCGCTAGCTTTATTCTCACCAACAGCCTTTCCCTGACCATCATAATAATACATCGGCACATCGCCGACCACGAGCAGATAGGAGATGGGAATATCGGCCTCCACAATCTGCGGCTCCATGTCAAAAGGAACAACTACCGCCACTTCAGTTACAATATGAACAAATACCTCCACCAGTATCATATTAATACCGGCTCCCTGCTGCCTAGTATCCAACTGAACCTTTACCGCTCCCTGCGGTTCGATCTTTAATGGGATTTGCGGACCGAATGAAGCGATGATTGGACTCTTCATCACCTGGCCCAGTGGAATCTGTTCCTTGCGCTTATGGATGTCGTCCAGTGTCTTCTGAACAACCTCGGTTGTATGGGACGTAATCTTCAGATGCTCGGCGTAATTCAGCATGAATCCCGTCACTTTGCCGTTGCTATCCGTTTTCCAGTTAACCAGGTTATCAAAATCCTTGCCTTGGGTCACCTGTGATGTGATCGCTTTGTTAATCGCTTCGGTGGCAATCTGCTTCACCCTGATTTGCGCAAGATGCATGATTGGCGGACGCAGATTCTGTTCAATATACATAAAAAACTCAACGATCCCAAACACAAGGAGCAGAGCACCGATCAGCCACCATTTTTTCATGCTGCGCCGTTTGGCAGCCTGAGGACGGCCCCGGCTCTGAGGTACGGGCCTAAAGCCTCTGCGTGGTGGTTTATAAGCCCTCCTTGGTCTGGGCCATGACAGGGACGGAAAGGATATACGTCTGCTTCCCCATCTCTTTCGTCTCATGCTTGGTCCCCCCTATTTACGCCCCGAGGAGCATGTTTACCATGGCAAGCTCTCCTGTATAGAGGGTATGCGGACAAACGGCAAAAAAGAAGAGCAAGGATAGGTTATCCTTACTCTTCCTTATGGGATCGAACTTCCTCTTCTTCTACGTAATGCTTCAGCATCGACAGTTTATTTTCCCAGAAACGATCAAAGTAAGCGAGCCAATCCTTTAATTCCTTCAGCGGTTCGGCATCCAGGCGATAGCGGGTCTCGCGTCCAACCTTGCGTTCCTGCACGAGCCCCGCTTCCCCCAGAATTCGTAGATGTTTGGACACGGCGGTACGCGTCATTGGAAAATGCCCCGAGATTTCCTTAACCGGCAATTCCTTATCGCTTAACAAACCAAGCAGTTTGCGGCGCGTGGGATCTGCAATGGCTTGATAAACATCATGCTTTGCAGCAGCTTGAGACATGGATTAAACCACGTATCTGGCAAGCTTCTGAACAATTCCTGCCCATCCGCCGTCCATACGGCCACGTACAATATCGTGAGCTTCTCCGAACTCGGTGACTTGATCCGCTGTCCAGCCGCCGTGGATGAGCGTGAATTCCGTATGATCTCCTTGCTGTACCAGTTCAAATGTAACGCTCCAATCCTTCCCCCAGTTGAAAGACAGACGGTTGGGCTCATCAATGATTGTAACCTTGCAGGGTGAATTCCCGAATGGACCTGCATTCAGCTCAAACTCAAAGCCCTCCACCGGTTCAAAGTTGTTTGGCATAAACCAAGCCGCAATGCCTTCCGAGGTGGATACAGCCTTCCACACCTTTTCGATCGGCGCTTGAAGTACAAGGGTATGGCGAATATCCGGCAGCTTGCCGTTTGATGGGTTGTCCATGGCAAAATGATACCTCACTTATGTTTGAATTATGAAACCATTTGGTTTCCCTTTTAACATAATATGATACCAATAGGTTTCGCGTCAAATACCAATATTATCCTCCTGATGTTGATCCGGGTAGGTTTCGTTCAAAAAGACAATGGATTCTCGAATGAGCTGCTTCAGCACCTCAACGTCAATATCCGCGATTTTGTTAATGTACACACACCCTTTGCCTGCTGTATGCTTGCCGAAATTCTTCAGCAGCTCCTCCCGTTTATCATCACCAGGGGCAAAATACAGGCTGATTTTCGCTTTTCGGGGAGAAAACCCAACCAGCGGCGCATCTCCCTCGTGACCGGATGCATAACGATAATGGTATGAGCCATAACCGATGATGCTGGGTCCCCACATCTTGGCTGGAAAGCCGCTCGTTTCCTCGAAAATATCAAGTAAGCGATAAGCATCCTCACGCTTTTTAGGGGAATCCACCTGCTCGATAAACTCCACCACGCTGTTATCTGTCTCTTTCGTTTTTTGCTCATACATTGGAATAAACTCCTTTCTACCTCTCCCGTTAGATTTTCCATTTTCTCAAAAATAACTTAAAAAGGCCGGAAAATGATCAGCAACGATACCTAATCACTTTCCCGCCCAGAAGAAGACCCTATCTGCTATTGACCTGTGTCTGCGTAATGTCTTTGCCGCAGTGCCTCGTACATGAGCACAGACGCCGCCATGGCTGCATTCAGCGATTCCGCTTGACCCGGCATCGGGATACGGATCGCGTCATCCACGATAGCCGCAACCTCAGGCGAGACACCACGGCCTTCGCTTCCAATTACAATCCAGCTTGTCCCTCTGAAATCATACTCGAAGCAGGAACGCTTCCCTTCCAGCATGGTTGTCACCAATCGGGCTCCTCGCTCTCGAGCCTCCGGCAAAATGCTCAGCAGCTCGCCCTCCAGCACCGGCAGATGAAACAGGGAGCCCATGGTAGAGCGCAACGTCTTGGGGTTATACAAATCTGCGCAGCCGCGTCCTAGTATAACGCCAGCAGCACCTACGGCGTCCGCCCCCCGTATAATAGTTCCCACGTTGCCTGGGTCCTGAAGACCGTCCAGAACAATGACCAATCCGTTCTCGCGCATGATCAAGTCCTGCCATTGACGCGCTTCCTTCCGAACAACGGCAAACACCGGCTGCGGGGACGGAGTATCACTGACTTTTGATATCACCGCATGGGATACGCCAATCCATTCGGCGCCTTGACCCCTATCTGGAATTTGACGGAGTTCAAGGGGGATACCTTTATCCATATCATAAGCTATACACTCGATATCCGCACCGGATGACAAGGCCTCCTGCACAAGATGGATACCTTCAACCACGTACTTGTTTTGCTTATCTCGATGTTTCTTCTCCTGCAGCTGTGCCCAGCCCTTTACCCTGGCATTCTGCGGCGATAGTATCTCCATTCTTAATCCATCCGTTCTTTGCTTATATACATCGCTGAGTTCCACTCAACCTGATACTACATTCACAAAAATTCACATTACCGACGTCATTTCGGATAAGCAAGCTCCAGCTTTGTCAAATCGTTCTTATGCCCAACGATAACAAGAATATCGCCGTCCTCTATCCGGTCATCGGGACTCGGCGAGATGTTCATATCCGCGTCACTTCGGATCGCCATGACATTGCAGCCAAAACGTGCCCGAATATCAAGCTCCCTCAGATTATGACCGATCAGATCTCCGGTAGCGAGCATCTCCATAATACTGTAGTCGTCCGATAAATCAATATAGTCCAAAATGTTCGGTGACACCAAATGATGGGCAACCCGAAGCCCCATGTCCCGTTCCGGGAATATCACCTTGTCCGCACCGATTTTGTTAAGGACTTTACCATGCAGCTCGTTTTTCGCTTTGACGATAATGGCCGGTACACCAAGATCCTTCAGAATCAGCGTAGTCAAAATGCTGGATTGAATATCCTCGCCAATTGCCACAACCACCACGTCAAAATTCCGAATGCCCAGCGCCCGAAGCGCGTCTTCATCCGTCGAATCTGCCGATACGGCATGAGTGACCAAATTCGCGATTTCCTGTATGCGCTGTTCGCTCGCATCGACGGCTAATACGTCAAATCCCATGCTGCTTAATTCCTTGGCAACACTTGTGCCAAAACGCCCCATACCGATTACTGCGTACTGCTTCTTAGCCATATATATACCCCTCCACGAGCCTAGGTCCATTTCCTAATATGAATGATATCAGTATATCATACTGTCCCGAATACTTGAATGTAACGGCCGCTTAACGGGTACATTACACAATGACCCTTTCATAACAAGGAGGAACATTTCCATGTCCATATTGTTAGATCTAAGGCAGGCCGTCATTCATAAAGTCCACAACCAGGACGAAGAAGAGCTGCGCTCCATGATCGAGGGTTCCGTTGACGGGCCTGAAGCCGCGCTACCGGGACTCGGTGTGATGTTTGAAATGATGTGGAAAGACATGGATGCTTCGCAGCAGAACAGCCTTGTCACTTCCCTTCACGACCATTTGAAAACCGTTACCCCCGGCAACCTGCAAGGATAAACCCAAGGTCAACAAAAAAAACAATCCCCTAAGCCGTCATAGCTGGGGGATTGTTTTCATGTACCGCATTACGATCTACAACTTACGGAGCCGTTTCTAGAAACTTCGCGGTTGGATTTTTATCGATTGCCGTTCTCATTGCGTACTCATTCTCGAACAGGACAACATAATTATCCTTCTTGTCTTTCACGAGCGTTGAATTTATCCGGAACTTGGACGGATCAATGGTCTCATCCACAATCCAGCGTGCGAACTGATACGGCATCCGCTGAAGCTGGACATCGACACCATATTCACCCTTCATCCGGTATTCGAATACCTCGAACTGGAGCTGACCTACAACCCCGAGGATTGTTTCGTCGAAGCTAACGGTACGGAATACCTGAATGGTTCCCTCCTCCGTCAGCTGGTCAATCCCCTTTTGATACTGCTTATGCTTGAGCGCGTTCTTCACCGTTACTTTCGCAAAAATCTCTGGGGAGAACGTTGGCAGCTCATCGAACACCACTTCTCGTCCTTGACTGAGGGAATCTCCGATACGGAAAATGCCCGGGTCAAACAGACCGATGATATCGCCAGGATAAGCCTCCTGCACAATATCTCGATCCTGCGCCAGGAACTGCTGCGGCTGCGACAGCTTGATTTCCTTGCCTACGCGAACGTGTTTCACACTCATGCCGCGCTCGAACTTACCCGACACAATTCGCAGAAAAGCGATACGATCCCGGTGAGCCGGATTCATATTGGCTTGGATCTTGAATACGTACCCGGAGAACTTCTCGTCGGTCGGTTCCACCACACCCTCCGTGCTGCGGCGCGGCTCCGGCTTCGGCGCAAGCTGAAGAAAGTTCTCCAGGAAAGTCTGAACACCGAAATTGTTAATCGCGCTTCCAAAAAATACGGGCGTCAGCTGACCTTGCATAACTTTCTCCAGATCAAATTGGTCGCCAGCGACATCCAGAAGCTCCAGGTCCTGGCACAATTGATCATGCAGGTAATCACCGGCCATCTCACGAATCAGCGGGTCCTCATAGCCTTCGACCTTCTGTACTTTAATCTTGGAATGGTCGTCTCCCTGAAACAATTCAACCTGATTCTTAACCCTGTCGTATACACCGCACAGATCGCGTCCAGATCCGATCGGCCAGTTCATGGGTACAGAACGGATTCCGAGCACCTGCTCCAGCTCTTCCATGAGATCGAACGGACTGCGTCCTTCTCGGTCGAGCTTGTTAATAAACGTAAAGATGGGAATGCCCCGCTTGGCACAGACCTGAAACAGCTTAATGGTCTGAGCCTCGACCCCTTTGGCAACGTCAATCAACATGACTGCGCTGTCTGCGGCCGTCAACGTACGATAGGTGTCTTCACTAAAGTCTTGGTGACCTGGCGTATCCAATATGTTAATTCGATGCCCTAAATAATCAAATTGCATAACAGACGAGGTAACCGAGATCCCGCGCTGCTTCTCGATCTCCATCCAGTCACTCGTTGCATGCTTGCTCGCTTTACGAGCCTTAACCGATCCAGCCAGACGAATGGCGCCCCCGAACAAGAGCAGCTTCTCGGTCAGTGTTGTTTTACCGGCGTCAGGGTGGGAAATAATCGCAAACGTACGTCGCTTATCCACTTCCTGCTGCAGTTCATCTATTAGCTTTGCCATTTCACTTATCCCTTCGTAACTAAAGTCATGTATATCATTGTACCACAATTAATACGCAAATCATCCCCATACGCGGTGCGCATGAGGATGATTTTTATCACGTAAATTTTAGAAATTGGTTAGTTTTTCAACCACACAACGTTATCCTCGAGTTGACCATTAACGGGCCACCAGTGGAATCCGTCTTCTTCCAGAAGCTCATCCGCCCTCTTTGGTCCCCAAGAACCTGCAGGATATGATTCCAGCTCCCCTTGGTTCTCTCTCCAGGCGTTTGCGATTCGATCCACGAAGGACCAGGCTGAAGCCACTTCATCCCAGCGCGTAAAGTAGGTGGAATCACCGCGGGCTGCATCATGCAGCAGACGCTCATAAGCTTCAGGCGAATTGATTCCCACGATGCAGCTTTGACAGAAGTCCATCGCTACAGGAGCGATCTCCGACTCCGAACCTGGCTTCTTGGCGTTAATCTTCACGTAAATGCCTTCCATCGGGTTGACGCGGATAACGAGTAAGTTAGGTTCCAGAGAATGCTTCTGTCCCAAATATACATTTGTTGGCATCCGTTTGAACTCGACAACAACCTCGGTTGTTTTGACTGGCAGGCGTTTGCCTGTACGGATATAGAACGGTACGCCCGCCCAACGGAAGTTATCCACGAATACTCTGGCCGCAAAATAGGTTTCTGTATTGGATTCCGGATTAACCTTGTCCTCTTCACGGTAAGCCGGCAGATCTTTGCCGCCTGCGGAGCCGTGGGTATATTGGCCACGGACAACGTTGTTCTTCACCTCTTCATGTGAGGCATATGGACGCAGGGAACGAAGTACCTTCACCTTCTCGTCGCGGATATCCTCCGCGAGCAGACGGCTAGGCGGCTCCATTGCAATCATGGTCAGCAACTGCAGCATATGGTTTTGTCCCATATCCCTCAGTGCGCCGGCATGGTCGTAATATCCTCCCCGCTCCTCTACGCCAACCGTTTCGCCAAGCGTAATTTGGATGTTCGCAATATGCTTGTTGTTCCAGAGCGGCTCAAAGAAAGCATTCGCAAAACGCATAACTTCGATGTTCTGTACCATTTCCTTGCCCAGATAGTGGTCGATTCGATAAATCTCCTCTTCCTTAAACACCTTGCGGATCTCTTCGTTCAGCTTGGCAGCCGACTCCAGATCGTAGCCAAAAGGCTTCTCGATCACCAGACGGTTCCAGCCTTCTCCGTCCAGCATACCGCCCTTCATCAGGTTAAACGATACGCTGCCGAACAATTCCGGTGCAAGCGCCAGATAGAACAAGCGATTACCCGGTATATTAAATTTCGTCTCCAACTGCTCTGTTTGTTCACGAAGCTCACGGAAACCGTCAATATTGTTAATATCTAAAGATTTATATTCAAAATGCTGTGCAAATGCATGCCATTCACTATCCTGTTCCGAACTGTATCGGCAGAATTCCTGAATCGAACGATAAACGTCCTCGCGGAACTCTTCCTGGGTGCGCGGACGCCGCGCCACGCCGATTACCGCAAAATCCTCATCCAGTTTCCCTTCACGATAAAGACTGTAGATCGCCGGAAACAACTTACGTCTTGCCAAATCACCGGTCGCTCCAAAGATGAAAAATACCGCTCCCGGTGTCTTCAATGTATCTAGATTTTGATTTTCAGCCATGGCTCCTCATTCTTTCTATGAATTATAGTGTATTTTTATGCATCGGAACTTAACACGATGTGATGACATTTTAGCATATTCATATAAAGTATGCTATCTCATTCCACATTTTTTCATCGGAGTTTCAGAAATCATTTTCAGTACTCTATTGTAATGACGGGAAATCCGATCGTTATTCTATTACTTTTCTTCACCGAATCTTCATGCACCGCCATCTGCATATGAATGGGTGTGCTGCCACTCATCACGAAAGCATCCAAGGAAGGAGCCTCATATGAACGACTCAAAGTTGTGTCATCCGCATAATCTTCAACCGAGCGAATAGGAAGTTCAGCGGATATGGATTCTTCTACCTGATTCATCGTCTCCTCGACACCCCTTGTTTTCAATGCATACCCCTGAATGGCCGCATTCCATGTGTTGGCAATGCCTGCCTGATTCATCTCATCCTGGATGTTCTGCTGCATCGTCATCATCTCCGTGGTCTGCTCTGCTGCCTCTCCAATAAGCATCACTCTGATGTAACTGCTACCCTCCTCGCTGAGCGCCCAATCCAGCTGCGCAGATACACCGGAAACCTTCGCTTCAGCATGGAATACTTCGTTTCCATGAAGTCGAGCCGTAGTGACCTCTGACAGCCCAATAGCTCCCGCTAACTGATCCGCAAGCATCTTAGCTTGATCCGCAGATACGGTATTTATGATTTCTCCTTGAATTTTTACCGTTAAGAGAGCCGAAGGGTCCATGTGTTCCTCCCCCAGATCGACAAGGAGCTCCAGATCACTTTTTGCTGCCACACCTGCTGCTTCCCATCCTGCCGAGGTTGAGACTGCTTTTGCTTGCGGAACCGTTACGCCCATATTGTCCTTCGTTGTTCCTGCAAAACCCGCCATGACACCTGCCGCTCCACACAGCAACAACATCATCACAATAATCTGTAATTGCATCTTCCGCATCGTCAGCCACGCCTCCCCGTACGAATCTATCAATCTACTAAAAGGATAGCCTCGTCACAGCGGATTTATACACCCAACTTGAAAAATGCGCCTCTCGCCATTAAATTCATCAGCCTGTTGATAACTAATAAATTCTATATCTATAAAAAAAGAGCCGGCCGTTCTTACTCAGCCAACCCGTTCTTATATGCATATATGGCCGCCTGGGTACGATCTTCTACACCCAGCTTGCCCAAAATATTAGTCACATGAAACTTCACAGTTTTGATGCCTATAATCAAATCATCAGCAATATCCTGATTCGACTTGCCCTGGGCCACCAATCGCAGCACTTCCATCTCACGATCCGTGAGGTCGTTATGGGCCGGTGCTTCATTTTGCGGATGCCGGAAGCGATTCATCATCTTGGAGGCCACCTGCGACTCGAGTACCGACTGCCCCCGTGCGGCTGCACGTATCGCATCGGCTACTTCTGAAGCGCGGGAAGTCTTTAACAAGTAACTGAAGGCGCCTGCTTCGATAACCGGATACATCTTCTCATCGTCCAGATAGCTGGTCAGTACAATAACCTTAAGATTCGGGAACTGATTCATCAATTGACGCGTCGTCTCGATCCCGTCCATTCCGTCCATCACCAAGTCCATGAGCACCACATCTGGATGATATTCCTGGGCTAAGCGTATCCCTTCCTCGCCGCTGCCGGCTTCACCAACCACCTCGATGCCATCCTCTGTACCCAGAACGGCCGCCAAACCGATCCGAACCATCTCATGATCATCCACCAGCAGCACCTTAATCGGTGTTTCCATCTCCATCCCCCCGTTTACGTTCGTCATTTATGAGCGGCACAACAATCTCAATTCGCGTCCCTTTACCTGGTGCTGTTATGAATTGTACCGAGCCCCCGATCTCCGTTACCCGTTCCTGCATCGTGGACAGACCGTAGGAAGTTTGTTTCTTGTCATCCAACTCGAATCCGATCCCGTCGTCCCGCAGCATCACCCGAACGGTATTCTGCTTACGATGAATGCGGATATCCATCTTCTCCGCCTTGGAGTGCCGAAGTGTATTCGACATCGCCTCCTGAACGATACGGAACAGATGATTCTCGATCCCTTTTAGCAAATGTATGTCATCGTCCATCTCAAACGTAATTTCCATGGGTACTTTGATCCGCAGTTCCTTGATCAGATCCTTCAGTCCTTGCTCAAGCGCTTTTCCTTCGAGATAGACCGGCCGCAAATGAAGAAGCAGTGCTCTCATCTCCGACTGTGCAACGGCCGACATTTCCTCAATCAGCGCGACCTGACGCTGTGCTTTGTCAAAATCCTTATCCAGCGTTCTTCCTACGGCTGTTGCGGTCATCGAGATCGCAAACAGCTGCTGAGAAACCGCATCATGAAGCTCGCGTGCCAGACGCTGCCGCTCTTCTACAATCGCCGTGACTCTGGCTTGCTCTGCAAGCTGCGCATTGTTCGTAGACAGTCGCTGCAGGGAAGATACTTGATCCTCCCAGCGTTTGCTGATCTTAACCAGCTGCTCGCCGAGCCTGCCCACTTCATCTTCACCGATATCGGGCATTACGTCCGTTAGGCTGCCTTTTTCCCAGTTTACCAGTGTTTCCCTTACAAGATCGACCCGGCGCTTTACCCGATATCCTTGAAAGAATCCATAAATGGCTCCAAGTCCAATCGGCAGCAGTACCAGAGTAATGCCGGCTTCGATCCGGTTCTTCCACGAATCAAACGGCTTAAGATAACCATATGTATATAATAAATAAAGAACAACGAGCATGACAACCAATCCAAGAAGGGTCCCCTCGCGCATATGTCGGGTAATCATATTTGCTTTCTTTTCTGTTTCCACGGGGCAACCCTCCTGAATGGTTTAAACAAAACAATGCTTCTGCATTTATTAGGTCATTCTTATATTCAAATCCCCGCCTAAATAAGAAACAATGAATTTCACCTTATACTCACTTGCCTCATAATTAGGCGATTTATATCGAACTCGATTGAGGATGCCGGTTTCCTTCCTATCGTCCATATGAATGGAGCCAAACAGTATCGATGCTTCGATCTCCACCCCATAATAGTCAGGAATCATCAGATCAATATCGCCCAGCATTCCGTGGAACATCAGGACGGTTTGGCGTTCCTCAGGAAGCGCAAGCGATAGGTCCACATCCGCCTCTCCAAGCACATGCCACACACTCAGACTTCGCATCACCCACGGTGCACGGTCCCAATCAAAGTTGGACATAAAGTTCTGCTTCTGAATGTATCCTGTTGTTGTATGAGCCCGTTTGGACTTACCATAAAAAATACCTAGCGAAATCAAGCTGATGCCGATAATCAGCATGAGATGCTCCAGCAGCAGCATCACGGCACCTACTCCGAGCAGAATGTATCCCTTCTTCACGTGACTTTCCCTGATCTGAAGGACACCTGCAAACATGAGCAGCAGGGCGACAATGGTGAAGAAACCAAACCATCGGCCGAAAAGCATAATGAATCCCAAGCTCATTAAACCAACTGCAATCCAGCGGTTTCTGTCCATGTCGCACCTCCTTGATGACCAAGATATAAGCTCGGAAAAGCCATATCAGTGTGACACTCCACACTGTATGGCTTTACCTGTACTATTCGGACAACTATCATACCGTATAGCATATCATATGAACATGGATTTCGAATATGGTTTGTACTTATTTTGCTAACTTGTTAAGCAATTACTCTGACTTTGAGGAATTACCCATTTTGTTTTTCAAAGCTTGCAGCTGCTCATCCACCTTCAACTGCTTCTCAGCATCCACCGGGCTGGTGTATACAGCATTGTTAGGACGGTATGGTGCACGGAGCACATCAGCTTCTGCTTCCAACTGCATAATTTTTTCCTCCATACGGTGGAAGCCCATCGAAGCACTGCCGCTTTCAATCGTGTGCAGGCTGCTCACTTGAGACATCTGTTTCTTCGCTTTAGCCATTTGAGCGCGGGCTACGAGCTCATTGCGCTTGTTACGCATTTTGTAGAACTCGTCTTTCATTTCATGCAGCTGAGCGACAAGCTCTTTCGCTTGAGCCTCGGATTGCAGGTGCAGCTCCACATACTCGGTTTCTTTTTGATCGAAATAAATTTTTTCTTCAAGCAGCTTGCGAGCCACTTCTTCTTGACCGTTTTTCAGAGCCAATTCAGCTTGTGCTTCGCGTTGTGCAGCCATTTTTACTGCCTCATCCACACGCTGCTTCATGCGGCGCTCGTTAGCCATTTGCTTCGCAACCGTTACCTCTGCTTCATGAATTTCTGCCTCCATATCGCGCAGGTACTGATTCAACATTACGATCGGATCCTCTACTTTATCCAGCAGTTCATTCACCGATGCCTTTGTCATATCTTTAAGTCTTTTAAATACTCCCATGTTATTTATCTCCCTTCTCATAGTCCGAAAGTTTTTTCTTAAGTTCTTCAATTTCTTTCTGCATTGCCTTCTTCTCGATATCCTTCATCATTGCATCCAGATCGGAATCCTGGGACGCGTTGTTTCTTGCGCCATGTCCTCCATCCGGACGCCCAGAGCGGTCATATTTCGGACCAAAGATCCCATGTTCATTAGGATAGCCTTGGCGTCCATAACCGTCGTTGTAACCATTGTAGCCTGGACCTGGTCCTGGATTATCGTTGTAACGATATCCGCCGCCCTGTCTTCCCCGTGGTGGTCCGTACGGATCGTGATAATACGGTTCTTTGGGAACTACTAGGGATGCAATCAGATATATTAAGAGCGTTGTACCGCCTGTAAAAAAGATACTGATTACAAATATGATTCTGAGTAGGGTCGATTCGACTCCGAAATAATCGGATATACCGCCGATCAACCCTGTGAACATTTTGTCGCGGGTGGAACGGTACAATCTAGTCATGTTTACTCCTTTCCGCTGTTATTCAGCTTTTGCTTCAAGCGGGCAAGTTCCTTTTCCAATACAGTGGAGACCGATTCACCAGCCTGATTCATGTATTCTTGCCCCATGCGCCGTAAATCGCGAAGGCTTCTGGCTTCCAATTCCCAATCACTGATGCGATCTTCTAGGCGATTGAACATCTTGGGTACATCTTGACCGCCGCCGTAGGATCCCGTACGTTCATTCATTTTCTGTTGAAGACGAAGGGTCTCGACCCGGGCAACGTAATATTGCCGTTTGCTGTACACCGTCTGATATTCCATGCGCAGCTCGCCGAGCTGTTCATCGATTTCTTTCAGCGACTCCAGGCTTGAGGATAACAGGCCTTGGTACTGCTCAATTTTTTCCTCATAGATCAACTTTTCCTGCAATGCAAGTTTGGCAAGATGATCTTCACCGGCCTTCAGTGCGAGCAATGCCTGCTCTTCACGTTTATAGCGCATGGTTTCTGCTTGATCCACCTGCTGTTTCAGCTGTCTGGAATGTACTTGGCATTGCTGCTGCAGTTTCTCTGCTTCTGCAATGTCCTGTCTGGTTGAATGAAGGAACTGGTCGATCAAACGAACCGGATCCTGGCTCTGTTCAAGCTTTTCATTCAATGTTGCAACGGTTATGTCTCTTATCCGCCGGAAAACACTCATATTGGCTTAGTCCTCCTCTTCTATCGCGATCATTATCTGGCTGTTTATGCCTGCCATTCATTATTGTGTTATATCAGTAACGTGGTCTGCCATTCTTCAATCTGGACACCCCGTAGATGATTAAGATGATTCCAAAGATCGGACCGATCAACCAGGAGAGTTTACCCATCAACCAGATCACACCGATACCGAGAATAATCCACCCGATTAAGGTATTTCCTCTACGGATCCCGTAATATCCCAAAGCGACCATCAGCACTGGAATTAGAAGACTGAACAACCATCCGAGCAGAGGACCGAATATTCCCAGGAGAACCAATATCCCTAAACCAATCAACAGGATACTTATTCCATTTCCTTTTGAATTCCTCATTTATGCACCGCCTTTCTGTTATTTGATTGTTGTTTCTTTTGTTCAACCTTATGACTCTATTCTAGGTAATTTCAAGATGAACTAAAACGGCCTGCGGACGGTTTTTGAACCTAGACCTAAGTCGGGGCCACCTACAGACCTGCGTCCAACCCTTACACTAGATCTGCTCTCAGCTCATTCCATGGGATGTATCATTACCATCGAGAGCATAGCTCTACTGCTGTCTGATTACCTTAGAGCAGTGCTAAAAGTGTCGGTTTAGAAAGGATCTATACCGCGGGTCGCGTAATATGTCCTGATTTACAAAGGCCTTGTAAGAAAATCAAAGATATTCATTTGATTGAAAGCACTGGAATTAAACGTGTCCCGGATTAGTGAGGGGATTAATACCACGTAAAGAAATACGATAGTGTATTAAAAAGGGGGAGTTAAAGGTTTGCAGTTAAAGGTTTGCAGTTAAAGGTTTGCAGTTAAAGGTTTGCAGTTAAAGGCATGCAGTTAGGTGCAATTCAGGAGCTGCCTACATACTGAGGAGCATTACATCAGTCCCTATCATAAAAAGCAACGGAGGCTTAGCGTGGAGTAACTAACCTAACAAAAGATCAATACGAAAAAAGGAATGCAGACGTTTATAGTCTGCATTCCTTTTGATGATGCCGGTGAAGGGACTCGAACCCCCACGGTTTCCCTCACGATTTTGAGTCGCGCGCGTCTGCCAATTCCGCCACACCGGCTTACTGATGGCGTGCCCTAAGAGATTCGAACTCCTGACCTTTTGATTCGTAGTCAAACGCTCTATCCAGCTGAGCTAAGGGCACATAAGTTTGTAATGGAGGCGCCACCCAGATTCGAACTGGGGATAAAGCTTTTGCAGAGCTGTGCCTTACCACTTGGCTATGGCGCCAGAAACAAAAATGGAGCGGACGACGGGAATCGAACCCGCGACCCTCGCCTTGGCAAGGCGATGCTCTACCGCTGAGCCACGTCCGCTTATTAAAAAATCAATGGCTGGGGATATAGGATTCGAACCTATGCATGACGGAGTCAAAGTCCGTTGCCTTACCGCTTGGCTAATCCCCAACATTTTTTAAAAAACTATGGGGCGACCGATGGGTCTCGAACCCACGAATGCCGGAACCACAATCCGGTGCGTTAACCCCTTCGCCACGATCGCCATAATGTAATAGTTTTTTCTAGAGAATAATCATAATGAAGTAATGGGCGACCGATGGGTCTCGAACCCACGAATGCCGGAACCACAATCCGGTGCGTTAACCCCTTCGCCACGATCGCCAAGTTCATTATAAGTATTCAATGGCAGGGGCAGCAGGAATTGAACCCACACCAACGGTTTTGGAGACCGTTGTTCTACCTTTAAACTATGCCCCTAAAAACTGGTGGAGGATGATGGATTCGAACCACCGAACTCGAAGAGAGCAGATTTACAGTCTGCCGTGTTTAGCCACTTCACTAATCCTCCATAATGGTGCCGGCGAGAGGACTTGAACCCCCAACCTACTGATTACAAGTCAGTTGCTCTACCAATTGAGCTACACCGGCATACACAATTATAAAATTACATGGTGGCTCGGGACGGAATCGAACCGCCGACACGAGGATTTTCAGTCCTCTGCTCTACCGACTGAGCTACCGAGCCTTAGTTCTTCGCGAACTTCGACGAAACCCATATCGGATACTCATCTTATCCCTGAAGCTTGTAAATAATGGCGGAACTGACGGGATTCGAACCCGCGATCTCCTGCGTGACAGGCAGGCATGTTAGGCCTCTACACCACAGTTCCATAAGGTATGATCACTATAAGTGATATAAATTGGTTGCGGGGACAGGATTTGAACCTGTGACCTTCGGGTTATGAGCCCGACGAGCTACCGAACTGCTCCACCCCGCGTCATTAAAAGGTGTATATATGGTGGAGGCTGAGGGGTTCGAACCCC
>NZ_JARXYU010000031.1:0-27118 GCF_029893715.1 Paenibacillus sp. LBL | reverse complement strand
GCAGCGGAAATTAAACAAACTGACGCCGGTAGAGTACCGACGCCAGTTTGCAGCTTAGGTGTTTTTCCAATGTCCACAAAATGGGGTCTTGACCACCTTTTCATAAGGTTCTTTTTTGTTGTAAGCCCAAAAACGGTTAACAAAACGGTCATTTCTAATCCAGTCATACATAAGTGGTAAATCTTCGAATATAAGCCTTCGAAACTTAATCATGTTTGGATCCAATTTCATATTTCCCCCTTTGAACAGGTTAACGTGATGGTTACTAATTTTTAGCCTAATAAAATTATTTTAAATGTTCAATCTTAGTACAGCTATTATTCCATAATCTGGCCCTCTTGCTTAACAATATTGTATCAGAATTATCTTTATAAATGCCACTTAGCATTGAGGGTTAACGTATCAAAAACGACCGTTTTTGGTATGAAAGGGGGATGTTTGTATTGAAATTTGGTTATGCACGTGTTGGCACACAAGATCAGTCATTATCATTACAACTCGATGCATTGAATCAATATGGGGTTGATGAGACCTTTAAAGAAAAAGACATAACCGTCCACAGTTAGATGAACTTCTTAAAATTTTACGCAAAGACGATACAGTGGTTGTCTATAAATTAGACCGAATCAGTCGAAGTACCAAGCATTTAGTTGAACTTATGGAACATTTTGAAGCAAAAGGCATTAATTTTGTATCCATTCAGGATAAGATTGACACGACAACAGCAATGGGACGATTCTTCTTTAGAATGTTAACTAGCATAGCCGAATTGGAACGAGATATCATTAGTGAAAGAACAAAAGATGGACTGACGGTAGCTAGAGCTAGGGGAAGAAATGGAGGGAGACCGAAGGTTGAATCAAAAAAAATCATGCTTGCCATAAAGATGTATGAAAGCAAAGACTATTCTTTATCCCAAATTAAAGTGTAAAGAAAGAATCTTCCAGCGAGACCCCTGATCGAACAGCGATTCAAGCATGCGGTGTCCAGATTTTCGACAGGCAATCTAGCGGAAGGATTATCTACCGCCTGGCGTCAACCTTTGGTATCGGTATTATTTTATCAGCCGTTGTACTATTTTGTTGGCAAGGATTATTCTATGTTCTGGCCGGTGCTGTGTCGGGTTTTATCACACCCGAGCTGTTAACCGAAATATCCATTGTTGGGGGAATCTTGATTCTGAGTTCTGGCTTGAGCATATTAGGCATCCGGCATTTCAAAACGATGAATCTAATCCGCAGCGCTGCTGATTCCGGTTGTGTTTATTACGCTTAAGACGATGCTGGGTATGTGATGATGAACCGTCAATTTCAGGTTAGATATCTGAGATGGACGGTTTTCTTTGTTTAGATAGTTTACATAATATTTATTATGATGCCTTAATCGGAATAGGCATACACCTAGATGTGGTCCATTGCATACACTGCCGATGAGGAATCGTCACACCTATGTTGTTCTTACGTTCGCATCTGTGAAAAAAAGAATAACACATAATCCGGATTCGTCCACATAACCATGTACAGAATGGACATGATCGCTTGTCCAATCACCGGCATGAATCCGGTTATTAACGAAAGGAGGAGGATCAGTTTGTCATCCACCCCAGAAGGGAAATGGACTGCGGATCATCGGAGTATGGCTAAACGAAGATTCAGATTTACACGCAATGACTGGATGGGCTATCTATTCAGTGCCCCGCTTATCATCGGGGTTGTGGTATTTGCCATCTATCCCATGTTCGCCGCGCTGTTCATGAGTTTTCATCAGACATCTGGGCTCAATTTATCGGGCGCTTGGGTGGGCCTCAGCAACTACCGATACGCACTGGAGGATTCCTTATTTTGGCAAGCGCTTACAAACACATTTATGATGGGGATATGGTCTGTTCTGCTTGGTATTGCACTGTCTTTTATTCTGGCCAGCCTCATTAACAACTTGAAGTGGAATCTGGGACGTAATTTTTTTAAAGCCGTATATTTTCTGCCCAATGTGGTATCCGGTGTTGCGACAAGCCTCTTGTTTTCGTTCTTGTTCTTTCCGTCCAAGGAGGGACTGATCAACTTTGTTATTGGCTTGTTTGGCATGGATCCTGTTGGATGGTTCACGAATCCTGAAGTCGCACGGTACAGCATTGTGCTGATGAGTTTGTGGGGCGCGCTCGGGTATAACACGATCATTTTCCTGGCCGGATTACAAAGTGTTCCTCGGGATCTTTACGAAGCAGCAGAAGTGGATGGAGCCGGAACGTACCGGAAGTGGTGGTATATCACGATTCCTTATTTGCGTCCAATCTTTGTGTTTATGCTCATTATGGGAACCATTGGCGGCATGAAGCGGTTTACCGATGTCTGGTTAATCGGGGGAACGGCTGGCAATCCAGGAGGAAGCTTGATGACGGTCGTGCTGTACATTTACCGGAATGCGTTCCTTGCTTCACAGATGGGTCTGGCCACTGCCGTATCCTACTTACTGTTCCTGATCATACTCATTCTGACGGCATTCCTCATGCTCCTTAACCGCCGTAAAGACAGTTTAGACTAACTCGGTCGCCTTGCCGATTCGGGAACCTTAGGGAACCGTAAATTCACAAGACAGGAGGGTAACTATGATCGATTCAGCCTTACCCAAGGAACCTGTACGCCGTAAACGAATCACACTTCAACAGCTTATTTTAACAATGGCCCTGCTGCTGGGTTCATTTATTATGATTGTGCCGTTCCTATGGATGCTCGTGACCAGCTTCGATTGGGGGGCACGACTCAATATCTCTTTCCCGCCCAAAATATGGCCGGAGGAGCCTTCGATCCGAACTTATGAAGCCGCTTTCACTAACATCAATATGTTTCGATATATTGGCAATTCAACACTTGTTAGTGCAGGAGTCATTGTCATCAGCTCGTTGTCTGCGCTTTTGTCCGGATATGCCTTATCCAAACTCCGCTTCAAAGGGGCAAACTTCGTTCTGCTGCTGGCCTTAAGCACGATGATGATTCCATTCGAAATGACGATGATTCCTCAGTATCTGCTGTTCAGCAAGCTCGGTTTGGTTGACAACTATCTGGCTTTTTATTTGCCGGCGATGAATTATGCTTTCGGTACTTTTTTAGCCAAGGCGTTCTTTGATCAATTACCCGGCAGTTTAAGGGAAGCCGCGGTATTGGATGGGGCCAAGGAAATTACCGTATTCAGCCGGGTTTATCTTCCGCTCTGTACACCCATTATCGCCACCATGGTTATTCTGCTGTTCCTTGGCGTCTGGAACGATATGCTATGGCCGCTGCTGATTCTGAAATCCGCTACCAAATACACCATTCAGATTGGTCTGGCGATGTTTACCTATAACAACGGGATCAATCAACAGCCTTCGATCATTATGGCGGCAACCACAACGAGTCTGATTCCGGTTATCGTCGTCTATATGTTCCTGCAGCGTTATATTATCGAAAGCATTGCGCTCTCCGGTATCAAGCAGTAATCCCGCGTTACGCGAATTTCATATATTTTTTACGGAGGTGTGTCTGATATGAAGAAGACGGTACTGCTTATTCTGTCTTTTGTACTTGTGTTTACGATGGCCGCTTGCACTGGCAGTTCGGGAAAAGACGTAACCGGCGGCGTCCAAATTGAGAAAGTGTCTGATATGCAAGGAACGGTTCGCGTTGCGCTGGCAGGCTGGCAGCTCGAGAACGGGATTGATGCGTTGACAGGGAATCCGACGATCGGCCTTAACGAATATTTGGATAAAACGTTCAAGAAAATGTATCCGAACATTAAACTTGAGGTATATCAAATCCCATGGGAGAACGTAAAAGCAAAACAAACGGCCATGCTGCTCTCCGGGGACGCGGATGTATTATACACGGGCGGAGCCTTTGCTTCCCAATGGTATCAGGAAGGACTGCTGCGGGATCTGGACGATCTGATTGAAAAGGACACCTCATTTGACCCCAGCATTTATCTGGAAGGCATCATGAACAATTCCTACAGCACCAAGTCCCCGGATGGCAGCAAGCAATTTGGCATTCCTGTCGCCCTTGGTCGCCGGATGACTATCTACGATAAGAAGCTGTTTGAAGACTGGGGAGTGGATACACTCACCGCACAGCCTGGTCCGGAAGAAATTCTGGATAAAGCTAAGAAAATGACCGGCAAAAACCCGAAAACCGGTGAAGACAATTTCGGCCTGTATTGGAGCGGCAACTCGTTAAACGGATCTACCTTTGTTGCGCTTACCCTTGCTTTTGGCGCGAAGGGAGCGGAAGGGTCGTTGAAAGATATCAAGAACATCAAGTGGCATCTCAACACACCGGAAATGGTGAAGGTGCTGGAATGGCTGAAGGAAGCTGCCAAGCTGCCGCCGGCCGGTTTCGTCAACGCCCAGGGTGCCGAGAATTTCGGGCTTGAGAAGAACAACATTGCCATCGCGCTGGATTCTACCGGCGGTTCAACCATGAGTGAATACCGTTCGAAGCAGAACAAAGAGCTGCTGGACCGATTTGAGCCGGTATTGAACCTGGGTCCAAAAGGCGAAGGCTGGGTTGCAGTCGACCCGTTCATCATGGCAAAAAATGCAAAAGATGTGGATGCGTCATGGGAAGTGATGAAGTTCTTGACGAGTTACATGACGCAAAAATATATGTATGAAAATTTCTCGAATACCCCCACATTGAAAAACGCTGATTTCGTAACACCGGAAGATAAATTTGTGAAAAAAGCGCTTGAAATTGCGGAAGTTGGCCACTCGGAGCTTATGGATGAAGCCAATCCGTTCTATATGAGCGACATCGCTCCAGCCATTAACGGATTTATTAGCCAGGCTGCATCCGGTCATGCACCGGATATTCAGAAGTTTCTGGATGATCTGCAGGCACGTGCAGAGAAATGGTCTGCTAATCTTAAGTAAGGTAGGTTACAAGAGGACTGCATAAAGCGCGCAGCTCCTCAGAGACAGGCCTAATCATGATGATTATATGAGCCAATATGCAATATATTCCAGTTTATTGTAAAATGTGCATGGTCCAAATCAAATGAAGAGATGAAGCCGGCCCAAGTGGCCGGTTTTTTTTATGAGATGGAATGGAGCCCGGCATATTTTCAGGATATTTGCTGCTGCTGGTTACTGATATGGGAATCAGGCTTTTAAGCCTGGTGCAAAATATGCGGATGTACCCGAGACTAAACGCCTCTACCGGATGCTTTGTCCCCACATACGATAAAAAAACAGGTTCTTGTGACGAGATACCCTATCAATGTGGCAAGGAGTTGAGACGACAATGGGTCGGCTGAAGATCGTACAGACAGAGATTCAAACCTATATTTCGCATCTCAAATCCTTACAGTTTCCGGACGGATCCTGGAGATTTCTTTTTGATACGGGGCCGATGACAGATGCCAATATGATCATTCTACTGAAAAACCTGGATACCAAGCCGGAGCTAATTCCGCAGCTCGCGCAGCGTCTGAAGCAGCGTCAGGCTCCAAACGGCGCATGGAAGCAGTACGACGATGAAGTGGGCCATCTGTCTTCTACGGTCGAAGCTTATACAGCCCTGTTGCTATCCGGTTGTGCAAGCCGGGAAGACGTTATGATGCAGAAGGCTGAGGAGTATATTGTACAGCATGGCGGTGTGGAGCAAGCCCATGTTTCGACTAAATTCATGCTGGCGCTAAACGGGCTCTATCCTTGGCCTCGTTTTTTCCCGCTGCCCCTGTATTTGATACAGCTTCCCAAATCAAGTTCTTTCAGTTATTACCGTTGGAGCTCGTATGTCCGCAGTCATTTTGCTTCCTTGCTGATCCTCGGCCACCGCAAGTTTAAGCTTCATCATCCTCGGGAGATCAACATCCATCATCTGTTTGTAACACAGCATTTTCATAAACTACGTGAACCGAGACGTTCAAATCGCACACGGGAAAGAAAGAAAAAAGGTTATCTGTCGAGAAGCGCACTTAAAAAAACAGAGCAAATCCTCCTGCAAAATATTGAGAATGACGGAACACAATACAGCTATGCCAGCGCGACCTTTTTTATGATTTATTCTCTGCTTGCCATTGGATATAAGACGGACTCACCGATGATCAAGCAAGCGGTAGAAGGCTTGGCTTCTTTCGGTTACACTGCGCGCGACGGGTCGCTGCACATTCAAAACTCCCCATCAACCGTCTGGGATACGGCACTGATTGCCTATACCCTCCAGGAGGCAGGAGTATCAACGGAAGATGCCGCAATGCTGCGAGCCGCGAAGTATCTTCTTTCCTTGCAGCATTTGGAGAAGCAGGAGTCGGAAAGAGACTCACGGCATCGCACCTCCGGTGGATGGGGATTCTCCGAGAGCAACACGGCCAATCCGGATGTTGACGATACACAGGCGGTTATTCGCGTACTTACCAGGTTAGCAGCCCAGGAGAGTGACTACAGCGCGGCATGGAGAAAAGGAATTCAATATGTATTCCGTATGCAAAATGATGATGGAGGATGGGCTGCTTTTGAGAAGAACAGTGCCTCGTCGATTATACGTTTATTTCGAATACCGCATTTTGCTGAAACTGCCGCCGACCCTTCCTGCGCGGATATTACCGGCCGGGTTCTGGAGCTGCTCGGGAATCACTTGAAACTGCGTTTATCCCATCCGCGCATTCAAGACGGTTTAGACTGGCTCGTGAAGAAGCAGAAGAGCGACGGCTCCTGGTATGGCCGGTGGGGAGTGTCTTTTATCTATGGCACATGGGCAGCGGTGACTGGAATGGCTGCTGCCGGCTTGCAGGCAGATCATCCTGCGATCCGGCGGGCCGTGGACTGGCTGTTGAGAATCCGGCATGAGGACGGGGGATGGGGGGAGTCCTGTCGGAGCGATTTCATTAAGAAATATAATCCGGCTCCATACTCTACGGTCGTCCATACGGCATGGGCTTTGGATGCGCTGATTGCAGTTCACGACAATCCAACCGAGGTGATCGATCAGGGGATCCTTCGTTTAATAGAGTGGAACCGACAAGAAGGCAGGAGAACCACATATCCTGCCGGTGCGGGTTTGCCGGGACATTTTTATATTCATTATCACAGTTATCCGCTGGTCTGGCCGCTGCTTACCTTGAGCCATTATGTGCAGAAGTACCAAAAACAGCCCTAATTCATCATATTCCGAAGCCTTCTGGTTATACACCCTGTCCATATTGGAAACATAGCATATGCTTTTATTACCGACGAATTGTCGGAAGCGGAACCAGCTAACAATAAGCGTTTACTGTATTTATTATTCAATCCTGAGGAGAATGAAAAGAAGCTTGCGAAAGGAGAAGGCAGATGGCATATCTTGATCCTGAACTAATGGGAACGTTTCGAGGCAAAATGATGAATCCGAGATACTTTCATCAAGTGTATGGAATTCTCTGCAAGAAACGCTGCGAGGATTTGCGAGACTATAACAGGTGCTGCGGGATGATTGATGAATTGTCCAATTGCTTGGGAGTACCGGTTACTCCTTGTCAAAAAGAAAATGCAGCGAAGTGGCTTATGGAATGCGGCGTCGATCCTCAAAATGGATATCATCGCAGACGCATGTGGAATATGGTATGGGGAAGAGGATAAGCAAATAGGGCGAGTTTGGTTTATGCACCTTCGTTGAAGAAGTCGCGGGAATCCGCGGCTTTTTTATTTACTGAGTTGGGTACCTTGGTGAGACGACTTGTTATGTCTTGTTATGTATAGTAGGTTTAAAAATGGTTATAGTTGTATATGTAACCACACGAATATTTACAGTAATTGGAATGTAATTGGAATTGAACTCGAAAGAAAAAACCTTTGAACAACCAAGCAAGGAATGCGGAATCGGTAATTTAGACGTATCATGTAATCTGTTTATGAACTTTGGAAAACCGAACTTAAATACCACATCGACGACGAACTGAATGTTCCGTTTAGAGTAAGTTTAAAGAAGCAACTAAGAAGCAACTAAGAAGCAACTAAGAAGCAACTAAGAAGCAACTAAGAAGCAACTAAGAAGCAACTAAGAAGCAACTAAGAAGCAACTAGAAAGACCAATAAGGGCCTAGAAACAGATGAGTGAGAACCAACCACAAAATAATATCCTCTGTCTGAAGGTTTTTGTATGAAATCAATGATTACTAAGTTTTCCCGAGAGTCTATTTCACAAAACTCGTATTTTGTACATATGTCTTGAGAGTTGTAGCCTTACAACTAAACATTCCTTTGAAGCTTGACATTACATTCTGACGTTGTCGCAGTGACGCCACCCACAGCTTTGCACACGAAATCTAACATGACCTTCGTAGGAACATCAGTTTCACCATCATACCACTTATGGATCGCTGTATTCGAAACAACACTAATTAAATGGCTAACAATGGCGTCTATTCCACTTTCCTCTTTAATTTCACGGATCACACCATCAATCAGGTTTTCTCCAACTTCTGTTATCCCACCAGGATATACCCAACCGTCGTCATGGGCTTTTACTAATAGGATATTTCCATTTCCATCTTCTACAATTCCGCCTGCCGATACAATATGTGTCGGAAATGTCATTTCACAACCCCCTAATACTGATAATTTGTATATTTATTCCACGTGTTTCATGTACTTCCCTGCTTTCATGAATTTATATACTTGAAGGTTCTCACGAAACGATTGAACTTTCCTGCCCGTTAGCTTAATGAATTGCATGAAAACTTAGTTAGATACTTATCTAATCGGTAATCGGTTCATGTTCTTGTCCTTTACGGCAATCGGTACAAGTTCTTGTCCTCGACTCGGGACAAGAACTTGTACCGATAAAACAAAAAAAGCCGCTAAAATAGCGACTCTCTTTGGGAAATGTTCTTGTCCATCGACACCAGGTTTAATTTAGATCATAACAAAACCTCCTAATTAGAGCTATTAAATCTAGTTTGCTTCTAATAGAAGGATTTAATCTTTATGATTTGAACTAGTGTTCCCCGTTAGTTGAACGACTGAAATCGGATCTAGTACCTCATCTGACATCGATAAAAATATAGTTTGTTCACCATAAACATTCAATATCATGATATACACTCGAAGATATTTCAATCTAAATTACGAGACAAAGAACAAAATTCAAACCAAAAAAAATCCGCGTAAAACGCGGACTTAAATGGATATGTATGTTCTTTCCTCTTACATGAATACTAAGCAAGTTGCAATAAACTTCCCTATCTATTATTGAGCCCGCTATCGTCCTTAGTCGTGCGATTGTAGACGACGGTTTCTTTGGTGCCGTCCGCGTATTCCAGGTCAACTTCGTCGATACGGATTGAATCCAAAGCACCTTGATACGTGAAGAGCTCAAACACACCGAGTTCTAATCCCGGTATGACCGGACCGACATATTGAAGATTGAAAGAGTTCTTTCCGGAGTGCTCGTCATACGAAGGGTCTCCTACGGGATTAAATGTGCTGACCTTCACGGTAGAGGCCAATCCCTTACGCAATTCGAAATTTACCAATGTATGCGTTATTAACTTTGAACTTGTGGAGGTCACAATGCACATCGACGAACGTAAACGCCTATTCAAAAAAACCGACAGCAAAATGATCGAACTCCCGTGGTACGCCCAGGAATACATAGAGCGCAGCAAGCGCAAGAAGTCGCCAAATACGCTGCTGAATTACAGTCTTGATTATATCTCATTCTTCAATTGGCTCATCTCCGAGGGCTTCTACCAAGGGGAGCGCGGGGATCTCCCGCTTGATGTGCTGGAGAGCCTTCGAGCAGCAGACGTCGAACGATACGCTGATTTCCTTTCGATTGAACATGGAAATTCAAAGGATACGATTGCACGTAAATTCGCCTCTCTCAAATCGTTATTCCATTTCCTGTCGCAGATTTCGGAAGATGATCAAGGATTTCCTTACCTGAAGCGGAATGTCATGATTAAGGTCGAGGCCGACAAGGAAAAACTCACAGTGGAGAAAAAGGCGGCTCGTATCGAGGATAAAATTCTGCGAGATGATGAAATTTTTGATTTTCGAGTGTTTGTAGCTGAAGGCTTCCAGGGCGTATGTGAGCCCAACAAGCGTATCTTTAACTCCCATATAAAAAACAAGGAACGGGATTTGGCTTTGGTCAGCCTTATTCTAGGGTCCGGACTCCGCATATCAGAAGCCCTCTCGCTTGATCTTGACGATATCGACTGGTTGAAAGCAAAAGTCTCTGTGACTCGAAAAGGCAATAAAAAGGACAGCGTAACGATTAGCGATATTGCACTTCAGGATCTCCAGTCCTATGTGGCGATACGAAAAAACCGTTACCGCGTCGGTGACAACCAGACGGCCGTGTTCCTCTCCCTCCCCACTGGACCGAGCGGAACCGTTAGCCGCCTGACCGTTCGGGCCGCGCAGAAAATGCTTGAGCGGTACGTTGATTCGTTCGGCCGGCCTGCTTTGACGATCCACAAACTGCGTCATACATTTGCGACGAAGTTTCATCAGGAGAATAATGATCTTGCCAAGTTAAAGGAGCAGCTCGGTCATTCCGATATGAACACGACTATGATCTATACTCATATTGCACAAGAGGATCGACGTCATTCGGTAAACAAGGCCGACAGTTGAAATTCTGTTATTAGAGCGAATAGTTAATCCCTAAGGTCTAGAACCCAGTAAGTGAGTTGATCTTGCTCCTCTTCCTTTTTTCATCCTTTATCGGCATCCTCAGAGTTTGATATATAGGTGCGCAAAAACACCTCCAAGGTTGTCTCCATTTCTAAAAACATGGACATCTCTTGAAGGTGTTTTTGTTCACGCAATAGGGTCAGTCCCGCTTGCTTCTTGGAAAGCTTTTCACTTTCTAGCCTTCATCTTTGAAGGTTAGACCGGAGAAATCCGTATACGATGATATTATTTTTATTTTTTTTCGTAATAATATCCTCTTATTATCAACTGTTTTGTATCTTCGGTCACTTCCTCACCAATATCTCCTCTAACAACTTCCTCTCGTGGAAATTGTTTTGGAAAAGGTGCATAATAAAATTCTCCATGTTCAGTTGCTACACTTTCCACCGGTTCTGTTCGAGCTTTTCTGTCGTATTCAATTTGCCAATCTGGTAATGCTTTTTTTGGTGGAGTGGTGTCATTAATAGTCGAGTCTATAACTTGCTTATTATCTATAAGTTCTCTGATTATAAAAAAAGCGCTCATTAATACAAAACAACATGATGCAATGATTATAGTTCTTCTTAAAAACTTCTTATTCATGATCACTCACCCCTTCTAAGATGTTATTTGTTGTTGAGGAAATACTTAAAAGATAGCATCAATATATCCATTCCCTGAAATTGGAAAATCGTTCAAATTTGTTACCATTACTTGGTATGTACCAGGAGGTACGTTCCATATCTCTTTTGTTTCGTTCGTATGTGTAAATCTCCCATAGATGAGGGCTGGCGTTCCAAAGTAATCTCTGTTGACGAGTGTATAATTCACAGAGGGGGCTTTGTTACTATTAGTAGCCCACTGAACAACAGTAATCTTGAATTTAGTTGCTGAAGAAGTGAATTCACCTGAGAAGTGGGCCCCACCAGATGGACCGGGTGGTTGCAAATTATCAAAAGCCCAAGACATATTAGCCATAGGTTTAATATTTCCTTCTGGTTGAGTTTCTGTGGGTTCTACCATCAATGATTCTATAGGAATAGCATTTCTTACTGCCTCGTGATATTCTTCCTCAGTAAGTTCACTTAGAATTGAGTCTGTATTCACAATTTCAGAATATGGCGGAAATCCATTTACCCAATCGTTTTCAGCAGCCTCTACATTAGAGACACTACCAGTATGTAAACCTACAGATGTCAATATAACTACCAACATTGTTACAAGCATTTTTTTCATTGAAAAATCCTCCTCAATCGTTATTTATGAAACTTTAGTAAATGTATCGTACTATCTCACAACCCCCTAACAATTGGAAGTGTTTACAAAACAACCTTAACACAATAGTTTATATTTGTAAAACAAGTAATATATTAGTAGATTGAGGTATTAAGTTTTATCAACCTAGTCGGTGTAATCATCCCTCTCCAATAAATAACGCATCTATTATGAACTTAGTTATGATTTTTCTAACGTTTCGTTTGTAGTCTATTTCCAAGAACTTCTCTGAAACGTAATAACATAACCGGGATTCACACAAAATTTATCGAAATATCGTTTAAATGCTGTTAATAGAGGATAGTTAATCCGAATTTAAGATATGAATAGTTTCAATTTAATTTTGTTTCATTATGGATGCTGATAACATAAGTAAAGGACACATCACTAACGAGAATGTGTCCTTTACTCATTGATCAACTACGAATCCGGATATCTGATGCTCACTGTTCAGGACCATACGCCTCAAATTCCCAAGATCGAATATCCGAATTTCGTAGCCCAAACCGTCCCAAACACCCGAACATACTATTTTGTTTGATCAGTCGAAAACTAAACGAAAACCCACCTCGTGAGGTGGGCTTTCGTTAGTCTTCTCCGTTTACCTAGCGATTCTCTATTGTTTTAGAGTAACTTGAATACGTCCGATCGCTATTCGATGATTTGAAACTCCTTCCAATCATCTGCAGCCTGCTCGTTGCTTTTGGTCAATAGTTTTAGACCGATACCAGTCACAAGTTTTCTGGTAGGGTAGTATGTGCGGTTATTCCAAACGATTTGATTTTTGGGGTCCAAGGTGTAGAATTTCTTTTGAAAAGTAACGGTAATCTTGTCGTTCTTTCCATCTAAGGTTCCGCTATCAAACAAGTTCCTGATAAAAACGAAAAAAAGTAAAAAACAGAATTCTAAACTAAATGAAGACCACTTTGGATGAAATCCCAAGTGGTCTTCAAGCTTTCACTTCAGTTTTGATATTCCAACCCTCTGCAGGATCCGTATACAATGATTACCTCAGTTTATGGATTTCAGTGCCTGAAATTTAATAACCCATTCTTCTGATCGATACGTTAACGCGTATCTGTCCCACTAAGAACAGAATTCAATATCACGATCACGTCGTTTCGAAGCCATGGGACGCGTAGAAGAATGATTTGAGAACGAATAAGGCGTGGCAAGGTATGGTTATTTACCTTTTAGTATATAGAAAAGCAAATTGCTAAGCCCATGATGACGATAAATATAAAGGAGCGTTCTCCCAAATTAAGAGCGCCTAATCAAAAGGAGAGAGTACCATGAAAAAACAATTCATCAAAATTGCAGGAATCGCACTGGCATCAGCACTTATGGTGAGTATGATGTGCATCAAGACACCTAACGCTCAAGCCGCTACAACTCAATTTTTCGATGTGAAATCGACCCACTGGGGCGCTAGCGCCATTACCAAAGCCGTTTCCAAAGGCTATGTCGATGGATACACGAACGGTACATTTAAGCCAGACGCCAGTGTCACACGCGCGGAATTCGTGAAGATGGTCGTCTCGGCCCTGGAACTTGAGACCACGCCAGCAAGCAGTAAATGGTACACGGAGTACGTTGAAGCTGCAAGCAAAGCAGGCCTTTACGCATCCGCCGATTTCAACGATAACGAAGCCGCTTGGACGAAAGTCATGACACGTGAAGAAATGGCCCGCGTTGTAGCTCGTGCGATCGGAGAAACGACAAAAGAAGATGACAAATGGATGTATCTCGCTACGAAAGCCGGTCTTATTAAAGGCGTCGGTATAGGGCAGATCGCTCCGAAAGGGATGACCACGCGTGCACAGGCGATCGTTGTGATCGAACGAATTCTTTCCAAGAAAAACGGCACTGACCTCCACGTCGATAAGTATGCGGTCGGCAGTGCTGAAATCGCATGGCATGGAACAAACATCTTCACCGTGATGCCGGAAATGTGGGTAACCACGGAAGCCGATCTGAGACATGCTAGAAAGGCCTCGGTCGAAGAAATGTGGAAAGAAGAACGTATGACCATCACGTCAAAAGACGGACTGTATCAAGGCAAGCTCGACGCACTTATTGCCATCGACCTTACTGATCCGAATGACCCTAACCTTGGGTTAATCAAGCCGATCAATACGCTCAAATGGTTCAATAACCGACCTTCGATCAAGAACCTGATGGTTAAAGACCAGAAAAACAGTTACGTCCTGTATTTCAAAGGTGGAACGGTATTCAATAAAGATACAAAAAGATATAACCCGAATACAATTCTACGATTCCAGGTCGATGGATTTGATAGTCCTGATCGCGATGCCTTTTTTAATAAAGGTGTGCTGAATACAGCTGCCCGCCTTTATCGCAATAGCTTAACCGACATTCCTGCCGTTATTATCCCCAAAAAAGGAACTGTTCAAAATTACAGCAATTTGGAAATTAGGCTGCAAACTCCAGCAGCTGGATGGTGGTTCAGTGAAATCGTCCCCCTCAGTCTGCGAGGAACTCGCGACGACGCCTAATGCTTGTCGGAACCGGCATACTGCTCCTAACTAGCGGTATGTTGGGTTTATTTCGTTAGAGTTTCAGATGCACTTGTCGGAGAGTCAGCTAAGGGTGTAGACAAAGAGTTGATCAGATTGTTAGTGCTCCCCATGATTCGGTGGGGTCGATTAAGTTGCTGAAAAAAGAGCTCAGTCCTTAGGAGAAGCCCAAGACTGAGAAGAAAAATCCAAGAGAAAAGACGAAGAATTGTTTCGAGATATAAAACTACGATCATTCTTACTTGAATGTCAACGATTTCCCTCCTTACTTCAATGCCGCCTTATCCTTTAATGACTATTCAGCTGTATATTAAAAGGCCGTCCATTCGGACGGCCACACCATCATTTACAACCACTTTAATTTTGTAGGTTCCTTCGATTTAGGTTTAGTCTCCATTTTACTTGATAATCAGATCGAGATGTCGAATTACCAGAAGCAAAAAGATCTTTAACTTCTGATGTTCCTAATCATCAAAACATTGTATCATTGGGTATATTTGTTAATTGTCGGGTATTGATTCTTTCAAGATTGCTTCTAATTCGGCTTGTATTTCCTCAGGTGTCATACTCTCTACTGGTTGGTATTCTCCATAAATATTAAAGTCACTGTCTTCTTTACTGTCTTTACTGTCTATGATATCTGTGTACAAACTTTTCTCATAGGCTATCAAGTCCTCATTTCGACCACTATAGCTGCTCGGTATGCTGTACAAAGACTCAAATGACTTCTCCGTCTCTCCTCCCTGACCATAAATATGGTACATGGCCAAGTGATGCATCATCTGAAGATCATAGCTTGGGTTGGGAATCTGATCAATGAAATCCCTTACGAGAGCGTATTGCCCCGAAGCCAAAAATTCATCAACTGTTTCCCAAATCTCTTCATCTTCATCTGTTGAACTACTTGTGAAACTACCTGCATGAAATGCATATGTATATTCGATCATATTTCCCCAGGTGTCATTGGAAACAACGTACTCACCAGTCAAATTTGCTCCTTGTTCTCCAATCAAATCTTGGACCGATTCGGGTTGCACATTTGCTGTGGGGGATGAGAGACGAAGATTATAGCTGCCAGGTGATAGCCCCTCCCCCTTATTGGTGAACCATTCACTTTCAAATAGACCATTAGTGATATAAACCTTAGTCTGAGAAGAGTATCCCTCTTCCCCAGACACGGATAAAATAAGCTCCATGTCATTCGGTAAATTAGTAGTTCCACTAAATTTGAGTCGATTATCAACATCGAACTCTTCTTTTACCGAAATGTTAATGGTAATATTGCTGGCTACAAGATCTTCCTTCGATGAGCAACCACTGATTACTAGTAGAATTGCACTTAGTAGTAACAATAAGAATCCTTCCTTGGACTTCAAACGTTCGGTATGTATATGTTTATCCCCCTCTCCAATTACTCTTTATATCGGAAAGATTTAAGAGATTACTGAACACAAATTACGAAAATTCCGATCCATAATGTTCACCTTAACTGGGGAGTATAAGACACCAAAAAGAGCCTACACTATAAGATTCTAAATATATTCACCTATTCTAATCTTAGTAGAATGAGAGTATCTAGTGCTGCCTTTAACTGCCGAGATACAAAAACGATAACTCATCCGAAGAACTTTTTCCTCAAATGTATATACTCTGGCTGCACGAGTAGCTCTTCTAGTTCTTCTCTTTGAATCAGTATTTTTTTATATGGAATAAAGTAATTCGTCTCTAACATAAGATCACTGTTAAACCAGTCAAGAAAATCACTTGTTATTTTCCGGTTTGTTACGAGTAAATAATAATCAGGTTTATGCATAAGGACCTTTATCATTTCACTGTATATTTCATCAATAGCCAAGGACGTGTTCTTATCTACCGAGTACTTACATTGAAGGATCCATCTCGTCGATGCGTTAACCTTAGGAAGCCAAGAAGCCATATTTATCTCAAATTGACCATCTCTTGCACGATCAACACCGGTACCTATCCGAGCATAATTTACGATATCCTTAGAATGAAGAATTAATTCATTTATAAGATCCTCAAAGGCATCCGACTGTTTAGTCCCTGAACAACCTGGTGGAACGTTTAGTTTCGACCAGTCAAACTCATAAGTCGTTTTTGAAATTTCTATATATTCATCTTTAGTTATTGGTTGAATACTTAATGTTGGAATTGGGACTTTTGTTTCTAAGTACCCCCGCTTGTTTTCCCAGTTGATACCCTCAATCTCTAGTAATGCATACTTATTATCATCATATTGGGTTAATACAATGACTTTATAGATTCCGTCTTTAAGTTCTTTTGTGATTTGTTTAAGCGCTAGCCGGCACTCATTTGTGTCTTTTTGCAGATGACTTGAAGCCACCATCGCATACTGCTCAATATTCTTTCTAAAAGACGATCCTTGTCGGAAAACAAAGCTTCCGTGTGCTAATAGTTTTGAACCAGATGACTGATAAATATAGCAACGTTCTCCATTCAGATCATCAAGAGAGGGAATTATGTCGTAGGTAGGTGAATGAGTATTCATTGGTCACGCACCTCTTCCCTGATTGGACGATGGTTAGGATAAACGAAGTACAGCCAATCCACTATGTCTTTAATCGTTGCATGAACGTTGCTATCCAGAATATCAAAATTAACCAACGTAGTCACAAAAACATTCTTGCAGAACACTTTGAAACGTTCCATAATACGTTCTTTTAATGCAAACTTTCCCGAGGTTTCACAAAGCATAAAGAACTCCATGAAGTCATCAAATAGCCAAGCTCTCGTATCTATAAATGTAACATCAGAACCTCTATAATTTGTTCCCGAAACGAAAACAGAACAAGCTGCTGCTAACGATCTTTGGTCCTGCGTGTTTCCAAAAAGACTTGTGATTACAGCCTTAAGATATTTCATCTGTTCTGATATACCCATTGATCGGAAATAATGCTCGAAGTTTTTAGCAGCTTGTAATATATCGGCCTTCCACTTCAGTTCAGTGTCATGAAAGCGAACTAAAAGATCCACTAATTCAGGATCTAGCTCATCAATGGATTTGGCAGATATATTTCCTTTTTTACTTGCATATGCATGATGCATTTTCTTTCTATCATGATTATAAGCCAGGTATTGATCTTCTATTATAAAGTTATGATCATCGTCTCGCGCCGAAAAGAAATACAATAGACTTAGACAGCTCGTGAGTTTTTCCTCTGCTAGTTGATAGGTGCTCTGAATGTCATTGATACCAGCCAGAATATTATGTACGAGTACCCAGATGTATTCTTTCTGTTGATCTTCTGAACTCCTCACAAGATGCGGCCTTTCAAAATTTTTTTGAAATGGAAGGCCATGTTGCCATCCTTCAAAAAGTGCATCCGACATAAATTCTATATCCTTCAAGTCTAGTCGAGAAAAACGGCTGTCAGCTTTAAGATCCTTTACATGCAGACATACTGTATAATTTACAATTTTCAGGTTCTCTTCGTACATCCAGTCAAATAGTTGTTTGAACTGCTCAGGTTGTAATGCGTCATATTCAGTCTTTATGATTAGTTCTGGATCGCCTTGTTCCAGAATTGCTTCAACTATTGCCAATCGAACAGCTTCAAAATAACGTCCTGAAAGGCTATTTTTTTCGTAGGTAGGTGAGGCAAATTGTAAAGCAATGTGGTAAAAATCGCTCAAATAAAGGCTAATCCAACCCCTCAAATCAGATTCGCTCAGTTCATTTTTAAATAGATTCTCAAATATCTCGATATATCTTGCGGTTAAATGTTCAAATTCTCTAGAGTTTTTAATAAGTTCAGTCACATAATCATATATTCTACGTCCCTCTTCCAGAGGCTTCCCCACTCTCTGTTCGGAAGCAAAATAATGGATTATTAGCGTTTCACACTTTTTATAGATACTCTGAATAATCTTAACTGAGAGAACGCCTCCGTGATTATAAAGTACACAATCTAATAAAAGAGCATCGAACTTTTTTTTGAGTTTATCTAAAGTCTTTCCAATATGATCCGTAGTAAATATTCGATCATCAAAGGTGTACAATAGATTATTTCGCAACCGGTATAAAATAAAATATAATGGTTTTCTCTCAAGTTCTGGGTAACTTTCAAGATGCGTTTCGAAAACAACTCCGAGAACGCTAAGAATATCTGTCTGTTGATCTAATTCAAGATACTCATTGAAAGTAACTGATGGAATAAGTGGTTTAATATCTGAAGGCTCCTTTAAGTCTGTTACAAGCATCATTTCTTCCATCTTAGAAGTCAGAATGCTATCCAATAATTCCACAACAACTTGTGGATGGATATCAAATTCAAGTGGTTCTTCATCACTCTGGAAACCAAGGTGTAATTGAATATAGTCATATATATCATCAATTCCCATAGCTTCAGGAAAAACGCTAAGGTATTTTTTCCACAGCGAATACTCGACCGACTTAAGAAAATGTCTATTTTGGTTCAAGAGAATGTTCTCAATAGGCTCTGCAAAGGTTGCTGAATTAAAGGTTACTCTTTGAATTCTCTTGTACATAGATCCTCCATGATCCCATAATTTTTCTGTAAAAACGACTACCTGTGAAATTTATAAGTATTGAATATCAACAAGCCAAGTGCGAATTGCAGGATCATCTATTCTTCCGATCGATTCATCTATAATTTTAGAAAGTGCCTGAATGGTAAAACCATAATGAATTAGCTCACCCTTATTCAATCTTACATAGTGATTCAATTGCCTTGCTTCTGCAACTGTTATGGTTCGCCTCTTAACCTTTAAAAGATAATCAGTAAAATCAATATCGACGACGAGGACTTCTGATAAGGTATCCTCGTCAATAGAAAATCTCCTATCATGGTCTTCCTTTAAATCAGTCGTCTTACTGGTTTCCTCAGTTCTATATTCGATTGACTCTCCAACTGTGACAATCAACTCGGATTCATCCAGAGTGTAATTCATAAGTTCGTCAACCCTGAATGCTACTTCATTCGCAAATTCCAAGCGGGCCTTTTCCTCGATTTCTTGATCGCAGAGGAGGATTTCGTCTTCAACTATTAGTGCGTATGATATATTCTGTTTATATCCCTTTGTTAGTGCATATGCACGGTAAGGTGACTTTTTTCGATCCAAAATGATTCGATGGGTAGATATTGTGATGTTATTCCCTTCCGAGTGGACATAATACAAACTTCTAACATCAATATCTAATGAACCGTACGAACGATAACCAAAAAGATCCGTAACACTGACATTAGGGAATTCCTCGATTAAATCTTTTACAAGCTTATCCCACTCGCGGTCTTCCTTAGTCTTTATCGCAAGGCCATACTCGGCTTCCCATAAGAACAATACTCTGTGATCATAATCATACGCCAGTTCCCGCTCCTCTATAAACCAAATGGTCTCAAGCCCTTTATCTACGAAATATTTATTTCGCTTATTAATTAAATTTACAATCTTAGTATCACCAATCTCATGAATATTTGTAATGAGACAGATCGCAAACTCTCTTCCATTCTTGTTAAGGTAGATATCCGGGTAGTGTTTCCAGGATTCATGGCCTTTTTCTTCATACCCATACTTGACTCTTAAATCGGTTTTAAACCGCTCCTGCCCTTTAAGATCGGTGTAGATTATTTCTTTAATTACTGAGTGTCTCTTATTTTCTCTGGTAACTTGAGCTTGGTATGTATCATAAGCTTTAGCAATTTGGCATGTACGACCTCTACGGTGAGCTAGATGGATATCACGAACATCACCAGCTCGCAGGTATAACTTCTCCATACAAAAAGGGCAGGTGATATGCCCTTTTTCTGCAATTTTCCTATACCTGTCAATAGCGTTATCCTTATCTTCTGTACTGAGGAGAAGGGACTTTATATTTATAACCTCATTATTGTAGAAACCTATATCCATAATCTGTACCTCCCTGCCGGATACTACAACTGATTTACTCTTTATGAGCTGTTCTACTACAATAATTTTATATAGATTATATAATTTTCACCAGGGTATTCCAATCATGTATACATGGTTCAGTCGATATGAGGAAAACAAAAAAAGGATGGCTGTTGCCATCCTTTTTACTGTACGAAAGCATAGGGGGATAATTAATCGAACAAATGTCATGTGGTATGAAATAGGTGGTTTCATTTATCGTGGCAACCTTGATACTCTTCATCGAAGAAACTCAATTACATAGGATCCAATCCCAGTTTTACTTGAATTTCCGATTGATTATTATATGCGTGAACTATGTACTCTACCGCCGTATCTACTATTTGTTTTATAGATGTGTTGGAGTTTATTTTCACGTAACGATATCGAAACGTGTTTCCGTACTTATTAAATAGCGTTCCCTTTGAAGGGTATTCTAGGTTGTTAGTAATCCCGCCTATATTAAACCTGAACCAGTCACCGGCCGCATTAAGCTTTTCTGCAATTTCATTTGCCCCCGACTCACATTCAATAAAAAGTCTAAATTGATCTCCTTGAAATTGCACACCAATTATGATCACGTTTCCGCGTAATAACCCAACAGCATATTTTATTTCCGAAAGTCCCGTACCCTTTGTGAATCCTGAATTTGTAAAGAAATGGCCAGCCGGGGTAACTTTCCAATCAGTCTCACTGGTATGAGGTAAGCTAGGGACTCTTGACTTCATTGTAACTTCCAATTCATCAGCCAAATAGGCATGGATGTGCTTCAAATATAAGTCATGAATACGAAGTTTACGCAGCTGGGAGACCAGTGGATGTTTTGTGCTATACCAATTATATGTATCATTTACGATATCGACAGTAGCCAAGTAACTTATGTGATGTAGCTGCCGAATAAATTGAACATAGTCACCTAATATTTGCGCATGGTAAAAATTGAGTTTCTTTATTTTCTCAACTAGGGTTTCTAGTTGATTAGCCAGCTCTTCATAACTTAAGAACGACCAAGTGACCCCGTTGTTCAATTGAAATGAAGCACCTTTAATATATTTTGGAATGGATAAACTAAGAAGCAGAAAATAATCATTCTTGGCAGCATTGTCCGAATACCTCTCCAACTGAGATCGATTGGGATGGCTTTTTACTTTGTTTTCAATAATTAGAGTTCTTTCAATTCCTGTATCACTGCGGAAATATGCAACGATATCTCTGTTTTTCTCTTCTCTCGTAATTCTTTCGAGCGAATAGTTCGATTCATCATCCCCGATCCAATGAGATAAAATTTCAGCTCCCAGGATCGGATATTGTTGAAACAGCCAGACGATCATGTTGCTATGAAAAAGCTCTTTTGAAGATAAAGATAGATTGAAAAGCGGGGAATCTTCAAGTATAGACAATTTGTCTATCCCGCTCCCCTCTTCTCTTTGTTTGCTTGGTTCAGCCATAGAATTCACTGCACTCCATTCAATTTCAATTCTTACCTTCAGATCCGATTAAAGAATCCCTATCCCATACGCGTCCACACAATCAACTTGTCAGACACTGTATTTGGCACTTCAACCGCAGTCATTTTTCGTGAATCAAGTCAAAGGTTTAATGTCCTTTTGCTACGCAATACTTTTTTCTCATCAATCTGAATTATCCCACCTCTTTAGTGAGGATACAATATATTCCCTGATTTCTGATCAGAATAAACTGCTCATATTTTACTCGAACGGGAAACAAGTTCATCCCTAGTTTTTTCAGCTAGTTTGAGGGCTTTGTACTTGCTGGTAGCTTCTTTTTGACCACTTATGGTACCTGGATCATATATGGGAAGCATCTCACCATCTGCTTGAATGTACGGAATCCAAGCAGAATGCACTCGCTCTAACTTTTGGTTAAAGAACGATTTATATCGTGCACTTACCTTTTCCCCAATAGATCTGATTTTCTTTTCTTTGTTCATCTAAAAAACCTCCTTAATCAATTGGTTATTTGGTAGAGAAATGACAAACCGACAACAACAATAACAATTGCACCACTGATTCCGGCTATAGCAACCTTCCGAAATTCACCATTCTCGCCGCTAAAGTATACAGCGAAAAATTCACACCATTGTTCCCTTTCTATATAAAATTTTATGGGGATCAAAACTAAAAGTAACCCCGCCATGGTCCAGAGCATCGAACTTACCATTTCAATACCTGCTACCATTTCCTTGTCTCCCCCTTAATATTCCTCAATCATTCATCATCTTGTCGTAAGATCTATATTTGCTTCATCATACCTTATGATGTCGATATTAGAGAAACAGATGGTCCGTATATAAAAAAGACTAAAATCTCCGGGATTCAGAGACTTTAGCCTTTTCTCTTTTTTCATCTTTTTAAATCCTAATCAGCCCAGTAATTGAAATACGCTTAGCTTTCTCAACAGCAAAGAAAAATATAGAATTTCAGCAATCTAACCGATTACTAGGAATCTTGAAAGATTGAGTAAGCCATTTCCTTCGATGGCCGGCTGGCCAAAGAGATACTTTGTACTTTTTATCAATTGTGCGTATACCTCTTGTTCAGAAAAATCTCTATTAAATAACATTTTGCTTTCCTCAATAATAAGGGCAAGAGCACCAGCAACAAAAGGAGCTGCCATCGAAGTGCCACTTAGAGACTTATAGCTATTATTCAAATAGGTGGAATAAATATGTTCCCCTGGGGCTACAAGATCCAGTTGTTCATTTGAATTAGAAAACCTGGCTAAGTTTTTTGTGCTATTCACAGCACCTACTTGGATGACTTCCTGATACGCACCAGGGTATCTATATTTTTGAGTAACTTGTCCATCACCATCATTTCCGGAAGCTGCAACAACCGAAATATTATGCGCTAACGCATAACGGATAGCATCATGTAGCAATGGATTATTCACTTTAGTTCCTAACGACATGGTTATAATGTTAACTCTTTCACCGTTGGGCCCTCTCCAAAGGATGGCATAATATATAGCTTCGATTACATTGTTGATAAGTCCATTCCCGTTATTCGCCAAAGTCTTAAGAATCAATAGTTTAGCCTTTGGAGACACACCAATATCAATCATATCATTACGCGCAGCAATGATGCCCGCTACATGAGTGCCGTGCCCATGTTCGTCTTGAAATTGCATGGGGTCATATTGGTAATCCTGGGTGAAGTTTCGTCCTCCTATCACGTTCTCCTTCAGATCTTCATGACTCATGTCAATTCCAGTATCCAAGACTGCAATAACCACACCCGATCCAAAAATTCCACGGTTCCAAAAATGATGTACATGAATCATATCGAGGCCATTGTTTTTCTCATCACTGCTATCCAAAACCTCATGATTTAACAAACTAACCAATTGGTGGAAATCCATCATTATCTTCTCCTTCCCTCGCCTTTAATTTACTAACTATTAAAGTGAGAGAAGAAAATAATTCAACAACCATCCAGATTTTTTTGAATACAGGTTGTGATTATGGTGACTAGACACTCTTTGTTATACAAGTTAGGGGATATCGCCAAGAGGTTAAGGCAAAGGTCTGCAAAACCTTCATCCTCGGTTCAAATCCGAGTGTCCCCTTTTTCTAAAAAACCAAAAGGAGTGCAAATTCATGGAGATGAAAGTAACAGTTTATACACGACAGGGTTGTGTCTACTGTATGCGTATTAAGGAATGGATGAGAAATAATCAACTTCAATTCGAGGAGGTTGATGTTTCCTCAATGACAGATCTGGAATTGAAAAGTCAGATCAAAGGTGTTCCCTATACGGTAATACAAAACGGAGCCGATAAGGAAGTAGTTCTTGGGTTTAATGAGGAAAAATTAACCCGGATCTTTCTCGGCTAATACCATATGAGCTTTTCGTGGATTGTTGTGTCATTGAATAGCCCAACCAAAAGGAACTACTCGTGTTGCAACTAATACACGAGTTTTTCGACGTTCTATTGTATTTTTTGAAATTTATATTCAAGGAGTTAATAACAAATAAATTCTTGGTATTAAGAATTTGGAAATCTACACCTATTGATATCACATTAATTCAAATTTTTTCAAATTAATCCATAACCAACATCATAATTCTACGTTATATATATATACAGTTAAGTTTCTTTCAGTAAATTATATCTGCTCAAAAGAATTATAGTATCATCCAACCACGAGTTTTATAGTTGTTACCATGGCTAAAGGAACTGATCTGTGCATTCTTTGCTAAAAGTATCTTAAATATTTTAATACTTTTCATTATGCTTTTTGAAATATCCCAAATCATCCATGAGTCAAGTATATTGTCCTTCCATATTGAGATGCGATAAAGAGCACTCCCATGGAGGACATGGTCACTGCGAACGACTAATCCTGCTACGTCTTTTGGCTTATAAAAAACCTTTTCAAAATTAGAATGCTTCTAGTATTAGAGCCGCTCACGAAGCAAAGCGTTCTATTGGATTGTTCAGAATCTTTGAACTGTAACATATTACAAAATATAGGTTCCTTCAACATTCCAATTATGGTATTATATTCTATGAAATACATATTTAAACAGAAAGGATGAGCGATTTGAAGTTGTCTGGAATATCTAAATTGCAAACCAGGAGGAAGGAGAACAAAATTTTGAGTAAAAAGTTGCGAATAAGGACTGTTGTGTGTGTTTTCATTGTGGGTATGGCTATTGGAACAATTTCGTCTGTTGTATATGCGGCACAAGCATTTAGCACTGCGAAAGCATATGGCCCTATCCTCGGTTACCGTTATCAAAATCAAGGCGAAATTCAACATAATAATGGCGACTCTCAAGTTGGAGGTTATGCACATGTTGCTAATCCTGCAGGTACCGGTGTTCCAACTGGCTATATGGGTGCAAAGACTAAACTCTACTACAATGGTAGTTTGTGTGCCTCGAATGATTGGTACTATAATGAAACATCAGGCTCAGGTACTGTGAGTATGAGAATTCCTGTGGGTGGAAACTGTGGAAATGGTAACTACACAGCTAATGGTTCGACCAGAGCATATAATGGTAACGGATACGATGAGTTCTCAATAAATACAACTCCTGCAATTCGAAATTATTAAGATTGGATGGTGAACGTAATGAAGTTTACAAAGAAAACAGTATTACTTGGTGTCACCTTTGTTCTTGGTGTGACTTTAGGGGGCTTGCAATTTGGTTCTGCTATTGCCAGTACACTCACTCAAGAACATACTCCCACATTCCCGGTAAACGAGAAAGGCGAGACGTATGGATCTGCAGAAAACGTGGAATCAAACGCAGCACCAGATTTAATTCAAGCAATTGGTGTTGATGGCACTCACGGGTATATACGTGCAGAAGACCTGGAAACCGAACCGCCCAAAAGCCCTAAAGAAGCATTGTCTAAACAACAAAGCATTTCTTTGAATAGCGTTCGAACAATTCCTTTATACGATATTAATGGTAAACAAATAGGTACATTTAATATCCAACAAGTAGGGGATAGTGAGGTTGAAATTGAGACAATTTCTGAATAACCTATAATCCCCACCATTGTAGACTCAAGAAATTATCTAGGCTTAAACTGTCGTCGGTACTCTACTGGCGACAGTTTATTTTATGTTTACTGTGGTCCATGATCGATATAGAGAATGCATTCATTATGGATCTAAATTACCGACCGTGAGGATCTAAATAAAAAGGATTGGATTCAACCTTGAGAATCTCGATCTCACAGAATTAGACCGCACAAGACTCGAAGATAGCCCGAGAGACTAAGAAACCTATCCAATATCTCATGAAAAGCGTCAATGATATTGTCTTTAATCGCGTTGCCGGCCTGTATCCTCTGCTGCTGCTTTTCAAGATTAAGTAACGCCATCGTTCACCCAAAAAAGGAATTGCTTTCAAAAGTATTTACAATAACTGATTGAAATTAATTTTTTTTGGTTATAAAATTGAAACTATATCCAATTTTTTACGTCTTTATTATGTACGACATTTAACGTGGAGGGATATTAAATGAAAAAGAAGTTATTCATTTCGTTATTTGCAATAGTCATCGCTTTAACAGCTGCGGTAGGGATGGCCTTTGCAAAGGGAGCAATCAAGATCGTCGTAAATGGCGAACAGATTAAATCGGATGTTGCCCCGCAGATGAGCAACAATCGAGTAATGGTGCCAATAAGCTTCATCTCGAAGGCTCTGGGTGCTAATGTAAGTTGGGACCAAAAGAATCAAACAGTTTCAATAAAGAGTAGTAATTCAGACGTACAGGAAGATGTCTGGAATCAAAACCTTGATATGTCAAGCAGTAGCTGGTCACAAGTCAAAAACCTTATTGCGCTTTATATCGTAGGTTTTGATACTCGTGATGATAAGTTAATCAAATCAATTTCCGTTGAAGGATTTGACATGATCCCTATCGGCGGTATGTATCCATCCATTATTGATTATGAGATTGTCGATGCTCAGCAAACCAAGGAAACGCTTAAGGTCAGAGTAAGAGTAATCATTGAAGAAGAAAAGCTCTTTGGAGAAGAATGGGACATTGAAATCACTCAAGGCAAAATTAAATCAATGAAAAAAGCCAAACTGTTTGATGTTAACGAATATACGGTAATCCCAGGTCTTACTTATAATAATAAATAAATAAAAAGAGAGCCTCTATTGGTATTATCCCCTCATGGTAGACAGTGAAAAAAGAGGACATGTTACAATGAACTCAAATACTGGATACCGGAGGGGATTTTTGTTATGTCAGC
>NZ_JARXYU010000030.1:0-32187 GCF_029893715.1 Paenibacillus sp. LBL | reverse complement strand
TGTGCTCTATATCAAACAACTTGAAAAATATTATTCCTCCAAAGAATTAAAAGATTAGACCCTTTATGCACACATGTTTTTATATAGATACCCAATAATACGACCTTGATTTCCTCCAGTTGAGCATAATCCCGCGGCAGGGTCATCATGTGGCCGACTGATTTTGGTGCGACTTGGTGCGTCCCCGGCCGTACGGGGCTGTCATCGATGCCGTTTGCGATCCGCCAGTATAACTCGGCCTGGATGTCCGAGTTCTTTCCAAACTTGCGCCGCATCATCTGCTTGAGATTTCCAAGAGGCGTCTGAGCTATACTTCCGATCGTTGGCAACCCCATTACGGAAAAGTGACGTGTCATCCGGCGTCCCACCATATACATGTCGCTCACCGGTAGCTTCCATAACGTTTCAGGCAGCATCTCTTTGGTTAGAGTGTATATGCCGGATGGATTTTTCTTGGCGTAATTGTCACAGGCGGTCTTGGCGAGGGTTTTGTTCTCTCCGATTCCAAAGCGAATATAGACCCCTGTCGCTGCCTGGACATGTGTTTGGATCAGTCGGGCCAGCTCCTCAGGAGCGTCAGCATAAAGATGCATAGACCCAGTGACGTCCAAAAACTGCTCGTCAATACTAAAAGTTTCGACAAGGTCTGTATACTGCTTATAAATATCTGTGATGAGCATCGATACATCAATATACCTCTGCATGCGTGGACGTATCACTACAAGCTCAGGGCACTTTGCATAGGCTTCACCCAGTCTATCCTCCGTCTTAACCCCTCTGGATTTGGCTATAGGGCATGCAGCCAGAACAACACCTGAGCGCCTTTCCGGATCGCCTGCAACCACCAAGGGACGGTTTTTATATTCAGGATGCTCGGCTTTTTCTACGCTGGCATAAAAAGATTGGCAGTCCACCAACATAACGACTTTGTTTTTTGATTTCACTGGAGATACCCCTTATCTGCAATATTAAGCCCCAAGTATGTGTAGGATTTTTGTTCAATCTCTGCCTCGATTAATCCCCACAAAATGGACAATTTATGCTGAAAGCCCCTGCAAATAAAATCAACTTCAACTCCAAGCTCTGTTCTTCGATTTTCGTAAATTTTTAAGTTGTTCTTTTTCATGTCCTTACGAACTTCAGATAAATCCTCAATAGCTGCTTTCTGCAAACGATCGATAATAACATTTGTTAAATCTGAATTCTTTAAATCAGACCTACACAGGGTCTGGCGGTTCTTCTCCAATACATCAAGCAGTAGAGGCAATAACGTAAAGTCTTTGACAAGTTTTGTTTCTTCTGGTTTAAGTCCAATATTCAGCATATTTTGAATCACCTCATAAAGGGAACATTTGTTTGTATTATAACCAAACAAGTGTTCTCTAATCAATGGATGTTTTTGTTATATGGTGTCATCATATGATTAAGGTTCAATTAAATAGTTTAGGGATCTGATTTGTTTTAATTATTCGAATGCCATCATATACCTGTGTTATCGGATAAATGGCTATGATACCCTGAAACATAGGGGGAATGAGGATGATTAATCCTATGTTATTGGCAGACGCCCCTGAACCCTTCGAATCAGAAAAGCACATCGCTGAATTAAAGATAGATGGCATTAGGGGACTCTTAGATATACAGGAACAGGTTAGATTATATACACGGCATCAAAATGATGTGAGCTATCGTTTTCAGGAAATCACACAGGCAGCGAAAGAAGCAGCAGGTAAGGGAACGTTGTTAGATGGGGAATTTGTTGTGAGCGATATCAATTCCGGAAAACCCGACTTTGAAGCAACAATGGCCAGATTCTCATCGAATCCTAATCCTAGAAAATTGCGAACACCAGGGTTAACATTTGTTGCCTTTGATATTCTGCAGCACAAAGGCAAAGATCTGACAAATCTTGATTTAATGCAGCGCAAAGAAATTTTAGAGGATGCTGTCCAGGAAAATGAGGTCATAAAAAAAATCCGGTATATGGAACATAGTTTCATTCCTCTGTTTGAGCTCTGCAAACAACAGCAGTTGGAAGGCATTGTGATCAAACGTAGAGACAGCCGATATTATCCTGGAAAGCGACCAGATGATTTGTGGCAGCGTGTCGTTGTGTATCAGCGGGAACGATGTATCGTCCTTGGTTATTCCAAAAAAGAAATAGCATGGCTTGTGGGAATAGAGCATAATGGTGTAATAACGTCTGCGGGCATGGTGAAATACGGCATAACACCAGCAATTCGAAAAAAGGTTTTTCCCATTTTGAAGAATGCTACCGTCAGGGAAACGAAGGATTTTGCTTATGTGGAACCGATGATAACAGTAGATATTCGTTATCGACATTGGACCAAGGAAAACAAAATGAGGCTTGCTGTTTTAGAACAAGTTTATTATTAACTAAGGGGACAAAATTACCGTCCTCTTTTTTGCATTTCTCATAATTATTACGCTAGCTTCCAGGAATCAAAATAAGATACATGTTTTCCTAGCCTGGATATTGGATATCTTATTAATAAGGATGGAGGGGATTAGCATGTGTGGAAGATTCACTTTAATAAGTGATATATCCGAAATAGAAGATACGTTTGCTGTAGATAAAATCGACTATGAATATAGGCCACGTTATAATATAGCTCCGTCTCAAACGATCGCCGTTATAAATGGGAATAGTGGAAAGCGAGTGCTAGAAGGCTATAGATGGGGCTTAGTTCCATTCTGGGCTAAAGATATTAAAATCGGTTACAAGATGATTAATGCCAGGGCTGAAACGATACAATCCAAACCAGCGTTTCGACATCTTTTAACCACGAAACGTATCATTATCCCAAGTGACGGCTTTTATGAATGGAAAAGAGAAGGGAAGGATAAAAAGCAGCCGTATCGATTTCAGATTAAATCCAAGAATGTGTATGGATTTGCAGGTCTTTTTGATGAATGGAAGGATCCAGAAGGGGAGATATTACGCAGCTGCACGATTATAACCACTAAACCTAATGATCTGGTTTCAGATGTCCATGATAGGATGCCGGTGATTTTAGATCGAGGTACTGCAGATATTTGGCTTGATCCGGAAGTTACTGATAAAGAAAAGCTTCAGAAGCTACTAGCTCCTTTCCCAGCTGACAACATGCTTTCCTATCCGGTTTCTGCTGCTGTTGGAAGCGTTAAAAATTCTGGCTCTAATTTGATAGATGAAGTTCCTTTAAACTCCAAGTAAGACATCAATAAACTCATATGAAAACCGCTTTTCCTGTAATATATTCTATCAAACCATTAGACTGCATCCTAATCCAGGATGTCGGTCTCTTTGTTATTTGGTAATATAGCGAGGAATTTAAGAAACAAATGGTTCGTAAGGAATGGCTGCAATAACATTGTGAGCATCTATGTTACGATATACTATAAATACAAAATGTAACTGGTTTTTTTCAATGGATGCACCAAGTAAGGATTATCATGTCGAGTGAGTTTTTAATAGAAAGAGCTTAGATTTATAGAATTAGTGAGGTGAATGACGTGGAAAATATAAAATCGAAAGCAGAACGAATTCGGAAGCTTCATGAAACTGGGATGCCTATTGGAGAAATCGCAAAGAGTATGGATATAAGATATCAACATGCATATAATGTAATTTCTTCATATAAAAAAAAACATGCGGCCGTCAATAAAACTGTTAGTTTAGGGAGCGGGACAGTTTCGAAAGTTCGTAAAGGAAGAAAGATTGGTACCAGCATGTTTTCCCGGATGAACTACCAGGTAATCCGGGGCATGATGGAGCTTGTAACGCTGAGAGATTTATCTGAAACCGACTGGATCACTATTAAAGAATTTTTCGATCATCGCTGCGCTTATTGTGAAGTACCTGATACCGGTGATGTCCGTAATGGCTTAGTACCAGACCATCTAATCCCTGCATCTCTAAATGGTGATTATGTGATTGGAAATGTGATTCCAGCTTGTCATAGCTGTAACGACCGAAGAGGAAAAAGGATTGGGAGTTGTGGCTTAGAACCAATTTTCCCACTGAAGCCGAGATAAGAACTGAGAGAATAAAAAAGTATCTGCAGCTTTATCCCCATAAAAACCTTACCGACCCGCTCGAACGTTTAACCGATGAGGAGCGAGTTGAGTTTTTGGAAATATTGGATGAATGGAAAACTCTATGGGACCGAGCAATATCTTTAAGAGACATAATTAAATTCAGAATTTCCCAACAGAACAATAAGTAAAAAAAGGAGTGTAATTTATCATAATATAAGTAGTGTAATTAATGCGAAACCATGAGTTGGGCAGTAATTACATAATATCATCAGTCAGATCATAATTACCTAAAAAATGCTATAAGGTGGTTTGAGATTTGAAAATTAGTTATATTAGTCACATTTTCCCTAAGTTTAAAAAAGCTCTTCTTGTCGCTCGGTATATTGATTCCGGCTCGAAAGTTGATCGATATGTTAGGAACTATTCCTTGCAGGGCAAAACGTTAAGCCTGCTTTTTTTTCATGGAAATTGTCATAAGGTTGCTGATCCTGCTGGAAGATGTTCTTTGTTCTTAGAAGACCAGGGGGATTTATCTAACCATAGAGAGTATGAAAAGGCTAATCCAAAACACTGCCCGTACATACATTTTTTAATGCAAAATGAATCAGACCGTATGTTCCCCCCTTATAATGCAACAGGTAGATACCCAATTTATCTTTGCAGAAACAGCTGCGGCCACTATAGCACAGGACAAGGACAACATCGTCTATGTATTTCTGGAACTCTGGGAATTCCACTACCAAGGGTACGTTTGAGTTCCTCTGAGAATGTCTGTGGTAGTTGTGAAAATCCACATACTGCGATGAGTTTGTATTCATTTTAAAGCGGTGATAATCAAAAATTTTCAGTTTTTAAGACAGGATAATGTAGCTTTGAAGAGTTGAAAGACGTGGCAAGGCAGAACATAGAACTGTTCTTTTAATATTTAAATTATTTAATGAAGATCAAGGTGATAAGATGAAGACTTGGGAAATGACAAATTCTATATTAGAACAAATCTACTATAATAGCAGCGATTTCATTTCAATCGAATTAGGCATCCAAACAGTCAATCCTTTGCACATTATCGGGTTATCTAGACAGCTAGATGTGGAGAAACTCAGTGTACTTCGAAGAAAAATCGAAGAGAATGGATGGCAGAATATTGAACCGCAGGGTATTAGTTTGATTAAACTTCCTGATCAATCCTATATTGTTAATGCAGGTGGGAACCACCGAGCTTTTTTGTGCAATGAATTTGGTATCGATAACATTCAAGCCCAAGTTACGGCTTTTATACCAAGAAATGAATTGAATGATAATCAACTAGCCGAGATAATGGCTTATCAAGAAACGATTGATAGATTGTATATCAAAAATCAAACAGAAACTAACGATCGAAAACGATTAAGAATCTTAAACAATATTACTAAAATTGAATCAAAGTATAGAACTTATTTAAATAAAGTTTACCAAGACATACACAAATGTCGGGGGACAAGAACATAGTCCCATTGAAAGTCGCTAACTTAGCGGCTTTTTGTTTTATCGGTACAAGTTCTTGTCCCGAGTCGAGGACAAGAACTTGTACCGATTGCCGTAATGGACAAGAACATGAGCCGATTACCGATTAGATAAGTATCTAACTAATATCTCTACTCAAATTTATAAAATGCTTACGGACGGTAGAGTTCAACAATTTCGCGAGTTCTCTATGTAAAGAATTATTTATGAAGTTCATAAATAAGACGTTATAGAAAATCAGCAAAAGTATAAGTGGAATTTTGATAGTTAGGAGAAAGTAAATGACTACAAAAATATTTTTTCTACAAATCGAATTGGAGCAATAACGAAGCAGCAAATACAGGTTACGGTACGGCAATTTTTCGCGATTCGCAGTTTCGGCGATCCCCATTAACCAGGTCACATTTCCCACAAAGTGCCGGTAGCTGGCCATTGCGATAAGTTGACTTTTTAATCTAACGAGTAGGAAAGTTCAAGATTGCAGAGGAATAAATTTATATTTACATAAGGAGATCGTAATATGTCATTTCCGTACATTATTGTTTAATCTTTCTAGTCTGATTATTTGCGGGGAATTTAATCTATAAATTACAGTCTGAAATTTCAACAGCTATCCGGATGATATAGTTCTCTGGATCCTTTTCCACTAGATAGTGAAGCATTTCAACCATGTAAACATCGCCGCAAATCAACATTCCGTTACTCTTAATGAATTTTTTTAGGTTGAAGCAAGTTTCAGATATGGTCTCATAGGATCCTTTATGATGAATCAAAGCATAGCGACCCTTAGGTTTGATGATTATTTTTTCACATTGAATTGGAGATTTTAGTTTATTGGCGATGTAATCTGGATAATAGTCACCCGATTTAAAACGATCCTCACATAAGATGGTCCAAATGGGGAAGTCATGATTAATATTTTGTGTTTCACAATAGTCTCGATGCTCGCTTAATTTGCCAGCAAACTCCTTGTCACCAGAGCCTTGGTTTAATGGGGTAGCAATAAAAGATTCAGCTTCACATTCCTCTATCCACGTATCATCTCGTATATTCACCATGGAATTTTCAGTCATTTTAATGGCATCATCCAGAAAACTCCTCATGCGACTCATTCGCAGTTGTTCCGCTTCCAGCTCACATTGTTTCTGTTTAAGTAGCGATATTAACAGCGCCGTGTTTTGATTTTGAATATACTCCTTGATTTGCTGCAATGAGCTCCCTGTCTTTTTTAGCACCTTGATAATATCGAGTAAATAACATTGTCGAAGAGAATAGTAACGGTAGCCGTTAGCATTGGTGAACTCTGGTTTTAAGAGCCCGATTTCGTCGTAATGAAACAGGGTATGCTTGGTTACTCCGCAAGTTTTAGCTAGCTCACTTGTCGTGAAATATTCTTGAGTTATTCTGTGCAAGGTAATTCCTCCCGCGATACTTGTTACCACAAAACAACTGCTTGACTATAGGGTTACCCTACAGATTATAGTGCCTAGAGTGATTCAAAACAATACCTGGAGGAATGTTAACCAGTGTCTAAAATTAATAGTGATTGTTCTGGTTGTCGTGATTAGAGCTTTTACTCATTGTTTATGGACCCATGACTACCCTTAAGCGACATTTGCCAATCTGGGTGCACCTGCATTCAAGGAACAATTGGATGTTCAACCCGGCTTGATCGTAATTGCAATATGGAGAGTCATAATAATGAAACGTATGGCCTTCATATGGTGGAAAGCCTAAGTTTGTTGCCAGCTGCTAACATTAAGCATTATGAACTTTGCCCATAACACAAAGCATGCATCAATTGAATTAAGTAGATGAGACTGTTGGAAGTAAAAAAATCGAATCTACGCCTAGGAGGTTTGATATGCACGGCATGAATATTTTCTTTATTGTCGTTCTAATCGTAACGCATTTAATATTGGATCAAATCATGCTGGTACCTGGGGGAAAAGCATCAGATGAAGAGAACAGACGATTGTTTAATTGGGGGTTTTTAGCCCATATCATATTTGTTTGTTTTACTTTTTTTGATCCCGCAAAAATTGATCCTTTGCTAAGCGGTTATGCAGCATTGATGTTTGGTTTGCGTGCTTGTATTGAATGGGTGCACCTAAAGGAAACGAGAAGTCATTTCGTTTCACTTTTACTGGCAGCAATCTCCATTGTTTTTGGACTAATCTTCGAAATAATTTAAATGATTATTTACCAAGCTAAGACGGGAGGCCAGACAAATATTTGATTGGATCCATATCGATATCGATGGTGAAGATGGTATCAAGCTTTCTTTAAAATGTAACTCATCAATTTTCTTGACTGTGACGATTCCGGATTCGGCCGCATTTTTTTTCATAACTTTCCGTTCGCTTTCTTGGTTTAATCACTGAAATAACGGGCAAGATATTATGGAATAAAAAGTTAGCTCTTTACAAAAAGACCGTCTGGACGGTATAATTATTATAAGGTCTTTAATTTATGAGGAGGATACACAGGTGGCTTATTTATTTCTTGGTTTGGCTATTATTTCCGAAGTTTTTGGAAGCTCAATGATGAAGCTCTCCAATGGTTTTAAAAGAAAATTACCCACTTTGGGGCTAGTGGTAGGTATGGGATTATCCTTCTTTTGTCTGTCTTTAGCATTAAAAACTATTCCACTGGGGCCTGCTTATGCCATTTGGTCTGGTATAGGAACTGCTCTGACAGCTCTGGTTGGGATAATACTTTATAAAGAAATCATAACCAGGAGTAAGATTACAGGCCTATTTCTTATTATTGTGGGCGTAGTGATTATGAAACTGGCAACTAGCTAATTTTTAATGGAGGTGAATTACGATGAAAGGATATATCTTTCTTGGAATTGCAATAATTGCTGAAGTTTTTGGGACAACTATGCTAAAGATGTCTCATGGATTTACTAACTTACTTCCGACGATTGGACTTATAGTCGGTATGGGAATAGCATTTTATAGCCTTACAATGTGCTTGAGAAACATCCCTCTAAGTACAGCTTATGCGGTTTGGGCCGGTGTAGGCACCGCAATCACTGCTATAATAGGAGTGGTTATATGGAACGATCCTTTTAATATTTTTTCGTGTATTGGATTAGTCTCGGTTATCGGCGGCGTGGTACTATTAAATCTGTCAAAAGGCCAAGGTAAGCAAACGGAAGGATCACACTAACACTATACTAAAATGGAGGATTTAGATGAGTAATACAAGACGAAAAGATATTTTATCTTCTGCTTCTTATATTATTGAGCATTCGGGTATGGAGAAATTAACATTAGATGCGGTAGCCAAACATGCAGGTATCAGTAAAGGTGGGCTTCTTCATCATTTCCCTAATAAGGAATCCATCATACAGGGATTGATTGAAGAATATGGGAATGCATTTTTTCTCGAAGTGAAAAAAAATGCAAACGAGGATGAGCACATGGGGAGATGGAATAGGTCGTATATCGAAACTTCCTTCAACGACAAAAAAACAACTTCTGCATTAAGTAACTCTCTTCTGGCAGTCCTATTCTCAAATCCAGAATTAATGACAAGTTACCAACGAGATAATAATTTAATTCAAGAGGAAATGAGTAAAGATGGAATAGACATAGTTAGCGCGACTATAATTAAGTTGGCTAGTGACGGCTTGTGGTTGGCTGAGCTATTAGGTATTGGAACCTTAAATGAAGAATTAAGACACAAAGTAAAAGATAAATTAATGAATCTGACTTATAACAATAATTAAATTTGTGACTTATGACATGTACTTTGAGACACCTTTGAACTCATAATAAGACTCACTCCAATCGAATGCTTGGAGTGGGTTTTATTATATAAAGATTTTAAGCTGACAGCCGCCAACTCCCTGATATATGAACGATCTAAAAATTTTTAAAACCCTTTTGTCGGAGGACAAAAACATAGTAACATTAGAAGCCGCTGATTATGCGGCTTTATATATTTATGTTATCAAGTTCTTGTCAAAACACAATGACAAGAACTTGATAACATTCCCGACAGATGTGATTGTCAAGGGAGTGTATCATCCCTTCAGCGTACAGGAACAGTTCAGTGTCGATCTTCAGCAGATTCAAACGGCACAGAGTATTCCCATTCCCTCACCGTAAGATCCAACACACGTAAGATAACCGCATACTTGATTAGCAGAGATCCGCCTGTGGTCTACAGCCGTTTTTTTTATTTATACTGATATAACTACATAAGAAAGACTTGCTTAATTCATGTTTATCCTCGTTCAGCTAGTCATATCGACTAGTTTGGCAGAAGAGGGCAAGAAAGCATTATTGAAATAAATGAAAAAATAATTGCGGTGGATTCATTTTATACAAACGTTTACAAGAACTGAATGCAAGAAAATAAGAACATATGTTCTTATTTTTAACAAAACAATTACACAAAATCAGGATTTTGTACATATGTCTAAAATTTTTGAAAGACTCTGTAACAGCATCCTTCCATATGGGTTGTGTCACTCATATTACTTCGTACATATAGTAAAAACCGTCCTTTTGGACGGTATTACTTTTTCCTTAATTGAACAGTTTTTGCTCTCATAACGTGAGTGACATCCAAGTTGCATTCATTAGTTTAACCACAATAATGAAAGTTATACATAAAAGCGCGGAGTCATCGCTTCCTTCTACGATAGAAATTGCCAGAACATTGGCTCGAGTTTGCGATAGATGTCTTCTTCGATCTCGGCCCGAATATCCATATCGAGCTGCGTTCGATGCGTCTCAGGAAAGCTTCGGTACAGCTCCTCACATGCGGCGACGGCCTTAGTTACAATTACGTCGAATTGGCTTCGCTTCACAGCTGACAGTTTTCTGTACGCTTCAGAGGCTTCCTGAAGATTAACTTGCTCTTCCCATTCCAAACCGTAATGCTTAGCCAAGACGATATTAAAAATCGAAACCAGATCAATCATATGGATTCACTCCTACCCTGTATGAGTTCTGACCGAATCGCTTGGCGCATAACTCATCTGCAACCAGTGGATCATCCGGATCAGCGTTTGATCGAGATGCGCACAGCAATTCATACTCCTTAACAGCGAGCTTCAACGCTTCTTCACTTGGAATATGCTGTGAACTTTCTTCCTCTCTTTCATGTATTAGGATTTCGCCAAACTCCCGCAGTTGCGTCTCCTTAGAGATTTGATTCATCTCTTCTAAAATCTCCTCATATCGAGAAAGCTTCTTTTTCAAGAAGGAAGACTCGTTCGCTATTTGTTCCAACTGCTCGACCAATTCCGCGTATCGTTCGTTGTTCCGTAGTTCTTGATCCAATTTGACGCTTTTTTTTAAGTCATCCTTTGCACCCGGTCGCTGCTGGAGGAATACCGACGCCGAATTCATGTCCTCTTGCGAACGCCGGTTGTCCAGAAATATGTATACAAGCCTGGATCTGTCTCTCAGTAATTGCAATTGCGAGGCGAGTTCTTTCATTATACCGACATAATCGGAATAATAGAGATCGTCTTCCGACTCCATCATTTGTTGAACGTCCTGCTCGATTCCATTTAATTCACCCCTCACAGAACTGATTTCGACGGCAAGTTCGTAGTGAATACAACGCATCATCGCTTTACGTTGTTCCCGGACAATCTCCTCGTCTACTTCTAGATGTTTGAGCATCGTGGTAAAAGCATCGAGATAGAAGGTAAGGGATTCAACTGGCACATCAAAGATTTTCCCTTTTCGTATGAGGACAAATTCATTACTCGTATATTGATCGAGAATATCGAATAGCAGTTGTCGATCCTTCTCTGCGAATTGAAACGGTTGGCTAGCGGCACCAAAATTTTCTTTGAAATATCTTACATCCACCCCTAGAACATTCATGATTTCACTCAAGTTTTGTCTGCAGGTTTCGTAATTGGTGGTTTTTTTGGTCTTTTCTTCTGCATTTTTCTGTTTGCGATACCTTGAGTAATCGACAAGCATGGACTGCAGCGTAACTTTCTCCATTTGACGTTCCTTCCTTTCTGAACGTGCCGGCATTACGTTCAATTTATTATGTTTCAACTGGACAGTCTTTCGCAAGCACTTCAGTCATAGGAATTACAGACTCGAATTCACTGGACTGACTATTATTTGAAGTCCCATTAAACTTTTAAAAGAAAAAAGCCGTCTTATCGGACGGCTTATTCATTAAATATGATCGGTCTGGTCTGTAACCGAAATTAAGAAGGCTCCTACCACTATTTACATGGTTAATTTACTCGTACTGGATATCTTTCACATAAAGACAAAAACTCATCTATATTTTCGATAATTAGCACGATATCATCTTTTGTAAAATCCGAACATTCTGTCTCAGGGTGCGCTAATTTATTTCTTCTCTCTTTAATTTCTTTAAATTTATGAAACCATAATTCTGTTTCTGCTGAATTCTCTTTGGCTAAATTATAGATACTCTCTGAAATTTTATGTATATTCTTTCTTTTGTTAGGTTTTTGATCATAAAATATATAAGAATATGCTTCTCTCATGATAAATTCATAAAATATAAAGTATTCCATAAACAAGCCACTAATTTGGCTTTGAAGAACTTGACAGGGAATCTCAGCTTTGTTTTCTAAATTGAATTGCACAGTAGCAATTCTAATTTCATTTATACATTGTTTTAACAATTCGGTCGCTTTAATTAATATAGATTCGTTTTTCGGGTTCTTATTGTAGGCATTTAGAATGTGTTCAAATTCTACATTAATCTTTTCACTAATCTCCCTTGTATATTCTGCAATAGGACTGATTTTTTGAACTTCACCTACCATAAAGCTGCTATGTCTTATAGAACTAATTTTCAGTTGTTTTCTCCATCTTTCTCTTAGCTGATTTATATCTATCTTCCCCTCAGATTTCGTTATCCGAACTTCCATCGAACCATCTTGAACCATCCTTGAAACCACACCTTTCTACGTTTTACTCCAATCTCTAATAAGTAAATAAAAGCCTGGGTGATATAACAGCCAGGCTTTAAAATCTTTACAAAATTAAAATGTATATGTCTCTATTCCACCTGCTGGGAAAACCCCACGGGCAGCTTCACGCACTTCAACAACATCTCCAGGTTGGAATCTAACCTGTTGATCAAACGGAAACTGAGTCCAGGCCCCCCCATTTAGAGAATATTCCGCCACCTTACTTGTTGTCCATAGATAATCTATTCCTGTAAATTGCATGTGTACTTTGGAGGTAAAATTGAAGTTCTTTGCATTGCCTGGAGGAAGGTATTGCCCTCCTCTTTCCCGAAGCAGCACGCTAAAATCTCCGGGGAATTCAGGTGGATTCAGCTCATCATAGGTTGTCCATGTTGTCCCGTCATCTGCCGAATATTCCATAGCTGACGAAATATACGTTAGTTCGAAAGTATTACTTATATCATTTATGCCAACATACATATATACATTGTCCACGAAAGAAATCATAGCTACTCTTCCAGCTGGAACCTGATTCACCGGATCGGCTTGTACACGAACTCTGATGGTCACATCCCCTGGGAATAGGGGAGGATTCAGTTCATCATAAGGTATCCAGGTTAACTCATCATCCACGGAGAATTCCATGCTAGCGTCAGCTCCGATTAATATGTTCCTTTTATCATCCTTACTTATTACGGGTTTATCTGGTGCTAATGGTAACGTATCCTTCACATCCGCATAAATAACGGTTGTGCTTGTTCCATCCTGCAAAATTGCTCGTATAAACAATTGGGTTGCCCCAGCTGGTATCATAGTTCCTTGAGGCAATAGATACGAGTTCCCTGCTTGTTTATCTAATGTAATAATGGTTGAAGTCGGTAGACTGTCTGCGCCCCATAATAACTCGTATCGATCGACTGAACTCTCTTCTGTACCTGGTGTCCATCTAATCTCACCACCAACAATTCCGGCTCGATTATCGCTATCAACGAAATGGATGTTAGTTGGAACCATTGAGACGGCTTGGTAGGCCTGCTCGTAAGCTTCCTTAATCTCTTTGATACTTGAATACTTCTTTAAAGGATCAAGCGAACGCTGCTCTATCATAGATTGAGCAATTTCTCTCCGGATTATTTCATGAAGCTGTTCGTATTTGGTTCGGTCAATATTCAACAGAGAAGCGTTTACCATTATACTTGATTCCATATAACGTGCTTCAGAAGCATAATTCACCGCTCGGATAGCGTTGCTTTCATCTTCAGAAGGAGCGGGATATTTTTCATTCACAGCTGCAATAATCTGTTTAACATCAGCATAAGTTGTGTATTTGCCCGCTTCAGCTAGAGCTTTCTGATAAGCCTTTGCATTAAAATCTATCAAGGCAAGTTCCTGACTCAGTGGAGAAGGATATGCTCTCAACACATGCAATACATCACCGGCTCTGGAAGGATTTTCAACGATTCCTGCTTCAATGGCCAGTTGTGTAGTTATGAGTGAGACAACATCTTCTCCTCCATATTGTGCGTACCTACCAAATCCTTGTTTATACGTTGCACCGTCAGGTGTTGTCACCATAATATAGAGCCCATCTTCAACATAGGACCAATCTAACATATGTGATTTACCATTTCCTAATGTTATAGGATTGAAATGCATACTTAGAATAGGCATGTCAGGTATAGTCAGATCCCAATTGATTGATGTAATAGGAATATATCCAAACCCATAATTTCGTAACCGTCCATCCTTAAAAAGTGCAGAAGGATCTAAATTGTTTGTAATACTGGAATCTAATTTTGCCGTAAACTGAATACGGATCTGCGATAAATCCTCTTTTTGAAAAGGTAAGACGTAATCTGTGTTGGGTAAATAATTCAATACATATGTGAGATGTATTAATCTGGATTCAACACCTGTATCGGAATCCTTAAAAAATGCCCATACTCTATAACCCTTGTCTTCCAGAAGCCCATCAAGCTTGTACACGGTACGTTGATTAGCCGTCACAGAAAAATTGCCTTTTATAACCGAGTCAATCCCAGGTACAGCCCCGCTCTTAATCTGATCTACACTTGGAATAATAAAATCCTTATCTGACGGAATCGCTACATAGTAAATGGTGCCTGTTTTGTCAGTTGTAACTACTACATCCGCCTCGGAGGGTTTACGGTTTTCATAGCTATAGAAACGAATTGGATTGGGGATCGTTGGATTGGTTATCGGTGGTGGAGACACAGGACCAGTAGAGCTTCCACCTCCATCCGATCCAGTTCCACTTCCTCCACCATTAGAAGGGTTCCCTGTGCTGGTGCCTGGTACATACGCCGGATTGGCAGCATTGTTAATCATTTGAATTTGAGACTTTACTGCGTCATAATTCTTAATAACCTGCTCAGGTGTGACACCAGGTGGCAGCACGATGCTTTGAATAGGTACGTTAGACGGTAACGTAACCTTTACAGCGATGTCATCGATGGATATCTTTCCAATGGCTCCTTTATTGAGTATCGAAACCTCACCGGATCCTTTTATCGTGACTTTATCGATGACACTATTACCGCTAACAATAGTTTGTCCTTTTCCCGAGTTCAATTCTATGTTATTAATTCGCGCTGCGAGATACACATAGTTTGTTTCCGCTCCGATGGTTACTTGCTGATACGTGATCGATTCATCGCCCCATAATCCCGCTTCTTTGGAGTTGATATGCACATCTTGGACAACTGTTTTATTAATTGCTTCTACTTTTACTCCTTCCTTACTGACATCCATGCTCTCTAATGCGGACTGATCAAAAACTACGGTGTTCTCATCTCCGCCTTTTACATAGGTTTTCCCTTTAACCGAAATTTGATTTGCATAGAAATCATTATTCAGCTTTTCCCCTATTTCCAAGTCACCTTTAATGTTCAAATTCTGAATGGTGATATAATCGGCGTCAACCTTTAGGCCGCCTTCTATAGTGACATTCCCTCCATCCAATACGAGGTTTCCGGAGAATTCAGACTGCCCCTTATCTGCTGCCTTTCCCGTTGTCACGAGCTCTAAATCGAGCAATTGTTTAATTTGTCCATTCTCTGATACAAAACGAATGCCTGCATTCTTTAATACAGGATCATTTGCTTCTGCAAACAATGGCTTTAATGATTCAACTACGGAGTATGTTGTTCCACCGATCGTTACTTTAAAGTTCTCCACCTTCTCAATTGTTAGAAGATCACGATTTACGGTATCCAATCGAAGCAGAACAGCTGCAAGTTCTTGTCGAAGAACGGACTGGTTAGGATAGAAGCTTCCATTGCTACCCGTCATAAAACCGGTCGATATTATAGAAGCAACAGATTCCTTTGCCCAAGTGGATATTTTATTTGCATCTTTAATAGATGACAAAGCTTTTTGCGATTCCACTGCCTCTATTTGTGTTGCTCGTGCCAAAATAGAAGCTAACTCTTCACGAGTAATCACGTCTTTGGGCCGAAAAGTTCCTTTGCTGTCTCCTTTTATCCACCCCTTCGCTCTTACTGCTTCAATGGCACCGGCACTCCACAAGTCCTTTGAGACGTCAGAGAACGAGGATACTGAAGTATCACCCATTGGTAGATCCAGTGCTTTAGCAAGAGCCACAGCTGCTTCTTGACGGGTCACTGCCTGTAGAGGCCGGAACATGCCCTTCTGATCTCCATTTATTAATTGCTTGTCCTGTGCTTCTTGAATCATGACCCTTGCCCATGGAGCTGCCTCTTTCAAGTCCTTAAATGGCATAGACGTCGCGTTAGAAGCAGCTGATACGCCTGAGTGGATAGCCGTGCAAAGAGTAAGCGCTATCGTTGCGGTGGCAGCTATACTTAATTTCTTAGAAAATGTCATTGTATCCTCCTATAAGATCAAGTCGATTTGCCTAGTATTTTGTAGAAATTTATACCATTAGTCCTACTAATAATAATATGTAATTCGTCTAGTAACAATATAAACCTTACCTGTTTATCCAATAATTATCTGATCCCTATATCACTGCAATACCTAGTTCATAAACAGACGTTATAGATACAAATATAAAAAGCCGCTTTAAATTGCGGCTTTCAATTCTGAGCTTTATAATGAACACAGACTAGATATACGAATAGGTAAATAATAAAAAAGAGAACCTCTACAGTAGAATTTTGCAAACGACAAAGAGACTGCAAATTTATGCAGTCTCCTCATCCAGCAGTTTTATACCAAAACGGTTTCACATTATTTAGTATATTCAGGAAACTTGATGTTTATTCTCTACACTCTCTTTTCTCATCACTTCCAGAATGTGATTTAAAATCTAACATTTCAAAGCTGTTAAATGAATTTTGCATTCAGTAAGCCCCATCCGTCAATATGTCTATCTGCCGTAAATCGTCCTAAGCCGATTTTTATAGTGCACGGAATTTATAGATGACGTGTTGCCTAAACCTTCTTTGATGTAAATCTCCTCGAACATTTTCTTTTTCCGACGTGTCAAGTCAATTTCAACATCATTATGCAATAGCCGGATTATATAGTTCCCTAGAGTTCGCTCACTAGCGAACACCTTTTGTATAAAGTTTACATTTATTAAGTTTGATTGATTCGGCATAAATATAATTTCAGAGCATTGTTTTTGAATTTCAGTTAAAGATGTTGTTGTTTCTAAGCCCCCATCCAATTCTCCCTCTATATAGATCATCGTTTTATGAGCACCTTTAAGCTTATGAGCATAGATCAAATTATTCTCATTAATAAAAACTGCTTTATAGTTAGACTTTAGTTGAATGATTCTACCAGGAATAGACTTGGAAATAAGTAGATCTCGTTCAACAGCCTTTCTAACCTTATCAACAGCTTCCGAAAGACGTTCTAAGCTAACTGGCTTGCTTAGAAAATCAAGGCATTCTAATCTTAGTCCAGCCAGAATTATACTTAAATCATGGGAGCTAGTTATCATGATAAGGTATGGTTTAATACCATGCTCTATTATCTTTTCAAATGCTAACAAGCGATCCGTTCCATTCAAACCTACATTTAAAAATACAATATCAGGCTTGTAACGGACACAATCATCAACGAGCCACTCTCCCGAGGCAACGGAACTTAGGACTTTCAACCCCATACAATGCGCATATTCCTCGATACGTTCCCTATCATCAGTGTTATCCTCTGCAATAATTACCGTTAATGGCGTGTTCATTCGGCAAATAACCCCCTACTTTTCAACACTTCCGTGTAGATTCGACAAATTTTTTACCAAATAGGATCAACAATCAACCACTTAGGATTTTTGCTACTTTTGGCCCAATTTGAAGGTATAATCGTACTATACTTAGTACAAAAAAACTACAAAAAAAAGCAATATCTTAAGTCTACACCCAGGGAGGGCCACTATAACAATGAGTAAAGCTTTCACAATTCTAGTCGAGGAGGACTATGCGTCTAGAAATTTTAGCGCTTACGTCCCAGAACTCCGTTTAAATGTTGTTGGTGACACTGAGGAAGATGTTATTTCGAGTGTAAAGGATCTTATTTCTGCGGAGTTGGAGAAACCATTAGCAATAAAAACATTTGCGGCTAAGATTGTATCCGTAAACATTGAGACTATCCAGTCAGGAAAATATGCCAACGCATAAAGTTGGTATAATTTAATACTAAAATCCCGCTCCCGGCCGCCAAAGATTTAGGGAGTGGTTTTTTTAATAAAAAATGGGCTTATCTCGAATGTACGAGAAAAGCCCATTTACCGTTAAGCCAAAAGGAAAAAGAAGAACCTCACGGTAACCAGGCTGTCATGGCTCCGTTCTGGAACTTTAGACCCTTGGCTTTGCGTCCTTGCTTTTCAGCAAGTTTGCCGTTTATCGTATGCTATTGTATAACATATATTATTCCTTTACCAGTAAGTACTAAATTTGATGTTGATATCGTGACCTTATGTTTGTTGTATTTCACGCTTTTGTGCTTGTAGTATTACATTTCGATATAGAAGGTTCTTGAGTGGTAGTATCAGTTATACAAGCGGTCTTGCTTCCACGATATACAGCCATAAACCACTACCCAATAAAGAGACAATTCAAAGAGATGCAATTAAACGTTAAGGTAAAAGGTATTTACTCTATGTGTCCGGAATCCGTTTCCGTGTATGAATCGAGCTCGACCATAATTGCTAGTAATGGGAATTAAAAAAGTAAGCACATCAATGCAATTGTTTTATGAGAATTTTGATTCCAGCCATTCTTGAATACTCTTCCCTTCATTTTCAGCTTCTTTGATCAATTCAATTTTTTTGCTCTCTGGAAGATAGAAAGTGATTGGAGAAAGACCGGTATCGATGAGAACCCCATCAAACTTAGATACGATCTCACCTTGAACTATGAAAATCTTCAATTTATCCACTAGATCCGGATGTGTGGTAGGCAAAACACCAAATAATACTGATTTTTTTACCTCGATAATTAGTTTTTCTCCAGTTGTGATACGCATATTCGATGGGCCAATTTGTTTGAAGAATTCCTCGACGATCGTATAGGTCATAGAATCATTTGTAGTTGGATTGGGAAATTCGAATCTAGCATGTCCGTATGCACTATTCGGTTTTTTGGGAGTTATTTGGATGACTGGCTGCCAACCGTCAGACAATGCTTGTTCATAAGTGAAGCAGTTTTTTGATTCTGTCTGAAGAACAATTTCTAATCTGTATCGACTCACTCGTTTCATCTCAATAACCCTTGCTACTTCATTATCTTTAATGTACGGCTGGAATAAGAATACTCCTAGTTTTTTATCATAGATAGTATCATATTTTCCATAGTCCGGATGTTTGCTAGAGTATTCCTTTAGGTGTTCTTCTTTGATAAAAAACGTCTTTCGGCCTCGCAACTCTCCTATATAATAAGGAATTATTCCGTCCTTAAGGAGTTTTTGGACAAAGCTTTTTGATCTACCGATCAATGCTGCTGCTTGAGAGGAAGTCAAATCAGTCTTTACGTATTTGTCTTTTATACGCGCTACATCTTCACAACGAAATCGATAACCTCCATCCCCTTTGTATGTTGAACGATTCACTGGTTCAAGACGCTTGCTGGGATCAGCATGATTAATAATTTTATATATAGAAGCTGAAGACAGTTCCAGTTCAGCTGCGACTTCACTCACACTTAAATAATATTCGTTCATCATTACCCACCTTTCTTCATAACATTCATTGACCAGCAACTGAACGCATCGATATACCATGGACAGGACAGTTATTTAGGTTTAGTTGATACAATGCCTCCTGGAAAACGATACTGATACTGGCCTTTATGATCCTTCCACTCGTCTCCAAGTTCTGGTTGTATTCTTCCTTCCAAGACATCTATATTCATCTGATAATAAGTTGAGAGCCTTTGGGTTCGATCGTACCAAAATTTATATACTCGCTTCAAGGGATATCCAATAAACGAGCGTTCGCCATTCGTCATCTGAAATTCAAGCTGCATAATGTCCTGCCGATATGAGCCCCAATGAGCACCTGGATGATTACGAACGAATACTTCACCGAGATAAATCCCGTAAGAAATAATTGTACTGAACATGGGCTCATGCCTAACGGGATATACACGATCAATGGCTTTTTCGATCCCTAATAAGCTATCTGGTTTATAATCTACTCTTACATTCAGTGTATTCTCAATGATTTGCGCCAGGAGATGTGAAGATTTTAAGAGATCTTGTAATTTATCCAAAACTCTACCTACTTCCCATGATATATGTAACATATCTATATTAATTTATGAAACGAGCAAGATAGTAAATCAGTCATTTGCAACAATATGATAAAATTTCGACCTTCCTGAGTGTACTATTCTTCCGTTCTGATTCGAATTCACTGACCTATGTTGAGTCAGTGTACCAAAAGCCATTTGCATGATCGGATACTCGAGTTGGTCTCGAAGCGATGTTATCCGCTTCAAATGTTCCGGATCAACTCCCGAATGCCTCATATTCTCTGAGAGCGCAGTTAAAAACTGACTACATACATGCGCCTGCTCCATAAATTGATACTCATCCAATAAAGCACTCTGAAATCCATTTTTCAGATCTTCATATACTGCTTTAATAGTTTTCTCAATAATTAACAAATCCACTATCACTGAATATCACCCATTCATATATATTAGTTAATTAACTAATATATATGTTACCATAAGCCAATCAAGATGCAATCTCAAATTCTCTTGATTAAAATTCCGCTGATACTCATTGTTCAATTATAATATCGGATTTTTAGTTTCATAAATAATAAAATTCAATAATGATATTTAACCTAAAAGAATTGAATATTATTTTAAGTTACATTGAATTTTCGGTTTAATTTTTGCGAATAAATGAAATCGGTTATATAATCTAAGAGATACCAAAGTGATTTTCTAATTTGGGAGGTGAACAACCAAATATGAGATTATCAGAATCCATAATTATAAATCAGCATGTACATAATCCATTTTCTTCGAATATCAGAAATCTGCATGTACAACTACTGGACAAACAAATGTATCGAGAGATTATTTCTTACATTTCAAGCCAAGAAGACATTAAAGGTAATTATGACTACTCTTCCCTATCCAACATAGGAATGATTTATTTGTTTGTTCATCATCCCGCTTCGAACCGAAGAGATAATACTAAAAAAGATTACATACGAGAACTTCTCTCATTAATTGAATATATTTCAGTTTTAAAGAAATCAGACCTTCGTGAACTTACCCGCTTTGATATGGAGCAATACCAATATTTATTGGAAAAGAAATATCCAACAACAACAACAAGAGCCAAGAAAATTGGGATATTAAGAAGTTTTCTAGAGTGGTGCTATTCAGAGGATTATTTAGTGAAGAATTTATCACGTGGTCTGATCCCTGTTAGAATTAATAGAGAGGATATTCCAGAAAGAGAATTTGATGAAGGTGTCGTACAGAAAGCAATTATGCACTTTAATGACCATCCAAAAATAAAATCTCTTCTATTAATATTGGCAACCACCGGGCTACGATTAAATGAAATAATCGTCCCTGAATGGGGAGCCCTCTCTTTTGATACAAAAAGGAACAAATACTATCTCAGAACAATTACAAAACGAGGTAAAATTCGATATGCTACTATTAAAGATTACGCACTTGAAGAGCTGTGCGAATATCGAAAACGTCTAGGACTTAGCACTATTATTAATTCTAAAGATACATCTCCTTTTTATCCCAATAGGTATAGTAAGCACTACAGCTTAAGTGGCCTATCAACGTTCTTATCGAAGCATATGGAGGAAGCGGGACTTGTAACAATTCAAAATCAAAGAGCTACCCCCCATTTCATGAGACATTATTTTGCACAGGCAGCTTTCTCTGGAGGTGCTCCGATCGGTTTCATTGCTGAAACTCTTGGGCACGCTATAGAAAAAACTACTAAGGAAAATTACCTTCGAAACTCGATTAAAAAGGAACACGATGTCAGTGAATATGTTGACATTCATTTACCATAACAAAAAGAAGAGGCCCCTGATCAAGGGTTCCTCTTCTTTTGTTTACTTTCACTGAAACTGCATAAACACCCAATTTTAATCTTGAATAGCTGTAACGACTCCATTTTCAAGATAAACATACCTATAATCACTATAGACCCATTGTTCGCTAGTACCGTACACTGTTGTGGTTCTGTTAATGTCTTCAGGAGGGCCCCACGCTGATTTTCTTACTTCTTCTGCAGTCATACCTATCCATGGAGGTGATGATTCTAATAATTGTTCCCTTTCTCTCAGTGCAACTTCTTTTCTAGATTCTTCTGCTGCTTTTTTTTCTTGTTCTTCTTTTAACTTCTTTTCTCTTGAGTCAAAGTCGATCTTATGTAATTCTTCTAATTTCTCTTTGTATTCCTCAATACTTTTTTTTGTTACTACTTCATCTATAGGTTCAACTGAAGATAATGAATGTAGGGCATAATCATAGCTCTTATTATTCTCAAAATCTATCGCTTTTACATAACAATAAATGTTATACATTATCCTCATTTCTTCGTCCATATCTGATTTAACATTATACAGTTTAGTATAGTTGCCGTACTTATTTTCAAGATAGGTCTCAACTTCTTCTCCTAAGATTTCCATTACTTCGTTTGTTTTGCCCTCACTCAGTTTTTCTATTGAAATCTCAATTTTCTCTTGGTTGCTCATCTTTGAATAATCTGATTGGGTACATCCTGATAGTATTACACTAATTAGGGTTATCATTACAATGGAACGGATTAGTAGATTTTTTGAAATTTTATTTCGCCGGTATTTGATTTAAAGAGCCTCCCTTAACAGTCGAATGGATACTTTGTATAAGAATTATCGGTTCCTTAATCAGAGCTGATTAGATTAAAATAAAAATCTTACAAAAACCAGACAGATAACAATATATGAAATTCCTGCTACTGATCTGTCCTCACAATCATTCTTCTTATCATTTCTACTGAGGAGTTAAGATTTTTTCCAGGTATAGAATAAAAATCTGAGCTAAACGCCGAACTTTTTCTCTCCCCAAAAAAAGATCACCGCCTCCCTCCAAAATAGAGGTCAGCGGTGACAATCTTAGATTCCAGAGGTTGCCTTATACGTAAACAACGCTTTATAAGATCCTTGTAGAACCCCAATTTTGGTGCCGTCTTGCTTGCTTATAGTTTGAGGCAGCTTCAAGTCATAACGCATTTGGAACTGGTGTGTACCGCCACCAAAAGATGGCTTTGCTTGTATAATCGCTTGCGAAGCGTTTGAAAGTACGAGTTGGGAGGACAGTGTTCCTTGCCCCCGACTGAAATCTATAGGTGCACCAGTAACCGGTCCTTTATACTGTGCTGTTACCTCCACAGCTGATGCCGGGATGTAAAATTTTTCTAATGCCCCATTAATGTTTTTCTCGATTTCGAAATCCGTCGAACTCATACTTAACGTATAGCCAGCATCTGATCCTCTTCCATCAACGAGTGTCACTGTCGTCTCTGCCTTAGAACTTTGACTTTTCTTGACATCCAGACGGATATCTTCAAATTTAATTGCCGTTTGGAATGCTCGTAGTCCTGAACCTACAACTTCCACCTTCTGTTCGCTTACATCTGCTGCAAATGTTGAATTTCCTAGAGACAACAAAAGTGCTGACATCCCCATCGTCCCAAGGAGAAGTTTTCTAAATCCTTTATTCATGTTTTGCCCTCCATCATTTCATTTGTAGGAATGTTGAGTTGGTTGGGAACCATGCATTTATGCCGGTTCCCCCATAGTACATTTAGATCCCTTTGGCCAACGAGAAGGTGAACAAGGATCTGTACACCCCTACTCTCAAACCAACTTTGTCACCAACTTGGTGAGCACTTCCGCTGCCCATGGACACTACCTCAACGGTGCTTGGTACGCGGAACATAAAGTCCATAGGGATATCGTAGTACCCCATTCCTTCAAATGGATTGGCTTGTGCAAGGGCCTGTTTCTGATTCCCCAGGACGTAATTCCCTACTTTAGCAGTCTGATCCGGAGAACCCGCGAGAACTTTAGCAGATTTTACATCTACGTTCATGGCTGAAGATGGAATTTTTACGACAAGATCCTGAGTGCCTAATCCAGTGTCTAAAACTGGATCACTTACAAAGTCTGTAACGGACAGGGAGTAAGTCCAGCCGTCACCAGAACCTGAGCTGTCCTCAATCAGCGTGTTTGTCACAGAGTTGATGGTCTGATATTGGTTTACAGTCTGTATCTCGATATTATCGAGAAGAAGTCCGTTAAACTTGGAAGACAATCCCCCACCAATAACGTTAAGAATGGCTTCCTGATCTGCAGCTGTTACCTCAGTTCCCCAGGACGGGTCAACACCCGGATTCGGATTAGGGTTTGGATTGGTTCCGTTCAATGCTGGCGTGATGTATTCTTTATCGATAAGAACTTGACCAGAACCAGTATCCGTAACTCGGACCTTGATAGGTAGCGCTGCACCGATATCGATCGGTCCAGTGTACTCATGATATGTAGATCCTTGATCTACCGAGTATTCTTTATACCAGTTCCCCGTCGGAAGATTCGAGAAATCAATCAACAATTTATCATCGATGTCCCTGAAGAAAGAAGGGTCATAAACCTGAGCTGTCACAACTAGAAGTGTTTCCGAGCTGAAGTTAACTCCATCGGTTACTCGGGCTTTATAAACAGAATCCACAACATTATCGACAAACAGTGTAAATTTACGCTCTGTAGCGCTTGGATCCTCAGAAGTGCCGTTATATTGGTTTAAGATTTCAGGTTCGTCAACCCATGGACCGCCATCATGTTGAATTTGCAGTGATCCTTGTGTTGGATTAAAGCCGATTGTCAATGGTCTTTGATTATTTGCATCCAGATCCCCTACAGTACCAACAGGAGCTGTTAGTGTCCCCGGAGCCGGCGGATCGACTGTAATGTTTTCTGTTACTCTTGTGAGTTCTTCACCATTCTGGTTTGAAACAATCGCACTTACAACATAATCTCCCTCTTGCAATAAAATTGGAGAAGTGTAATCTGAAAGCTGCCCATCAACATCAAGTTGTACTTTCACTCGATTCAAATCAATGGCGCCTGTATCAACTGTAAGTACCCCATCTTGCTCAAGCAACTTAGGATACCCCGCAGGGATGACAATAGGGTTATTCAAGAAGGAGATATCCAGAATCTCACTGTACAGGCTGTCCAGCCCAGCACGAGCTTTAATGTTGGTCATACCTTTATTCGACAACGTTATTGGAGCATTGTAATCCAGCCAAGTAGCTCCGTTGTCTAGGGAGTACTCTTTTTTGTTAGCTACTGCAGGATATTCTAAGGTGATAATCGTGTTTTCGAATTTATCCGTTGAGCGCATCCCCTCGGTAGGCTTATCGATTGTAGTTGGTGCTGGTGTATACCCCGGAGGATAGATACCAGATGCCCCATCCTGAATGATTGTACTTCCATTTTCATCTATTCTATACAGATTGCCGTCTGAACCAATACCATAAACATTTTGGACATTAAGATCCAATGCAATTTCAAGTAACCCGACAAATTTTATACCTGATGCTGATGTGTTTGTGTACTTTGCATTGCTTGATAATACATATACATCCCCTGTATTTTTTAACAGGTATAATGATTTTGTACCGAATGCCAGATCAGTGATATCTTTTATGGCTCCGTCCGGTCCAGATAATCTTGTCTGGGTTTCGATTCTACCCTCAATACCAGTTATCCCTTTACCGTATACGATGCCGTTGTATGCTGTGTTACCGTTACTCCCAATCACATACACATTGCCGTTAGTACCTAAACCAGCAACGAGAGACACGTCACGATTCGCGTTTACCGTATACTTTTTCAGATTCGTCATCACAGTGGATTCTGCCGTTGTGTAGTCCGCGGCATAATAATCGGCACCTAACCTACTGGCAGGGAGACCCCATGCATTCAGATTACCACTGCCATCTAAGTGCATGAACGTATTACTTGTTCTACTGATACTACCATCAGTCTTATCCGACAAATTTGAAACTTCCCTACTCATAGTCGTCGGATCACCGTTAAAGGGATATAAAGTTTTAGAACTGATCTCAGTCGTAGCTCCCGGTGTATAACGATCTGTATTGTTCGGAGATACTGATGTATCTCTCAATGTGTAATAGCTGCCGTTGACTTCGAAATAACGCATCCCGATCCGAGTGTTGTCCGAGGTATTCGATATTTGCTTTGTCCCGTAGGACGTTTCATCGATATAGCCCATATCGAGCGTACTTGGACCGGAGAATCCCGGAAACATCGATGTTACTTTTACAGGCTTCGCATTAGTGTAAGAAGAATCACCAAACTCGCGACCGATTTTATATACATCCGAATCTGTAACAAATAGAACAACGTTTCTATCTACTTGTATCATTTTCTTGACCCCTGTTAGCGGGGTATCGAAGAGATCAGGATCTACAACCTCGACAGGAACAGTCGTATCTGCTTTTATCCCATTGCCTAATTGCCCATAAGTTCCAGAGCCTATTGCCTCTACCCTACCATCTGCGGTCAGACCATAAAAGGTATATGCATTATAACCTTCGGAATTGTACACGAAATCTGTCCACCCGGACGCTATCTTTTCAAAAGAATTCGGCGGATTGTAACCTGAATCTTTCCGGTAGTAAAAATCCCCGTTAGACATTAGTCGCATACCTACGCCTTTGTTATCGGCACTTTGCGAAATATACTTTTTAATATCAGCGCCTATTTCGTCAAGTTTATCTTTATCAACTGGATTTGAGTATTCTCCCCTGTCTCTAAAGAGTATCTTCCTGCCATCACTCAAAGTTAGATATGCACGAGTACTTGATTGATGATCTTCGTAATAGTACACTATATCGTCGATATTCGCATGTCCTGCACCCTCAACCGTGTTCTTACCCGGAATCAAAACACTTGGAATCAACAACGATGCTGCAAGCAGTGCGCTTAAAAATCGTTTCTTTCTAGGCTTTCTCCTATTTTTATGTACTTCTCTTTCTGTAGCAGCCATGTATAAAGACCTCCATATTACGTTTATTTTCACCTTGCTTTTCGACTTGTTCCTAACGGAACCCCAATGACCTTTCACTGTTAAGATTAAGCTCCTTTCTCTACATCGCCCTCACCCCCCTTCAGGTTTTCAGGTGATGCAGTGCCTTCCAAAACTTCCGACTTACTATCGTTATTTGTGGAGGTATTCTCAACCATCGCAATCGCAATAAGTCTTGCATGTTTGCATGTGTGAATGGTTTTATCCCACTCAGGTTCTTCGTCATCAGGTATATACCCGAGCTTGACAACGTACAACGTGAATGTCTTGTGGTCAAGTTGTACTTTCTTTCTTGTTTTTTCAAAAGTCAGTCCCTTTGCCAGATACATTTTAATCCGTTCCTCGATATCACCTTTTTTCCGTTTTGCCAGCAACCAAAACAGGAGGATTAGCAGCAGTAGAATAAGGATCCCACCGATGACAAGCACATATTTCAACCAATCGGGGATACCGTCCGTTACTTCAAGTTTGTCGTAATGCTCCATAGCAGCCTGTGCTTCAGCTTTTGCTTCCGCGGTTACTGTAAATTTGAAGAGCTTCCACTCTTTTTGGCCTGCAAAGTTTGCTTCAAAATATGCTTCATATTCGCCCGGCATTAGCAATTGATTCTGAGCGATGCTGACCATATTGGCTGTTGTGCCATAGTAGATCGAGCCGGCCTCATACTCTTCTCGAAAAATAACTTTTTTAGAGCTATCCCGAACCTCGATATAGCCGGTCGGTTTTTCCAAGATAGTGCCGCGATTCTCAAGTGTAACGGTAAACCGGGATTCACCCGATGCGATATAGTCATGTGTAAATGTATTAATCGACATAGCATGTTTGGCTTCATCGATCTTGTAATCCATAACGACCCACAAACCATTTTGATTTTCAATGTCCGGAGCAAGCGTCGTATTTTCGATGTTGGTCGCAACAGCTTCTCCCCGGAACTCGTTATATTCAGATACCGCAACAACCCCAATATGCTGGCCAGGAGCTATATCCTTTGGTATGGATGCTCTGTAGGTGTACTCACGCATTTCTTGTGGTCCGAGTGTAATATCTTTTGAACCTTGAGGATAAAGCCATGTCCCTGCATTCGTTACCCCGGCGTTATATGCCCCGAAATCCTTTCCTCCATTCTGCAAGGGCACCGGATCCGTCGCGTAAATCTTCAAATTGAGTTTTTCATTCAGCAAATTTTTAACATAGAATTTGTACTCCCGAGTTTCTCCGGGGGTTACCGTATCACGGTAATACCCCAGGCCATCTCGTGCTTCTTTTTTACTTGGTGCAAACCAAAAGGATGCTTTTGGCGCTTGGCTAGGATCAATTTCCTCCCTAGTCAAATTCTCTGATGATGCCATTTCCAAGTGATGCGTGTCCGCTGCGTTAACTACACTTGGAGCAAGCCCCAAGGAAATACATATAATCAAAAATAAATTCACTAAGTTTTTTCTCAATACATTTCTTCCTTTCATGAGCCTGAAAGCTCGAAATTTATAGTATGTAATTAGTTTCATGCTAAATCCATCCCCTAACTTAAATGAATCTAATATATTAGTTATTTAATTATATAATATATTAATATACAACTGTAACTCAATATAAATATAATCCGGTTTCAACTATTTATGGGTTGCTTCTCATGACAAAGCATCTGGATGAACGAATTAAGAATATCCGGATCAAAGAGATGCGAATCTTTGATCATGATTTTTACTGCTTCATATGTAGACTTATTGGTTTGGTATGGTCTTCCTGATATTAACGCAGAATATGTATCTGCTATAGCAGAAATTCTCCCACATAGCGGAATATCCATTTTCTGAAGCCCCTCTAAATAGCCGCTTCCATTAAACCTCTCGTGGTGGTATCGAGCAATATCTATTATGATTGTCGGCATTCTAAGCTCAGATAAAATTTCTACCCCCTGCGATACATGTTTCCAAAGTATTTTTCTATCCTCACCAACAAGCTTTATGCTCCCTTTTAATATGTTATCTTCCATGGAAAGCTTACCAATATCATGAGTAAGTGCAGCTAAGTAATACCAGTCTTCATTGCCTGGATCGAACTCGGATGCAAGCTTATAGTTGTACTCAGCCATTATGACCGAATGCTCTGCAGTAAGGATATCTCGATATTTGAGACTACAAAACAACGTATCTATTGTATTTAATAACCTATGGGAGTTAGGTATTTTTAATTGAATCTCATTGAACCTCATCCTGACATTCATAGCTTTTTGTAAATCCACTGATTACTCCTCCCTCTCCATCAGTTTGACCTTCAGAAGAAGGGAAATCCTCGGAACCATACCTAACCACTTTATTTTTACCGGTTCGTTTTGCAATATACATCGCCTTATCCGCCGCTTTAATGAATTGAGTTGGTGACCAGTCCGGTTGATAATGGGTATACCCCATACTTGCAGTTATCATGTACCTTCCATCTGGAGCATCAAATGATGCCTCTTGCTCGATACGAGCACGGATTCTCTCGGTCAGTACTTCTAAATCAGATTCTGGTTCTACAATTAATGCCACAATTTCTTCTCCACCATATCGACCACTAATTCCTATACCCTCAGTTTCTTCTAGGAATATCTTAGCTACCGTTCTAAGTATTTCATCTCCTTTAGCATGACCTTGCGAATCATTGAGTTTTTTGAAATTATCGATATCAATAAATATAATTGCTGCCGGTAGATTCTTTATGATACATTTTTGCACACAATCTGTGAAATATTTTCGGTTGTACAAGCCAGTTAGAGGGTCAGAAATTGACGACTCGTAGGTTCCTTTCAATATCGTAATTAAGTATTCTATATTCATTGATAGGACAAGAACATAGGACATAACTAAGCAGGTAATACCAAGGAAAATGAAGAGTGGTTGTCCATTGCTTAATAGAATCGCAATTAACATCGATCCTTTAGAGAAGGCAAATATATATAAAGACCATTTTGCTTTTTTACTGAATGGCATATGATCCGAGTAAACGTACCAAACACCGGCCACCACCGCGAGTGTCATACAGGTCATGACAGTCTCACTCTTTGACCAGATAGATATAATTAAGCTTAATGTCCCAGCACTATAAAAGATGATCTGTTTCATTAACGCTCTCTTGTTAAATTGAAGAAATCCGCTATAAAACATAAAAATAAATAACAAATCAGAGATAGGATAAAAATATGCAAATCCATTAAAATGTGAATTCATAACTGCAGCACAAATTACGATAATGTGAAATGCGATCGTTATCCATATCGTAACGAATATGTTTATGTGTGAAGTTGAATCCTTTCTTGAAGGTATTTTTCGTGTTATTAGCCAAAGAATGATCAGTACAGGAACCAATAAGAGTGATGTTATGAATTCACCTGAAACTCCTATCACTTGGTTTAAAATTGTCATATTGAACCTCCACTTTTTGACTGCGAAATGCCGTTCGGTAATCCGAACGGCATCCGAGTCTCGTGTATCTAGTGAGTACCACTGTTACCGAAATCATCCTTAGATGATTTATCCGCATTGTAGAACACTACATCACCGTCGAGTAAGTTAACGGTCAGCCCATACGGGTCAGTTATAGAATAGTTAAACCCTTCACGCCGCCACTGATTAGCACGAGCAATTCCTGTGTTTATATATTGGAGGTGCGGACGTGAAGTATCTCCATTCCTTATTGTCTCGATATCGAAATTAACAATAATGAATCCTTTTTTTAAGAAAATATCAGATTTCTCATCCAACTTGTTTTTTCTTCCGTAATCAGCTAGATCAAATCCTTTCTGTACGACGTAGGGTGCAGCCGGGAGACTGTACTCTCCATACCATTGTTGAATTGCCGCATCTTTTCTGGGTCCTGAAACACCTGATGGTACATCCCTTCCCCCAATTAATGTCCGGAGCGGAGAAGTTATCAATTCCAGGCTATAGCCGCCAATATATGTTGGCTTTTGCGCTGACTTCGCATAGTTAGCTATATACTGATCTCTAGTCATATTCCAGCCAGAAGATGCAGCGAACAGATCATAAAGTGTTCCCGCTGAACTTATAATTGTTTGTTTTGGTATATTTCTTAGACGGGAATCTAATGTAACGTAGCGCTTCTCCGTATCAGCATCGGAACCTACCTTTACAAATCTATCGGTATCCGTGTGATAATAGAGATCAACCTGCTGCCGATTCCCTTGATAATCTACAAAGGTGAACGTTGGCTTTATACGTATCCCATCATATGATCCAAATAGGCATAGGTAAGGTTTTGATAATAATCTCTACCTTTTCCCCACCTCCACACCGTGCATGCGACTTTCACCGCACACGGCGTTCCATCTAATCAGTTAATCAATAATATAATATATAGATATTCTATTATTCTGATTAGACTCAGGGCTATTCTTCAACTTCTATTACGGAAGTATCACTAGTCATGCCCTTACTCTCACAAGGGTAAATGTATTTCGGTCATACCTTATAACAACCGTCTTGGATTGCAGTCCGTATTACGACGTCCCTTGCTTTCCTTGTTCCTTCTATCCTAGCTATGCATAATATCCTTAGGTGGCTCCTTTGAACCTGCAAGTTTCATACCGCCATTGTTCGGTATAGCGTATTTCCTAATATGTTTTCGTACTCTACGCCGCTTGCCCCAACCAATCAGTTGGTCATCATGTTTCCATGAAGAAGACATTTAGATTCGTTATTTCGGAGATTCGTCAGCTCTAAATCGAGCATTCTCACCATAGACATTTTTTTAGCCGACCGGCATATAAGATAGCATACCTTCCTCGTTGGTGGCTCTAGCCATCCGTTTGCCGACTTCACCTAGCTTCATACCTCTTTTTCCTGCAAAAAAGAAGCATGTAGGAGTATTATCGGGACAGTTTTAGAAAACTTGGATTCTTCATTCCTGTCCTTGAATAGAAAGTTAGGCTTGATGCCCTTGCCTTTCCTGAATTTCTTCAGTTATAGCAAAACAAGTCGCACACATATTGCCTTTCGTTTTTAAATCAAATTATTGGAATAGGTAAGGGTTTGATATTATCTCCACCTTTTCCCCTCCTCCACACCGTGCATGCAATTTTCACCGCACACGGCGTTCCACCTT
>NZ_JARXYU010000029.1:0-37516 GCF_029893715.1 Paenibacillus sp. LBL | reverse complement strand
AAACTAAACAACCAGTCGCCGGTTCATTTCCGCCAACTGGCTGCTTAAACTTGCAAGGTGTTTTGATCCCTGTCTCACAAACGGGGGTCAGTCCCCGATGTTCTCGCTTGCTCTTTTTGTTGGCGGATCACACCCGCCAAATTTGCTTAAAATCCAGCCAGCCCAGATTATTGATGACTACACCCTTGTATGATGAATGTAACTGCGCTTGAAACTTGGAATGAATCAAGAATGAGACCTGTGCCTCCTCCCGAAGCCTTTCCTCAATGTTCGCCAAGAGATTCAGCCTTTCCTTGCACTCCTCACTGGCAAGCGCATCATCAATGCATTCTTTCACCCAGTCGTGCAGCGACGGATCCATGAATTCCTTGACAACGCTGTCCTCCTGCTCGTAATTTTCGATCAAGCATACTTCTTCACCAGGCAGAACAAGACCTTGCAGGATACAATCCATATTACTCATCACTTCTGGTTTGTGAATGGTGTCCATCTTCTCTTCGCAGATGATCAATTGAATGCCAATGGCAGCGCATTGATTCTGAACCCATTCCGCATCTTTCATATGATGAGCGAGAGAACCCATTCGAATGGGGGAACCGTCATAACCTGACTGCTGCAGCAGTTGTTTAGCCAAATCCGGATCGAATCGATCTTTGTGGTAAGCCGCTCCATCGTCTATCAGAAAACCTCTGGCCGGATACAGTCTGTACTCCCCTAATTCACGTACCATTCCGGACCGATTGAGAATCAGGCTGAAAGCACGTCGAAATTCGATGGATTGATATGGCCCCGGCTTCCTCATGTTCCACGTAATCAAGGTGGTACAGCCGTTCAGAGATTCAACGGTGTCCATGCCACTCATCTCTTCCGTAGGATCGCTTGGATCCGAATCCTGCAGCAACCGCTCCCACCTGACATCAGAGTGCTCTGCATCTTCCGGCATAAAGATGATTTGGACGCTGTCCAAGTGCGGCCGCCCCTGATAATAATAGGGACTCGCCCGAATAGACAATCGATCCTCCGTCCATTCCTCTACCTGAAAAGGTCCCGTCCCCACAGGAAGCTTCCAGTATTGCTCCTCATTGAAACGGAGCAAATGCTGCGGCACAATCGACATGCACGTGGCAGAGAGATACCGTATAAAGATCCGATTCGGTTTATTGAGGATAAATCGAACTTCGCGAGGAGAGACCACTTCAACGTTTTTTAGTTCGCGTAAGATCCAGCGGTTTCTTTTTCGTCCCAAGCGTTCCATCGTAAATTTCACATCATCTGCGGTTAATTCTTTGCCGTCATGAAACAGAATCCCTTTCCGAAGATGGAAGGTCCAGACCGTTGCGTCATTGTTGTTCTCCCAGTGATGTGCAATCGCCGGAAGATACTGATCCGTAGCGTTCTCATAGATCACCAAGCGGTCGAATATCTGCTGGATCATATGAGCCGGAAAGCTGTAGTAGCATTCTGCGGGATCCAGCGTATCAATTAACCGGTAGACGGGAAGCCGCAAGGAATCCCTTGCTTCCTCTCCCTCCTTCTCCTCCTTGCAGAACCCGAAATGCCCATTCATCCATTCCACATAAGACTCATGCGTGCGGATTTCCTCACCGTAGTTGCGCATCAGCTCAAAGGCTTGTTTATATTCTCCTTTTTCCGTGAGCTGTTGTGCCGCTTCCTGCAGCAGCGCTTCCTTATCCGCCTGAAAAGTCAGCATGGAACGTATCCCTCTTCCACGGCCTGCCTTCCAGATGATCCATTCCTTCTCTTCCAGCTTGCGCAGAACCAGCTTGGCGTTTCGAGCTGAACAATACAGCGTGTTGGCAATCTGTTCAAGTGTTACTTCCGTAGCCATGCTGGCTGGAGCGTTAACAGCAAGCTTTTGGTGCAGCATAAAATATTGTTCGTGCAGCATTGCAATCCGCTCCCTCCTGGTAAATTCTATACGTTTTATTTTACTCGGAGATCGATGGGAGCGCGAGTGCCTTTTCGGTAGAAATCAATTATAGTCAAACATGACAAAAACGAGTTCAATGAATATTTGCATGGGACAATCTTCCTACACGTTATAAAGAACCTCCTCGAAACGTAGAGCATTATTTTCCACGACCGGCCTTTTTGTTGTTTTAAGCCAGAACGAATAAATTTCCTTAATCATGCAAGACTACCTGTATCTAGAGCAACATCATAAGGTGGTTATCCGCATGATACGATTTAGAAATCGAAAAAAACCGCAAAAAAATCCGAATCTGACCACTCGCAGAACGCCTGGTACACCAGAGAAACTGACGGGCTGCTTAGAGTCTGATTTAATGATCGTACGCTCCTGCTTAGGAGACAGTGACGACATCGAAATTCGCCATCTGCATATTTTCAATGAATTTCAAGGCGTTATCATCTACTACACAACCTTGGTCGACACCCTATCCATATATCGTGATATTCATAAACCACTGATGTATAAGCCTCGTCATCTGGAGGACAAGTCTATTCATTTGGATAATCTGATGGACACCCTGATGAATGAGACCTTGTACATTAGCGAAACGGCACGGGTATCTGATGGAGCTGACATTCTGGATGCCATTACAGAAGGCAGCACCGTGCTGCTCATCGATGGCATTCCCGGCGGCCTTGTGCTCGACACTAGGCAAATTGAGAAACGAGGTATCGAGCAGCCCCAAACCGAACATTCCATTCGAGGTCCGAAGGACGGGTTTATCGAGGTATTGGATTCCAACATCTCCCTGCTGCGTGCTCGTATCAAAGTGGGCGATTTTCGAATAAAAATTGTTCGCATTGGAAAAAGAACGAAAACCCGAGTCGCCTTATGTTACATCGAGAGCATTGCCAATCCCAAACTATTGAAGGAAGCGGAGAAACGACTTTCCAAGATTGACATCGATGGCATCCTGGATTCCGGCTATATTGAGCAGTTCATAGAAGATCATCCCTACTCCCCATTCCCTCAGGTTCAAAACACAGAACGACCGGATAAGGCCACTGCCTCCATCCTCGAAGGAAGAGTTATCATTATGGTCGATGGGTCCCCTTTCTCCCTTATCATTCCGGCGGTGTTCAACCAATTCTATCAAGTGACGGATGATTATTCGGAACGGTTCATCATGGGGAGCCTGGTTCGATTTATCCGGCTTCTGGCGATCGTCTTCTCCCTTATATTTCCTGCCCTGTACGTCTCCATTATCTCCTTCAATCCGGAGATGATTCCGACAGACTTCGCCGTGGCCGTGGCCGGTGGGCGGGCCGGTGTCCCCTTCCCTGCCGTTGTGGAAGTATTACTCATCGAGGTGTCTATGGAAGTGCTGCGGGAAGCGACGCTTCGATTACCGCAGCAGATCGGCGGTGCATTGTCCATTGTCGGCGTGCTTGTTGTTGGCGAGGCCGCCGTAGGGGCAGGCTTTGCCAGTCCGATCACGGTTGTCGTCATCGCGCTGACCACGATCGGTTCTTTTGCTACACCAGCCTACAATGCGGCCATCTCGATCCGAATGCTCCGATTCCCTCTGCTGATCGCCGGTGGGATGTTCGGGCTTTATGGCCTCATGATCGGTCTGATCATCATCATGAATCACCTGCTGTTCCTTGACTCGTTTGGCGTTCCATATATGAACCCGGTAACTCCGGTAAGCAAACAAGGGCTGAAGGATTCCTTGATTCGAGGACCGCTCTGGAGTTTCAAGAAGCGGCCCAGCCATCTGCATACCCTGGATGATGATCGATTAGGCTACGAAGGAGTGCCGAAAGCTGAACCTGTTCTTCAATCCAACAAGCAAGGAGAATAAGTCATGCAAGCTTCCTCACATATCACGGAGCGGCAGGTCGGTGCAGTGGTCATTAGTGCCATTATTGGTGTGGGCATACTTGCCCTGCCGCGAATAGCCGCAGAAGAAGCCAACACGGGGGCTCCTCTTGTCACACTGCTTGGAATCGGAATCGCGTTTATCGGTTTGCTCCTGCTCACGCTGCTGGGCATTCGCTTCCCTCGTGAGAGTATTTTCGAATATGGACAGAGAATTATAGGGCGCCCCTTGGCTTATGTGTTTAATACATGTCTAGCCGTCTTCTTCATCTTGCTGACCGCTCTGGCGGTGCGCGAATTCGGAGAAGTCATTACATCAGCCGTCCTCCGGCGGACTCCAACAGAAGTCACCATTATCACCATGATGATATTAGTCGTAATGGCTACAAGACAGAAGCTGTTGAAATTCACATACTTCCATGTCTTCTATCTCCCGTTCATATTAGTCCCGGGGCTTGCCATCGTCCTGGTGTCCTTGCAAAATGCTGAACTTCTGAATCTTCAGCCGATGATCGGGAACATTCCTGCACGATACGGAAAAGGGGCATTAACGATTGCCGCCTTGTTCCAGCCGGCTTTTATCGTTACACTGCTGATCCCGGCTATGCAAACGCCAAAAAAAGCAATCAAATCCTTTCTGGGCGGCATTTTCATATCAGGTACGCTGTATATGCTGATTGTCTGCGCCGCTGTAGCTGTATTCGGACCGCATGAGATCAATCATCTCATGTGGCCGACTCTGGAACTCGCGCGGGCCACCACCATTCCGGGTGACACCTTGGAGCGCCTCGATGCTATTTTTATCATCGTATGGGTGGTCTCGGTCTTTACCTCACTCGCAGCAAGCTACTATATATCGATTAATGGTGCCCAGAAGGTATTCGGAAGTCAGGATCATCGTTTCATTAGCCATTTCTTTCTCCCTTTCGTCTTTATTCTGGCGATGATCCCCAAAAGCGTGTTTTCCTTGTACGTGTTTGTGGAGATTGTGGGAATAATCGGACTGGTGCTGACCATAGGCTATCCCTTCATATTACTGATCGTGGCTTTATTGAGGAAAGTTAGAGGTGAACCGCATGGGAATTCTAGCGAAGTGCAAGAGACAGATTAGCTTTATGCTTCTGGTTTTATTAGTGCTCTCACTGACAGGCTGCTGGGATCGAATTGAAATCGAGGACCGGGCCTTGATTCTGGGGATTGGCATTGATGAGGCTGAGGAAGGGGCAAGCAGTACAGAAGATTTAACTACCCATTCCAGGGAAGAAGCAGCGCCACTGGACAATCGCATGATTCGATTAACGGCGCAGATTGCCGTACCCGGCCGTATTCCGTTAGGTCCTGGCGGTAATGGAGGCTCGGCCGAGGGCAAAGAAGAACCGGTCTGGGTGGTTAGTGTCGTGGGACATACCATTAATGATGCCATGAATAATCTGCAGCAGGAAATTGCGGATCCCCGGTCATTGATTCATCTTCGAGTCATTGTTGTCAATGAGAACGTTGCACGTAGAGGCATGGACGATCTGAATGATTATTTGCGCCGTAATCAGGAGGTTCGCCGATCCACATGGCTTCTGATAACCGATAACAAAGCGGCGGATTTAATGGGAGTTGCTCCGCCATTAGAGCGGGTACCTACCTTATATTTATTGGCCATGCTTGAGAAGGCTGCCGACATGGGGAAGTTCCCGAAGAATTCCCTCTCCAACTATTGGAATAGTGAATCGAAGCTGGGGCAGAACGCCTACCTGCCCTACGTATCGATTCGTCAAAAAGAAAACATTCTGATTAAAGGCTTGGCCTATTTCAATTCCAATAAGCTGGTCGGTACGACCACACCCATCGAAATCGGTGCTTACATGGCGGCTAAGGGATTTAATCCCGGGGGTTATACCGCAATGTACAATGTTCCGGGTATTGGATATGTTACGATCCGTGCTACAGAGCGCCAGTCCAACATCAAAGTCGACATACGGAATGGTAAACCTCACGCAACGATAAACGTCCGAATCCAGGCTGAATTGGCCGAGAAATACAGTCCCAAGCCAGGGATGGACGATCAGGAAGAGTTGAACATGGCTGAGAGGGGATTTAACCGGTTTGTCAAAGAAATGATCACGAGTTTACTTGAGAAAACTCAAAAAGACAAATCGGATATTATAGGTTTCGGTGAGATCGTAAGAGCAAACAACCGGGATTACTGGCACAAACACATTCGTGACAAAAATGACTGGGCCCTGTTGTACTCCAACATGACGTACACTATTCATGTGAGCTCCGATATAAGAAGAGTCGGCATGAAGGTAGATTAGGGGGGAATTGATATGGTTTCTGTGTTTAACTCTGCAGCTTATGCAAGCGTGATGCTCCTTGGATCGGGTCTAATGATGCTGACGGTCGACCGGAAAAATTATAAAGCAAGAAATATGAAAAAGGAGTACCGCTATTCCATCATTTTAGGAGTACTGCTGATCGTGCTGTCCGTCCTTGCCATCTGGAGTTACTTTACGATATTTCATACTTGACCGATGGTATGTAGATGGAAAGACCCCGCGCTGCCGCTTCCGGCAAAGCGGGGTCTTCGTGTATCCAAGCTGATGCAAACCGCTTGGTTCATGCGTGTTGATTCATGCGTGTTGATTCATGAATTCTGCTTCATGAATGCCACGACTTCTTCAAGCCGCATCTGAACCTCCGTATTCTCGTGCATATCCTTCAATCGCACCTGTCCCGCAGCCGCTTCCTCTTCGCCGATCAGAATGACATACGGGATGCCATCGGAAGAGGCCTTCGACAGCGTCTTTTTCAATTTCCGTCCGTTATGAGCGAATTCGGTACGTAATCCTTGGTTTCTGAGGACTGCAGCTGCTCGAAGCCCTTCCGGAATGGCATCTCCTATCGGAATAACAATCACCTCCGGCTTGCTCGTTCCCATTGGGCGGTTGCGGATCATTTCCATGATGGATTCCATTCCGAACGACAGCCCAACCGTCGGATAGGCAATATCATCCCTTCCGACGAGGTGTGCGATAATGGCATCATATCGTCCCCCTCCGCCCAGGCTTGAACGGTAGCTGCCCGAGACATCAAAGATTTCATATACGGTACCCGTATAGAAAGACAATCCGCGTGAAAGAAATGGATCGAACACACAATCCTGCTCAAGCCCTACTCGCTGCAGCATGTCTTGCAGCATCTGGACTTCACGTGCACCGGGGTTGTCGCCTACGCGGTATCTCCCGACAATCTGTTCGAAGGACGGCTCTTTAAGATCAACAAACTCAAGGATGTGATCGCAAACCTCAGGAGCCAGCACCTTGCTCACCAGTTCTTGCCGAACTCCTTCCCTGCCAATCTTCTCGATCTTGTCGAGCGTTAGCATTACCGTTGATTTCATCTCTGCGGGAACGCCCATCGATTCAAGTACCTCCCCCAAAAATCGGCGGTTATTCCATCGGAGGAGAACCGGAATCTCCAATCTCCGAAACGCTTCAACTGCGAGCTGCATCAGCTCGACCTCCGCTTCCGGACCCGGAATCCCCACCACATCGACATCGCATTGCAGAAATTCCCGCAATCTTCCCCGCTTAACGGGTCCATCCCGAAAGACCTTCCCCATCTCAAACCGTTTAAACGGCAGCTCGATACCGGGGTTAAAGGCAATCACCTTGGCAAATGGAATCGTCAAATCGTATCGTAGACCCAGGTCTCGCTTTCCCTGATCGGTCAGCTGATACATCTCCTTCTGAATTTCTTCTCCGCCTGCATACTTCGAAGACAACAGTTCCCGCTCATTCAGGATGGTGGATTCCATCTCCTCATAATCATAGCTCTCAAACACGTCGCGCAGTGTGGACTGCACCTTTCGCCGAACGGCCTGCTCCTTGCCAAAATAGTCGTATGTCCCTTTTACGTTCTGCACCTTAGATCATCCTTTCTTCTTCTGAAAATAAAAAACGCGCCGGACCTCTTGGTCCCGCGCGCTTGGTATGCGGCAGGGAGGCCAACGCGAACAGCGTCAGCCCACCCTGATTGGTTACAGGTGTGCTAACGCTGCTTGTGATGATGAAGTTGATTCCATTGGATGTTCATCATGATATAATCCCCTTCACTCCATAAATGATTAAAGGGAATTATACCTTAATCCATTCCTGTATTCAAGCAATACCCAAAGTTAAATAGCGCGCGTCCAATGACGATGCGCAGCGATTGCCTCCATGAAGGCTTGTCCGAACGGTTTAAGCTCCTCATTCTCCTGAGCAATCACGATACCTTCTCCATTTGCGGATGGCAGCAGATTAGCCCCTTCCGCAATAGCGCCGATTGGCTTGAAATGCTGGTAGGCTTCCTTGATAAAATCGAGAGTCTTCGGCTCAGTCAGGAGCTCCGACACGCTTAAGGCGCCCCCTGCGACAAGCACCGCGTCAAACAAGACCGAATCAGCCCCGAGGAGGGAATGCTGAACCTCCAGCTCCCCGCTGGTTTTACCCTTAATGGTCCCCAGCTTCGGACTAACCACTTCGGCGATGATGCCCGCTTGCTGCAGCTGGGATAACACAAACGGCAACTCGTCCGTGAATCCGTTACCTGCAAGCACAGCCACCTTACGCGTTAAGGGCAGCTTTACCGTATTCATCATGCTCAGCGCAGGCGAAGACTCACTGGAAGCCGAACCGCTGGTTTGGGGAGGAATCGTTCCGATGCCTTCCGAAATGCGGGTTGCGAGATCACTGTCGACATGAGCAAACAGATCAACGACCTGCTGGCGGATTTCCTTCCGCTGCACCTTACCAAGCTCGAATTGGAAAGCGGATACGATATGCATTTTCTCCACATCCGACATACTGTTCCAGAACATCGCCGCCTGGCTGAAGTGATCCTTGAAGCTATCGCTGCGGGCCTGGACCTTGCGTCCCTCTACCTTCTCCGTATAGTGCTCGTAGCCGCCTTTCTCAGGCGGAACCGGCTTCGGCGTATTGCCGGCGATGCCGTTCTTGTGATAGCTGACCGGTCCCTTATTGATGGTCATGCGGTGCATACCATCCCGCTGGTTGTTGTGAACCGGCGCAACGGAACGGTTGATCGGAATTTCATGAAAATTCGGTCCGCCCAGCCGGGATAGCTGCGTATCGGTATAAGAGAACAGACGACCTTGCAGCAGTGGATCATTCGTGAAATCAATACCGGGAACGACATGTCCCGGATGGAATGCGATTTGTTCCGTTTCGGCAAAGAAATTATCCGTATTGCGATTCAGTGTCATTTTGCCGATGATTTTTACCGGAATGATCTCTTCAGGCCATACCTTCGTCGGATCGAGGATATCAAAGTTAAAATCGAACTCGGCCTCCTCCGGAATCATTTGCACGCCAAACTCATATTCCGGATAATTCCCGGACTCGATGGCATCCCACAGATCACGGCGATTAAAGTCGGGGTCCTTCCCTGCCAGCTTCTGCGTTTCGTCCCATACGAGGGAATGTGTGCCGAGTACCGGTTTCCAGTGGAATTTCACGAAATGCGCTTTTCCCTCCTCATTCACGAAACGGAAGGTATGCACGCCAAAGCCCTCCATCATCCGAAAGCTTCGCGGGAGCGAGCGGTCGGACATTGCCCACATAATCATGTGCGCACTTTCTGTGTTGTGAACAACGAAATCCCAGAAGGTATCATGAGCGGACTGGGCCTGCGGAATCTCGTTATGAGGCTCCGGCTTTACCGCATGAATGAAATCGGGAAACTTCATCGCATCCTGAATAAAGAATACCGGCATGTTGTTGCCCACCAGATCATAATTTCCTTCTTCCGTGTAAAATTTGGTCGCAAAACCGCGTACATCCCTGACCGTGTCAGCTGAGCCTCTGGAACCTGCAACTGTGGAGAAACGGACGAATACCGGTGTGACCACGGAAGGATCCTGAAGGAACTTGGCTTTTGTATAGTCTTTCATCGATTCATATACCTGAAAATAACCATGTGCCCCGAAACCGCGGGCATGCACGATCCGCTCCGGAATTCGTTCATGGTCAAAATGCGTCATTTTTTCCCTAAAGTGAAAGTCCTCCATCAATGTCGGACCGCGTTCACCAACTTTAAGCGAATGTTCATCCTCAGAGACGTTCAGTCCCTGATTGGTTGTCAAGTTCTTGCCGTCATTGTCTACCGTGAATTGCTCCAGCTGTTGGTCCTTGCTTGTCTTGTTCTGGTTGTTAGCATTCGGATTGGAATTTGAATTGTCCATTTGTCGGAACCTCCTGGTATGTAGTAGATGAGCATCTGACGAGTGCAGCGATTGGCAACAGATCCGCTCGTGAACCCGAGATTTAATTACCCTGCAAAATGGAATGCGAATCCAGTTTCATCATTCCTTCATAAAATGCTCATGGAATGAACGCCAGCGGTTCCAGCCCCACCGGTATTAACCAAAAAAGCAGCCCACTCCGAAGAGCTGGACTGCTTATAACCTAAGCCGCATGCCTTCCGGCATGAGTAGTTCATACCTCCGATGCTGGCGGCCCATCTCCTTTTTTATATGCGATTTGCACATAACACGAGCTTGGAGCATGTTTTGTACACCATACAGAAGAAAAAATGATCTCAATCCACTCAGTCCGGCTCAGCCGACTCTGCTGCCCTGTCACTAGATTGCAGATGCATTGATTCTGTGTATCTCTTATACCTTCACGCGATCCGCTATCTGAATCAGACGCCTGATACCTTCTTCCAGCTGGATCTCACTGATATACGAATAACTGAGCCTGATCCACGAATCCATCCTATCCAGAGGATCACAAATACGCCCGGGAACAAAGGCTATCGACTCAGCAAGACATTGCCGCAATAACTCATCCACGTTGACGTTGTTCGGGAGCTCTATCCACAGATTCAACCCTCCTCCCGGGCTGGTCCATCGCCAATCCGTAGCCTCCAGCAGCTTCTCCATTCTGGCTTTACGAAGCTCCAGCGCAATTCGAAGCTTAGCCACATGCTCCTGAAGCCTGCTGGAGAAGAAATAATGCTGGAATATCTTCTGGGTCAGCAGCGGCGTTCCATTGTCCGAAAGGGCCTTGATCGGAATAATGGCATTCATCAGCTCCGGACGGGCAGCCAGCACCGATATTCGCAAGCCGGGAGCCACATATTTGCTGAAGCTTCGAATGTGAATGACATACCCTTCGGTATCGTAATAAAAAAAGGGCAGCGGCGGCGGATCTCCGAAATAGATGTCGTGATATACCTCATCCTCCACCAAAATGCATTGATACCGTTCCGCCAATTCAACCAGCGCCTTGCGCTGTCTGACGGGAACCGTATATCCCGTGGGATTCTGAAATGTAGGGTTCATATAGAACAGCTTCGGCTGCTCTGTACGCATAAGAAATTCGATCTGTTCGAGATCATATCCTTGCGGCGCAATCTCGACGGGAAGCAGCTTCACATTCTGCTGCACAAACAAATCAATCGCCGGACTGTATGTCGGCCGTTCAATCAATACGCGATCTCCGTCTTTCACCAAGGAACGTGAAATCAAGTCAATTGCCTGTTGAGAGCCCGTTGTGATCAGCAGCTCTTCCGGATGTACCGTTATGCCTTGTTTCTCCATAAAATACCGGGCCAATTCCGCTCGCAGCTCTATATCTCCGGACACCGAGGAATAAGTGCTCAGCACCTTCGGATACATATCAAACACTTGTTTGACATGATTGGACAGGTAGGCATTGGGCAGCAAACCAGGATCAATCAGGGCTTCGGACATTTGGTAATCCACTTTCTGCCTGTGAATGTCCGATAACCGGCTGCGATGGACATACAGCGATCTGGCCTGATAATCCCATGATCGGTTGTCCCGATGCGATGCTCGCGATGCATCGGCGGCTGCCGATTCCGATGCCGATACGAAATATCCCGATTTGTATTTTACGTGAACAATCCCATCTTCCAGCAGCTGCTGATAAGCCTTCAGCACCGTCAATCGATGAACGTTCATTCTCTCGGCCATCACTCGCACGGAGGGCAGTTTGTCCAGTTCCTTCCACTCACCTTGGGTTATGCCATCCACGATAGCGTCATAGACAGATTGCTGCAGCTTCCGTTTTTCATGTTTAGCTCCCACCGTTGTGATTTCCATAGATGTTTCCCCCAATCTGTACCATTGGCGCATCTGTTCTATCTTCTAGCGATCTGGTCTACTAACTACCCATTATAGTATAGAAAAAGGAGGATGCTGCATGATTATTTTCAACTACTTGCTAATGTGCGCTATTTTCAGCACAACGTTTCTCGCCATCAAGGTTGGCGTTGAAGCCGGACTGCCACCCTTTTTCTCGGCAGGACTTCGATTCCTTCTGGCGGGCGCACTCATCTTCCTGTGGATGATATCACGGCATAAAGTGAAGCTGAACCTGCTCCTGCGCAAGGAGTTCATTCTGATTGGATTGACCAGCACGTTTATGACATTTGCAACACTGTACTGGGCTGAGCAGCATATTACTTCAGGAATCGCTGCCATTCTGTCGGCAACAGGTCCAATGATGATTCTGATAATTCAATCAGTTGTGATGAGGAAAAAAGCCCGGCGCAGCGATTATTGGGGATGCGCCGTCGGTTTTGCGGGGGTCTGCGTGCTCATCATGCCAAATCTGGTGCTGGGGAGCAATATGATTTGGATTCTGAGCTGTATTGTCATTCTAATCGGGGAGGTCGGATATAGCGTGGGCTCCCTTGCTACCCGCAAACTGTCATTTGACATGCCCGATATCTCGCCGATCACGATCAATGCGGTCCAGATGATGTATGGCGGAGCTGCGTTACTGCTTCTGTCGGTATTCAGTGAACAAGTTCGGTTGCATGATATTCTGACCCTGCCTGCTATAGGCTCTGTATTGTATTTGATGATCATCGGCTCGATGCTGGGTCATAGCCTGTATGCCTGGCTGCTGAAAGCAACGAATGCGTTTTTCCCTTCCACCTGGTTGTTTGTTTCTCCGATTATAGCACTTGGACTGGGCGTGCTCCTGTATGCTGAAGGCATTTCACTCTATTCAATCCTTGGCAGTCTGTTGATTATTGGCGGGATCGTCGTCATCAATCTTCCCGAACTTCGAGCACGCATGAGCGCAAGACGCTTGGCGTCGAACACGCTTTAGAAATAGCACTTGGAGAAAAAAATTAAAACAGCTGCACCTCGTAACCTTCGTTACGAACGCGCAGCTGTTTATGTTTTAATATCCCAGATTATGGTTCAATTGTTAGTCCACTTTCGCACGATAAGATTCAGCAGTCAGCAGCTTCCCGAGAGCTTCCTCCAGCTCACCCTCCACCTCAACCTCAATAATCCATCCGCCATCGTACGGCTCTCCGTTTACAAGCTCCGGCTGGTCTTCCAGTGAATTATTCACTTTGGTAATGGTTCCGGATACAGGGGAATACAGCTCTGATACGGTTTTTACCGATTCAATTGTACCAATGCTATCGCCTGCGGAAACCGCAGCACCTGCCTCAGGCAGCTCAACGAATACGATATCGCCCAGCTGGCATTGCGCATGATCGGAAATGCCGACGCGCACCACGTTTCCTTCTACCTTCAATGCCCATTCATGATCGTCGCTGTACACCAAATTCTCTCTGATTTCACTCATTTACGGATACTCCTCTTTTCTTAAAGAAATGAAATTAAGGTGAATAAATGAAAAAAAAGAACACAAAAAAGGCATTCGCCTTCTCTCTGTCCTCGGTACCTGAGAGTTTGTGATCGACCACGTGTCGCCTTGGTCTTATCTTTCCCCTTGGGTGGCTTGCGCACTCTCCAGAGCTGCATCAGATGGCGGTACTTTTACCTGAGAGATTACTCGTCAGCCCGGCAGGCACAACGGTTTGCTCCTTCGGTGCCGCCCGCAGCAATACCCTTTCCGGCGGTCTCTCCCATCCATCGTCATCCGCATATTCGATTGGCTTATTCTCCCACAGAATAAAACAGGGACGAGGCGATGTCAAGATATCTGACAAAAATTTTAGCATTGAAAATATTTAAGTGAAATAAAGGTTGACACTTTATGGAGAAAGACGTTTATAATAATCACAAGAACAAAGGAAGATCATTACAACTCAATATATTTTCACGCGGATGATGGTAGCGGGAGAGATTACCAACTGGATTGACAGGTAACGCCGAAGGAGTAAGCCGTAACACGGTGAATCTCTCAGGCAAAAGGACCTTTACCGGACGCACCTCTGGAGAGAATTCTAAATGCAGAATCACCCACGGGGAAACTCACACACGCTTTACACAATACTAACATGACATGTGGGGTAACTCTCAGGTACAAAGGACAGAGCAGAAGGATGATTTAATGAGCGGGCTTTTTTTTCGAGCGCCTCTTGTTATCCTTCTGCCTGTCCTTTTTTTGGTGTTCCCCCCTTAATCATGCCAATTAGAAGAGGTGAAGAGATGAGTTCATTACAACGTACACCGCTCTACCCGCTTTATTCCGATTTTCCTTCGGCTCGCTGCATCGACTTCGGCGGCTGGGAGCTTCCCGTGCAATTTTCCGGCATTGTTCAAGAGCATGAAGCTGTGCGCAAGCAGGCTGGCCTGTTCGACGTTTCCCATATGGGCGAATTTATCGTCACAGGAGCAGACGCTGAAGCCTTTATCCAGAAGATGACTACGAATGATGTAACCCGATTATCGGCTGGTCAGGCCCAATATACCCTAATGTGTTACGACAACGGTGGTACGGTTGATGATCTGCTTGTCTATAAACTGTCGGCGGATCAATTCATGCTGGTTGTGAATGCCTCCAACATCGACAAGGATCTCCAGTGGCTTCAGGATCATCTTGCGGGTGATGTCATAATCCGGAATGTATCCGCAGAGACAGCGCTGATTGCAATTCAGGGGCCTGACGCTGTAAACATCATGGCGCAGGCTACCTCCGAGACACTAAGCGAGCTCCCTTCCTTCCATTTTATTCAGAACGCTCAAGTATTCGGCGCGACAGCGCTGCTGTCCCGGACCGGTTACACCGGGGAAGATGGCTTCGAAATCTACTGCTCCGCTGCAGATGCACCTGCCATTTGGAGTGGTCTGTTAGCCGCTGGACAATCACATGGACTCATTCCAACTGGACTCGGTGCCCGTGATACGCTTCGCTTCGAGGCGAAATTGCCATTGTACGGGCAGGAACTTTCAAGCACGATTTCTCCGCTTGAAGCCAGCCTGGGTTTCTTCGTGAAGCTGGACAGCGGTGATTTCATCGGTCGGGAAGCGCTTCAGCAGCAGAAAAATGCGGGTGTACCGCGTAAACTTGTCGGCATAGAACTCATCGACCGCGGCATTCCTCGCTCCCATTATCCTGTATTCAACAGTGAAGGTGAACCCATCGGCGAAGTGACAAGCGGTACTCAGTCCCCAACGCTCAAGAGAAATCTAGGCCTGGCCCTGATCGAAACCGCCTATACAAGCCTGGATTCCGAGGTATGGGTGGAAATCCGCGGTAAGAAGTTAAAAGCCAAAGTGGTTAAGACACCATTCTACAAAAGAGGAGCTGCCTTATCATGAAGCATCGTTACTTGCCTATGACCGATCAAGATCAGGCCGACATGCTTGCCGCAGTCGGTGCGGAGACGATCGAGGATCTGTTTGCCGATATCCCGAAAGCTGTCCGTTACAACGGAGTCATCCCTATGTCGAAACGACTGGGTGAGCCGGAACTTCTGAAGCATATGCGCAGCCTGTCGGATCGCAACGCCGATTTTGATCGCTATACAAGCTTTCTGGGCGCCGGTTTATATGACCACCATATTCCCGTTGTGCTCAATCATGTCATCTCCCGCTCCGAATTCTATACCGCTTATACGCCTTACCAGCCGGAGATCAGTCAGGGCGAGCTTCAAGCAATCTTTGAATTTCAATCCTATATCTGCGAATTGACCGGCATGAAGGTCGCGAATGCCAGCATGTATGACGGATCTACGGCACTTGCCGAAGCTGCAGCGCTTGCCAGCGGGGCGACTAAACGCAAGAAAATCGTCATTTCCCGCGCTGTTCATCCAGAAGCACGGGAAATCGTTCTCACATCGGCTCATGGCCTCGACCTGGAAGTCGTTGAAGTCGGCATTGTGAATGGGGTTACCGACCAGAAAGCTCTCGCTGCCGCGATTACAGAAGATACAGCGGCCGTACTTCTGCAATCGCCGAATTTCTTCGGCTGCATTGAAGATGTGAAGTCGATCGAACCGTTGGTGCATGAGAAAAAATCGCTCCTTGTGCTAAGCGTTAATCCGCTCTCCCTTGGTTTGCTGGAATCTCCAGGCGTCCTTGGGGCCGACATTGTGGTCGGCGATGCTCAGCCGCTTGGTATTCCTGCATCTCTTGGTGGACCCACCTGCGGTTTCTTTGCGGTATCCGAGCCGCTGATGCGCCGGATTCCCGGTCGTATTGTGGGTCAAACCGTTGACCAGGACGGCAAACGGGGCTTCGTGCTAACCCTGCAAGCGCGCGAACAGCATATCCGCCGCGAGAAGGCAACTTCGAATATCTGCTCGAACCAGGCCCTGCTCGCTTTGTGTGCGTCCGTTTATATGTCCACCCTGGGCAAAGCGGGCATGCAGGAGGCAGCTCTTCTCAATGTGCGCAAATCCCATTATGCTGCTGAGCGTGCATCCCATGGGTCCCTCTCCCTTCCATTCAGCTCTCCCTTCTTTAACGAATTCGTAATGAAGCTGCCAGAAGGGACTAACATCAAGGAGCTCAACTCGAAGCTGCTGGGTGCAGGTTATATCGGCGGATATGATCTCGGTGTCTCCTATCCCGAGCTTCAAGGATGCATGCTGATTGCCGTAACCGAGCGGCGAACGAAGGAAGAAATCGACCAATTCATTGGCGAACTGGAGGCGATCATATGAAACCGGAAAAAGCATTGATATTCGAACTCAGCAAGCCGGGGCGTGTCGCCTATTCCCTTCCTGAGTGTGACGTTCCGGAAGCGGACCCTGCATCCCTCATCCCAGAAGATCTGCTTCGCAGCAATCCGGCTGAGCTGCCGGAAGTATACGAAGTAGATGTGATACGGCACTACACCGAGCTGTCGAGACGAAACTTCGGTATCGATAACGGCTTCTACCCGCTCGGTTCATGCACGATGAAATATAATCCGAAGATTAATGAGGATGTTGCCCGCTTTGCCGGGTTTGCCAAGATTCATCCGTACCAGCCTGAAGAGAGCATTCAGGGGGCTCTGGAGATGCTCTATACCCTTCAGAACGATCTGGCGGCACTTACCGGCATGGATCAGGTAACGCTGCAGCCTGCTGCGGGTGCGCACGGTGAATGGACGGGTCTTATGCTTATCCGTGCTTACCATGAGAGCCGCGGCGAGAAGCGCACCAAGGTGATTGTTCCCGACTCCTCGCACGGTACGAATCCAGCCAGTGCGACAGTAGCCGGTTACGACACCATCACGATCAAATCCAACGAGCGCGGTATGGTGGATCTGGATGCTCTGCGCGCAGTTGTTGGTGACGATACGGCCGCCCTGATGCTGACGAATCCAAGCACACTGGGTCTGTTCGAGGAGCAGATCGTGGAAATTGCGGAAATCGTGCACGAGGCAGGCGGTCTCCTCTATTATGACGGAGCCAATTCCAATGCGATTATGGGTATTACCCGACCAGGCGACATGGGTTTTGACGTAGTCCATCTCAATCTGCATAAAACAATGAGCACCCCGCACGGCGGCGGCGGTCCGGGTGCTGGTCCTGTCGGTGTGAAGAGTTTGTTGATTCCGTTCCTGCCGAAACCGATTGTATCCAAACGCGAGGACGGCAGCTTCTATTGGGATTACGACAGGCCCCTGTCGATTGGCCGCGTAAAGGCATTCTATGGCAACTTCGGTATCCTGGTTCGTGCCTACACGTATATTCGCACCTACGGTCCAGACGGGCTCCGCCGCGTCTCTGAACTCGCCGTACTGAACGCCAACTATATGATGCATCGTCTGGCTCCATACTACGAGGTCGCTTACCCGGGGCTGTGCAAGCACGAATTCGTCCTGTCCGGCAGAAAGCTGAAAGAATACGGTGTACGTACTCTTGATGTTGCCAAGCGGCTGCTCGACTTTGGCTATCATCCGCCAACCATCTACTTCCCGCTGAACGTGGAAGAATGCATCATGATTGAGCCGACCGAGACAGAAAGCAAGGAAACACTTGACGGCTTCATCGACACGATGATCCAGATCGCCAAGGAAGCTGAAACCACGCCGGAGGTTGTCATCAACGCACCTTATACAACCGTGGTGAAGCGTCTTGACGAAACAACCGCCGCACGCAAACCGGTTCTGAACTGCACTTGCGGTTAATATAGAGTTTGAGCTGTAATACAAGAAAGGGTGTCCCTCGCCAGTTTCTGGCGATTGGGGCACCCTTCTTTTGTGATACGGCATAATATGAACATTTATAATACACTACATCTTCATCCACACAGGCTCTCCGTTCACGGCATCGATAAATTCCAGTATATGCTCTTCCGTTGTTCCTTCCAGATCTGCTCTCCTCTTGTAGACGGGATCATAGATTAATTTGTAGCATGATGTGTTGTCATCACCGTCAATGAACCACCTAAGCGATACTTCGAGATGGTCCGCATAACGGGCAAGCGCCTCCTCGGGCGAAACCATGGACTCAAACCGGCAGGCCTCCAGCTCTAGAATTCTCTCCTTCGACACACTGCGGTAGATAAGGACTTCACCTGTAATGGTACTTACGCTGATATGAACACGCTCGGTCCTGACCCTGTATTGATCAACAAATAACGATAGATGGAAGTTCTCCCGCTTGCGCGGTTCAGCTGCGCCTTGTTCTTCCTCAAGCTCTTGATCCGCTACCGACCCCTCTTCATCCCGCTCCACTTCCAATTGCAAGTATGCCGCATATTCAGGGAAGAACCGCTGCAAGAATCGTTCTGCGACCCTCCAGCATTGCTCACGCGTTAACACCGCTTCACCCTCAGGGCTCCTTTGCTTATAATGCAGCCTTTCCAGATGGCCCGTCGATTTATCAATATGTACCATATAAGCCGCATCAAAGTTTCGAAGTGCGTCTCCCCATCGTCTTTCCATGTATCCGTCAACGGATAACGGGTCCGTTGTGGGACAACTCTCCTGATCCGCGCCAGCTTCATTGTTCGCGAGGTTTTTTTCAAAATAGTACAGAATTAGGTTCTCCTCGTCTCCTCTGGGCCGATCCAGAACGTACCTTGCGGTATCTATCCCAAGCTGTGCCTCCCAGAAGCGAATCAGGCTTGTGTATCCATCCAAGGACATATTCTCCGTTTCGGGGTTTGAATGAGCCATCGCCTCAAGCAATGCTTCTTCAGTCTCTTTGGACGGCTGCTGTATTTCATCATGAGCAGGGGGAATGGGAAACGTAGGCGGCAGCAGATCGTGCTGCAGAGCAAACAAGGGCTCACCCGTCACGGCATCGATCTTGCGACGTCCTTGAGCCGGTTCATAAACCAGACGATGCTGCTCCTCATTCCCTTCCAGTTCGTAAACTGACGGATATAATGTCGTAATGATTAACCCCATATGTATATCCTGAATGATCCGCTCCTTCGCTGCCTCAGGGGTGACGATTTCAGAAGGCCAACCGGGAAGTTCCACCCCCGTGTATTCGTCCGCCTGATATCGGACCACATTTAAATTTTGATCAAGTCTGACTTCACATCCGGTATTAGGCAGAGGCAATCCTCCTACTTCGGCCCTGATTTCGACATCATAGCGGTTTCTCTTAAACTCAGCGTGAAGGGAGGTCAACACTTTATGATCCGGATGAAACTTGCTCATGAACGCTTTCGCGGCCTTCTTCGCCTGTTCAATTGCAACAGCCTCCTCCATCGATTCATGTGACTCCTGTTCGATTTCCAGCCTCATCAGCTGTCCGGTTTTCAAACTTAAAGATACCTCGATTTTATGATCTTTAAGCTGAGGATCCTCCCAAATAAACGTTCTTGCTCTTTCATTAAAACCCTTAGGGGTATTGTCCTCCATAACAAGTCTATAATGCTCAGGTATGAATGTTATTTTTCTAGCTGCCGTCCGAAGGGCGGTCATATCCATCGGCATAATCTCCACTCCGTTTCCTTCTCTATTAGAAAGTTCTGATTTATGATATAAAGTATATAATTATATTTCGCTACGTTCTACCAAGCTGACCAAATACGAAAGTTGCGGTGATGAAATGAATAACAAGGTCAATACCCTGGACATAAACCAGTATCTGGATCGTATTGGATACACCGGCCCAATTGTAAATAGTGCCTATATGCTTGCCAGATTGCAAGAGCAGCATGTGCACACCGTACCCTATGAAAATCTCGATATCCTGGACCGAATTCCCCTTTCCCTAGATATCCCCCATCTTTACGATAAAATCGTGACGAGGCACCGCGGCGGTTACTGCTTCGAGCTGAATGCCCTGTTTGGCTGGCTGCTGCAGGAGCTGGGTTTTGAGGTCACTCATTACTTCGGCCGCTTCTGGCGGGATGAAACCGATACTCCAGCCAAACGCAGGCATCATATTCTGCAGATAAATATCGGGGAGCAGCGCTTTATTGCCGATGTTGGTGTGGGAGGGGCAGGTCCGCGTCAGCCGCTGGAGCTGGTGGATGGCCTGGAGCAAACCCAGGGCAATGAAACCTACCGTCTCGTACAAACAGAAGCATACGGCTGGATGCTTGAGGAGTGGAAGAAGGAAGCCTGGGATCCCGTATTCTCCTTTACGGAGGAACCGAATCTCCCCCGAGATTTCATTACGACTTCATTCTGGTGCGAGCATGCTCCCGAATCGCCCTTTAACAAAACCGCCCGAGTATCCATCCGTACGGCAGAAGGCAGAAACACTGTTGACAATGACGAATTCAGAATCTACAAGCCCAGCGGCGTCCATTCCTTTAAGCCAGGCAACGAGCAGGAATATGCGAATGCGCTCAATACTTATTTTGGCATCAAAATTGCCAAGTCATAAACAAACCCGGGCTACCCTTACAGGAAACCCGGGTTCTTCATGTTAATATTCAATTTTGCGCTCGGCTGAGCTCCAGGCTTGAAAGGGCAGCAAATAATCATCGGTCTGAATCTGCTTCATGGGAATCGAACGCTGTTCCATGGGTGTTGCAATCTCGTCATATATAAAATGATCATCAAACCCGATCTCGGCTGCCTCTTTTTTGGTGCTTGCATAATAGACGGCGTCCGGTCTTGACCAATAGATAGCTCCCAGGCACATCGGGCAAGGCTCGCAGCTGGTATAAATCGTACAGCCCTTTAACTGAAAATCCTCCATATGCAGGCATGCTTCTCGTATCGCTTGCACTTCGGCATGAGCTGTAGGGTCATTCAGAGCAGTAACCAGATTCCGGCCTCTGCCTATCACTTTCCCCTCTTTAACGACAATCGCTCCAAAAGGTCCACCCTCCACATTCTGAACGTTTTGATGGGCTTCCTCGATGGCTATCTGCATCCAGTATTCATGATTATGTACGGTCATTGCGTTAAGCTCCCCTCTATGGTCTCTACTCTCTACGCTCCCGTGGTCACAATCTCACTACATTCTCCTCGGGGCGATTATGTATAATCATAGCATATCTTCCCTCTGTCTCCTCGAATTTTCCAATATCCTAAATAAATGGATTGACGAAATTGTATACGAACGTATACAATCAAATTATCAGGTATACATACGTATACAATTAATTTTGAAGGAGGTCGTGCTGCATGCGAAAAGAGGATCAGGATTTGCCGGGCCAGAACCGGGAGGAATTCCGCCATCGCGATAGCCACCATCAGGGCGGGCGTCACGGAAGACGTCTTGAAGAACACCACGGCGGCAGAGAAGGCGGTAAGATGGCGCAGACGTTTCGCAGGGGGCGTGCGCTGTCTTTTCTAGACCATTTATATGTGAAGCGGGATACCTTGAGGAAGCAGGTAAATGACCCCGACTTTCAAGCAATTAAAGACGTGGTCAGCGGAGAGCTGAAGGCCGTGGATCAGATCATTCACGAGTACATTCAAGCTTTTGAGTTGTATGATACGAAGCAGCCCAGTGACAGCCGTTAATGGCTGTTAGACATTGTTTATTCAAACCCATAACCCTGACAGAGGTATAACTTGGAGCGTGATGATACTTGATCAGAAAGTTTTTTTCGTACTATCGTCCTTATAAGGGATTGTTCATTCTTGATTTTACGTGCGCGGTCATCGCCGGACTCCTTGAGCTTGCTTTTCCGCTGGCCGTTAGCAAATTTATTGATGATCTGCTGCCAAGCCAGGATTGGCCGTTGATCCTTATCGCCTGTATCGTCCTGCTGTCCATCTATGCGCTGAACACCGCGCTGCAATATATTGTGACCTACTGGGGACATATGCTGGGCATTAATATTGAAACGGATATGCGGGAGAACATGTTCTCTCATATTCAGAAGTTATCCTTCCGTTTCTTTGACAACAACAAAACCGGCCACCTCATGGGCCGCATCACGAATGATCTGAACGATGTCGGAGAAGTAGCTCACCATGGGCCGGAGGATGTGTTTATTGCCATCATGACATTGCTCGGATCGTTCTCCCTAATGGCTTACATTAATCTGGAGCTTGCACTGCTAACCTTCATCATCGTGCCATTCATGGCATGGCTGATCATCAAATTCGGCGGGAGGATGACAACAACGTATAGACAATTGTTCGGGAATGTAGGGAATTTCAATGCCCGCATCGAAGACAACGTTGGCGGTATCCGTGTCGTTCAGTCGTTTGCTAATGAAGAACATGAGAAGAAGCTGTTTGCCGAGGAGAATAAGCAGTTCCGTGCCACCAAGCTGCTGGCTTACAAAACCATGGCAAAGAGCATGTCGGTCAGCTATATGCTAATGAGATTAATCACGGTGTTTGTTATGATCTGCGGTGCCTGGTTCTTTATCCAGGGCAAGCTTGAAATGGGTGAGTTCATGGCATTCCTGCTGCTCTCCAACATCTTCTTCCGCCCGATCGAGAAGATCAATGCGGTTATCGAGAGTTATCCCAAAGGCATTGCCGGCTTTAAACGTTACCTGGAGATTATGGAAACCGATCCGGAAATCGCGGATGCCCCTGATGCCGTTTCCCTCTCCTCCGTCCGGGGAGATATCCGCTTTGAAGGGGTAACCTTTGGATATGAGTCGTCAAGAACCATTTTGAATAACATTCACCTGTCGATTCGTGCCGGGGAAACCGTCGCGTTTGTCGGTCCTTCCGGTGCGGGCAAAACGACGATCTGCAGTCTGCTCCCCCGCTTCTATGAGGTGGAGCAAGGCAGCATTACGGTTGATGGAATCGATATCCGGGATGTCCAATTGCGAAGCCTGCGCAAGCATATCGGCATCGTGCAGCAGGATGTCTTCCTGTTCTCCGGCACGATCCGGGACAATATCGCGTATGGCGATTTACATGCAACCGATCATCAAATCTGGGAAGCCGCTCGGCGAGCATCGCTGGATGACCTGATACGCAGCCTGCCAGACGGCATGGAGACCATCATCGGGGAACGCGGAGTCAAGCTGTCCGGCGGTCAGAAGCAGCGATTATCCATTGCGAGAATGTTCCTTAAGAACCCGCCGATTCTGATCCTGGACGAAGCCACGTCCGCACTGGATACAGAGACGGAGGCCCAAATCCAGAAGTCGCTTGCAGAACTGTCGGTGGGCAGAACAACGCTGGTTATCGCTCACCGCCTGACCACGATTCAGAGTGCGGACCGGATTATCGTCGTGAATTCCGATGGCATTGCCGAACAGGGCACACATCAGGAATTGATTCATTCCGGCGGCGTGTACAGCCGGCTTCATCAAGTTCATTAAGCATATGAAAGAAGGATGGTTCCCGGTTGTAAGGGAGCCATCCTTTTTATGTTGCCAAGCACACTCTTCGCTTGCACCGAAGGCCTTACAAAATTTCAGCAGGACTGCACAACAGCATTCGTTCAAATTGTCCATGGATAAAAAAGTTGTTGCGAGGAAACATTAATGGCGTACCGCAATGACTATGGTTATAGGAGGCGCTTTATGTTCTACATCTACAGTATCGGCTTGCTCTTCGGCGGTCTGTCGATCATCAATCTCGTATTTTCATACCAAACCAAGCATATCCAGCATCTGTTCTGGCCTACGCTGCAGTTTCAGTTGTTCATGCTCCCCTTGTTCCTCATTGCCAATATGTGCATAGGATACGGGATCCGCTATGGATACAAAGCTACCGATCAATTAGGCTACACCCTCATCTTCTCTAAATGCCTGGAAATCCTGATTTCATTAGGAGTGGCTTACCTGTTCCTGAAGGAAGTTCCGACTTGGAAGAACTGGGTCGGCATCGGAGTCATTGCGGTTGGCATCTTCCTTGTTAAACAGAAATGAACACACCATGCACCGGTTTCTTTTGCCGGAATCTTAAATTTCGTGTCCTCTTCATCCCTTAAACCGTCTTGGAGATTTGGTATCATCTGCGGCTATACTTACGTTCTCTTCCCCATCCAGCCTTGCTCAAAGGCATAGCGGGTAAGCTGAACCCGATTCTCCAAATGCAGCTTTTGCAAAATATTTTTCAGATGATTCTTGACGGTATTCTCGGATATGCACAAGGCGACAGAGATATCGCGATTGGACAAACCTTCGGCCACGCGGCCCAGAATTTCTCTTTCCCGTGCGGTTAGCGGACTGTTGCCTGGATCCGGTTTCTCTTGCTGCGAGAACTCCTTTAGTATTCGAAAAGCGAGTTCACGGCTCATCGGCGCTTCGTCCACGGCTATAGCTTTCAGATATTCATGCCACGATTCAGGATTCAGGTTTTTTAACAGATACCCCTGCGCTCCGCGCTTCAAGGCATCAAACAGATGGGCGATATCATCGGATACCGTGACCATCACGATTTTAACGTAAGGAAACTTGTCCTTGACCTGCTTGGTCGCTTCTAGTCCGCCCATTCCAGGCATCTGAATATCCATCAGGATGATGTCAGGCATCCATTTCTCCGTGAGCTCCAGGGCTTCCTCGCCGCTCTGCCCCTCAGCTACCACCTCAAAGGTAGAATCACTGCTCAAGATGGTGCGGATTCCTTCTCTCGCAAGATCGCTGTCATCGATGATTAATACCCGAAAAGGCTGTTTATTCATTAGGTGATCTCCTTCCGAATGCTAATAATCGTTTTGTTATGCAGTCTTTCCATCATGAATTTCCAGCCCATGGCCTCTGCCCGGTCTCTCATAATTTTGATCCCGTATCGGTTGCTGCTGAGCGGCTTGTTCAACTCAAAGCCCCTTCCATCGTCGCTGACGGAACACTTCCAGCCTGAGTCCGTTTCTACCGCCGTTATGCATACATGCTTTGCTTCGGCGTGTTTATGGATATTCAATAAGGATTCCCTTATTGAGGCCAGAAGCTCCACTTTTTCCTTGGCAGACAGCATCGTGTCCGGAATATCCCACTGTATATCAAATTGGAGGTTGGTCTCCTGCTTAATTTCAGTTATCAGACTGTTCATGCTCTGCATCCAGGAGACCGACTCCGGATCTATAGGGTATCTGAGATTGGCGATTGCCTCTCTCACATACGTATTGGCACGATGCACACTCTCTTTGACCTCCTGATACGGAAGTTCCCCGGAGTCTCCGATGGCCTCCATCCGATCGATCTGAGCATTCAGCAAAAACAGGGATTGTGCAATGCCATCATGAAGCTCGCGGGCAATTTTCTCCCGCTCCTGCAGGGATGCATGCAGCGCCCGGGCTTCATTCAGCTCCGCCTGGTTACGCTCTATCAACGAGAACAGCTGCGTCAGAAACAGAATGGATACCAAAAACACAATCACCGGCGCAAGCCAATTCCCTAAATCCATCGATATATAAGGCAGCAGGAACTCATGGCGAACATACTCCCAGATGCCAATCGTCAAGGTTGGAATGATTAAGATCAACCATTTCATTTGTTTATAGGACATGTTATTTCCCGCCTTCGTTAATTTCATGACTTATCTCGTGATGTCTGGTCAAGCTCGTTATTCCCTCATTGTAATCAATATCATTATATATCGGTATGGCTCCAAAGAGCTATTGGAGATCGGATTGGCTTGACTGAACCCGCTGCATAAGACCCAGGATACGGCTGTAATCATCCAGCTCGCCGACGACGCGATCAACCATGATGCCGTTCTTATCGATCAGAATTGTCGCTGGCAAACCTGTGATGCGGTACAGGCGTTTCACTTGATTGTCCTGATCCAGCAAGATCTTGAATTCCAGATCATAGCGTTCTGCAAACCGCTCTACGATGGCTGCGTCTTCTCCGACATTGACGGCCACCACCTCCACGCCATGCATTTTCTTGGAAGCCTCGTTCATAAGAGGGAGCTCGTTAACACAAGGGTTGCACCAGGAAGCCCAGAAATTGAGCAATACCCCCGATCCCCTGAAATCACTCAGTTGTATCTCCTTTCCGTCCATCGTGGTTAACGTAAAATCAGGGACTTCATGGCCGATTCGAACATCGGCTTCGTTAGCGGTGTATGTAAGAACCGACTTCATTGTCAGAATGACAATGAGGATCAGTGCACTCCCTAACAACAGGTGCCGGATCACTCGAATATTTCCTGTGGAAATTTTGCGAATCATATTGACCTCCTTTAAGCATCATCAAAATATTGTCAAAAACCGATGAAAATGACTACTTCGAGCCATAGGTGCTAGATAGAGTCGCATCTATAATAACAATTGTAAGAAAAATTCCAGTTTAACAGGGAGTAATGATTGATGAAAAGTATGTTAGAAGAGGATGCTATCACCCCAGCAACAAGATCCAAAAAACCGCGTGTCCGTTGGACGACTTCCCTTTATCAGTCGGTATGGAGATGGCATTTTTATGCTGGTATTATTTTCGCACCGTTTCTGATTATTCTGGCGTTCAGCGGGTCCATGTATCTGTTCAAGCCGCAGATTGAAGGGTACTTGTACAAGGACATGCTCACTGTACGCGAAGTGGGCTCGCAGGCACTCCGTCCATCCGAGATCATTGCCAAGACAGAGGGTGCTTATCCGGGTACCAAGATATCCTCGATCACCCTGCCTGATCACCCGGAGTCCACGTTCAGAATGTCGGCCATACGCAATGAACAATCCGTTATCCTGTATGCCGATCCCTATTCAGGCACGATCCGCGGGATTCAGAACAGCGACCAAACCTTCTCCGCTTTCTTCAAAAAAATGCACAGCCAATTGCTGATGAGCGGAACATGGCCGAACCGGCTCGTCGAGCTATCAGCCTGCTGGGCCGTCATCCTTGTCATTACAGGTCTCTATTTATGGTGGCCGCGCAATAAATCAGCGATATGGGGTACGCTGCTCCCCCGATTAGGCAAACGAGGCAGCCGCACATTCTGGCGTGATCTCCATGCCGTCCCTGCTTTTTGGCTGTCCATCAGCATCGTGATTCTCATCCTCAGCGGACTTCCGTGGTCAGGCGTACTGGGTAAACAAATCGATCGGTTTGCCAATGCCACGCATACCAATTATCCCCCGTATGCATTAGGTTTTATGGACAAGCCCCAATCGGTTACGGTCGCAAAAGATGTTGCCGAAGACATTCCATGGGCCGCCGAGAACATTCCGGTACCTGCATCGATGAGCGGCAGCTATATCCGTTTGGATGTTAATGAAATGACCGGAATCGCAGACCAGAAAAACGTTCAGAAGCCTTACACCATCTCCATGCCGAATGGAAACAGCGGGGTGTACACCATCTCTACCGACCATAAGAAGCCCGGTCTTAATGCTACGCTGCATGTCGATCAGTATAGTGGAGCCATCCTGACCGATGTTCGGTTTCAGGATTATGGCATCATGGCCAAAGCGATCACGCTCGGCATTGCCTTCCATGAAGGACGATTGTTCGGGGTTGCCAATCAGATTCTTGGCCTCTTGACCTGCATCGGCATCATGCTTATCGCGATCAGCTCCTACTTCATGTGGCGTAAACGCAAGCCTTCAGGGAAGCTTGGAGCACCGGGCCGGGCGAAGGAAAAACGACTGACCATAGGGGTGCTGGCGATTATGCTGTGCTTTGGGGTGATCATGCCGCTGGTCGGTGTATCCATTCTGGTTGTCTTGCTGCTCGATGTACTGATCATTCGTCATATTAAACCACTAAAACACTGGTTTACAGCCTAGGAGGAGTTGCGCAAATGCCATCTAAAATAAAAACAGCTGTATTCGGTTTGTTGCTCATGATGCTCTTGCTGTGCGGATGCACTTCCCATGATCCGTCCCCATCGGCAGACGGCCTTCTCCCTCACCTGTCGGTTGACTTACAGATCACAACAAGTGCGGATTCGGACAACAACAAAACCTTCTCCGTTGCCATCGAGGACAATGAACAACCGTTCCAGGATGCCGATCGGGTGCAATTTGAAATTTTCCCTGAGAACGATCCGGAAGCTGTACAAATGGTTGAGGGTCACCAAACGAAACCGGGACTCTATGAAGCCAGCCAGAAACTGGATAAGGGACTCTATGTTGTAACGTGCCGAGTCCACTCGAAGGATTATCAGGTGATGCCTTCCCGGTATTTTGCGATTGGCAATGAAGCAGTCGAGAAGCTAGCTCTAATCGAACAGTCCCTTAAGGGCGACGCTGTCCAGACTCCTGACGGAGGAGGACACCACCATCATTAAGAACATACGATAAGCAAAAGAGCCGTCGTGAGCAGGTCAACTGTCACTTACGGCTCTTACTCATCTGGGAGCATCGGCTATACCGAATAAATAATCGAATGCTTTTTCCATGCCTGATGAACCCAACTGCTGCCGAATATCTTCACCGGACCCTTCGAAACGAATCGCGCCTTCCTTGAGAAATAATATTCGATCTGCCAAAGCCTCCGCGATGTGGAGCTGATGTGTTGAGAATAACACCGTCTGACCTCGGTACGCCGCTTCGCGAACCATTTCCACAAAGCTTTGCATCCAATAGGGATCCATACCGTTCGTGGGCTCATCCATGATGATAAGAGGGGACTGCCCCAACAATACTTGCGCAAACAAAACGCGCTGCCGCATCCCCTTAGAGAAGGAGGAGACCGTTTTTTTTTCGGTATGCTCCAATCCGACCCGGGCAAGCATATCATCGCCATGCTTTGCCGTCAGTCCCTTAAGTTTTGCCCAGAAGGCCATCGTCTCCCTTGCTGTCAGTCCAGGACTGAATCTGTAATCGTCAGGCATATAACCGATAAGTTCCGCATATCCTCTGCGGTTCTCCTTCCAGCTCCAATCCCCTACCCGGATGTCCCCGCTGGTGGGCTGGATGATTCCGGCCAGCATCCGGAGAATCGTACTCTTGCCGGCGCCGTTTCCTCCCAGGAGAGCCACAACCTGTCCCCTTGGAATCTTCAGGTTTAGCTGGTTGACGATGATCTGACCCTTGATCGTTTTGCCTACATCGGTCATTTGTACAAATGTTTCACTCATCGCGCTCTCCCCCTCTCCCACAGCCAGTGAGTCAAACCGGTTGATGCCCCTACCCAGACCAGAATGGCTATGATATAACCCGCCGAACCCATCGGCTGCCGAATCCATCGGACCCAATCGTAATACTGCGGTCCGAGAACGGAGCCGCCGCCTAGTTTCACCACAGCAAATATCCGCGACAATTCTGCAGGATTAAACAAGGTAAACACAGAAATGCTGGGTTTTATCCAACCGTAAGGCATCATGCCAAGCACCGCAATAAGCAGAGGTGACCATGCGATAATGGCGAAAAACCATACCGCAACAGCAACGGTCAATGCTTGCCAGCGATTGACAGCCACGGTGCCGATCAGAAAGGATACCGCCAGAAACATAAGCGCCAGACTGATCGAATAGCCATATAACAGAATGTAAGTATGTGCGTCCAGACCTCTGCCCGTGATCCACCCCATAACGGCCGACAGGCCAAAGCCGAAGGAAACAAGAACAAACAGAACGACAGCAAGCCCCGCAAACTTCCCTAATATAAAAGACAACGTTCGGAGCGGATAAGACGATAGAAGCTCCCAGCTTCCGTCCTCCTTATCGCCTGTCAGGGAGAACGCGCCCAGCATCAACGTCATCAGCGGAAGCAGGTACAATATCAAATTCAGCATGGTACCCGTTATGCTGGAGTATCCCTCCACATAGCCGCCGTTATTAATAAGCAGCAAACATAACATAAACAATCCAAACAGTCCCATGAATGAATAGGACCACGGATTGCGAAACCCCATCTTCATTTCTCTGACGGCAATATGCACCGCATCATTTACCATGATGTTCTTCTTCCTTGTGGGTCTCTTCCGCATCAGCTGTTTCTTCAGTGTGGGAATGGTCATGTGAGCCCATATCCATCATGTCTCGGTTGACTTCCCAGGAATGGTCCTCCAATTGTTCGGCTGTCATGAGTTTGCCTGTGCCTTGTTCCTTCATGAACGCCTCGGCCTCCGTTTTTTGTTCAAACGAAACCAGACCGTATGCCATCGGTGTTTTGATAGAGGCGTCATAAACGTAATAGGCTTTTTCGTATTTGAGCCATTGGCTGCTGTTATAATCCCTGACAAACGTAGCGCCTACCGTATCGGTACCATTTTGCGTGATCCATTCATTCATGCAGCCAATATCATCAAATTTTAGCGACTGACCGTCAGTCGTGATGATTTGAGTCGCAAATACGTCATCTTTTATCGCCATGTTACAAATAACGCAGCGATCGGTTTCTTCATTAATAGCCTGCGGTTTATAGTCCTTGCTCCCACAAGCGGTCATCAGCCAAACGGCCAATATACACAGCGCAGTTAGCGAAACCCGGTACGATTTGGAACTTCTTGTCCATTTCATCATTCTCTTCTCCTTGCCCATTGTAAAATAGATAACGTTAAGATCAATAAAGCTGCTCCGATAAGTCCGCTTGCGGTAGACGAAGCTTTTTGGCCGGAAGTTTGATCAGAGGTCAACGGAACCATGAGCGGTTCCTCATCGGTGATCCAGGTATTCTGGTCAGCCTGGTACAGTCCTTCCAGAAATACCATGCTCGGTGATTGGAAGAAAAGCTGGAATGCCGGTCGTTTTTTAATAAGCCCCTGAAAAAAAGGATTGATCGCATACGCAATGTTGCTGATGCCGTCACCGTCCGTGTCAATCCCTTGGAACGAGTCCCAATAATTACGATCAAGTGAATTGTTGGCGCTGTCCTGGGCCAATGTTTCGGCAACATTCCCGGACAGGGTATTGCCCGTGATGAGGTTGTCCCGTGCACCCAAGAGCTGAATGCCGATAAAATTATTCGCAATCTCATTATTCTCCATCCGATTGTTCTCGGATTGTTCCAGATACAGACCCACCCGGTTTCCAATCACCTTATTGTCCTTAAATAGAGAGTCCTGTACCTGAAAGATCAGGATTCCTTGCGAGTTTACGTTCTCGCTTTGTTTTCTGAACACGTTCCCGGTTAACTCTACCTCACGGCTCGCCATGATCATCGCCCCGGTATAATTGAAATTCCCTTGGTTATTCTGAATAACGGCTCCTTTTGAATACATGCTGTGAATCCCGTAACGGGAATGTTCAATCACATTAAGGGTCAGTCGATTGTCATCGCTATTCTCCATATAGATCCCATCATGCACTCGCTGAATCGTATTATCGCGAATGATGTTCCGATGCGAATTATACAAGTCGATCCCGTTTCCCTTATCAAACAGCTTCACGGCCCGGCCTGCCGCCGAGTCACTCCACTGAATGATATTGCTCCTGAATTGCCCATCATTCGCATCCTCGAGGACTATGCCTTGTGATGCTGTCTGAATATTCATGTTCTCCACAACGGTGCGGTCCCCTGTTATGAGAAGCGCAGGAATTTTAGATGGAGACTCGTTAATGATCTGAATACCCGAAATTTTCACATCATCTGCTGCAATATGTATGACTGACCTCGTGTTAGGGTTGGCGTTTACGATGGATACGCTTCCTTCCGTCTCCGCTTCCAGCGTAATCTTCTTCGATAGTATTAATGACCCTTCATAAACCCCGGATGGAACCCGGATGCGCTCCCCTGGGTGCGCCTGATCTATCAGGGCTTGCAGCTCGCCAGTGCTCGAAGTTGTATTGGCCAGTTCTGCTTCGGCAGTTGAGACAGAGATGATTGCCTGTCCTATCAAGACGGCTGCAACCATTATGAAACAGAGGATTGCGGTTTTATTTCGCCTTCTTGTCAACATATCGCATCGACACCATGAACTGGACGAATGCCAAAGACCATCACTCATTTCCCTCCCTGCTCGTATTGGAATGAACTGATTATATCAATGGAATTGAATTTGTCCTATGACCATATCGAGCTATATGCTAACGAAATCGTCTCTGATTTATGGACAGATTTTTCACAATTATGGGGTCATCTTCAGCCCTGAGATATTCCCTCACAGTGCTATGCACTGTAATAACCTATTTACAATCGGAGTACATATCGCTTATAAAGAGGTAAAGGTATCCATTCATTCCATTTCCGATGAAGGGGGCTGCCGTTGCATGGAGCAAAAAATTGCAGTGATCATTGTACACGGATTGGGAACACAGAAAAAAGATTATGCGGATAAATTTATGCAGAAATTAAAAGAAACCTTCTCTCGAACATCCGGAATTCCGCATGATCAATTGGCAATGGAAGCCGTGCATTGGGCCGATGTTTTTGCGTCTCGTGAAGATGAGTTAATCCGCAGCAGCATAAAGCCTTATCGTTTGCGTTACCAGCAGCTCAGGCAGTACGTCATTCATAATCTGGCGGATGCGGTAGCTTATCAGCCCGTGGAATCCGAAGACCAGAACTACGAAGCCGTCCATCGGACCATCAGTGAAGCCCTCCACAGACTAACCTTATCCGCCGGTCCCCATGCTCCGTTATGTGTCATCTCGCATAGCCTGGGGAGCGTGATCGCAAGCAATTTCTTCTATGATCTGCAATTCTCCTCCCGCGGACACCGTCTGGTCATTGACCCGAAATCTCCCTTGGAGCGAGGCGAACTGCTGACGTTGTTCTACACTCTGGGTACTACCTTGCCCCTGTGGAGCATGCGCTACCGTGACTTTGACAGACCGATCGAGGTTCCTTCCGAGCAGTTGAAGAACTACCATCACCAGCTTCTCGGCGAATGGGTTAATTTCTATGATGCAGACGATATCCTCGCATACCCCCTCAAAAACGTAAATGAAGAATATGATCGCACCGTGCGTAAAGATGTGGCCGTTAATGTTGGAAACTGGTTGACAAGCTGGAATCCGCTCGCTCACAGCGGTTATTTCTACAGCAAACCGATACTGGAATATATCGCCTCTAATTTAGAAGCTACTTGGCGTGGAATCAATCAACTTTAACAAGATAAATAAGCAATGCCGCAAAGACGAAAGGTCTTTGCGGCATTGCTATGATGCGTGACAATGAACGCTACCCGTTATGAGCTTGCTTTTCTCACCCTGTTTCTTCACCGTACCACAGCTGACGGAAGCTCTCGCTTGAACGCAGCAGCTGCTCTGCTGTACCTTCAGCTTCGATTACTCCACCGTTTAATACTATGATATGGTCGGCATGATGAAGAGCCGCCTTCCGATGAGACACAACAAGACATGTCGCGCCGTCTCGATCGCGGAAGAGCCGCTCCCATAACTTCCGCTCTGTCTCCACATCGAGTGCGCTGGACAAGTCATCGAACACATACAACTGTGCGTCCCGCACCAGCATTCTGGCGGCAGCAGTCCGCTGCGCCTGACCGCCGGACAGCTTCACCCCGCGCGGACCGACCATCGTCTCCAGACCATATTCCAGATGCTTCATATCATCTTCCATAACGGCTTCATAAAGCGCGCGATCCAGGCTTCCTGGCTGTTCGGATATTCCAAGCAGGATGTTGTTGCGCAGTTTGTCGCTATACAGCCTGGGTATCTGAGCGGTGTAAGCACTTTGAGGTGGAATGAAGAAATCCGCTGGCTCTGCCACCTTCTCGCCGTTCCACCGAATTTCACCGGCTTCAGCCGGCAGCAAGCCCAGCAGTGTGCGAACCAGTGTCGTTTTGCCGCTGCCAATCATCCCCGTAACAACGGTAAAGGAACCGCGTTTCAGCGTGAAGTCAATGTCCGAGATGCCGCGTCCGGTTTCAGGATATTGATAGGAGAGTCCCCGTACTTCCAATATCGAGAGGGGAGGTGCCTGAATATAAGTGCTCTCCCCTCCGTCTTCAGCCATGGAGATGGCTGAGTTCTCCATCATCCCCATAGCCTCTGAATCCCGTTCAGCCACACGACTTCCGGTTTCTTCGCCATGGCTCCTGCGTTTGCCCTTAACTCGACCGATACCGATATAGTTGGCTGCTGTAAGCAGTGACGCAGGCGCCCCTTGCAGCATCGTTTTAATCCGCTGAAAGCTGACCGCCATCTGTTTGTAATAGGTCATGAAGTTGCCTACGTTGGATATGAGCTGGGTAACAAAAGTTAAATAATATACAAAGAGAGACAGGTCACCGACCGTAAAATCGCCATTCCGCATCTTGAAGCTGGCAAGGACAAGAATCAGCCCTGTACCCAAATTGACAGAGTTGGTGAATATGGAGGACAAGGTTTCCGTTAACAGCTTATCCTTAACCATCGATTGACGCCGTTTCTCACTAAGGCTTAAGAACCGGTCGACTACGCGTTTCTCGGCGCCAGCCACCTGAATGGCCTGGACATTGGCAAACATTTCACTGATCGCCCCGGTTACCTTAGCCGTTGATTCCCGGCTTGCCGCCCTGTATTTCTGAATGCGTGCCGTTGCGATTTGTGCTGCGGTTACCACCAGAATTAACGGGACAAATACGAGAATCGTAAGCTGCAGATCAATGGAGATGAGAATCCAGCTGGCAACCATAACAAAACCGATCAGTCCCAGAGTATCCACCGACCAGCTGGTGGCTTCTTCGGCCTGATCAACATCATCTCGGAAATTGCTAATTGCTTCCCCGGGGGAACATGGAATTGCCCGTGCTCCCGGTTCTTTCATAACATGGGACAGCATATTGCGGCGCAGCAAGGTGCTGATACGGAACCGAAAATGCACGTCTGTCATAAATCCGCCGTAGATAAGTGCGATCCGGGCTAAAGCTGCACCAATCAGAAGCACCGCAATCGCCCAGACTCCGTAAGGGAAAGTATATGTACCCTCCAGATGATCGAAGAAGGCCTTGGTCAGCAGTCCGGGAACCAGCGGTGCCATATGAATGAGGGACCATGCCAGCAGGTTCAAAAGATATAGACCGGGGCGGTAAAGAATCAGCCGCCAGAAAAAATGTCTTGTTTTCATGCCAGCACCTCCTCCATTCCAACGGCAAGCATGCGGCTAAACCGCGACTGCGGATCTGAAGCAAGCTCATCCCGGCGTCCGCTCTCAAGCGTTCTTCCATTCTCCAGAATGAGAATGCGGTCGGCACGTTGGACGGTAGCCAGACGATGTGCAATGATGATGCACGTCTTCTCCTGCAGCAAACGCGTAATGGCTGCTTCAATCCGGTATTCGGTTAACGGATCGAGTCGCGATGATGCCTCATCAAGGATAACGAGGCCTGGATCCGTCAGGAACACGCGTGCGAATGCCAGCAGCTGGGCCTCGCCTGCAGACAGGCTGCCACCGCCTGAGGCGAGGTTCGTATCTAATCCATTCGGAAGGGAGGCATACCAATCCCCGAGACCGAGTTCTTCCAGAACGGACACGATATCGCTGTCAGCGATTCCCTCATCAAACAAAGTCAGATTGTCACGGACCGTCCCTTCAAGAATCTCAATATTTTGCGTGACCATGGCAACTTTTCGACGCAATTCATGGAGCTTGCAGCCCCGGATATCCATTCCTGCAAGCTCGATGCTCCCCTCCTGGGGATCATAGAATCGCAGCAGCAGGCGTGCAATCGTTGTTTTACCGCTGCCTGTACGCCCTAACAATCCTAACGTCTGCCCAGGCTCCAGACGCAGCTGCAGATCTTCAAGCGTCGCTTTCCCACCTTCTTCATACGCAAACTTCAGATTGCGGAATTCCACTGACAACGGACCAGACGGAAGCTGAGCTCCCGGGCCGTCTTTAATCAGTGATTCGGTCGCGAGCAGTTCCCGGACCCGCATCAAACTGGCATCTGCCTTTTGCAGATCCTCCAGCTGGGTACGGATCTTCTCGATCGGCTTCGCAAGGAGTTCCGTGTAATAGAAGACAAGATAAATGGAACCGATCGTCAAGCCGCTCTGTCCATTCTTCCACAGAATGAAGCACACAATAAAAGCGGCGGCATTTCCGAGCGCAAACACCAATATCGTTGTACTCCACATCAGAAAAAATCCAATGAACGCCCGAACGCGAACCGGCAGCATGCGTCTGGCCATCTCATAGAATCGGTTCATGACATATCCTGCGGCTCCATTGGCACGCGTATCCTCCGTACCTTCGAGGTGCTCTCCAATGAATCCATAGAAGTCCGCATTCAGCTCGCGCCACCGCTTCCATACCGGTATGGCAAACTGCCGTATCCGTTGAATAACGTAGATGCTTCCGATAACAAACACCGTCATCACAAATCCGATCCAGAAGTTCTCCCGGTACAAAAGTGCCAATATCCCGATCATGAGGATCAGATTGCCGAACAAATGGATAATGAAACTGGAGAAAAAATTAGCAAGTGCGTTGACGTCGCCGTCCACCCGCTCGATTAACGAGCCTGACGTTTGCGTTTTGTGAAAACTCATATCCAAAGAGAGACAATGCTCCGCCAATTCAGCACGCAGCTTGTTGGTTGTCGTCCAGCCCAGGTTCTCGCTGTAGTAGGCCGCCGCAATGGATACGCCTTGCTGAAGCAATGAAAATACGATAAAAAAACCGGCCGCGTAATAAAGGGAGGTCATGCTGCCCTCTCCTTGTGCCGTATCGATAAAATACCGGATGATCTGCGGATTAATCAGCTGCAGTCCAATGGAAAATAACAGCAGCCCCGTTAAAGCTGCCAGCAGCCTTTTGTGAGGGAATACATATCGGACAAGCATGTCCCGGTAGACACCAACACCCGCGGTCCTTCGCTTGCTTTTTAACATTTGATCGCTTTGCATTCGTTCATAATCCCTCCCGCTTCGAGTAACACGTCGTAGGAAGCTGCTTCACAGCAATCCCGTTCAAACTATTCGGATTACACAGCGACAGAAGATTGAATAAGATCATGCCATTACCTTCCGTAATCCATCAGGAACATCGCTATGCTGCCTTTTCTAATAGCTGGTTCATTTCCGATCCCTATCGTTCATTCCCCCGCCCCCATCACTTGAAGTCAACGTTTAAACAACCCTATTGATAATAATAAGCTTACTGGGAAGATATGACAAGAACGTGGGTTCCCGTTTTTCAAAAAAATCACAGCAATTTTGAATTCATCTAATTAATATTTAATGATGTAAATTAAATTGCAATTGAAAGCCCCCCTCCCCCAGCCTTTATCCAATCATATAAAAAAGCCCTGGCTCCGAATGGCGGAAGGGACTGACCCCATAGCGTGAGACAAATTAAAACACCTTCAAGAGAATGCAACCATGTCGTAAGATATGGAGACAACCTTGGAGGTGTTTT
>NZ_JARXYU010000028.1:0-53481 GCF_029893715.1 Paenibacillus sp. LBL | reverse complement strand
AACTGACGAGAATTTGTTCAATTCTCTATTTCAACGTTCCACCGAAGTGGTCCGTTTTACTCACTCGTTGTTCAGTTTTCAAAGATCAACTTCTTTGTCTTTCGCCGAAAACTCATTTTCAGCGGCGACCTTTATAATATATCATGGTGCCCGTCGTTTCGTCAAGAACTTTTTTTAAAAACTTTTTAATTCGACATTTTCTTAACCGAATTATCAAAGTCCCTTTCGAAAGGGGCGAGTTATAATTTATCACAGAAACAGGCGGCTCGTCAACATTATTCAACAATTTATTTTTCGACTTCTCCTAACAGATAAAGTGACACATTACTGCGTTATTTTCACTTTACATCCGAGGCCATTCTCGTTAAATACTGTTTCCCGATATAAGTGATTTCATAATCACCCCTCAAAATAATTACGCAAAAAAAAGGAAGGACTCACGTCCTTCTTCATAAATCAGTGTAGTAACGGATAGCTTCAGATCCATACGATCTGGATTCTTTCCATACCGGAACTTCTTTCACAAGGGAACGATACACCAGTTTTCGCATGACGATCGGCAGCTCCTTGCATACAGGTGCCAATTCCGGATGCAGAATCAGCTCCTGAATCGTCCATGGATTCCGCCGACTTCTTAGCACTCGGAGCAGAAGTGCTGAAGAACTCTCCAATTTCGATATCATGGAGAATTCATAGGCCAGCAGGGCAAGCTCAACCCGTTGTCCTAGCGTCTCCGTGCTGACTGTAAGCTCCTCATACAATTTGCGAACGGGCGTATTCAATCCTGTAATCTGCTCCCAGACGGCTGATTCCGGATGAATTCCCCGTTCGATCAGCTCCAGTTCCGCCCAATGATGGAGACCTTCTAATAATGTATGGTAAGCATCCAGTACCCGATCTTCCTTCAATTGCATCTTGGCGTCCACGTACTTTTGCAAAAAGTGCGCAAATCCAATAAACAGCTTCTGCTCACGAAACGGCTCAGCAAACCTTAGAAAATCACGGCGAAGAATGGATAGACGCTCTTGATTATCCTTTATGATATCTCCCTCAAGAAGGCATTTGATCAATACTTTGTGCGTACCACTCAAGAGCTCACGATGCAATCCGTCCAGTCCGATGCTCAGCACCTGGCAGCGTTCCCCGCCTACAATTGAATGCTGGATGGGAGGCTCATCAGGCGTTCCGTCATACACGACAACGATATTGACCTCAAAGTCATGAACAAGTGAGCCCTGCAGCGTTTTATCCGAATTACGGTATGCTATCGCCCCAACAGCTTCCTCATCAACCGTATTTCCATAGTAAAAAGAAAAGTTGGTTAATTCCACGTTTCCCTCCATACATTCCTTGGCGAATTTCAGCCATTTCAGTTATAATGTAATTCTACATGTCCATGTAAGTTCCTTCTTTTAGGAGATAAGAACTTCGAAGAGGACAATCTGCAGGCTGAATTCAATATCCATTTCTCGTTTCACGTTCTTTCATAAGCAAGTACTTGAATTGACAGGAGTTTTCGAGCCATGATCTTTAAGAACGCAAAAATCAACGCCTTCCGCACATGGGGGCTGCTGTTAACAATGCTCGGTATGGGCCTCATGGTGCTTGGTACAGCCGGTATTGTATTCTTTGGACAAGCAGGCAAAATATTTGCCGGAATCGGATTGGTATTTGGCCTGATTATGATGTTGGGCAGTCTCGGCATTTACTTCTGGGCTGGCATGCTGTCCACAAGCGCCGTTCAAATTCAATGTCCGGAGTGCAATAAATTGACGAAAATGCTGGGTAAAACAGACCGCTGCATGTTCTGCCACACGATTTTGACACTGGATCCAAGCCAGGCGAACATTACAGCAGAAGAGCTTGAAGCCCAGCAGACCAAATCCTAAGAGTCATCCTAAACTTCTGCATATCATTAGGATTGGCATTCAGTAACATGAATAAACACTAAAGAAGACCCGGTATCCTCGAGGATAGCCGGGTCTTCTTCATTTATCTGGATAAAGGATATATAAGTTCGCGCGATCTTCTAATCATGTATCGTCTTCAGAACCTGCCAGGTTCCCGGGATGGCAAAACTTCGATTCCAAGAGGCAATACCGCCAAGCTCCAGTTTCTTGGCCATATTCACACGGGACTGCAGAGATGTATCGTCCTCCATCCATATTTTCTTGATGGCCTCTCCCTCCGTGAATTGAACATAGTTCTGACCCGTGCTGGCATCCAGCGCCCCTTTAACCTTCTGCTCCTTAAGCAAAGTCTGGAGCTTCTCCATCCCAATCGCTTTGGAGGACACCTTCGCTTCTCCCTCTTCGCTGGTCTCCGTCCATACCCTGGTATATAAGGGAACACCCAATACCAGCTTGGATGAAGGCACACCGTCCTCTTCCATGATTCGTCTTACCGATTGCTCGGCCCATGGCAGCGAGGATACCGATCCCGCTTTTGGACTGGAAGCCCAGTGCTCATCATAGGCCATCACCATCATATAATCAACCGTCTCGCCAAGCCGTTTGCGGTCGAGAAAGAGCGACCACATCTCGCTATTCGATTTCGGAGTAACATCAATGGAAACAATCAATCCTCTGGCTTTAGCCAGCGGCTTCATTTCTCTCACAAATTGAACCACATGTTCTTTATCTTTGGTGTAGACATTTTCAAAATCGATATTGATTCCGTCCAGCTTGTATTGCTTGGCATAGGTCAGCATTTGCTTGATAATATGAGATCTTCTCTCATAAGTAGACAGCGCCTCCGTTGTCAGGTCCGGATCAAAACTGTTGTCCATTAGGGCCCAAACTTCCATATTCCTGTTATGCGCCCAGCTCACATACTGCTTCACGGCTTTAGATTTGACCGTACCCTCGGCATCCACGATGCTGAACCAGGTGGGGCTCACCACATTGACACCAGGTAATTCCCCGATCTTATCCGTGCTTGGGTTTTTGGAATAGACAGCCTCCCACACCAGATTGACCGATTTGTCCTTCCACTCCAGCTCAACCCGCGAAAGAGTCTCTGCAAGGACCGGAATATCTTTAACGTTACCGAGTTTAGTCTGGTCTTTAAGAACATATCCGGTGTAGCCGTTATCGGCTTGAACAAATAACCATTCCTCTTCTTCGCGCCATACCCGGAGCCGCTCACCGGCAGGCATGTCCAGTACAATCGGTGACTTCTTCTCCCCGCTCTCGCGCAGAGCCACCGTGTCCTCAGGTTTACCCGGTGTTGCCTCCGCAAGCTGAATCGAATCACCTGCACGCATCAAGATAATTGCACCTGTTAACGAGTTCTCTTGAACGGCTATCCCGTAATGCTGCTCGAGCGGCTTAAGGGGCACGTAAGCCATACCGTCAACGAGCTCAGGAGCATAAGGGACGGTAACCGTTTTACCATTCAGATCCCCCTTGGTGCTGTCGATCTTCATACGGAGAACCGATTCCGAGGTTGTCATGATAATCGATTTGGTCTCTTCCTCATAACGAATATTGGCATCAACGCTCTCCTGAATAACCGTTATGGGCAGCATCATTTCTTCTCCGCTTTCCCGGGCAGGATACTCCTGCAGTTCACCCTGGACAAAAATCGGCTTGTCCATTCCTCGCCAGTCCGGCACCGTATAAGTCTGGTTCGGAAAAAGGGTGGTGACCACCCACCAGACTCCTGCCGCTATCAACATCAAGCCCAGATAAAAAGAGCTTCTCCTGGTACGCCGCCTCTTTCCACGATATCTTCTTCTTGCCAAACTACTCCCCCATTTCATTCTCGCCCTCTATATATCCCCTTGTGAGAAAACGCCCTTAAAAATAAAAACGTGTGGAATGGTTGATTCCGCACGTTCATTTATAAGTAACCGAAGTCTATTTGCAGGACTTGCAGAGCCCATACAGCTCCATCCTTAATCCCTTCACTTCAAACCCGGTGCATTTCTCAGCCTGTACTCCAACATCTTCAAGGGACGGATAGCTGAAATCTTCAATTTTTCCGCAACTCTGGCATATTACATGATGATGATCGGATACATTTGCATCAAAACGACTGGAATTATCTCCATAAGTCAGTTCACGCACCATGCCAGCCTCAATAAACATTTTTAAATTGTTATATACAGTGGCTACGCTCATACTAGGAAAATTAGGTTCCAGAGCCCGATAAATATCATCCGCTGTCGGATGACCCATAGATTCAACCAAATACGTTAAAATCGCATGACGTTGCGGCGTGATACGGACACCGGTCGTTTTCAGTTGTTCCAGCGCATGCTGTACGGACGTTCCCATGGTTGCCCACCGCCTTCAAGTTTAACTGGTTTTTACAAAACCTATACCGCTCTTAACCTTTATTGTAAGGCGTTTCTTTGATTCTTGTCAATCCGGCAGAGGCGTCAAGCCCCCGTTACTGCGGCTTTCCTCCTGCTCCGGATAGCTCCGATAGATATTCAAATTACTGTTGCCTTCAATCCGAATGGAGTGTTCGGATGTGCCCGATTCACCGGATATCGTTTTTTGATCGATCAGAAGATTGGGAAGCGTCGTAAGGATTCTACCGTAACTGATGGTCCCTTCCAGCTTGTAATCCCCTTCAAGCGGAATATGAAGATTCATCTCGCCAACCGCACTGTACACGTTCCAATCGCCTCCCACATGAGGTGAGCGTATAGCAACGCCGCCATTGAGGGATTCCGCGCTTAATTGCGACTCTGCACCACTGATCAGAATATTGCCATTCCTCGTCTGGACCCGGATTTCCTCCGTCGTTCGCTTGACGGTCATATTCCCCACCTGAGTGGTCATATCTGTTTCGCCTGTGATGTCTACGGCCATCATATTGCCTCGGTTAGTGGACATTTTGATATTCCCCAGGACGCCGCGTGCCGTCATGTCGCCATTTAATGTTTTACCGGTAACATTCCCGTAAACACGATCCATCGTAATAGGTCCGTTGCCGCTCTCCAGCGAAATATTCTCTATAGCTTCAACGCCGTTTAAGGTGATCGCTCCGTTCATCGTCCGTATCTCAAAATTAAATCGACGATCATCCGGTACCGCGATATGGAGATTCATCCGGGGCTGACGCTTACCCGATTGTCCATAAGCCTTCCCCTTCGATCGAATCGTTATCGTCTTGCCTTCTCCCACTTCAATCGTGGATTGTTCCGCTATCGCTTCGGCCAGACCGGAAGGTTCGTGGTCGACCCAAACTTCCGCTTCGACCCTGATCTCATCCACATTCTGCCGCACGATGGTGATATCGCCGTTTAAGTGATCCACGATGATTTTCTCGGTGTCCAGTTCTACCGGAATATCCAGCACCGGCTTCTGAAACTGGGTACCCTCAGCTTCGCTGTAATCGACTCCCGCTGCCGTCAAATTCAGGCTCACCCGATTCCAGAGATGGAGAAAATGCTCCTGCTGAGAGATAACGAACACGGATGCCGTAATGGCTGCGGCAAGCAGAACGCCCTTGATATCCGGCCGGAACCGAAATTCCTTACGTCTGCCCAGAACACGTGTCACGGTGTACCGGACTAAATATTCAACTCCGAGCAATATGAATAGCAGCGGCCACCACCGCTGGATCAAAAATATATAATCGGTGCCCCCGCGTTCATCCAGCAGCAATAACACCCCTGAACAGACAAGCAGTATGGCAGCTGTAAATCGACCTACTCTGATTTTATGTTTCATCCGTCTCCTCCCCTCGTCAGTATTGGCAGCTATCGTGTTTTGTGCCCTGCAAAGATACGCTACAGGGATTTGCCCTTGCCTTTACCTTTACGGTGCCGGAGAACTTCTCGAACCGCCGCCCATATTCCGAGGATGATTAATACGACAGCAGAGAACTCCGCTCCATAATCACGGATGACCACCTGAAGCCAGGGAGGCTTCTGATGAAACAGAATGAGCAGGATCCCTATAGCAACCAGCATCAAGCCAAAAGGGATTCCCCGTTCACCTCGGAACGGATTATTCGGCCCTCTTCCCTCATCAGAAGAAACAGCAGCTGCCTCGCCACGCCGTCTCCGCGAGATCATATATTCAGCTGCTTGCAGCACATCGTACACATTATAGAAATAGCCAATCGGAATCAGCAGCCCCAGTACAATAAGCAGCGGTACATTGATCTGCATGCCGATGGAAGAAAAGTATAAAAGCGCCGAGATATCCAGCAGCAATAACATAATAAACGTAATTCCCTTACGATACACACCCAGATACAGATGCCCCAAGCCCGGAATGAGAGCGGCTAACAAAAGCGCATATAATTTACGCCTTCTTCTCTGCAGGCCTGAATGACGCTTCATGCGGATACGTTCTCGTTTCTTCTTGCTTATCGCGGTTTGCGGTTCAGGTGTCGTGTTCATGACCCTCTCTCCTCCTTCTCAAACATCAGGGAGAACTGGCGTTGTTTAACGATGTTTTTCTTTGATAGTACCCCAACGAGAGGCCGAAGTAACTGGCAAAAAACTGGATGAGCCAGCCGCTGACTGCTGACAAGCCTATAAAAAAACGGCACTGCCGATGATCAGCAGTTGCCGTTTCTTCGTTGTACATCCTACTCGGCTGTTACCATTGTCACCTGGCCGATTCCCCGCAATTGCCGGGTTATCGTCATCGGCTCGAATTTACGATCTGTTAATACTTGCATTGTGATTTCGAGCCCCAATACCGCAGGCTGCAGCTCTCCATAAACAGTATTGCTTCGTTCGTTAACAACCAACTTCCTAATCACGCATTCCTGTTCCTCCAGAACCGCCGAGATTTCCTCCAAAATATTCGGTGTATTCGCTGAATGGATGGTAATCAGATGCAGCTTGCTACCGCGTATATATCGCTGCTCCAGTTTATTAAAGACCACCAGATTCAGAAGGATAAGGATTGTCGACACAATCGAGGCAAAGTAAAACCCGGCTCCGACGGCCAATCCTACAGCGCCAACAACCCAAATGGAAGCAGCGGTGGTTAAACCGGTAATGGATTTACCCGTGAACAGAATGGTGCCTGCGCCTAAGAACCCGATTCCCGTAATAACGGCTGTAGCCAAACGCGCAGGGTCAATCCGGACATTAATCTCGTCTACGAAATCCGAAAATCCGTAGATGGATAAAAGCATAATCAGTGCAGAACCCAAGCAAACCAATATATGTGTACGCAGACCCGCTGCATGATTGGAACGCTCACGCTCAAATCCGATCAAGCCGCCAAGCAGCATAGCAAGCAACAGCCTTAATAATATAGATCCATTATCTATTACCCAAGGATTATTCAAAAGAACGATACTCCCCTCACGTCTGCTTCTTGTTGCTTATGTTATATGATCATTGTATGCGAAGATGGAATTCGGTCAACTCGACTCCAGGAGCAACTTCAAAAACATGATCTTTTACAAACCCGAACTTCTCATACAAGGTAACCGCAGGCGTGTTGCGCGTTCCCGTCGAGACCGTGAACATCGGCGCCTTATGGTACGTCTCTAATACATGGCGTATCAAAGTCCCGGCGATACCTTTACGAAAATGCCCCGGATGAACCATCATCCGCGATATGGTGACCTGCGCCTCCTCGGCTTCCACGGCAATCGCGCCGATCAGCTCCCCTTCATCATTTATATACCCAAAAAAGGTCTCTCCACTCGTACGAATGGTATCAAAGGTGTCCAGCAGCGGCGGAATATCCGTAAAACCGATGAGCTCAGCTTCCAGCGGGTACGCCATGTGCTGCAACCCCCATATTTGTTGGACGGTATCCCTATCTTCTAAAGATAACTCGTTAATCATACATTTCATCCCCTATCTAATTTCATTGTAAAAAGGAACTTGCCCCTAAACAGGACAAGCTCCGCTTCTTGAGAAATAATTCGAGGGTAATGGTTATCTGCTGTTGTGGCTAATTATCCGTTCAGTACCTCAACCAGCAGTTTATTCGCCAGAGCAGGATTGGCTTTACCCTTGCTCTCTTTCATTACTTGCCCAACCAGGAAGCCGATCGCTTTCTGTTTACCTGCCTTATAATCCTCAACGGATTGCGGATTGTTCGCGACAACCTGCTCGACAATGCTCTTGATGGCACCTTCATCGCTGATTTGGACGAGTCCCTTCTCCTCCACGATTACAGCAGGCAGCTTGCCGCTCTCCAGCATCTCTTTGAAGACGGTTTTGGCGATTTTGCTGCTGATGGTGCCCTTCTCGATCAATCCGATCATCTCGCCTAAGCCTTGACCCGAGATCTTCACATCAGACAGCTCCAGATTGCCCGAGTTCAAGTAACCCAGCAAATCACCCATGATCCAGTTGGATACGGATTTAGCATCCTTGGTATAGTTTAAGCTGTCCTCAAAAAAGTCTGCCAGCAGCTTGGACGACGTGATCACCGCAGCATCATAGTCCGGCAAACCATATTCCGAAGCATAACGTGCCTTACGAGCATCCGGAAGCTCCGGAATCGTTGCACGAACCGACTCCTTCCATTCTTCGCTAATATGCACCGTTACCAGATCCGGGTCCGGGAAATAGCGATAGTCATGCGCCTGTTCCTTGCCGCGCATCGAGAAGGTTTTGGCCTGCGCTTCATCCCAGCGGCGGGTTTCCTGAACGATTACACCGCCTTCATCCAGCGTTTCAGCCTGCCGGAACTGCTCATATTCCAAGCCGCGCTGTACGCCGCGGAAGGAGTTCATGTTCTTCAGTTCCGCCTTGGTTCCCAGTTCCTTCTGTCCCCATGGACGAAGACTGATATTGGCGTCACAGCGAAGCGAGCCCTCTTCCATCTTCACGTCCGAGACATCACAATATTGCATAATCGCACGCATCTTCTCCAGATAAGCTTTGGCTTCCTCAGGCGTTGAGATCTCAGGCTCGGATACGATCTCAACAAGCGGTGTTCCTACCCGGTTAAAGTCAACCAGCGAGGCATATCCGCCGTCAACATGAGTTAGCTTACCCGCATCTTCTTCCAGATGAAGCCGGGTAATGCCAATCCGCTTCGTCTTCCCGTCTACCTCAATGTCAATCCAGCCGTTTAAACCGATCGGCTGATCGTATTGAGAAATTTGATACGCTTTGGGCGAATCCGGGTAGAAGTAGTTCTTGCGATCAAATTTGCTGACATCGCCGATGGTGCAATTCAGCGCCATGGCTGCTTTCATCGCATATTCCACCGCCTGGCGGTTTAATACAGGCAGTACGCCGGGATGGCCAAGGCAAATGGGACATGTATGTGTGTTCGGCGGTGCTCCGAATGCCGTGGAGCAACCGCAAAATATTTTGGAATTCGTATGCAGCTCTACGTGCACTTCCAATCCGATAACCGTTTCATATTTCGATGTAGACATCTATTGTTTCCCTCCTTCTCTGCCGCCGGTTTACAGTTCAGGGCGCCGTTTATGATGTTCTGTATTTTGCTCATAAGCATGCGCTACGCGCAGCACGGTCGACTCATCAAAGGCTTTGCCGATAATTTGCATGCCTACAGGAAGTCCGTCTGCGAATCCGCATGGAACACTCACGGCCGGCACACCCGCCAAGCTGACAGGAATCGTCAGGATATCATTCAAATACATCGTCAGCGGATCATCCACCTGAGTCCCCAGCTTGAAAGCTGTCGTAGGAGCCGTTGGTCCGATGATGACGTCATATTGTTCAAATACTTTATCAAAATCCTGCTTAATCAGGGTACGAGCTTTCTGTGCCTTCAAATAGTAGGCATCGTAATAACCCGAGCTGAGGGCATAGGTGCCCAGCATGATGCGTCGTTTCACTTCATCACCAAAGCCTTGGCTGCGGGACTCATGATACAGATCGATCAGGCTACCTGCATTGTCCGAACGAACGCCGTAGCGTACGCCGTCGAAGCGGGCCAGGTTCGAGGAAGCCTCCGAAGAAGCAAGCAAATAATACGTAGCAACCGCATAATCCGTATGCGGCAGGGAAACTTCATCCCAAGTCGCTCCCAGCGCTTCAAGCGCCTTCAGTGCGTTCAGGACGGTCTCCTTCACCTCCGCGTCAACGCCCTCGCCCAAGTATTCCTTAGGCACAGCGATACGCAGTCCCGCAATGTCACCCGAAAGAGCACTAAGATAGTCCGGCACGTCCACTTTGGCAGATGTTGAATCCATCTGGTCATAACCTGCGATAGCTTGCAGGACATAAGCGGAGTCTTCGACATTTTTAGTCAGGGGTCCGATCTGATCCAGCGAAGAGGCAAAGGCAACGAGGCCAAACCGGGACACCAGTCCATAGGTTGGCTTCAATCCAACGACACCGCAATAGGAAGCGGGTTGACGAATTGATCCACCTGTATCCGATCCCAGCGCAAAATATGCCTCGCCCGCAGCAACGGCTGCTGCCGAGCCTCCGCTTGATCCGCCTGGAACCCGATCCAGATTCCATGGGTTGCGTACGGGGTAGAAGCTGGAGTTCTCGTTCGAGCCCCCCATTGCGAATTCATCCATATTCAGCTTCCCGATTGTTACGGTATCTGCTGCACGCAATTTACCGACAACCGTCGCATTGTATACTGGCGTAAAATTAGACAGAAACTGACTTGCGCATGTTGTGCGAAGTCCTTCCGTTACGATGTTATCCTTAATTCCGACAGGAAGACCGAACAACAGTCCACGCGTGTCTCCTGCAGCCAGCTTATCATCCAAAACCTTGGCAGATGAACGCGCACCTTCTTCATCCAGCGTAATAAATGCTTTCACCCGATCCTCCGTTTCCGAAATGCGGGTGAAGGCTTGGTCAACCAAATCGGTGACCGAAAGCTCTTTGTTCTGGAGCTTATTATGTATCTCCGTTAACTTGTAATCAAACAGGCTCAAGTGTGTATCCTCCCTTCAGGCTATTCCAATACAGCAGGTACTTTGATTTGGTCGTCTTCCTCATCCGGTGCATTAAGCAGCACTTTCTCGATAGGCAAGCTCTCGCGCACTTCGTCATCTCTCATGACATTGCTGAGGTGCAGCACATGCGTTGTCGGCTCAACACCCTCTGTATCCAGTTCGTTCAATTTCTCGGCATATTGTAAAATCGCATTCAGTTGGCCGGTAAACATCTGTTCTTCCTCAGGCGTCAAATTCAAACGGGCCAGCTTCGCTACATGCTGAACATCCTTATCGGTAATGCTCATGGCTGTGCGTCCTCCTTCATGCCCCTGTCCTATTAAAGGGGTAAAGTCTGTCTCGATAACTTTTCTCATTATATTGTAGAAGCATGGAAGATTCAATCCAATCGGCTGAAGCTTTCTGCTTCCTAGGATACGTCTGATCACTTCAAAAAAGAGCCGGCCTCAGCCGACTCTTCTAAATCCAGGCACGCAGATTCACTTGTTTGATGAAATCCGCCTGGGACATTGCTTCCTTGGTTTCTTCTTCCTCTTCAACACTTTCTTCTAACTCGCCGTTCATCACTTGACGAAACAGCTTCTCATTATATGTCGACAGGGCGAAATCGATGAGCGCTTCCCGCTCGACCCGCTCGGCTTCCTGTTTCAACACGATCGATTCCAGCTCTACATCATCTGCCGGAACAAAAAAATTACGGTTGAGGCTCGGAATCCGAATGACGTAATCGAACGCATTGTCCGGATTTCGGTCATAAGCGATTATATAACCGTATTGACCAACTGGAAGATTCTGCTCAAAGGCGTCCGCGACGATTGTAATCTTTTCCCCTAAACGCAGCATCGTCTACCTCCTGAGTTGTCCATCCTTTTTTTAGAGATAAGAAATAATAAACTTCAGAGGTTTATCCTCCTTGTCTCACAAGAAAAACTTCCGCTACAGCGGGCTGTCTTTCGAGAAACTACGTCGATAGACGCTTTTCTTATCTTCATAGTCTACTAAAAAAAGATAGAGATGTCCATGCGATTCAGAATAAACCTGAATCTCCCATAGAAACTAGGATTGCGGAGATAACGGACTTCTTCTGAGCAGCCCTGCAGCAGCGATAATGGACAGCAGCATGATAAGCAAAGCAGCGATGACAGGTGCCCAAGCACCGGCTCCCGCACCCAGCATCCACTCTGCAGCCATACTGCTTAACCGGCCCGGACTCCACTGAAAACGGGAAGGCAGCAAGCCGGACAACAGCGAGAGAGCAGCCGCCGTTCCCAAGCTAATGAACGCTGCGGCAGGACCTCGAAGGACCGCACCAAGCGGAAGAACTAGCGTTACGATCCAGGCAAGCCATACAGCATACAGCAATCCGCCGCTCGCCACGGCCCCCCATTCCAAGGGACCAATGAGCTGATACGTATAATACGCTGCACCGGCAAGCCCAAGCGCGAAGGAAACCAACATTAAAGTCATCATGGCTGCCCATTTCGCGCCCATCATCGGCAGCGTGGATACCGTTCGGGTGAGTACAAGCTCAGCCGTACCGGTTGCCCGCTCCCCTGCTACGGTGTTCATCCCGGCCAGTACAAGCACCAGCAGTCCGATGGTACTAAACTGGCTTAACGTTGATGCCATGACACTATCAGCGGACGGAATCGTGAACAATGCCGCCGCTTCCGGAGGAACCTCCCCCGACATAGTTAAAATTTCCGGCAAATAATAAGTAGATACCGGCTGCATAATGCCAAGAAGCAGAAAAACCGCAGGAACCCAGATCCATTTGTAAGTACGGCTGGCTTCGAGCATCTCCTTTTGATAATAAATCCAGAACGGCTTCATGGGCCCACCACCTTCATAAACATATCCTCCAGCGAGGAAGTACCTGCTTCAAAACGGAGGAGTTCGATCCCGTTATCCGCAAGCTCCTTGATTAACGCTGCACGCGCTGCCCCCATATCCGTTACCGTCAGCTTCGCTCTGTGTTTGCCAACCTCTGCCTCTTGGACAAAGGATCGCTTGGAGAGACCGTGGAGCCATGCAAGTTCACGCTCTCCCGGTTCTACCTCAATGGAGAGGACCGGCTGCCGGTATTTGCTGCGGAGCTCGCTCAGCGCACCCTTCTCTGCAATTTCTCCGTCAACCATCAGCACCATGTCATCACAAATCTCTTCCGCATCATGAAGCACATGGGTGGAGAACAGAATCGTCACTTCTCCTCGCAGACGGTTCAGCAAATCCATGACCTCGCGGCGCCCGATCGGATCGAGTGCAGATACCGGCTCGTCCAGCATAATCAGCTCCGGCTCGTGCACAAGCGCTTGAGCAATGCCAAGCCGCTGCTTCATCCCGCCGGAATAACCGGAAATACGCCGTTTGGATGCTTGCTGGAGTCCAACCATCTCGATCACTTCCTGACTCCGCTGGAGCGCTTTTTGTCCGGACAATCCCGACAGCTTGGCGCTGAAAGACAAGTATTCCTTACCGCTCATCCAGCTGTAGAACTTCGGGTATTGCGGCAAGTAGCCAATTCGATGTCGCCAGTCGTTTGTTTGCTTATCCGCTGACCCATGCTTGATCTCTCCCCGTGTTGGGGGAATCAATCCTGCCAGCATGCGCAGGGTCGTTGTTTTGCCTGCGCCGTTCGGGCCCAGCAGTGCCGTGCAGCCTCCACGCTTCAGATCAAACGATATGCCTTTGACCGGCGTGATGCTTCCAATGCTTTTGGTAAGTTCATGAATACTCAGAAGTTTCTCCGTCATGTCTCCCTCCTCCCCGCGGCAAAATAAGCAATGCTGCCCAGAATGTTGCCGAGCAGTATAATGAGCACCCACATCCATCTCGGTCCTCGTATGTTCGCCGGTTCTGCCTTGAACAGTGAGACAAGACCTGTTACAGCGAGAATCGCTTGCAGTGCAAGGATCGGCCAAATCAATCCCCAATTAATCTCCATAATCATCCTCCTCTTTTCTATATAATGAAAGAACTTAAGGCTTGCGGCGGTTCTTGCGGATAACGAATATCCAGTAAAATATCAGCGGTGTCGGCGATGTGGTCGAGCCCCATATCCCCCAAAACCAAGCCATTTTGCCAAGCCCCCGCTTCCTCGCATCCAAGAACAGCCATGTCCCTTGTACCAGCACAAGTACAACGGCTGCAATAATGATCCAAATCGAGGACTCATTCATTTCATTCATGGAGTCCCCTTCTTTCCGGCAGATCTCAGTCTTTTGGAAAATAGAAGAGTGGCAATGCCCGCAATCATTCCGATCCCGTGAATGAACAGAAGAATAAGCGGCGCTGCCAGGGCGGCCAGCAATCCCCCTCCCACGATAAAAGATGCAACCAAGAGAAAGAGCATGAATTCATATCTCATCCGTCGCCGCTGACGCTCCAGCGTATGAACGGCCAGCATTTGCAGTCCTTCCATGGAAGGTGACGGCACATCGTCAAACAATTGATCTACCCGCTTCATCTCCGTGTTCAATCCTTCAATCCATAAATCGTCTTCATTCTCAGGTACTTTGGCCATCGTCACCCATCTCCTTTCGCAGCTGTTTAATGCCGTATGCTGTCCGTGATTTCGCTGTACCCTCGGGTATGCCCAGCATGCTTCCGATTTGATCATAGCTGTAGCCGTAATAATGCTTCAGCAATATCGCGATCCGGTGATCCTCGGATAAACGGGATAATCCGTCCAGCATATCCGTCCATTCTTCACCCCGCCGCTCCATCTGCCAGCGCATCCGCCTTGCCGCTTGAACCCCCTCCTGCTCCAGCCATTTCTTCTCCCGTTTCTTACGCCGGGCGTGATCGATAAACAGCCGCGTAGCAATCGTGATCATCCATGAGGAGAAGGACGAAGTTCCGTTATATCGGGCCATATTCTCCATGCATCGAACGATGGTGTCCTGTGCCGTATCCTCCGCGATCATCGGATCCATTGTCACTTTAAGCAAATATTTATAGAGAAAGGAGTAATGCTGCTTGAATAGTTGGGCCATCGCCGCAGCATCTCCCCGCTGCGCTTGCCGTATCAAATCCTCTTCATCAGGGAGCATGATGAACTCATCACCTTCTTTCGTCTTGCATACGTAATACGACGAACCCGATCCAATCGTTCAAATGGTTCATGCCTTTATCCTGTACCAAATGATGTAATTTATATAGGTCCCATTATAATGAGACTTAAATTCGTCAGGAAGTCTGTAAAACGCACAAAAAAATAGCAGCCGACCATGTTCCGGCTGCCTTCGCGATTAGATTAAAATTAAAACTTCATGATGAGGGTGTCAGGTTTGCATTCCAATGTCATTCATTAAATCTTATACATTGCAGCCGATGAAACCATGGCTGCTGCGCTATTCCCTCGTCCTTCACGAGCCGGTCCCAGACAACCGAAGTTATTTCCGTCTGAGCTGGCCGCTTCGAATCGGGTTGTCGATCAACTTCGTCGCTTCTTGTAACATTCCCGTTCAACAGCGATAGATGATCCTTCCTCAAAGGCGCTTCCCCCTAATCACGTCCATGCCAAAACTCCCCATAAAATAAAAGAACGCAAACCGGGATAAATTCCACAGTCTGCGTGCTTCGCAATGGGTAACATTTAATTAACCGTATTGTATCAATCTTGTCTTAACTTGTCCAGACAAATATTCCCGGTTTTTGTCGGATGTTATCCTCACCGACTCGCGGAGACGTAGGGGTTCCGCTGCTTTTCATAGCCAATGGTTGTCCTTGGTCCATGTCCAGGGTAAACAACGACCTCATCAGGGAATGTATACAGCGTATTTTGAATGGAGTCCACTAAATCGCGCTCACGGCCGCCCGGAAGATCCGTGCGTCCCACACCTAAACGGAACAGCACATCGCCCGAGAAGAGATCGTTTCCACTCCGAAAACTGACGGAACCCGGGGAATGACCCGGCGTATGATAGACCTTGAACGTATGTCCAACCAACTGCAGCTCCAGTCCGTCCGCCAAATCAAACTCCGCCGGTTCGGTTGACAACGGCGCACTCACCTGCGGCCACATCAATGAGCCGTTAAGCTTCGGATTGGTCAGCCAATCGCTCTCAATGGAATGCAGATAGACGGGACAGCCCTTTAGCTTGCGGATTTCCTCGACGCCGCCCATATGGTCGAAATGTGCATGCGTCAGCAGGATGGCTTCAATCTCCAAATCGGCAATCCGCTTAAGCAAGGGACCCGGGTTCATCCCCGGGTCGATAATAACCGCTTTGCCTTCCACGGGGCCTGTCAGCAGGTAGGCGTTTGTCTGAAGCGGTCCTAAATTGAAGGTTTCAATATGAAGTGTCATGATTAGAATCCCGAGATCAGTTCGCGCAATTCCTTAATAATAGCAGCGTGAACCTCGTACCCTTCTCCATAGGCTTGAATGATGCTCTGACGTGCTGCGGCAAGGTTATCCTGATAATCCGGTGCTTCACGATCCGGGTTGTCCTGCTTGAACTGAATCATGAACTTCTGTACGTGTGCCGGACGCGGTCCCCATGTGCCGAGAACATGACCACCGGTATCGGAAATAATAACAACCGGCACCGAGCGCCCACCCATGGTTAGAAACTCATCCATCACATCCAGGTTTTCTTCCATAATAAGCACTTCGGTCTCGATTCCCGCCGTCTCCATCGCACGGAACACCACAGGAATATTACGCGCAACATCACCGCACCAATCCGCTGCCAGAATAAGGACCCGCAGGTCATCGCGGAAATTCAGACTCTCGAAAAATTCCTTGTCCTCTTCATTCTCCCAGGCAAACTGTTCATACCCTGCCTTGAAGGTGTCCTGATTCTTCTGCATGCCATCCATAAACTGCTGAGGAGATATGCCTGTTCCCAAATGATTTGCCATATTCATACTCATTCGTTACGACCTCGCCTTCGCTGATTTTATCCATTTTATCAAAAAATAAAGAATCATGACGGCCAGTGCCCCCAGCAGAATTTCCTGCACGTATGGCCCTGCCTTCTCATCGATGTGCTCCCACTGGTCTCCCAGAAGCAAGCCAAGGTATAAAAATAATGCCGTCCACGGAATTACGGCTAATGTGGTCAGAAGCGTAAACCGGCCTACATTCATCTTGGATATGCCGGCCGGAATCGATATAGCGTGTCTGACAACAGGCACAAACCGGGCCGTAAAAATAACGCCCGTGCCGTACTTGCCAAACCACTCCTCGGCGTAATCAATATGCTTCTTCTTAATCAATATGTACTTCCCGTACTTCTCCAAGAAGGGTCTTCCGCCGTAACGGCCGATCCAATAAATAAACAACTGTGCCAATACGCCGCCAATGGTACCGAAGAGCATGGCCCCCAGAAAATGAACCTCGCCCAAGGAAACCAGATATCCCCCATATGCCAATACGATCTCACTCGGGATGACCTCTACCATCAAGCCGAGCATGATGCCGAAATAACCCAGTTGCTGGATCCATGCAAACAATTGACCGACAGCCTCGTAAAAGAATTCCACGCCCGTCCCCCGCTTCCCTACTGCGTTGATTTCTTATACTAGCCTATTCTAACACAGCCCGGGACATGCCTTCTACTGCGCCCATTTATAGGCGGCACAGTGACTTCCGCCCGTTTCAGGACATATGGTGAAGCAAAGGAGTGAGTCACGTATGCATTCTCCCCATGCCAAACAACCCGGCAGCAAGCCCCCCTCCCCCCGCGGTATCAGGCGGGCCTGCAGCAAAGAATTATACCGAACGACCAAACGCCTCAAGCTGTACATTCCCCCGGAAAGCCTGAAGCAAGGAGAAGAATTGTATTACCGGAAAGTGATTGGCAACCTGATCTGGATCCACGATAACCATAGCAACAAAAAGCTGCTGTGCGAGTGGTGGGAAAAAGAGGTATGCAGTGAGCTGGCAGAGTTATGGGAGGTCCCGGAACGCCAGTTGGCTTCCGCGTTCCGGGATGCTTTTGGCGGGTAGCCCCTGCTGCCTTCAGTTGCCATGAAACCCTAAGCGTAACAAGGAAGCGGCATCCTTCGACTCATGATTTCACAATCGGTGGCCTGGAGAACTTAAGCGTTTATGTCCTAGACCGAGCCTGTTCTCCAGACGCTTCGCTTGTCGGTTCGCAAGCATGGTCAGATAAAACTCCCGATCATTTCGAAGTTGGGTGATGTCATGAAGTCCTCCGGCAAGAGAACGATAGCGCTGCAGGATGGCCAGAGCAGACCGAGCTGCTTGGATCGATTCGGCCTGCTCTCCTGCCGTATGGTGCCAGTCCGCGAGGGAGGCCAGCTTCAGCACGGCTCGGGTTTGCTTAACTGCATTGAAGCGGTCCAGGGTTAGGCTCCTGTCATACCAAGCCGCCGCTGCCTTTGATTCGCCTCGAAGGGAATACGCTTCTGCCAGCCTCCAGCTAAGCCCCGGGTGTTCGGGTGCATAGACCATACTCCTCTTCAGCAGCGGGATTCGCTGATTGGGCTGCAGCCGATCGGACAAGCTCATTGCTGCACTCGTGTTGGCAGGATTCCACTTTAATGCGGATTGGAGCAGCGCGATCTGCCCTCCGTCTGAAGCCGATGCAGCAGCACGGCGGTTGACTTCGCTGTTGCCCAAGGAAGCTGCGAGAACTGTCCAGCCCAGCAGCATCAGGATGGCTGTCAGACTGAGCAGCCTCCAAGCCGGATGGGCCTGTTTTCCTTCCCGGACGACCGCTAGTAGTGGTACCGCCAGCTTGAATTGCCAGCGCCTTTGCGCTGCAGTATGTCCATGCCGGGGCTCCTGGCCGGAGATGCCTTCAGCCAACCCGATCGCTGCGATCCACAGCAGCATTAGCCATACCAGTCCAAAACTCCAGTCAAAATCGACTGCCGCATGCGCGATCAGCACGATGGCCGGGGGCATGGCTCGGGGGTTTGCCTGCATGAGCTTGGTCAGAACAAAGATCAGCAGAATAAGGACGAGTCCCAATCCGATGAAACCTGTGTCCAGCAAAATATCAATATATCCGCTGTGGACCTCGGCTCCGACATAAGGCTGGGACTGAATGGCAAGGTACGATTGGCGCCACGTCTCCCCTCCCCGTCCCAGCCACAGCGACGACCGGGCCAGCTGCCACGCGTCGCTGTACATGAGGCGGCGCGCGCTAAGCGTTGCCGCGCCGCCAAGTGCCCGATCCTGCACCTGCAGCAGGATCAGCACGCCTGCGGCGGCGACGAGCAGCGCCGCCGCCACCGATGCCCCGGACGCGGCATATCGCCGCCGGGGCCCCGCGCTGTGCCGCCAGCGGCACAGCAGCAGGCCGGCGAGGACGCCGCCGGCCCAGAGCCCGGCCAGCCACAGCAGGCCGGGCAGCACCGCTGGAGCCAGCTGGGCAGCAGCCAGCTGGCGGTACAGCAGCGCCGCGCTTGCCAGAGGCGCGGCGGCAGCCACAAGGAGCGGCGCGAAGGCACGCCGCTCCTTGGCGAAGCCGGCCGCGCACGCGAGTGCGGCCGCGAGCCAGGCGCCGCGCGACTCCGTCAGGAGGAGCGCGGCGGTGTAGGGCAGCAGCGGCAGCAAGGCCGCCGCTGCGTGGAGCGTGCTCGTCCGAGTCCATGGGACGGACGGCAGCGCGAACAGCCGCTCCAGCAGGAAGGCGGCCATCACGGCCCCGAACGTGTTCGGGTACTGAAGCAGTCCGCCAAGCCTCGCGCCCGTCGCGCTGATCGCCGCATCCGCCGTATAATGAATCCCATACGGCAGCTCCAGGAGCCCGTACACGGCAAGCAGCGCACTGCCGCACAAAATCGCCCCCAGCAGATGCCAGCCCATCCGCATTGCCTTCAGACCCTCTGCTGTACGGCACACGCTCCATGCAGCAGCTGCAAAGGCTCCATAACCTCCCCACAGAACGATCTCCTTCATCGTACCCTCCAGCGACAGCGGCCCTCTGATTCCATGAAATCCATAAAGCAACAGGATGCCGCATATACACCCAAGGATAACGGGCAGACCTCTATCAAACAGCAGAGTATCCGGCATCATGACACGATGAACTGCCGCCACCCTCCGGCGTGTTCCGAACATCCGTACTCCCGCCATAAGCAGCAGGAACATACCCAAACCTGTTCCGATCAGATATATGTCCACCTCAAAGAACATACCTGTACGAACACCAGCGACAAGCAGAAGAACGATCAGCATCACAGCCCCATAACGACATGTGGTCTGTACCATGAATGAACACCCCGATTCCATAAGGAATGTGTGTGTATCCCTCGCATGTGGATGCTCATTACAAGGCTTTCATCCATTCGGCTCTCAGGGTCAACACAACCTATTATCCATTTTGGACAAGGAACCACACGGCTATTCTTATGGAACTGGCGGTGAACTCCTGGCTGGATTAGGGGATGGTTTACAGTACGGTCCATATTGTCCGGCTCACAGACGCAAATGACTTTGTAAAGTTGTCTAGAAGCAGAAACAACGCTGGGACCAATCGATTCAGAAGAAGATCAGGACAGGCGTATTGAAGAAGAATTTAGAGTCTTCGGGTTTTGCAGAGCCCTATCTAGCCGGTTTGATTATAGCCTCTACCTAAGCATTGAATCCCTCTCCTCCCACAGCAGCCACAGCATCAGTGTAATACTGTTGAGAGGTATGACACTGTTGGGGAGTGTGACACTGTTGGGGAGTATGACATCATCCTAACGGACCAGGGAGAGGTTATTTCAACGAAATCGAGAACTTGTAAGAACTAACGGACACCACAGCCCTTTTTCGGCATTTGAACGCATCTTTGGGGTTGTTTTTGGGCAAATAAGAACCCTCATGTCCGTTAGCAAATCAAGCTCTGGTTTTTATGGCAGATAGGACCCCTCATGTCCATTAGCAAATCAAACTCTGGTTTTTATGGCAGATAAGCTCGCTCCAGTCCATTAGCTTCACCAGTCATCCAAGCAAACCTCGGACCACGCACCGTGGGCGTGATGAATACATTAAGAGGGTCGATTGTTATCGCATTCCAAAGCATCCGTCAAGGTGCTGATTTCAGATAGAGCATACTTTCTTATATCATAATCAAAAAACGATGAAAGTGAGCTCTCGCACTTTCATCGCTCACAGGGTCAACGCGAATTATTTTTTTGCATTTGGCAATAAATCCTGGCACGCTCGCTCAAGATATGGCGAAGCGCTCAGAAAATCGCGAAATGCGGTATACTCCTGCCACAGCTTATCCCGATCACCGGCCGAACCGCTGACCGCACGGATCAGGATATTCTTGGGCGTATGCTCCATATCGATAAACTCCAGAAGCTGCGTTTTGTACCCCATCAGATCCAGCAGCTTGGCCCGGATCGCATCTGTCGCAAGCGCCGAGAAGCGTTCTTTCAGAATACCGTGGGACAGCAAAGGCTCCATGATGGGACTCTCTACTTGGGCGAACAGCTCATGCTGGCAGCAAGGCACCGACAGGATGACCGAGGCCCCCCAACGGACCGCTTTCTCCAGCGCTGCATCGGTTGCCGTATCGCATGCATGCAGCGTAACCACCATATCGACCTGCTCCTGTTCGTCATATTCCGCAATGTCGCCGACAAGAAACCGCAGTTGGTTATAGTTCAGTTTTTTCGCCAGCATACTGCAGTGTTCGATCACATCCGCCTTTAGATCCAATCCGACAATATTCAGCGTTCTGCGTGCGGTTACCGCCAAATAATGATACAAGGCAAAGGTCAGGTAGGATTTACCGCAGCCAAAATCGACGATGGTCAACGGACGGTTCTCCGGCAGATGGGGAAGAACATCCTCAACCATCTCCAAGAAACGGTTAATCTGCTTGAACTTATCGTATCTGCGGGCAAACACCTTGCCATCCTCGTTCATAATGCCCAGCTCCACCAAAAACGGAACTGGCTCCCCCTCTTCGAGAATGTACGTCTTTTTTCGGTTATGGGATAAATCTGTCTTCGTCTTGGAAGGCGATTTCGTCAGAATCGAAACCTTGTATTTCTTGGATATCAGAACCTGATAATCCGCTTCCGGTGTGTAGATCATCGCCTGCCGGAATACATTCTCGAACAAGTCCACCAGCACGGCCTCCGCCTCATCCAACGGCACGTTCTGATGGGTTACCTTGGTGCCCGAATAATAGGCGAACTGATAGTGGAGCTTGTTCTTGAGATCTACGGGCTTGATCGTCACCTTGCTGTAGGTCATGCCTTCCCGCTTGCGAAGCTGGCTCAGTGTAGCCGTAATTAATGATCTTTCTTCCATGATGTTATGAATCAATTTTCTTAATGTATCCAAAAGGTACATCTCACTTTCTTTATGGTATAGACAGGGACAGGTTAATCCTGACGGATAGATTGCTCGCCACCGTCCTCCTCCGAATGCTGGAATCGACGGTGAAGCTCATCCATTCCTTCGCGGACTTCCTCAAGAGGAAGCCCTCCATTGACTAGCTCTTCAGGCGACTTCAGCTGTAATCGTTGATAAAACTGCAGCGCTTCGTTATATTCAATCGCACGGTGATCCAGCAATTGATAAAGGATGTTCTCGGCCTCCGCATACATCCCCTGCTGCTCCGCATATGCATAGTAATCCCGCGAAGCGGTGTCAGGCAATGCATAGGACTTTAAACGCTCCCTCACGATGTGTATCCGTTCCGGCAAGTTCAGGAGCTTGGGATCGGCCCCTTGCAGGGCAGCCTTCAAATATAACTGAAAGACCTTGGTATAGAGCAGCGCTGCTGCTTCTTCACGCTCCAACTCAAGCAGAATGGAGGCTTCCTCTTCCATTAGTCTTGCAGCACTCTGCAGCTTGTCCGCCTCCAGATAGCCGTGATTTCGAAATAACTGCTCAATATCGGAAGCAGACAGTGAGCGAAGCAGCTGGGAATTCAACCGGAACTGCCGTTTGAATAGATCATCCAATTCCCAGAGCGCTTCTGTGTGCTTGCGCTCCTGCTTCAGCGAAAACACCTTGGCAATCATCTGTGACATATCCTCTATAAGACGCACGAGATAATCCCTGCGAAACATACGCTTGCCCCCTAACCTGCATCACTTCGAATGCAGCGTATTCATCTAGTGACCTGATCGTTATATTTCCAATGTGAGTTCCGCTGCCGGACACTCACCTGTGATCGCTGGGCAGCTTCGCAGATTCCCTCTGCGGCGCGCCTTCATTACTCTAAGCTCAATCTAGATTAAATTGTAGGCTATCCGGGATCAGAATTCCAGTAGCGCGGGGTAACCTTCAACAACACAGCACTGATCAGCCCAGGATGGATGATGGGAGCAAACCAAAACACATCATGAAAAAAATAAAACGGATACCCCGATTCAAGGGGTATCCGTTTATTATAAGCTATACAAGGGTTGTCATGCGTTTATTCATGTTCAAGCTGTTCCATGAAAGACGTAATCACTTCGCCAAGTTTCTCCGGCGTCTCCATCATACTCATATGTCCGGCACCTTCAATCACAATGCGAGTTACATTGTCATTCTCTGTCGTAAAGGTACGCTCTGCTGGAATTAATCCATCCTTCTCTCCGGCTACAAGCAGGATAGGCAGTATGGATGCCGAAAGAACGTCGCGTCTGTCCGGACGTTCACGCATAGCCAGCGCCGCCCCTATTGCTCCCTGCGGTGGTGTCAGGTAGCCTATCTCCTTCGCCCGCTGAATACACTCCGGCTTGGTATCCTCTGTGCCAGGAGCGAATAAGCCGGGCACCAACCCGTCAACGAAAGCAGTAATGCCTTCCCCTTGAATGGTGCTAACCGCCTTCACTCGTTTCTCCTTCGCCTCATCCGAGTCCGGATAACCCGTAGAATGAATCAGGCCGAAGCCGTTCAGACGAGAAGCGTAACGCTGGGCGAAGGAGAGCGTAATATAGCCTCCGAGGGAATGGCCAAGTAATGCAGCCTTCGGAATATCGAGCTCATCCATTAACTGGAGTACATCGTCTGCCATCTGTTCGATGGTATAAGGTCCCATCGGTGCGTCAGACCGTCCGTGTCCCCGGAGATCCGGTACAATGACTCTGAAGCCTTGAAGAAATGGCAGAATCTGTTCCCAGTAGGCAGAGCTTCCGCAGAACCCGTGAAGCAAAATGACCGGCTCACCTTGTCCCTGATCAACATAACAAATCGTGCTGCCGTTGCATTGTACTTTTTCCATAGCGATACCCTTCTTTCTATTCAGCGGATGCCATTTGGTAGACACCCATTATTTTATAAAGAATGATCTATATTAAACAGAATCAACCCAGGCTGAAACGCCATGCCTTATGTCCTAAGATTAAAGGCCAATGCCGCTTGCCGTGCTATCTCCTCCGCCATCCCCATGACTTGGTAAAGGGACGTTACCTGCAGGGTCCAATAAGGCTTTGGACCCTGAACATTCACAACGGCTGCCACACTGTAATCTCCCACGGAAGGAAGCTTCCCTCCGACAGACTGGGCTGGTGTCAATGGACCTTCACTCGTAAAGAAATAACCGACAGAGGAAGCCTGCCCCAGACACGCATCAATGGCAACAATCACCTTATCCGCGGGTATCCCGTTCAGTCTCGCTTGAAGATTGAAGGCATCACACGGTTCAGGCAGCGTCCCAACCACGTGCGGGAACCCATATGCCGCCAGCCGGCTTCCCGTCAGCGGTCCCAGTGCATCCCCCGTTGAACGATCGGTACCAATACATAAGAACACAATGCTTTCGATTGCATGCCGCTGCGAGATCATTTGAAAGAAAACCATCAGTTCGTGGCCCGACATTTTGGCCTTGGCGGCATATACGATTGGCGGTTTATCAGCTTGTTCGCTCATGACGGACCTCCTCATTAATCCATGCTCCCATACTGCTTACCGATGCCTTTGAAACAGGTTTTTTCCTGATTTTAACCTATTCACGTCCACAATGGCAAAAACATTGGTCGAGCTGCACAGTAACATGATACAATACAGGGATGAAAATCGTAAATCCGCCGAAGAGAGGATGGTGTTACACATGAACTTGAATGAAAAATCGCAAGCGAATGTCGAGTATATGATTGAGCAGATCAAAACAAAGCTTCGGATGGCTACAGGCGCTGCAATGCAGGCTTCCGCCTTCTCGGTTAACCAATACGATGATATTTATGACTTGTATGATATGGTCATGAATAAACAAAATCTCAGCATATCCGAAGTGGAAGCCGTAGTATCAGAACTCGGCCAGCTTCGCGGAAATCATTAAATCGTAAAGAAACCAAGCAGATACCCATTCCACGGCAAAGCCCCCGGAACTTCGCTAATGAAATTCGCGAGTTTCCGGGGGCTTTGCCGTCCTAATCTATGGCATATCAATGATAACTACTTCCGAGTTCCCCTCACTTGAGTTCCCCTGGAAGGTCAGCTCATGACGACGCTGTATTCTGGCGGCGTCACCGGATGAAATATCAAATACTCCGTCTTCCGATGATATTTCAACCTGGCCGCTGATAACGTACACATGCATTCTCCTATCCTCGGATAAGCTGTACGTCAGCTCTTTGCCTGTCTCGAGTATGCTGCTGTACATCACAACATCCAATGATTGGGGCAAGCTGCGTTCACCGTCACCCGATCCGATGATCGGAAGCATCTGGTTTAATCGCTGTGCTTGTGTAAAGTCGCCTTGGTGATGACTGGCCTCAAGACCCGGCTCAGCAGGTAAAAACCACATTTCCAGATAACGGACATCTTCGGAGGAAGACGCATTATTCTCTGCATGATATACACCCGAGCCTGTATTCACAACATGAATCGTGCCTGGGGTAAGCTCCATAAACTTCCCCTTATCATCCTCATACGTTAACTTGCCCTCCAGCACCAAATGGACAATCACCAAGTCATGATGAAACCTGCGATCAAAACCCTCCATCGGTTTCAGCACATATTCATTATGTGCGAGTAGGCTTCCAAAATGCTCATTATGCGGATCTGTATAATCTCCAAAAGAAAAACTGAATTCACTATGAATACCATCATCATGGGTAGTATGTCTTTCCGCAGCCGTCATGATCTTAATCATGGCCGGTCACCTCCGCCGTTTTTACTATTCTAATACCCCGGCGGATTTCGATCTAATCATTCTTGTTTAAACGCGGGTCAGTATAAATTCAGTTTCGGCCCTGCCTACCTTGCGTCCCTCATCATTGAATAGATCCTTGGGATACGCGGCTTTCAGCCGCTGGAGGGTCGTCTTATTGCTGTATCCGATTTGCTCCAGTATGGACTCCACAATCCAGCCCCACTCTTCCTCTGAACCATCTGCGATTTTAAACGAAATACCCAATCGCTCCTTCTTCAGACCAAAACAGTACACCCCTTTAAAGCCCCCTTTTGCCACCACGTTATCATCTTCCAGAAGGAGGGTGTCCACTTTGTGGTTCCCCGCAACCATATAGGGAGATGCATTCATAGCCGATGTGATCGTAAGGACCGCCTTTCGCGTAGGCTCATCCTCGATCCGGTCAGGGGATGCAAGCTTCATATAGGCGGTGGCCAGAGCACGGAGCGGCATAGCAAATACCGGCAGTCCGCATCCATCCGTGCCTAGACGAATATCGCCGGGTGCCAATCCGGCCAAATCGGAGACCGTTCCAAGAATCTCCTGCTGAAGCGGATGTTCCGGATGGTCATATCCTTTAAGCGGGTATCCCGCCATCTGGCAATAGGCAAGCATGCCGTAATGCTTGCCCGAGCAATTATGGTACCATTTGCTCTTATCGCTTCCTTCACGCAAAAGAGATTCCTTGCTTCCTTCATCCAGCGGCCAACTGGATGCGCAGACCATATTGGACTCCCCAATGCTTACCTTGCGGGCAAAGCGCTCCAATACTTCAACATGGGCCGGCTCTGCCCGATGGGAAGCCGTCATAATCGCAATTTCCTCTACTGTTAACCCATAATGATCTGCCAATCCCGAACGGATGGATGGGATTGCCTGCAGCGGCTTGGCGGAGGAACGCGTGAATGCGACATATTCCGGATCTCCTGCATAGGCTTGAACGGCTCCTTCATCATTAACAATACATATATGTCCATTGTGGACGCACTCCACTATATCCGCTCGATATTCCTTCACCAATACAGTATCCATGTTGCACGACTCCTTCTATAAACCGTCTATGACAGCATCGTTCCTGAAAAATTCGAGTGTTTGTGACATCGAAATAGATCTTTAATTCGATAATAATTGCAAATCCTTATCCAGTATAGTACAAAAATCCGCAAATGACAGCAGGGTAAATTCCGCAGAGGATGGACATTTCATTTTCTTCCCCGTTTCCCGTCTGCCCTGTTTCACGATGTGGCCTTACGTTTAATTACGAGATAAGCAAGCCCACACGAAAAACATTGCTCTGAAAAAGGAGGCGATCCTATGTGGGGAATCATTATCAGCATCGTGATGGCAATCATCATCGGGATTATCGGGGATGCGCTGGTGGGTCATGAAATGCCGGGCGGAATTATCGGATCCATGATCGCAGGTTTTGTAGGTGCGTGGCTCGGACCGTGGCTCTTCGGAGCATGGGGCCCTGTAATTGGCGGATTTGCCATTGTACCTGCTATTATCGGTACGGCCATCTTTGTATTCCTGCTCGGTCTTGTTGCCAAATTGTTTAGACGCACAGCCTGATACTCGTGTTTATATGTTTAAACTTTATATTAACTAAAAGGAGTGAAAGTTATGAATCACACAGAACAAGAAAATCCAGTACAAGGCGGGTCCACATTCTTTAGAGGTGCTTTTATCGGTGCATTGGTCGGAGCAGCAGCAGCTCTATTGTTCGCTCCCAAGCCAGGCCGCGAGCTTCGTGGCGATTTGTCCGAGAAGCTGAGCATCGTAACCGATAAAACCAAGGAAGTTGCTTGCACTGTAGGCGATAAGGCTTCTGAGCTGGCTAAAACCGTGGGCAGCAAAGCCTCCGATGTCATGACAACGGTAAATGAAGGCCGTCAAAATATTATGTCCAGCGTTAAGGAAGTCTCAGCGGATGTGTCCGACGAGGTATCCAGTGCTTCCAAAGACGTGAAGGAAAAAGCGATGGACACCTCTTCCGATGTCAGCCGTGAAATAAAATCGACTACGAATTATTAATTCGTGAGGTCACGAAATAGCCAGCTGACAAAGCTGGCTATTTTTGTGCCAGAGCGTTAGAAGGTTACTTGTTATTAGTGTATTGTTCTGCAGGTGAAATGACACGGGGCATCTGCCTAAGAAAGCGGGGATATCTCATGAGCAAAGCCAATCCATATAACAGCCGCTCCAGCCTCTCAACTCGAAGCGGGGGGCATTCCAGACCACATGTGGAAAAGCGGGAGGAATCTGCATCAACCAAGGAAAGGCACTCCAGCGCGGCAGATGATGTTCAGGAGCACCCTTTCGAGCTCCGGCATGAAGTGAAGAAGCTGAACACTCGTCTGGACAAAATCGCGGCCACCCTGGAGAAATCGGAAATGAAGGATATGATCGACAATTACATGAATCCCAAGAAACGCATCATTGCCAACCTCACGGCTGGGCTGTCCCGGGGGCTCGGTCTAACCCTGGGCACGGCTCTTGTGCTTGGTCTCTTGGGCTACATTCTCAGCTTCTTTGTCAATGTACCGATGATTGGAGATTTCATCTCCGATCTGCAAGGATATATCGATCAATCCAAATCCTAGCCAGCTCTCGCTGCATACAAACAGCCCGGTAACCTAAGCAGAAGCAGGTACCGGGCTGTTATGACGCTAAATTTTCCTACTAACCTTGAATTTATATGTTTCTGTTTTTGGACTTCACGCGGAGCAAATCACCCGTCCATCCTTTCGCACGCAACCAGAGGTACATTCCACCGGTCCACAGCAGGATGAAAGCGCTGATTGCCGTAAATCCCCAGAATGTTTTAATAGCCGGCAGGTTCTCAAAATTCATTCCCCATACGGCACCGATCACCGTGGCCGGTGTGAAGACGACGGTAAAAATCGTCAGCGTCTTCATAATTTCATTGCCGCGGAATCCGGAGATGGCATCATCAATAGAAACAAGGGTATCAATTTCGCGCTCATAATGGTGGATCAGCTGCTCCAGTCTCTCCACTCTGTACTGGAGCTGCTGGAAGGAGCGGCTGTCATCCAGTTGGTTATGATAGCCTTCCCTAGCGGCGGCAACAAGCTCTTGAAATGGGATAAACAGATTACTCCAGTCCAATAACTCGAACCGGGCCGACAGGATCTTATCCATCAAGGTTCGCCGGTTGCGCGTGCGCATATCACTTTCAACAAGCCGAAGATTGCATTCGAATTGATCCATCCCTGCATGATAATAATGCAGAATCGCCCGTGCCAGAACAAACATGCCATCTGCAGGCCCCCGGCATTGATGGAGCATGGATGTTCTCTCCGACTTGGCCATCACACTACGGGTATGGTCATCCAGATTAATGGTAATCAGCACATGATCGTCCAAATAGAAATAGAACTGTTCCGACTTGTGATGATCAGGATCGGACGTAACCTTATAGAGCATGGTCCCCATAATAACGGTTTCTACGCCCTCTTTGAAGCGAACGGACAAGTAATTCCGATCCTTTAACGTCGATGCCAGATCAAACCATTCGGACGTATAGGGATAACGCGTTCGAAGTTCACCAATCCAGGAGGATTGCCAATCATCCGTTCGGACATCATGCCACTGCCACCCTCCTGCAAAAGTATATATATCCTGACCCTCCGCTCTATCTGGCGCAAGCATACTCTCTTTGCCACTCCCTTCTATTTCAATCCGGATATTGCGGTTCCAAAAAGGCACGCCTTCCTATAATTGAGGAAGCGTGCCTTATGTTCCCATACGTCTGTCACTACGGGGCTTGTCCATATCAGTAAGATGAATTGGACATAATCTGCTTCAATTTTTCCGTTGCCCGCTTCTGGATACGCGACACACTCATTTGCGATACTCCAAGTCTCTGAGCAATGGCCCGCTGGGACTGCCCTTCCTGGAATGCCAGCAGCAGCACCTTCTGCTCCTGTTCCTTCAACTGACTCATCGCCTGCTGAAGATCCATCCGCTTCTCCACGGAATCAAAGTCATTCACATCCGAGCTAATCAGCTCTCCAAGCGTTGCTCCGGTTTCTTCCTGAGATAATGGGGAATCGAGTGATACGTAGTGATAGCATTCCCGTCCGGCTAACACCTCGACGGTTTCTTCAACGGATAGATCCAGATAAGCTGCAATCTCATTCACATCCGGAGACCTCTCCAGCTTCACCATTAACTCATCAATTGCCTGCTGGACCAAGGCACCTTTCTCCTTGATTCGTCTGGGTACTTGAATGTACCACGACTTATCGCGGAGGAAGTTTTTCATATGCCCAATCATGCTCTTCATGGCATAGGGCTCGAACGGAATCCCCAGGCTAATGTCGTATTGCTGAAGCAGACGGATTAATGCCATCTGACCCACCTGATATAAGTCCTCATACAGATCCGGCCGATTCCGGGCAATTTTGCCCGCAGCCATTTTGACCATCGGCTCATATTTCTTAATCAGCACCGTTGCGATATCGTTATCCTTCGTCTGCTGATACTGTTGTATTAAATGTACTGCTTCATCCCTGGACTCTGGGGGAGTCACCTTATCACTCATACCCGCTCCTCGCTTCTTGCAAGCCGCTTCGTAAGCATAACCTCGGTTCCCTTTCCAGCCTGGTTTGTTACGCTCACCTCATCCATAAGCGCCTCCATCAGGTAGAAGCCGAGTCCGCCGATTTGGACCTCACTGAGATCTTTATCATGAAGTGAACGGTTACCAACCGCTCCCACACTGTCGAAACTCTCCCCTTCGTCTCTGACCGTAATGGATAGCGACTCGCTAGTCACTTGGAATAATACCTCTACCATTCCGCCTTCCTGACTATACGCATACAAAACCGAGTTATTGCAGGCCTCAGACACTGCAACCTTCATATCTTCAATCTCTTCATAGGAGAAGCCCATCTTGGAAGCTATCCCGTACAGATTCAGCCTTACGATATCCACGTATTCAGCACTGGCAGGCAAATTAAGTGTTACTCTTTGTACATCTGAATTCATTCTTTTCGATCCTTTCCTATTGGGAATACTTCTTACGACTGAAAGAACTTCGCAATACCCGTCATATCAAACAGCTTCTGAATTTGCGGCGGAACTTCCTCAACTGCAAAACGGGCTTCCATGCCGTGTCTTGCTTTCAGTATCGACAGAAGAATACCAATACCTGTACTATCAATATATGTCATGTCCTTCATGTTGACGATCAAGTCTACTTCGGAATTGCCGACAAGAGGTTCCATTACTAATCGAAAATCCGGAGCGACGGACAGATCAAGTTCACCGCTCAAAAATACAGTACATACACCCTCGCTCATCTGAGTCTTGGCATTGAACTTATCATTTGTTTTTGTATTCATAGACACTCTCTCCCAAATAATTTGTTTTCCCTTTACATAACCCGTTATCTAACTCGTTGAAACAGGTTGAAGGGGAATGTGGCCGTGCTAATATATGGAAACGAATCTTTTCCCTAACCGTTAATGATTCGAATGGTGTTTGGACGGTTGTCCCAGTCGTCCGGTTCCACTGGTGTATATCGGGACAACAGGTGCTTAACGCAGCTGATTTTGACCGGCTTGCTAATATATTCGTCCATTCCGGCATCCGAGCAGCGCTTCTGGATACCATCCATCACATTGGCTGTCATGGCAACCAGAATAGGTGCATCCGCTCCATGCTTCATCTGACGGATCAGGCGTGCAGCCTCCAGGCCATCCATAACCGGCATTTGCAGATCCATAAAAATGATATCGTACACTTTAGGACCGGCAACCATATCAACCGCCTGCTTACCGTCCTCTGCCATGTCCGCGCTCATTCCCATCTTTTTCAGCATGCTGTCCATCAGCTTTCGATTAATCGGGTGATCATCCACAATCAGGATGTTGGCTTGTCTCTCCCCATGGACGCGAAATTTATCGGTAGGCTCATCTTCTCGCCGTCGATAGTCTCCTTCCTCATAGGTATGAACACACATCGTAAATACGAAGGTGGCACCCTTATTTTCCTTGGATTCCACCGTAATGTCCCCACCCATCATCTGCACAAGGGATCTACAGATGGCAAGTCCCAGCCCTGTCCCTCCGTATTTGCGGGTCATGGAGGAATCAAGCTGCGAGAATGGCTTGAACAGCCGATCGATTTTCTCTGATGAGATGCCAATCCCCGTATCCTTCACCGTAAATTCGAGGGTTAACCGGTCCTCTTCGACTTGGGTCAGCGATACAACCAAATATACTCCACCCTCATTGGTGAATTTCACAGCGTTGGATACCAGATTGACCAATACTTGGCGAAGACGTCCCATATCGCCAAATACCATCGACGGAATACGCTCCTCAATGTAATACGAAAGCTGCAAATTTTTCTTGGAGGCTTCTCCCGAGAACAAACCGAACACTTCCTGCACACAAGACTTGAGATCAAACGGATATTCCTCCAGCTCCATCTTGCCGGATTCCATCTTGGAGAAATCCAGGATGTCATTAATGATGTTAACCAAAGCATCCGCGCTGTTGCGGATGATCGTTGCATACTCCCGCTGCTCTTCCTGAAGCTCGCTGTCCATCAGCAAATCGATCATACCGATCACGCCATTCATCGGCGTACGGATTTCATGGCTCATCATCGCCAGAAACTCCGTTTTGGCTTTAACGGCAATCTCCGCTGCTTCCTTCGCCTGCACAAGCTCATGATTGATCTTCTCCAGTTCCAGCGTCTTCTGATGCAGCTGCATGGACTGGATCTTGAGTCTGTTATTGGTTTGGTACATATCGACAAAACCCTCGATCTTGGACTTCAAGATTTGAGGGATAAAAGGTTTAACCATATAGTCGATTGCACCTGCCGAATAACCCGCAAAGAGATGCTCCGCATCCTTGCTGTTTGCAGAAATAAAGATAATCGGAATATCCTTTGTTTTGTCTCTCGCCTTGATCAGCCTTGCTGTTTCGATACCGTCCATACCGGGCATCTGTACATCCAGAACAATCACAGCAAAGTCATACTTCAAGAGATACCGCAGAGCTTCTTCCCCCGAAGTCGCTTTTATTAGCGTGTATTGCTCACTGTCCAGAACAGCTTCGAGTGCAAGTAAGTTTTCAGGGCGGTCATCTACCAACAGAATATGAATCGGTTCGTGAAACCCCATGAGATCCTCCTACAAAACTTTCTATTTAATCTTCCGGTAAATTTTCTCGACCCGGTCAAGTGTCTCATAGGCTTCACTGTAATTCGTAAAGTGGATGGACTCTTTGGCACCCAGTACGAGAATACCGAAATGGCTTAGACTCTCGTGAAATAATCCGTGCACATGATCCCGCAGCTGATCATTAAAATATATCATGACATTCCGGCAAAAGATCACATTAAACTCGTTAAAGGAACGATCCGTTGCCAGATTATGTTCTGCAAAAATCATGTTTTTCTTCAAATACGGTTGAAAAATAACCGAGTTGTACTTCGCAGTATAATATTCGGAGAACGAGCGGGTTCCGCCCGCCTCCATATAATTCTTGGTGTACTGCTTCATGCGTTTGATGTCAAACACGCCTTCCTTGGCCTGCTGGAGAGAACGCGAGTTCATGTCCGTCGCATAAATCCGGGATTTTTCATACAGCCCCTCTTCATGAAGCAGAATCGCCATGGAATACACTTCTTCTCCAGTTGAGCAGCCGGCGTGCCATATCCGTATATACGGATACGTACGAAGCAGAGGAACTACCGTCTGCCTGAATGTCAGGAATAATTTGGGATCCCTGAACATTTCCGTGACGGGAATGGACAGATTATATATGAGCCGTTCAAAACAAGAACGGTCGTGGAGTACTTTATCCTGAAGCGCGGAGATCGAGGATACCCCTTCGGCATGCACATGATGCCAGATTCTCCGCCTCAATGAAGGAATAGCATAATTACGAAAATCGTAACCATAGAATCGGTGAATACCTTCCAAAAGAAGCTCCAACTCGATCTGCTCCAGCTCACATTCGCTATCCTCTGTTATCAACAGTTGTTCTGATTCAGTATGGTTACTAGATGACATAACGGGTGCACCGCTTTCCGAGTGTTTATTTGCTACTTGTACTTTACCCACAAAAGCGGTTTACGAATACAACCAAACCCTCATAAGTGAAAGAAGCTGCTCGGTCTGAATCGGCTTCTTCATATAATCAGAGGCTCCGGCTTCAATACATTTCGCCCGGTCCTCTTTCATGGCTTTGGCTGTCAATGCTATAATCGGCAGCTTTTCGAACTCAGGCATCTCTCGCAGAAGGCGCATCGCTTCATAGCCGTCCATCTCCGGCATCATCATATCCATCAGCACCAAATCGTAGTCCGGATTATCCTGAAGCAGCTCTATCGCTTCCCTGCCGTTCTCGGCAAAGGTCACTTCCATGTTGTATCCTTCCAGTACGCTGGAGAGAGCAAATACGTTGCGAATATCATCATCCACAAGCAGAATCTTCTTGCCTTCGAACAGCTCTTCCTTATTGTGCAGCTTTTGCAGAATTTTACGTTTATCCTCCGGCAAATCGGCTTCAATCCGGTGGAGGAACAGGGTCGTTTCATCCAGAAGCCGTTCGGGAGATTTCACGTCTTTAATGATGATGGACTCCGCATATTTGCGAAGCTGCATCTCTTCCTTCGAATCCAGATCCTTACCGGTATAAATAATAATTGGCAGATCCATCAGGTTCTCATCATCACGAATCTGATCCAGCAGCTCAAAGCCCGTCATGTCTGTCAGCATCAAATCAAGCACCATACAGTCATAGCGCTGCTTACGCAGCTCGCTGAGTGCTTCGGCACCCGTGGATGCCGCCGTAATAGATACATCGTCATGACCGATCAATTCAATGATGGAGTTACGCTGAATGTCATCGTCCTCAACAATCAGGAGATGTTTCATCGATTTCTCTGCGTACGATTCGATATGCGTGAACGCATTCTCCAGTGCCTCTCTGGATGATGGCTTCTTCAGGTAGGCGATAGCCCCCATCATAAGTCCTTGCTTCACTTCGTCCACAACCGAGATCACATGCACCGGAATATGACGCGTAACCGCTGAGCTCTTCAACTCGCCCATGACGGACCAGCCGTCGATGACCGGAAGCTGAATATCCAGGATGATGGCGTCCGGTCTGTAGGACTTCGCCATCTCCAGGCCGATATCCCCCTGCAGAGCAACCAGGGCTTTGAACCCGCGTCCTCTAGCCATATCCAGAAGGATTCTGGCAAACTTCACATCATCCTCAATAATGAGCAGCACTCGATCGGTCGGCCCTATCTGGTTGCGATCATCATCCACTTGTACGGATGGGTTGACCTCTGTTGTGACCATCTTGGCCTTCGGAACAATCAGATTGCTCTCTGGCGGAGCCTCAATGGACGCCGCTGCCTCCTGTACTCCCTGAACCACTTCCGGAGGGCTGCTCGGCAGGAAGAGAGTGAAGCAGCTGCCCTTGCCTTCTTCCGATTCAACCAGAATCCCCCCGCCAAGCAGACGGGAAAGCTCGCGGCTGATCGACAAGCCGAGCCCGGTCCCGCCATATTTGCGGCTTGTGGTGCCGTCCACCTGCTGGAAAGCTTCAAAGATCAGATCGGTTTTGTCAGCAGGTATACCAATTCCACTGTCTTTTACCGCAAATGCCACATAGTCTGCTTCTGCATTCAAATAGATAGGGAGTTTCTCTGGATCGGCCTTCTCCACATGAAGTTCAACGGAGCCTTGGTTCGTGAACTTGAATGCATTGGACAGCAGGTTACGAAGGACTTGCTTCACGCGATGACTGTCCGTAACGATGCTTTGCGGAATGTCCTCCCCGATGTGTACATGAAGATCAATATGTTTACGCGACGCTACAGCGGCAAAATTCTGCTCCACAAAGGATTCAATATCCTGCAGCTGAACATCCTCGTAATTAATTTCCATTTTCCCGGCGTCCACTTTGGACAAGTCGAGAATTTCATCAATCATTTTGAGCAGGTCCGAACCTGACATATAAATCGTCTGCGCATATTCAATCTGCTTATCGCTCAGATTTCCGCTCTTATTCTCAGACAGCAGCTGTGACAAGATGAGCAGGCTGTTAAGAGGGGTTCGCAGTTCGTGAGACATATTTGCCATGAACTCCGACTTGTATTTGGTTGTAACCGAAAGCTGCTTCGCTTGCTGCTCTAGCTTCAACCGGGCCTTCTCAATTTCATCGTTCTTCTCTTCCACTTCCTGCACCTGTTCCTCCAGCGCGCGCGTCTTGGCAACCAGCTCGGTATTATAATGCTCGAGCTCTTCCTGTTGACGCTGCAGCAAATCTTCGGAACGTTTGAGGGCATTGGTTTGCTCCTCCAGATTTTCATTGGAACGGCGAAGCTCTTCTTGCTGGGTCTGCAGCTCCTCCGACTGAACCTGAAGCTCCTCTGTCATCGCCTGCGACTCCCGCAGCAGCTGCTCGACCCGCAGGCGTCCTGTAATATTATTCAGAATAATGCCAAGCGACTGACTCAGCTGTGAGATGAGCTGCTCCTGCAGGGATGTTGTCTCCTCGAAGGCTGCCAGCTCCACCACACCCAGCACTTCATTCTCGAACAGAATCGGATAGATCATGACGGAAATCGGTTTGGATGATCCCCAGCCGGACTCCACTTTCATGTAATCGTCAGGCGCATTTCTCAGCACAATCGGTTTCTTGTCCATCGCGACTTGCCCTACGAGTCCTTCCCCAATCATGAAGGAAATCTTGGGCTCCTCGCCGCCCTCATGCGCATAGGAACCTTTCAGTTCCAATTTATTCGGATGTTTATCTTCTTGATGAATATAAATAGCTCCATAGTGAGCACCTAATATCGGTGTGAATTCGCTAATAAACCGCTGACCCACCTCTTCAAGGGAATTAATCCCCTCCAGCAGCTCCGTTACTCTGGCCATATTCGAGTTAAGCCACGATTGATCACGCTGCGCCTGAAGATAGGTCTCCTCTATCCGCTGCTTCTCGAGAATATCTTCGGATAAGTCTTTAAATACCCGGGCTACATCTCCAAATTCATCCTTGGACGTAACTTTGATACGGCGAATCGCCTTCAGTCTGCCTTCCCCAAAACTCTTCAACATCATCGAGACAACGTTAATGCCCCGGGTAATGCTTGGAAGGATCCATAGAATGACCAGCATCCCGATTAATAGTCCACCGGCCATAATATAAATGAACATCTGAACGGAACGGTCATAAGCAGCCTTGGCTGCCGTAATATCATCATTGATCTTCTGATTCTCGTAGCTGCTAAGCTCGTTTAAGCTGGTAAGCATTTCATCCTGAACCGATTGCCCTGTTGAATTACGTAGCGAGTTAGCCTCGTCTGCATCGCTGTTGGCCAACAGATCCAGTGTCTTGTTCTGGTATACAATATATTCATTAACCGCACGTTCAATCCGGACCAGCAGCTGCTGCTCCTCAGCGGTATTTACGCTATCTTGAATGAATGAGAAATATTCCACTGCCTTTGTGGTCATGCTTTCGATTTCCTGTTTGGATACAGCATACGTGGATTGGTCATTGCTCAAAATCATATTCGTTAGCTCGCGCGCCATATTGTTGACTTCCCCGCGCATACCGCTGGAGTTTCGCACTTTTTGATAGCGCTCTTCATAGATTTTATCCATCTGGCTGTTCATATAACTAATCCGGTCGTACCCAATCAGGGTAAGAACCAGCATGAGAGCTAACAAGGTTGTAAAACCAATGACTAACTTACTCTTAAGCTTCATTGATTTATGTTCTCTCCTTTTTTAAGAGATATCCAAACCAGGCATTTATCGTCCTCTCGCTCCTGCAATGGATCATCCACAAAATATTGTTCCTTCATCTCATCTTCTCTCCAATGATGAGGGCCGCCCAAATGTTCCTTCAAATAGTCCAGCTTCTCGTCATGTCCGCCGTCCACCAATTCAAGCAGACCGTCGGTATACATCACCAAATGACCCTCGCCTTCATATTGAAAGCTTCTTGGCTCCATGTCTTCAATCCGATCGAACAAGCCTACCGGGCAGCAGCCTTGGTCCAGGGTCATAACACGGCCGTCTTCCTGGAAGAACAGCGCCGGTGGGTGACCGGCATTAACATAGTCCACCCGTTTCAAACGTGTGTCTACGACAAGATAGATAGCTGTAAAATAGTACTGTATCAGCTGTTCACCAAGGCTTAGCTGATTGAACCTGCGGTTCAATTCCTGAACGACTTTCTCCGGTTCGACATAAGTCGTCACGGTGTCTTTCAGAACCGAGGCAATGAACATGCAAAATAGGGACGAAGTAATACCGTGTCCCATCATATCCAGCAGAATCACGCCATATCGGCCATCTCCAAGCGGGTACCATGCGTACAAATCTCCCGCAAGCTCTGCCGAAGGCTGGTACAGTGCATGAATCTCTAGCTGCTCATCTTCAATTGGAGAGCTCAGGACGGCATTTTGAACCATAGCCGCAAGCTTAAGCTCCGCCTGCACCCGCTGTTCGCGCTCAATATGCCAGTCTTTCTCATGCTTTAACCGGAGCGCCAGGCGTATCCGTGCCATAAGTTCAACCTTGTTGATCGGTTTGGTCACATAATCTACAGCCCCGGCATCAAGGGCCTCTGCCAGCTTCTTGGAATCGCCGACGGCGGTTACCATAATGATCGGTATATCCTTCAAATGCTCGTATTGCTGAACAATACGGCATGCTTCTATTCCATCCATCTCGGGCATCATCATATCTAACAGAACCAGATCGATATCCGCTCTTCGTGGATGCAGCACATGGCTGCGATCCCCAAGTCCCAAATGCTCAAACATTTCCAGGGCTGAAGATGCAGATACGGTATCCTGGTAGTTTTCCTTTTTCAAGATTTCTCGAATAATGATGACGTTAGTCGGATTGTCGTCTACGATTAATATTCTCATTGCCCTCTCCTTTAACGTTCGGTTTATACGATAGAAATCCTTTTCCTACTATTATACTATAATAACCGCTGTATCTTTTGCCATAGAAAAAGGGTGTAAAACTTGAATCTTCCACTTTTAATAGGTTCATGGAACATTCTTTTAAAACATAGATAAGGAATGAGACCTGTTTATGTCTCATTCCTTATCTATGTTTTAAGACCTATAACTCATACTATAGTCACAGCGACAAGGCTGAACTTCCGTTACAGTTATTAATCCTTCTTAGCAATAACGAGTACTTTACCCAGATCCAGCTGCTTCTCATAGAAGCCTGCCTCTGCCTCGGTAAATCCTAGAGATACTATTTTGGCGCGCAGTTCATCGCCGCGTGAGCGGAACAGATTCGCAAAGGCATCGAACACGCCTTCTTCTTTGATGCCTACGTTATTGGCATCTGATGCATCCACAATCCGGCTCGTCTTATCCGAATCGTGAGCCAACACATAGATCCGATCATTATCGTAGCCGGACTGGCGAAGGTTCTGAACCTCCTGAACCGCCTGCGTACCATTCTCAACGACTTTTGCATAAGACTGTGTATTTGTAAATTCCATGATGAAAACCTCCCCTAATAGTGTAAAACCTAAATTTAGGTTATAGTCCAACTGTTATTACCCATCCTGTTCAAGGTTGAAACAGTTTTATTGACTATAATCGAAAAACAAATCAATTCCTTCAATCTGACCGGTATCCCGATCCACATAAACCTTAAGCGCATTTTGATTCTCGAGATAAACATCTCCGTCCTCGGCTTTAAAATATGGCTTGCCCAAGGATGCCCGGACCCGTTCGGTTGTCATACCTATGCTCTGGTCTTCCACCTGAAAGGAGTCTGCAGAGGGCTTCACATGAACGTATTCGGTATAACCGTTGCGGACACCAACCTCCATGTCTTTATAATGAAGCTTGGTTATCCCGCTCAAGTCTTCCTGTTCAGTTCGGGCCGGCGTTCCCAGCTTACGGATAACGTCTTTCTTGCTATCCGTTAAGGAAATCCCGTTTAATGTCCCATAGCTCTCTACAGAATTGTCGCTAATATGTGCTTGTCCAACATCCGAAGCGGCTAGAATTATAGGCGGCTGCGATATCCCGGCTGTATGCTGTGGCTCTGACACAACACCTCCACCTCCGGAGTAAATCAAGAGCCCTACCATCAACAGTGTGACATTCCACATGCGACCTCCTCCTTTCTTCACCTTACAGAGCTGTAACTTGAATTCGCTCTTTCGATTTATCTGGCCTTTTGACGGCGGAAACTATGCCACAGACTAACGGCTGTGTCCACATAGGCTAACCAATTCCGACTGCGTGACTTCTCTTGTGCTTCTGTATTCTGATATACGGCATCATAAGACTGGAACGTGCGGTCTTGGGCTGTCACAGGCACTTCTTGACGAATGCGCGGCTCTTCCTTCTGCTCCACCCTGGACTGCTTGAAGCGGCTGACCATGCCTGAGGAAACCTGCTTCACCGCGTAGGTAACCTCACTTAAAGCCTCTCCCAGGTTCTTGACGGTATCCATTACAGGGTCGATCTGCTTCATCTTATGCTGAACATCCACCGTAATATCGTTTGTATTTCGAATCGTCTGCTTCACTTCGTAGCTCAATTCGTCCACGGTCTTTTGAACTTCCTGAAGTGTTTGTGTTACCCTTTCGAGCGATTGTGTTGCGGCCTTTAAGGTCTTGATCAAGAAGAAGACAAGAACCGCAAACGCTACAGCGATGATGGCAACACTGATTTGTGTTAGCATACGTTGTCCCTCACTTTCCAGTAATGTTTGGTTTTCGATACGCAATAGTTACCCCATCCCCAACCTTACGAAACAAAGGGCATTTGCCAGGAATGCCACCATTCGCCAAGTTGTTTCATCCTCTGCCGCCTCGGTTAAAGAACACTACGAAGGGCGCTGAGGCAACTTGCCAACGCCTCCCTAACGATCCTTCAAATTGGGTATATGCCGCTTCATAGAACATCATGCAATCCCAGGAGCATATCCAATTAAAATCGATTAAGAAAGCAGGGTGAACATTATGTTAAAATGGTCCGTTATTTTTCTAGTTGTTGCATTGATTGCAGGGATCTTCGGCTTCTTCGGTATCGTAGAGGCTGCAGCCAGCATTGCGAAGGTTCTGTTCTTCATCTTCGTTGTCCTGTTTGTGATCTCTCTCTTTACCGGACGCAGACGAAGTATGTGACGCTGTCGCATACTTGAAGCCCATGCATTGAACATACACAGAGGAAATGTAAAAAAAAGGGTGTCCTGCCGTAGATAAACGGCTTGGGACACCCTTTTTTTGCTGCGCAGTTGATAGGAATAAGGACTACAGCGTCGCTGCGGCGGCTTCCTGATTACCAGAGGTCTTTGGCTCATCCGCCGGCTTCGTTTTCTTGATGAAGAAAGCCAGAATCAAGGAAACCACACTGATACCTGTAGCAATGACAAAGGCATAGTTAATGCCATAAATGGTTGCTTCGTTTCCAAGCTTAAGCAAATCGGCCTGATTCTTCGGATCAAACAGTCCCGATTGCATCAAGGCTTCCCCCTTGCTCTGTGCCTGGGTAGACATCACGGTAACGAGAATCGCCGTTCCGATCGAGCCGGAAACCATGCGGAGCGTATTCGACATGGCGGTGCCATGAGCGTTCATGCTCCGTGGCAGCTGGTTGAGTCCAGCCGTCTGGATTGGCATCATGAGCATGGACATCCCGAACATTCTTGCCGTGTAGATGATCATAATGTGGTTGTAAGACAGCGTCTCCGTCAGATTGCTGAACTCCCATGTCGTAATGACCGTAATGGCAAGACCGATGACAGCGAGCCATTTGGCGCCGATCTTGTCAAATATCGCCCCCGTAATCGGCGACATGATTCCCATCAGAATAGCACCGGGAAGCATAAGAAGTCCGGATTCTACAGGTGTGAACCCGCGAATCTGCTGTAAATAGATCGGAAGCAGAATCATACCCGCATACATCGCCATCGTAACAATGACATTGATCAAGGTTGTTAACGAGAACATGTTGTACTTGAAAATACGGAACTCCAGCATCGGATTGTCGACGGTCATTTCCCGCCATACAAACAGGATGAGTGCTATCGCACCGACAACCAGCGTGGTAACAACCGGTGCGCTGGACCAACCGTCATTCCCGGCATCACTGAAGCCGTACAGCAGACCGCCAAATCCAAGAGTCGATAAAATGACAGCGAGCATATCCAGCTTAGGTCGGCTGACCTCGGTCACATTTTTGAGGAAGAAGATCCCGATTAGCGTTGCAATAATGGAGAAAGGCAAAATCATGTAGAACAACACACGCCAATCATAATGCTCCACGATATATCCTGAGAGCGTAGGCCCGATGGCAGGAGCAAAGATCATGGCGATCCCCATCATGCCCATCGCTTTCCCCCGGTTCTCAATAGGGAAAATGTTCAGAAATACAACGGTCATAAGCGGCATCAGTATGCCCGCGCCAGCTGCCTGAACGAGACGTCCGGTCAGCAGGAATGCAAAGTTCGGGCTAACAGCGCACAGCAAGGTGCCAATCGTAAACAGCGTCATCGCACTGATAAACAGCTGTCTTGTCGAGAAACGCGCGATCAGGTAGGCGGTAACAGGAATCAGCACCCCATTTACCAGCATGAAGCCTGTAGTCAGCCACTGGGCTACCGTCGGTTTGATATTCAAATTTTCCATGATGCTCGGAAGAGCAACATTCATCAATGTCTGATTGAGAATCGCAACAAATGCACCAATCATCAATGCGGCAATGATGGGACCTTTCTTAATGGGCTCGCCGGGGCGAACAGCAGTATGGGTACTCATGTGTAGGTTTCACTCTCTCTTTCTAAGTAAGTTCATGTGATAAACTGTATTGTTCTATGTGGACATCTGACTTTGCATATGTTCGACATTCACCATAATTTTGCGATACAGGATGTTAAGCTGCTTAACCTCTTCGTCGGATAAGAATCCGTATAACAAATGACTCAGTTCGGCGCGCTTCTTGGCCAATTGATCAATCAGATCCAGCCCGCGGGGCGTAATTTCCAGATGGACAACCCGGCGATCCTCGGTATCTCTTATTCGACGCGCAAATCCGCCTTCAATCAGCTTATCGGATATGCCGGTTACTGCCCCGCACGTCACATGAATGGTATCCGCCAAGTCCGACAATCTCAAGGACCCCAGTTCATGAAGTTTCTCCAAAGCGGCATACTGGGTTCTGCCTATTTTAGGAAACCCCTCCTTCTGCCATTCATGATGAACCGTCCGAACCATCTTCTTAAATAGCATCTCCAACTCCAGAATTTCATTCCGCATGGACATGTATTCATTACACTCCTTTAAAGGTCCAGCACTCCTTCAATAGAGACACCCACTCCTTCGCCTCTAAATACTTTAGTACTAAAACATTTATTTCTAAACAATTACTGATTATAGTGGCCGATCTCCACAGTGTCAATCTTTACATATATATTTCTACCATAATGTTTTTCTGAAAATTATGACATTGAATGATAGGTCATCATAAAAAAAGACTCAAACAAGATTTCTTGTTTGAGTCTTAAGCCTAGTCTCTAACTTTACTTAAACAGCGACGGAATGGACATCCAATCCATCGTGAAATTCAATTCCAGACCATCGGATAGAAATTTAACATTATTCACTGTTACCAGATCCGGTAAATAGTCCTTCAGCGAAACTTGAATGGGCTCCAGTTGAAACAGATTCTGCGGTACTTCAACGCCCCGGATGGTTGTAGATTGATGAGTCAAGTAAAGATGGCTTCCCTCCGCAGACATTTGAAAGCGAAGCACGGCACCAAAGGGAACGATCCCCCATTTCCCGTTCATATGCGCTGTCATGGTAGTGCCGTTCATCGTGAAATCGGCCCCAGTAATCTCAACACCCAGATTATGGGTGCTTATATATTTTACCATGTTCTTTTTGCTCAATTCCCCGACTTCCTCGGTGCTCAGCAGCATACGAGTATCCCGGTTCGATACCATGGTCATCAACTTGTCCTTGAAATCAACGGAGCGATAACGCATGTCCAGAGACTGTGTAGGATAAACAAACCAGACCGCCGCACCGATGATCACAAGAAGCAGGATAAATATTCCCAATAGGAATCGTCCGGCTCTTTTTTTTCGGCGTACCATCTTTAGTCCCCCTCCCATTGGATATCCCTGTAAATACAGGGTTTTTCCCATCTCCAAAGTATATAGGAATCCGTGAAACTTGTCACGATTTGAGAAATGTTCCCAACTTTCTTGGTTCATAACATCCAAATCGTGGTTATTACGATATTGTCAAATCATACTTCGGTCCCAAGGAGGAATTATTCCATGAAAAAAACTCTAAGCATTACTGCAGCCCTAGCACTCACCCTGTCCCTGACCGCCGTAGCCAGCGCAGATCCGATCAGCGGAACGGTATCCGACACAACCGCACCTGCTCCCATCTCGGTAGAAGAGCCGATTATCAAACCTGAGGAAGTTGTACTGGTTCCTACACCTATGATTGAGCTGACCGAAAGAACTTACTTCTATAACGCTCCAAATGGCCAAAAGCTTGGCGCCTTGGGTGCGCAAAAAATCGACACCACCGGCAATCGACAGGATGTCGTGTTTGGCGGGGAATGGGTCGAAGTTTATACATGGCTCGGTAAGGCTTGGATTTATGTAGAGTAATCATCTATGATGAGGGCTCCTTGATCCATCAAGTATCCCTTGCATATTAAATGGCAGGTCAAGAAATCTTGACCTGCCATTTGTATAACCTCTTATTATCCACCAGACTACGATGACGAAGCTTTAGGCTCAACATGGATGTGAACGCTCATGATATTGTGAATCTTCTCCATCTGCTCTTCTATGCGGTCACTGATTCGATGCCCCTCCAAAACGCTGATATCCGGGTCCACCTCGATGACAACATCCACCAGCACGTGATTGCCGTGAATTCGGGCCTTCATGTCTTTGATACCCTCAACGCCGGGCGTACGGGCTATCGTGCTCCTTAAGTCTGATAAACGATTCTCGTCAAAACCATCCGTCAGACTATAAGTGCAATCCCTGAATATTTCCCATGCCGTTTTGCAAATAATGACACCAACGGCTACTGCTGCTACCGTATCGAGCCAAGGCAAACCGAATTGAGCGCCAATGATACCGACCGCTGCCCCCACACTGACAAGTGCATCCGACAAATTATCCTTGGCCGCCGCCATGAGCGCCTGATTATCGATCCGTCGGGCCAGGTTCCGATTGTACCGGTAGACGCCAATCATCGCAATCGCGCTGATCCCCGCTACGCCGGCAGACCATAGATTCGGCACTTCCTTAGCTCCCTCAAAAAAAGAACGCACGGCTTCAACCAGCACCTGTATCCCGACAACCGCCATAATAAATGAGGCAATTAATGCTGCAATCGTCTCCGCTCTTAAATGCCCGTATGCATGATCGGAATCCGGCGGTTTCTGGGAAATCCGCAGTCCGATCAATACAGCGAGTGATGCCACGATATCCGTAAGGTTATTGAAACCGTCCGCAAGCAGGGCACTGGACGCAAAAAAATATCCGCTGAATATTTTAAACGATGATAATACGAGATAAGCCGCAATACTGATCCAGGCCCCGCGTTCACCTTGTTTGATGTTGTCATAGGTATTTACCATGCATGTCTCTCCTTTTGCTGCTCCCTATAGGGTTAAAGCATATCCATCATTATCCATATTTAATCCTAATAACGGAAATTCGTGTGGGTCCAAAAGAAACATGATGGCTTTCGTCCAATCCTTCAGTGGACGTAGAAAATGATATTAATCATTGTTACCCTTGCCGGGCGTTTTAAAAACGAATAAAATGAGGACAAGCGAACACGAAGAGGAGGGTGATACTATGCCCGAGAATAATGAGTCACGTAAAGTGAATTTGGCTGATGCCATCAAGCAAAAGCTGGAGCAGAAGAAACAGCAAAATTCAGCCGCCAATAAGCCGGGACAATTCCAGGCTGGATCTGCGCAAAAAATGAAAAGTCAAAACAACAAAAAACCAAACAACCAGCGTCGTCGTACTGGCGGTTCGTAGAGCCAAAGCCCTACAGACGCGAAAAAAATGCTGTACCTCCAACTTATCCGAGGTGCAGCATTTTTTATTGGAGCGGTGAGGATGAGAAAGCTGTTAACCATCATCTTCCCCGCCATCTGTTAATTGTAACCTTATGCTTCAACCGGGTACATGCTTTCACGAAGACCCTTAACCTCTTCGCTCTCCAGATACTCGTCATAACTCATGCTGCGGTCAATTACGCCATTCGGCGTAATCTCAATGATCCGGTTCGCAATCGTCTGAATGAACTGATGGTCATGCGAGGTGAACAGAATCGTTCCATCGAAATCGATCAGGCCATTGTTGAGTGCCGTAATGGATTCCAAATCCAAGTGGTTCGTCGGCTCGTCGAATATCAGCACGTTTGCACCGTTCAGCATCATTTTTGCCAGCATGCAGCGAACCTTCTCGCCCCCGGACAATACGCTTGCCTTCTTCAGCGCTTCCTCACCGGAGAACAGCATGCGGCCCAGGAACCCCCGCAGGAATGTTTCATCCTGGTCTTTGGAGTATTGGCGCAGCCATTCCACAAGATTGATATCCACGCCGTCGAAATAAGCGGAGTTGTCTTTCGGGAAATAAGCTTGGGTAGTTGTAACTCCCCAGCTGTATTCGCCCGCATCTGCCTCAGTTTCACCTGTAATGACCTGGAACAGCGTTGATTTCGGCATCCCGTTTGGTCCAACAAATGCGATTTTGTCGCCTTTGTTCACAACAAAGCTGATGTTATCCAGAACCTTCTCGCCATCCAGGGACTTCGTAATGCCATCCACCGTGAGCAATTGTTTACCAGCTTCGCGTTCAGGCTTGAAGTGGAGAAACGGATATTTCCGGTTCGAAGGACGAAGGTCCTCCAGCGTGATTTTATCAAGCTGTTTCTTACGGGAAGTCGCCTGCTTCGATTTGGAAGCATTCGCGGAGAAGCGTTGGATAAACGCCTGCAATTCCTTGATCTTCTCTTCCTTTTTCTTGTTAGCATCGCGTTGAAGTTCAAGAGCCAGCTTACTGGATTCGTACCAGAAGTCGTAGTTACCGACATACAGCTGGATTTTACCAAAGTCGATATCCGCAATATGCGTACATACCTTGTTCAGGAAGTGACGGTCATGGGACACCACGATAACGGTGCCTTCGTAATCCATAAGGAAGTTCTCGAGCCACTGAATCGATTCCAGGTCCAAGTGGTTGGTAGGCTCATCCAGCAGCAGGTTGTGCGGGCGGCCAAACAAGGCCTGCGCCAAGAGAACGCGTACCTTCTCATTGCCGCTCAACTCTGCCATTTTCTTATCATGCAGCTCGCGCGGAATACCGAGACCAATCAGGAGCGCCGCCGCATCCGGCTCTGCATCCCATCCGTTCAACTCTGCGAATTCGCCTTCCAGCTCACCCGCACGCATACCGTCTGCTTCGGAAAAATCGGATTTTGCATAGAGCGCATCCTTCTCTTTCATGATGTGGTACAGACGTGCATGGCCCATGATAACCGTCTCCAGAACTGGATACTGGTCATATTCATAGTGGTTCTGCTTCAGAACCGCCATCCGTTCATTCGGTGTCATATGAACCTCGCCTTGGTTTGGCTCAATCTCACCGGAGAGGATTTTTAAGAATGTAGACTTACCCGCCCCGTTTGCGCCGATGAGGCCGTAGCAGTTGCCCGGGGTGAATTTTATATTGACATCTTCAAATAGTGCTCGTTTGCCATAGCGGAGCGTTACGCCGCTTGTACTGATCATTAAGCATTACCATCCTTTATCACTATTGGTTTCAGCACATTATAGCATAAGTCCGGCGGTTATCGAAGCTTCTGCACGATATAAAACGGTTTTAAACAAATATAACCTCCTGCTCCCGCCAATTTCTCTTGGCAAGCACACAGGAGGCCTATATGGTTCATCCTATTAAAATTTAAAGTGATTAAGATTGTGCACTGCGGCATTCAGGTTGAACCTTGAAGGTTTCTCCGTACTTCAATACGCAAATTCTCTCCTTGGCGATACCGAGCCGCTGGCGTTCCGCTTCCATCCGGTCCAGCGCTTCTCTGGCTGTATCGTCAGCTAGCTTAAACGTACCGTAATGCATCGGAATCATCGTCTCCGCTTTCACATCCATAAACGCCTGCAGCGCCTCTTCCGGATTGACATGCTGTGACGTCATGAACCATTCCGGCTCATAGGCCCCGATCGGCATCAGAGCAAGGTGGATGTTGAACCGCTCGCCAATCAGCTTGAAGCCCTCGAAGTATCCGCTGTCTCCGGCAAAATATACATTCGGCGGAAGCAAGCGGGTATTGGCCTCGGCAGCACCCCCGACTTCACATGAGGATTCATCAGAAGGATCCGGGTCGATCTTCGCGTCCTGCAAAACAGGCTCCATCACGAATCCTCCCCAGTGGGATGTGTTCGTGTCAAACGGCGTGCGCCGTGTCCAGTGCTGAGTTGGCACAAATGAGAATTTCACGTCCCTGATGGTCGTGGATTCCCACCATTTCAGCTCGATGACACGGCGGAAGCCCTTATTCATCATTTTGCGACGCAGACCAATCGGCACAATAATGGTCGTATCCGCACGATACAGCTTGCGGATCGAAGCAATATGCATATGGTCATAGTGAGAATGCGAGATCAAAATAACATCGATTGGGGGAATCTCATGAATGGGAAGTCCAGGTTCTCCAAGGCGCTTGTTAAAACCCATTCTCCGCGCCCATACGGGATCAGTAACGATATTCATGCCTTCATATTGGATGAAGAACGTGGCGTGCCCGATCCAGGTAACGGAGGTTTCGTGCCGGTTGCTATGCAAATACTGAAGATCCGGCGTCAGGTTCGGAATGCAGTAGGAATAATCCTTCTTCTTCTGACGACGTTCGTCGCGCCACTGCTTGAACTGTTTCAGTGTTTTGTCTGTGCTGACGTTATCGATATTGTTATAGCGAATCTTTGGCATGCAGCCTCCTCCTTCCATTACCCATATTTTAACCTGTAATGACCTATCCGCTCAACTTTACGCTTGTTGTTCTTTTTACACCGAATGATTATTTGCGAAACAATCCCTTTGAGTATATAGCTTCAATCCGAAGGATCCTTGTACTTTACAACATAGATCGCCAGAAAGGCTACAGCAGCCAGAACGGTTAGCATCGGTGCGACAAAAATGCTGAAATCCTCCACTTCGCTCACCCTTTCTTGGCGGACTTGCCCCGAATGTAGTTGGCGTCGAACAGAAACAGCCGCATCAGCAGGATCAGCGAAGGAACCAGCACGCAGAAGCCAAGGATGAACGCGGTAATTAAAGCGATCGCCATGGCGTCGTTCGTAATGCTCTCATGAATATGAATGTAATTATAGAGAATGTACGGCAGATGGGAGCGGCCATAGCCATACCAGGCAAACGCAAATTGGAACATGACCATGATAAAAGCGATGCCGAGCCGGGTACGTTTCCACACAAGATAGACCGCAATCACGAAGCAGATAAACGATGCGATAAACATCCAGGCGATATCCAGCATGTTTTGAAAATGGACCGGATTCTGATGGTTGATCTGGAAAAACGCGAAAACCGAAGCGAGGATGGTCGGTCCGCTCCAGCCCAGCGCATATCCCCGGACCACGCCGAATGCCACCTCATCCCCCGCGCGCTGCGCGTAATAGGACAAGAACATCGCCGAGATATACAGAACACTGACAAGAGCGAGCAGGATAACCGACCACGTGTACGGATTCGTAAAGAATGCATACCAGTGCAGCTCCACCTTCCCGTTGTCCACATAGATAATGCCGCCTTCCGAGATGGCTAGTATCGTGGACAGCGCAGCAGGAATGAGGAGGCCCGTTGCTCCGTATAACCCCATGTGTACGATGTTGTTCCCGATCTGGGTGCCATACGTATGATAGGCGTAATAAGCGCCCCGAATCGCCAGCAGCACAAGCGCAAGGCTGCCCGGTACGAGCAGAGCGGTTCCATAATAGTACGCTGCATCCGGAAAGAAACCGACAAGACCGACCACAAAAAAGATCAGGAACACGTTGGTCACTTCCCACACGGGGGATAAGTACCGCTGAATGATGTTATGAATCTTGTTCTCATGTCCGGTAAGAACACTGTAAAAGCTGAAAAATCCGGCACCGAAATCAATCGAGGCAACCAGCAAATAGCCAAACAGGAACGTCCACAGGACGGTTATTGCCACCATGGCATAGCTCATTTGCGGTCTCCCCCTTCGAGTTCAAGTCCCAGCTGCCGGATTTCCTCTTCAGCACTCTTATTGCGGAACAATTGGCTAAGCACCCGGATCGCGGAAATGGAGAGCACCAGATACAGGACGATAAACAGCACCAGCATCCAGCCGACGCTGGAAGAAGTCGTCGCAGCATCCGATACCTTCATATATCCGCGTAAGATCCATGGCTGCCTTCCAATCTCGGCAAGGAACCAGCCCAGCCATATGGCTGTCATTGAGAGAGGCCCTAAAGCCAATATACTGAGCAGCAGCCATTTTGGATAAGGCTTTTTGCCAGGAAGTTTCTTGCGGAACATATACAAGAGCGGTATGAGAACGATCACCGCGCCGCTTGTCACCTTCAAATCAAAAAAATAGTGGACCGACAGGGGCGGTCTTTCATTCTCCGGAAATTCATTCAACCCGATGACCTCCGTGCTGGGACTATTCCCGGCTAATATGCTAAGCGCATAAGGAATCTCCAGTGCATACTTAATCTCATTGTTCTCATCGAGGAAACCGCCGTAAATAAGCGGAGCCTCGGTCATCGTCTCAAAATGCCACTCGGCCGCCGCCAGCTTCTCCGGCTGGTATTTCGCCAGAAACTTGCCGGAGAAATCCCCGATCATCACCGTCGCTACAGCAAAAACAAAGGTGGACACCACCGTCAGTTTCAGCGCTTTTTTAAAATAAATATGTTTGCTCCCCCGCAGAAGGCTGAAGGCCGCTATACTCGCCAATGCCGCAGCGCTGGTGGTATACGCAGAAGCCAGTACATGACTTACCTTCGTTGGTGTCGCCGGATTGAACATGGCTACGAACGGGTTTACATTCGTGAATACACCGTCCACCAGTTCAAAGCCCTGCGGCTGGTTCATAAAAGCGTTCATGCTGGTAATGAAGAACGCCGAACCCGAAGCGCCAATTGCTACAGGGATCAGCAGCATCAGATGGGTCCACTTGTTCTTGAAGCGATCCCACGTGTACAGATATATGCCTAGAAAGATAGCCTCCACAAAAAAAGCAAAGGTTTCCAAAAATAGCGGCAGTGCAATGGCCTTACCGGCAACACGCATAAACGTAGGCCACAGCAGGCTTAGCTGCAGACCGATCGCGGTACCTGTCACAACGCCGACCGCCACGGTAATGACATACCCCCGCGCCCACCGCCTGGCGAGCAATGTATAGTAATTGTCTCCCGTCCGGATCCCCCTCCACTCCGCCAGGGCCAGCATGATCGGAATTCCTACCCCGATGGTTGCCAGAACAATATGTACAAACAGGGTCAGACCGGTTAATATCCGGCTCATCAGTACTGGATCCAGTGAAGACATCAGGTTCACTCCTTGGGTTCTTTTATCCAAAATATTTCATGTAGCGCAAATATCCTTTCACCGCGCCGTAGAGCATAATGGCCGCAACGATAAAGCATAGAAGCGCAAGCCTTCTCTCCTGATTCCTGTACATGCGTACGCCAGCCTCCCTATGTATGACAGCCCTCTGCAAGGGTGCTATTCTTCGCAGCGGTTACTCTTTGAAAATAGGAATGGAATACAGCCACCCTTATCAGTTTGACAAACCTTTCCTCTTTTTATCCAAAGTCCGTTCATTTTGTTTGAAACCGCTGCATGATGTTTTTTCCTGCTGGGAAAAGAGGTACAATAAGAAGATAAGGAGGCGATACCATACCATGAAAATTACATTCATTGAACCAACCCCGAGCCCGAACTCCATGATGCTTCATCTCGATGAAACGCTGGAAGCCGGGATACGCAGAACATATACAGTAGATAACGAACGTTCGGCTCCCCCCTGGATCAAGCAATTGCTGCACATTCCGGGTGTGAAGAGCGTGTTCCATACCCTCGATTTCATCGCGCTGGACCGTAAAGGCAATGCCGATTGGCCTTCCATTCTGGGCGCTGTTCAGGAAATATTCGGCCAGGAGGGACTTGCTGCCGGATTAAAAGAAGCCGATGAGGACTTCGCCTTCGGCGAAGCTCAAGTATTCGTGCAGTATTTCCGGAATATTCCGATGCAAATTCGTGTAAAGGGCGGTAACCAGGAAGAACGTATCGGCCTGTCCGAGCGCTTCTCCCAAGCGGTAGCTGCCGTGGGAACCGCATCGCTTATCAAGGAACGCAAACTGAAGGAATACGGCGTTCGCTACGGACAGCTTGCCGACATTGCCCGTGACGTCGAGCAGGAGCTTGAGGCTGCATTCCCGCAGGAGCGGCTGGATAAGGTTGTCGCTCAGGCCATTGCCCATGGTGCAAGCGATGAGGACTTCGTCGAGCAGCGCCGGAAGCTGACAGACGAAGAAATGGAAGCTGCGCTGCAGGACGAAGACTGGCGCGTCCGCTATGCCGCCCTGGATGTACTGGAGCCGACCGAGAAACACATCCCGCTGCTTCGCAAAGCGCTTCAGGATCCGAAGATGCAGATTCGCCGGCTCGTTGTTGTGTACTTGGGCGACCTTCGCTCACCTGAAGCGATGGAGCTCTTATATGAAGCGATGCGCGACGAAACGCCAGCCGTGCGCCGTACCGCCGGCGATACGCTGTCCGATATCGGGGATGCTGCCGCTACCCCGGTCATGATCGAAACGCTGAAGGACAGCAGCAAGATTGTTCGCTGGCGTGCTGCACGCTTCCTGTATGAAGTGGGGACCGAGGAAGCCCGTTCCGCTCTTGAAGAAGCTGCGGACGATCCGGAGTTTGAGGTTAGCCTTCAGGCCCGCATGGCACTGGAACGCATCGAATCCGGTGAAGAAGCCGCCGGAACCGTCTGGCAGCAAATGGCCAAGCGGAATCAATCCTAATCGCACAGGAGTCAACCGCGAACCGTCAAAATTAACCATTGCTTCTAGCGAATGATGTGATTTATACTAGGAATCTCTTGCTAGAATTGAATATACAGATAGCCTCATCATTCCAAGATGAGGTAGAGGTTGCAGACATGATCAGTAGTTGTGCCGAGGCGAAGAGAAGCCGGTGAAGCACAGTGAAAGGCATGTCTGCCGAAGTGCAGGGTATGCTCTTGTATCCTGTGCTGGGACCGTTGTCGAAAGAAACGGAACTGTCACGGGGAACTCCCCGTGTTGTGCTATCTTCATGGAGGGTAATGATGCGGATACGATAAAGACCGCAGGTATTGTGAAGTGCACCCCTTAGAATGGACATTGGAATAAACCCCTGGTTTATCCGATGAAATTCTAGGGGGTGCATTTTTGTATGGCAATTAAGGGACAA
>NZ_JARXYU010000027.1:0-56377 GCF_029893715.1 Paenibacillus sp. LBL | reverse complement strand
CGCCGCCAGCGTTCGTCCTGAGCCAGGATCAAACTCTCCAAAAAGGTTTGACTTGCTCATTTAGAAACTGACGAGAATTTGTTCAATTCTCTATTATGCTCCATCACCCAACAAACCAAAGGCTTGTACATGATGATTTCGCAATGGATTTTACAAGTAAAATCCTTACTCACTCGTTGTTCAGTTTTCAAAGATCAATCGTTTTTTGTTTGTCATCCGCATCTCAGCGGCGACTTTTATAATATATCATACTAGCTTGCTGTTGGTCAAGAAGTTTTTTTGATTTTTTTCAATCAATCTTCTGCCTAACCGGTCAATCTTTTACACCCCAAATCAAACGGGCGAACATTAATGTATCATAGATTATAAGCATGCGTCAACTACCCTAATAAAGTTATTTTTAAACCGACCAAGAGAGCTACGCCAGGCAGACCCAATACCATTACAGTTCCAATGGTCATTGGATTCAGGGGAATGTAAGTCTCCGCCGCTAAACCAGTGAAATTCACAATATAAATCGCCACCGCAGAGAGAGCAAGATGAGCGCCAAATACAGTTAACCAACCCAGCCCGAGTTTCTTTCTGAAGATGATATAGATGAGCAATAATAGCGATATGCTTAGAACCCCTAGAACAACCAGTTTCATAGATACTCCTCCTTCATATGGTATAAGAACCGCAACAGCGGCCTCTTTTAGCCATTCTCTCTCTTCTGCTCGATATACTGCATCTGCGCCCCATCCAGGTTGAGCTGCTTGGCCTGTTTGAGATTCATCTGGTATTTACGTTCCGCTGCCTCCAGCATGTAGATGGCATAATCAATCTGATCCTGACCCGTAGCCTCTTGAAATAGCAGATGAGCACGTTCCCACTCCATCTGGGATCTCCGAACATCCATGAATACATGCCACATCCGCTCTTGATCCTCAATCGTGATGTAGGTTTCTTCCTCTCGCTTCTTCGACTGCTTCCACCATATCTTCATTCTGCTCACTCTCCTATGAATATGAATGTTTGGCACTGCCATTATGACCGTCTGTAACATTCATATCGAGAGGAGGACAAACTTAGAACCAAAACAAATCTTCCCTACTCTACTTTCTGCACAGCAAAAAGACAAAGAAAAAACGAGCCATCAGAATACCTTCTAATGCTCGTTCGTGTTCAGGGATTTAAGACCACCTATCCCTATACCATTATTCTTTTGAAAAAAACACTGCTGCAGCAACGCCTAATGTCCCTCCCTAATGTAAGCAAGGATTCATTTAAATTAAGCTGCGCAGGGATGGTGAGAACATATTAGTTCAATTCACGCCGTCCTTCGAGCGCCTTGGACAAGGTTACTTCATCCGCATACTCCAAGTCGCCGCCCACAGGAAGTCCATGAGCAATTCGGGTCACTTTAATATCAAATGGACGGACAAGCCGCGATATGTACATCGCCGTCGCCTCACCTTCAATATTCGCATTCGTGGCCAAAATCAATTCTTTCACTCTCTCGTCGCTAAGGCGCGTAAGCAGCTCCTTGAGACGAATTTCGTCCGGTCCAATACCCTCCATGGGAGATATCGCTCCATGAAGAACGTGATAGTAGCCGTCAAATTCCTTCGTACGCTCCATCGCCACGAGATCTTTTGCATCCTGTACTACGCAGATGGTGGAGGGATCCCGGGTCTTGTCCTGGCATACCCGGCACGGATCCGTATCGGTGATATTGCAGCAGACAGAGCAGTAATGCAGATTCCTTTTGACGCTGACTAACGCTTTGGCAAAATCAATAACATCATCTTCCTTCATGTTCAGAACATGAAAAGCCAGGCGGGCGGCCGTTTTCGGCCCCACACCCGGCAGTCGCGTAAAGGCGTCAATGAGCTTCGCGATCGGTTCAGGATAGTACAAATGTAACTACTCCTTCTAGGTTAGATTAGAACAAGCCCGGGATTTTCATGCCGCCTGTAAATTTGCCCATATCGGCATTTGCGATTTCTTCTGCCTTGGCAAGTGCGTCATTAACCGCTGTGAGCACCAAGTCCTGCAGCATTTCCACGTCATCCGGATCAACTGCCTCCGGCTTGATGTTGATGGACAGAATTTGCTTGTGCCCACTCACTTCTACGGTAACCACGCCTCCGCCGGAAGTGCCTTCAACGGTTTTGGTAGCCAGCTCTTCCTGAGCTTTCAGCATTTGCTCCTGCATCTTTTTCACTTGCTTCATCATTTGGTTCATATTATTCATGTTTCATCTCTCCTTATAATAGGGTGCACGCAGTCACGTGCTAGTCTTTTATGACAACGAGGTCTTCCCCAAATAACTGGATCGCCTCATCAATCCATGGTTTTTCTCCACCGGCTTCAGCATCAGCCACCTCGTGCTCCAGCTTAAGCTCTTCTGCCTGAGGCTTGCCTGCTCCTTCAACCGCGTCGCTCCAGTCACGAAGCATCATCGTCACCAGATGATACGGCTTGCCGAGCGTAGAATCAAGCACCCCTTCAATCACCTGCTTATTGGCAGGTTTCTCGGTCGTTTCGCGGTGGATGTTGTTTTTGAAAGCGACAAGCACCTTGTCCTCCCATACGGACACCGGCTCTCCATCCATCAGCCACGCGTGGACCGTAACCTTCTCCTCTTTTACATTCTGGAGTATTTGAGCCCACTGCCGCTGAACTGCGGTGTACTCTTCCCCGGTTCGGGAAGCTACATACTGATCCATATGCTGCGGAATCTTGGCTGATGATGCTGCTTTCGGCGCTGGTGTACGGGTAGACTTGGCAGCTTCCCGTTGGTTCGACGCTGGAACACCGTTCTGCATCAGGCGTTCCAGCTTCTTCTCGAGCGCGGCTACATGCTGCTTCAACTGAGCCAGCTCCCCGGCGTCGACTGTACCATGGGCACTTGTTGCCCCACCCGCGGATTGAGGAATACCGGAAAGCTTAAGCAGGGCTACCTCAAACAAGGTTTGCGGCTGCGAGGCGTACTTCATCTCACTCTGATAGCGGCTCAGCGTATCAATCATCTGAAATAATTCATCGCGGCTGAAGGCATTGGCCATTTCCTGAAATTCTGCCGGATTCAGAACCCGGTCGGTCAGTTTGTCGGCATCGGGCACCATCTTGATCATAAGCAAATCACGGAAATAATACAGGAGATTCTCCATGCACTTGTCGGCACTTTTTCCCTCCTGCATAAACTGCTCCACGATTTGCAGCACGAGCCCGGCATCCCCCTGTTTCACGGCGCTGGCAAGACGCCCAAACTGCTCCGAGGCAATACCACCCGTCATGTCCATGACCTGTTGATAAGACACCGTGCCACCGGTAAACGAAGCGATCTGATCCAGAATACTCAGTGCATCACGCATACCGCCATCCGATAGACGGGCAATATACTGCAGCGCTTCATGATCTGCCGTAATTCCCTCTTCCCCGCAAATCTGCTGCAATCGACCGGTTTGCTCATCAAGGGAGACCCTCCGAAAATCAAACCGCTGACAGCGTGAAATAATCGTTGCAGGAAGTCTATGGGGCTCTGTTGTCGCTAGTATAAACATCACGTGTGCCGGCGGCTCCTCCAGCGTTTTCAATAAGGCATTGAATGCTTCCGTCGTCAACATGTGCACTTCATCGATAATATAAACTTTACGCCGGACCTCGGTCGGTGCGTATTTGACCTTCTCCCGCAAATCACGGATCTCCTCGACACCGCGGTTGGATGCAGCGTCGATCTCCTGAACATCCATAACAGCTCCGGACGTTATCCGCCGGCAGGCTTCGCATTCGTTGCAGGGTTCCTCAGCCGGACCATGCTCGCAGTTCACGGCTTTGGCCAAAATTTTAGCGGCACTGGTCTTGCCCGTACCCCGTGGACCGCTGAACAGGTAGGCATGGGAAACCCGCTGCTCGCGAATGGCATTCTGCAGGGTCTGGATAATATGCTGCTGGCCCACCATGTCACCGAATGACTGCGGTCGCCAAGCACGATATAACGCGATATGTTCCACTGTGCTTTACCCTCTTTCAACTTCCACTTCACGAAGATTAATAACTAATCGGTATAGACTGCAGCCCCATCTCCGTGTGCGTTGCTCTTACTTTCATGGTCAATCTCAACCTGAAAAAGCGTGAGTTAACGGTTATATTATACTACATTCTATACTACTTTCCCCTGCCTTAGCAAAACGTTTACTTGGAAATCTTTATCCAAGTTAGCATGAAGGATTTCCCTCGATATCAGGCAGCCTCGACAAAAAACACCCTTGCCAATGGCAAAGGTGTTATGTGCAGTTATGTATACCGTGCACCTGTTATTGATAATTGCGATCCGAGCGGCAATCCTGAACAACAACTCGGGCTAGGCACCCCTCCGGCACAAAAGCGATCTTGCTTATGGCTGCTTCCTTCCGGACCTGACCAGGTTCACAAGTGCTCATTGCGGAGGACCCAACCGTCAACATTGAGTGCAGGGACCAGCCTCACATCGACAATACCTCTAACAGGAATTCAACCTCGCTACAGCGGATTGCGAGTTACAGGGCACCGCTACCTCCCCGTCTAGCACGGCGAACTTTAGTATATCGCATGGCTATCAAAAAAGCAACCGACGGAAGAAGTTACAAGGCATATCACGCCTATAGACAGACAAAAACCCTTCGGCCATAGGGGCGAAGGGTTTGTTTATTAGATACCGTATTTCTTTTTGAATCTATCAACACGACCGCCAGCATCCAGGAATTTCTGTTTACCTGTGAAGAACGGATGACAGTTCGAGCAAATCTCTACACGAAGATCTGGTTTTACAGAACCTGTTTCAAACGTATTACCGCAAGCACAAGTAACTGTAGTAACGTGATATTTCGGTTGAATATCTTGTTTCATTGTAGCTTTCACCTCTTTCCGCCCTGAGCCTCATGCGGACCCAGAGTTATATGGACACATAAACCGAGTATATCACGAGCATATTGATTGCGCAATAGCCCATACACAAAACATCAGACAAGTTCACAAATGGAATTTCACCCTGTTTTTAGCAGATAAACAACGGGCCATATACCGGTTAAATCAGAGACGTTCTCTTCTTCGGTCTTGCCTGTCCGGCAGGAGGTACATGAGTGTAGGATCCAATGACCACATCAGGTAATTCCTCTTGCATAATCTCAATGGCCTGCTTCATCCCGAGAATCTCGCCTTGTGCAGGCGGAATGAGCTGGAGATAGCTTTCAGGGTCGATATTAAGATTACGAAGCTGGATTAATTTAAGCCCAGTACGCCGGGCAAACTCAATCATGGCTTCCAGCTCTTCCTCGCGATCGGTTACGCCGGGGAAGATCAGATAGTTGATGGAAGTATACACGCCTTGGTCGGTTGCATAGCGAAGGGACTTCTCCACATTAGCGAGCGTATATCCTCTTGGTTTGTAGTATGCGTTATAATGGCCATCCAATGCACTGATGGTACTCACTCGCATCAAGTCAAGGCCCGCATCCACGATGCCGCGGATAAAATCGGTCAAACCCGCATTGGTATTAATATTGATATATCCCATATCCGTCTGTGACCGAACTTCTCTCATCGCTTCGATAATGATCTTCGCTTGTGTGGAAGGCTCACCCTCACAACCTTGGCCAAAGCTGATGATGGACTCCGGTGTTTTCAGATGTTCCAGCATCACCTGCACCAGCTCATCTACCCTCGGGCGGAAATTCATCCGGGTCTGAGGGGCGACAAAGCCGCTGTCATCCGGCTGTTCCGAGATACACCCGAAACAGCCTGCATTACAGGAATAGGATACGGGAACCGCACCCTCCCAGCGATTCAGGAACGTGTTCGATGCCGTGAGGCATTCGTATCCCAATGCACAGTTGGACAGATGCTCATAGAGCCGGTTCTCCGGATATTTCTCCTTCAGAGCCTTAACCCCAAGCTCAAGATCATTCAAATCGCAATTCATTGGATTCCACTTCTCAGGGTCATCGGACAAGCGCGCAGTTGTGTAGAATGCGCCATCCTTCCACACGACAGCCGAATAACCGAAGAGCGGCAGCTTGTATTCCTTGTCTGACTTCACATAGCCTGGCAAGCACAATCGGGTATAGCCTTGCGGCAAAAGCGCTCCGACAGCTGTATACCCGTCTTCAAGCGGCATCATTTCACCGGTCTCAGGATCCATCCCGATGGCTCGGGTACTCGGAAGGCCGACCAGCGTAGCCCCATCTGGCAGAGGTATCAATTCATCATCCAATATTTCAACGATCATATCCCCACTGCGGGCAAGCCCGTACAGCTCAGAATGGTCGTATACGTTCCCTTGTTCATCTGCATAAACCAAATACATGTTGATCTCCTATTCTCCGGTTGTTCAGGGCTTTACGTCTGAGGTGCCGTCGCTGCAGATGCACGCGATGGACGTCTGGCCGACTGGCCCTGAGTCCCGGTTCCGCTGCTGCTGTTGGCATTAACATCAAATGAAGCCAAGAATTCCGCATTGTTCTTGCTGTCGCGCATTTTTTTGAGGAACCCTTCCACAAAGTCAGCGGAATCGTTCATATTTTTACGGATTGCCCAAATGGTGTCCAGTTCATCCTTGTTCAGCAGCACCTCTTCACGCCGTGTACCCGAGCGACGAATGTCGATTGCCGGGAAAATACGACGTTCCGCGAAACGGCGGTCCAAATGCAGCTCCATATTGCCTGTTCCTTTAAATTCCTCATAAATGATATCATCCATCCGGGACCCGGTTTCAACCAAGGCAGTAGCGAGTATGGTCAGACTTCCGCCTTCTTCCACGTTACGCGCAGACCCGAAGAAACGCTTCGGACGATGGAATGCCGCAGGATCAATACCGCCGCTCAGCGTTCTGCCGGAAGGAGGAATGACCAGGTTGTATGCACGGGCAAGACGGGTAATGCTGTCCAGCAAAATAACAACGTCCTTCTTATGCTCCACCAGCCGCAATGCACGCGACAATACCAGTTCCGCAACCTTGATATGGTTCTCCGGAAGCTCGTCGAACGTTGAAGCAACCACCTCGCCCTTTACGGAACGCTGCATATCCGTTACTTCTTCTGGCCGTTCATCGATGAGTAAAACAAACAGTTCAATCTCTGGATTGTTGGTTGAGATGCTGTTGGCGATTTCTTTCAAGAGGAGCGTTTTCCCTGCTTTTGGCGGCGCCACGATCAAACCGCGTTGTCCTAAACCTACAGGTGCAAGCAAATCCATAATTCGGGTTGACAACTGATTAGGGGATGTTTCAAGAACAAGCTTTTCTTGCGGATAAAGAGGAGTCAAGGCTGGGAAGTGCAAGCGTTCCGCTGCAACGGCTGGATTCTCTCCATTTACGGCGTTAACCTGCAGCAGTCCGAAGTAACGTTCGTTCTCTTTAGGTGTTCGGCATTTGCCTGAGACCAAATCTCCGGTCCGTAAATCAAATTTGCGAATTTGGGATGCCGAGATGTATATGTCCTCCGTGCTTGGCAAATAGTTAATCGGTCTAAGGAAGCCGTATCCTTCCGGCAAAATCTCAAGTACGCCCTCCATAAACATCAAGCCGCTCTGTTCCGCCTGGGCTCGGAGAATCGCAAATATCAGTTCTTTTTTCTTCAACTGGCCATAATAAGGAATCTGATATTTCTTGGCCAGCTTATACAGATCCGTCAGCTTCATGCCTTCCAAATCGGATATTTGTAAATCCATTCAATAACCACCTATTCAATTATTTGTTTCTGTCGCAGCAGAACCTGCTGTCATGTAGTCTATTATTCTATGAGAGCTTTACTAGGAGCATTACCCAAATCAGAGGGAGATATGCAGTTCGGTCCACATATTTCCCTCATTTTGGAAAAAATCACTCTTCCTCGGTCTCACGCCATACGTCAGCACCCAGCATTCGCAGATTGGATACCAGATGATCATAACCGCGATCAATGAATTCCACGCCACTGACTTCGGTTACCCCTTCGGGTACGGTTAGACCCGCAATGACTAATGCGGCACCTGCGCGAAGGTCCGTCGCCTTGACTTTGGCTGCGTTCAGCGGCCCGCCTTCAATAATGGCTGAGCGTCCCTCCACACGGATTCTGGCCCCCATGCGAACTAACTCTGGTACATGTTTAAACCGGTTGCTATATACAAAATCACTGAGGACACTGACGCCTTCTGCTTGGGTGAGCAGGCTGGTCATCGGTGATTGCAAATCCGTTGCAAATCCAGGATATATAAGAGCCTTCACGTCGGCATGCTGATACCGGTCCTTACCGGTAACGCGAATGCTTTCGTCCAGTTCTTCGATGCCAACGCCCATCTCGATCAGCTTGGCCGTAAGGGCTTCAAGATGCTTCGGAATGACGTTGTCGATCAGAACATCACCGCGTGTAGCTGCAGCAGCAATCATATATGTACCGGCCTGAATCCGGTCTGGAATAATGGAATGACGGCAGCCATGCATCTCGGTTACGCCCTCAATCCGGATGGTCTCCGTCCCGGCGCCCTTGATGACAGCTCCCATGGAATTTAATAGTGTAGCAACATCTATAATTTCAGGCTCTTTCGCCGCATTTTCGATAATTGTGGAGCCTTTGGCCTTGGCAGCCGCCAGCATAATGTTAATGGTTGCACCAACACTGCTTACATCCAGATATATCTTAGCGCCCCGCAGCTCTTTGGCGTGCAGATGAATCGAACCGTGTTCATTGGTCACGGTCGCACCCAGGGCTTCAAAGCCCTTAATGTGCTGGTCAATGGGACGAGGTTCAAAATTACAGCCGCCCGGCAGTCCGATCACGGCTTCTTTAAATCTTCCAAGCATGGCGCCCATCATATAGTAGGACGCGCGCAGTTTCTTCACGGGTCCGTTAGGCATCGGAATAGATTTGATATCAGAAGGGTCAATTCTCATCTGATTGCCTTCCCATGAAACTTGACCGCCTAACTCTTCCAGTATCTCAGCATAAACAGCTACATCGCTGAGAAGCGGCAAATTATCAAGTACGACTTCCGATTCCGCCAGGATTGCGGCGGGAATTAACGCAATTGCACTGTTCTTGGCACCACTGATTGTTACAGTACCTCGCAGTGGGCGTCCACCGCTGATCATCAATTTTTCCATAAGCTTTCGGGTCCCCCTACATCACTTCGCAGCCGGAAATGGTTCTGATAGCCGTCATTATAGTAAATGAAATGGAAAAACACCGGCTATGCGGTGTGCTTTCCATTTCATTGTATGCAGCATAAGACAGCCTAAATATCTCAGGTGATTCCAATCGTCCTGTTATGGCCCCTAGGGCTACAAGCGACTCGAATAACTATGAATTAAGCTTGATTGTTGGAACCAAACTCACGGATTTTGCCAACAACGGTTTCTTTGATCGCTTCACGACCTGGTTTCAGGAATGTACGAGGATCGTAAGCTTCTGGTTTAGCAGCAAGCACTTCACGAACAACTTTGGAGAACGAGATTTGGTTCTCGGTGTTCACATTAATTTTGGAAGTACCCAGAGAGATGGCTTTCTTGATATCATGAGTCGGAATCCCCGTACCACCATGAAGCACCAATGGAAGCTTCACTGCATTACGGATTTCTTCCATCTCTTTGAAACCAAGGTTTGGCTCGCCTTTGTAAGGACCGTGAACAGAACCAAGCGCAGGTGCCAGTGTATCGATGCCTGTCTCATTCACGATGCGTACACAGTCGTCCAGCTTCGCGTACATTACGTCACCGATTACGTCATCTTCTTGTCCGCCGACCATGCCTACTTCAGCCTCAACGGAAACACCTTTGGAATGAGCGTATTCAACCACTTGCTTCGTTGTTTCGATATTCGTGTCAATCGGGCTGTGGGAATCATCGATCATAACCGAAGTGAATCCTGCGTCGATTGCTTCTTTACACTTCTCAACACTTGAACCGTGGTCAAGGTGAATGGCAACAGGAACTGTTACTTTCAGATCCTCCATCAGACCTTTTACCATGTGTACAACGGTGCTGAATCCACCCATATAACGAGCTGCGCCTTCAGAAACACCCAGAATGACTGGAGATTTCTCTTGCTCAGCTGCTTCAAGAATTGCATATGTCCACTCCAGGTTATTGATGTTGTATTGACCAACAGCATATTTACCTTCAAGTGCTTTGTTCAGCATGTCTGTCATTGATACTAATGGCATGGTTTCATCCTCCTAAAGATGCTTAGTTTGTCTATGGTTTTTAGCCGATATAACATACGGCCTTATTATACCACATCGCGTCATAAATACTAAACAAGCATTTCCTAAAATGCTGCGACGGACCTCACATTCTGGCAAAAAAAAGAATTCCGCCCTTTGAGCAGAATTCATAGTTCAACCGATATTGTTGGCGGTCCCTTTTAACTGCATATTGACGGCTTGCCGCATCTCATCAATATCAAAAGGTTTGGTGAAATGCATCAGTGCGCCAAGATCGGTTGCTTCCTTGATCATGTCGAGTTCCCCGTAAGCTGTCATCATGATCACCTTGATGTCCGGATTCATCTGTTTAATATGCTTCAAAATCTCAAGCCCGTCCATTCCAGGAATTTTCATATCCAGCAGCACCAGATCCGGCGTGTGCAGCTTTACAATTTCAAGCGCTGCCTTTCCGTTCGCCGCTTGAAACGTCTCGTACCCTTCACTGCTGAACACTTCCACAAGCAGGATGCGGATACCGTTCTGGTCATCCACAATCAACACTTTGTGTTTGCTTTGTTTGCTCATCCTTCCAACCTCCCAATACTTAAATCGTGCAATGAGTATATGCAAACTCGAAAGTTCCTAACTTTCCCATAAACCGACCATTATTTGTATTCGCCTGTAGATGTCGAATTCCTTCCTATCTCGAAAAAAGTACGAAAAAAAGATAAATGGATAGCTGTAAACAAAGTCGACAGCAAGGATGTTTACTTCGAACCCTGTCCAAAAACTTTACAAACGCGCCGAAAACATAAAATAAAGTCAAAAAAGAGCCTCTTCAAAAGAGGCTCTTCCCATATTATGCTTTGTGCTGAATCGAAGCTTTTACAAATTCACGGAACAGCGGCTGCGGACGGTTTGGACGGGAAGTGAACTCCGGATGGAATTGCACAGCAAGGAACCATGGATGTCCTGGCAGTTCCACAATTTCAACCAAGCGTCCATCCGGAGATGTACCGGAAATACGCAAGCCTGCTTTCTCGATATCTTCACGGTATTGGTTGTTGAATTCATACCGGTGGCGATGTCTTTCATAAACCAGCTCATCCTGATAGCAGGACTCCGCAAGTGATCCCGGAACCAGCTTGCATGGATACAATCCAAGACGCATCGTACCGCCGAGATCCTCAATGTCTTTCTGCTCCGGCAGAAGATCGATGACCGGATATTCAGTAGCCGGATCGATCTCAGAGCTGTTCGCACCACTCAGTCCCAGAATGGAGCGGGCATATTCGATAACCGACACCTGCATGCCAAGGCAGATACCGAAGAATGGAATATTGCGCTCGCGAGCATAACGAATTGCACTGATCTTACCCTCGATACCCCGGTCACCAAATCCGCCCGGTACGAGGATGCCGCCTATGCCATTCAGCATATCTTCGACGTTGTCTGCCGTAATTTCTTCGGCATTTACCCAGCGGACCTTCACTTCGGCATTCGCATCAAATCCGGCGTGGGATAATGACTCAACAACACTAAGGTACGCATCATGGAGCGCGACATATTTACCAACAATTGCGATCTCAACAGTCTTCTCCAGCTTGGATACGCGTTCTACGAGATCTTCCCACTCGCTCATATCCGGTGCCGGTGTCGTTAATTTCAAATGATTGACTACAATTTCATCAAGACCTTCATCACGCAAATTCAGCGGTACCTCATACAGTGAGGACGCATCGCGGCATTCTACGACCGCGTTAGGATCGATGTCGCAGAAGAGCGCGATTTTCGCTTTCATCTCGGTTGAAAGCTCATGTTCTGTACGGCAGACAATGACATTTGGCTGAATGCCGATACTGCGAAGTTCTTTTACACTGTGCTGGGTCGGCTTCGTTTTCACTTCACCAGCTGCCTTAATATATGGAATGAGGGTTACATGAATATACATGACGTTCTCACGGCCAACGTCGCTCTTGATTTGACGGATGGCCTCAAGGAAAGGAAGGCTTTCGATATCACCAACCGTGCCGCCGATTTCGGTAATGACTACATCCGAACCCGCTTCACGGCCTGCACGGAATACGCGCTCTTTAATTTCATTCGTAATATGAGGGATAACCTGCACGGTGCCGCCCAAATATTCTCCCCGACGCTCCTTGCTGATGACAGATGAGTATACTTTACCTGTTGTCACATTGCTGTTCTTCGATAGGTTAATATCGATGAAGCGCTCATAGTGTCCCAGGTCCAGGTCGGTTTCCGCACCATCGTCAGTAACGAACACTTCGCCATGCTGGTATGGACTCATGGTGCCCGGATCTATATTAATGTACGGATCGAATTTCTGAATCGTTACCTTGAGCCCTCTGTTCTTAAGCAATCTACCGAGCGAAGCGGCGGTAATTCCCTTACCAAGAGATGACACGACTCCGCCTGTTACAAAAATATACTTTGTCACTGTTAAAAACCCTCCTATATAATCTCCATAACTTCAGGCGACATATGATGTTTATCCTAACCCGTTTTCCCCTGATTCATCAGAGGGACCAACAAAAAGCATGGCTCGCTTCCAAAAATGGTGAGCGAGCTGACCTCCGACCTATTACAAACCGCATATACTTGACGCTTCAATGATCCTCGTATAGAGCTGCCTGCACGGCATCATACCGGCGCCGAGCGATTCCGAAATCTCATCACATCTCATCCAAGCACCTAAATCTTAATCGGCACGAAGCTTGGCAAGAGACATCCGCCAAGGCGGATTATTCACTGCAGAGATCAGTACTTCCCTACAAGCAGGATACTTTCTAGCCCACAAGAAAAACGCCTATCGACATACTCCATAGAAGACAGACCCAATTTTTTATGGTAAGTTTTCTTGCGATTTCAGGTCCAGAAGCTAGCGTCGTCTGCACTTTCTAATACCTTAAAAACAAAAAAAGTGACCCCGAATAAATAACGGGGCACTTTTATATTAAACATATTTAATCCACAATCATAAGCCCAAGCAATAGTTTACTCTGTGCCTTATCTGCTTGTCAAGAGAAGAACAAAGCTCAAAATTCCCCAATCACCTGACACCGTAAAACAAAGTCATAAACAAAGCAGACGGGCCCATAAGCCGCTGCTGAGAGACGGATTAATCCTTATCCTTTTCCTCAAATTCTTCCTCTTCCAGATCCTCTTCTTCCTCGGATTCTGAATCTTCATCCTCCAATTCGTCATCATCCAGAACAACGTCTTCATCTACTTCATCTTCGGCATCGTCATCATCCGAGAAGAGATCATCGTGATCATCATCGTCATCGTCGATGCTGTCAAAATCATCCTCGGTTTCGTCGGCACTGTAAGTTTCCTCTTCATCCGTGAAGTCGTCATCATCGTCGTCTTCATCATTAATGATCCGCGGACGCTTCGCGTTCGCAATCGGATCTTCGGACTTCTCAAGCGGGTACCAACGCTTCAGTCCCCACAGATTCGTTCCTACACATGCGAAACGTCCGTCTATATTGATCTCGGTATATAACTGGGCAATCGTTTCGTTAATTTCCTTTTCCGTAAAGCCGCGAAGCTTGGCCACCTCATTCATAAGGTCACGGTAATAATACGGCGTGTTCGCCGCCTTCAGAACCATAAAAGCCAGGTCAACCATTGGGATTTCCTGAATCTTCTCCGGATCGATCTTTAAATTGAGCGGATTACTCACTAACGCACACTTCCTCTCACACAAATCTTCACGTTATACCCTCAACATATCCATTATCAAAACTAAGTAAAACCTATTTGGAAATAAAAATCAAGTTTTTATGCGCCACGGCCCGTCCGATACCAAAAAGGAAAAAGACGGAGACTCTTCCTCTCCGTCTTCTGACTGTACCCGCCCCAAGGATCGACTCCTTACGGGATAGATAAGAGAACCTTGATATTCTCTCCATGTATCTTATGTTCGCCCTTCTGCTTTGACACGCGAATCAGGGCCTATTTCCCGGAAAAAGGGCAACATCCCATTCGGGCTCTCACCCCGACTCATACAATACTGAAGCAACGGTTCATCGAGAAGGGAGATTGCCACACATGGATTACACCCGGATCATGCAATCACTACTGACAGAGACGAACCCTATGCGGAACGTCCGGGACAAGAACCGGCGGCTCCTCACGTTTCATGACCCTCAGCTGTACCAGGAATGCATCAGCGAATGGAATCGGCTCGCGGGGAAAGCGCGTTTCCCGGAATCGATCAGCTACTCGCCGCTTACCCACACCATCATCGCTCCGGCTCCCCAGACAGCGAAGTTTGAAGCGGAGTTTCGACATGAGCTGATGGTCGAGGAGGATGAACAGGTTCATATCCAGGCCATACAGGGAACAATTGGAACGTTAACCGGGATCCCATGGGGTATCAAGCAAATCAAAGCACCTCATGCCTGGTCTATCTCGACAGGACACCGCATGAAGATTGCCGTTATTGACACAGGTGTGGATTTTTCTCATCCGGATCTGAAATACTCGCTGACCAGGGGGATCAATCTGGTTCATCGAAACATGCCGCCGTACGATGACAATGGGCACGGAACGCATATTTCGGGCACGATCGCTGCCGCGAACAGCACGCAAGGCATGATCGGCGTTGCCCCCCGATCTGTGGTATATCCTGTTAAGGCCTTTGATCATAACGGGTCCGCCTTCGTATCGGATATTATTCTGGCAATCGATTGGTGCGTACGCGCCGAGATCGATATCATCAATATGAGTTTCGGTATGCAGACCCGAAGCCGCGCACTGCTGGATATCGTAGGCAAGGCCAACCAAGCAGGCGTCATTATTGTTGCATCCTCCGGCAATGACGGCAAACGCCGTACAGCTGACTATCCCGCCCGCTATCCCCAAACCATATCTGTCGGAGCTACCGATCGCCACCGAAAAATTCCAGCCTTCAGCAATCGCGGGCAATTTGTAGATATTTATGCACCTGGAGACAAAATCGTGTCGGCCTGGCTGCAGGGAAAATACCACGAGATGAGCGGTACCTCCATGGCCACTTCTCATGTCAGCGGAACCATCGCCCTGCTGCTTGCGCAAAAGCCTGATCTGAAAACGGCAACCATCAAAGCCCTGCTGCGGCGTACCTCCTCTCCACTCAAGCTCAAAAAAGGATACAGCGTCTCCGACGGAGAGGTTAATGCTTTCAAATTTTTGCGCGAGGGCATGAAATTATAATCTTGCACTTAAGAATGGACCACAAAAATGAAATTCGCTTACAAAAAAACAGCCGCCTTCCCCCACGGAAAGACGGCTGTTGTCACCTATATCAAGGAAAGTTGAACCAAAACTCCATTACATACGTTCTGGCGCCGATACGCCCATCAGGCGAAGCACGTTAGCGATTACGGTACGAACAGCTCCAAGGAGAGCAAGACGTGCCTGTGTCTGATCCGCATCCTCTGTAATAACACGCTCGGCTCTATAGTAGCTGTGGAACGAAGAAGCCAGCTCATATACATAACGGATGAGTCTGTGCGGAGCATAGTTATCCGCAGCAAGCGACACTTCCTGCGGGAGTTCCCCGATTTTGCGCAAAATGTCGTATTCATGCTCGGCGGTGAGCACGCTCAGGTTCACTTCAGCTAGCGGCAGCAGGTTGATCCCTTGCTCCTCGGCTTGGCGGAATACGCTGCAAATACGTGCGTGTGCGTATTGTACATAGAACACCGGGTTTTCATTGGACGTAGAAACTGCCAAATCCATATCGAAATCCAGATGGGAATCCATGCTGCGCATCGTGAAGAAGTAACGAATCGCGTCCACACCTACTTCATCCATCAGGTCTTCCATCGTTACCGCTTTGCCGGTACGCTTGGACATCTTCACTTTCTCGCCATCCTGGAACAAGCTGACCATCTGGGCGATCAATACAATCAGTTTGTCCGGATCATTGCCAAGCGCCTCCATGGCAGCCTTCATACGCGGGACATAACCGTGGTGGTCCGCTCCCCAAATATTGAGGATCTTGTCGTATCCGCGCTCGTATTTGTTGCGGTGGTAGGCAATATCCGGTGTCAGGTAAGTATAGGTTCCGTCATTCTTAACGAGGACGCGGTCCTTATCATCCCCATAGTCGGTTGTACGAAGCCAGGTTGCTCCATCCTTCTCGTAGGCCTCGCCTTTTGATCTCAGCTCTTCCAGAGACTTCTCGACAAGACCGTCCTCGTACAGGGACGTTTCGCTAAACCATTCGTCAAAATGAACGCGGAATCGATTCAAATCGCGTTTGATTTTGCCCAGTTCCTTCTCGAGCCCGAACTCACGGAAAAAGGCTGTTCTCTCTCCAGGGCTCATGGACAACAAGGAATCGCCTTTCTCAGCCACAAGCTCTTTGGCAAAACCTTTGATATCTTCGCCATGGTAGCCGTCTTCCGGCATTTCGGCATCCTGACCCAGCTCTTGCAAATACCGAGCTTCCAGGGATTTAATCAGGTTCACGACCTGATTGCCTGCATCATTAATGTAATACTCGCGCGTTACTTCGTATCCTGCATAGTCGAGCACATTGCAGAGCGCATCGCCTACGGCTGCGCCGCGGGCATGGCCCAGGTGCAGGCTTCCTGTCGGATTGGCACTGACAAACTCCATCTGAACCTTCTGTCCCTCGCCGATGGTAATCCGTCCGTAGTTGTCACCCTGCTCTTGAACCAAAGCTACGATGGGATAGAGGTAACCCTTGTCCAGGGTAAAATTAATAAAACCCGGTCCGGCAATCTCCGCTTTCTCAATGGAAGCTTTCGTCGTGTCCAAATGCTCCAGAATAGCCTCGGCAATTTGCCGGGGATTCTTCTTGGCGATACGCGTCAGCTGCATCGCAGCATTCGTTGCCAAATCACCGTGCGATTTATCCTTCGGCACTTCCAGCGTAATGGCCGGCAGCTCCTCACGGGAAACCAGCCCTGCAGCCACGGCAGCGTCCGCTACCGCTTCGGAAACCAGCCCGTTAATGTGATCTAATGGATTCATAGTCATGATTCTTGTGCCTCCTGAATAGTCAAACTAATAGAAAAGTGTCCCGAAAACTCGCCCGACACATATAAATCATACGCCCAAGCCGCGCGTCCGGACATGCCCTCAAGCGCCAGCTCCAGACGCTGGGTATGCGTAGACAGATTAAATGAAGTGAACGGAGAGCGGTAGTAACCCGGTAACCGCTGACCCAGCTGAAACGACTGCTCGGATTCCACCTCGCCGTGCCGAATCAGCTTAAGCCCGTCCTCCGTCAGCTTGAGCATCGCCCGGGTTTCCCCTTGATGCGGCCCGAGTGCGGGTTCTGTATAACGAACATACAGAGCACTCCCTTTGATAAAAGCCTCTGCGGGCAGCTCCTGTACCGTATTCTCCCCTTCGTGAAGGCTGTGAAGACGGATGCTCACTTGTTTTCGGTCGTTCATGTACGTTCCTCTTTTCCTTACCTATTGTATTACTATATCCAGTATGGCCTTGCAATTCAAATGAGGATTTTAGCAAAAGTCAAATATATGAGCCTCTATCTCCAATTTCCCTGCCCATCACTCGGGCCATTCACTGGAATTCAACACGTCAATTCCACTAGTGCTTCGATAACAGAATAGGCCTGATTCATGAAGAATCAGGCACTCCCTATCGACTTGGTTTACAGCGGCAGCAGCGCTACCCTCTCCTGTGCTTCCAGCTTGGCAATCATGTCGTTCCATGCCTGTGGCTTCTCAGGCAGGACGGCATAATATCGCTTCAGGAAGTTCACAATCAGATCTGCAGGCAGTTCATCCACAGTGTCATCACCCGGCATAAAGCAGAAATCGAGCCCGCTCACCGCTTCGCCATCGTTGTTCCAGGATGGATGGACATACGTGAGATCCGTGCGTTTATAGCCAAGATGCGACAGCACCTCACGACGAACAAACGGATCCATCGGCTTCACCCCGCCAAATGCATAGTCCAGCACCTGGTAGGGATCGTAAATCTCGGCAAACATGCCGAACAGCTCTTTACCGTTCGCTGCTGCCAGTTGGTTCAGATCCTTCAGGCGATGCAGCGCCAGAAATCGGCCGATGCCAAGCCCTTCGCGTCCGATGATGGTGAAATCAGTCATCGCCACATTCCAGTCCTCGTAATAACGATACTCCGTCGTACCGACCACCTCTTCTTCATGCAGGGCAACAAATACCCGAATACCCGGATCTTCCAGCGGTTCCTTCCATAGACTGAACTCCAGCACTTCTTCCGGAGGAAAGACTTCCTTCATCAGATTGTGCATTTTGCGAAACAAGGGATCGTTAATACTCGTTATGCGAATATATTCCACTTCGTAAAACCTCCTTATATATGAAGTTGTTTATTTAACGTTCGGGAGAATGATGGTGCAATTGACACGTCATCATCCTCTAAACGGGTTCTTCCATTCCATCAGAGCACCGTAATTGCAGGACTCCGCATCCTCCAGATATTCGGCAGCCACTCCGATAGGCGTTCTGCCGCAGCGCAGCAGGAACGTAATCACCGGATCTTTCAGATCCCCCTGGACTACCGCGTCCAGATACTCCGCAGCTGACATCTCATCGGCATGACGATGATATCCCGGCATCCGTCCACCGCCAAGCAGCCGGTCCAGTCCCTGTTCGACCGTCACATGATACAGCGACTGGATCAGCCACTTGCCGAGGCCAAGCTTACGAAAGCGTGGCCTGACGCAAATATCGGCGATGTAAAGCGTATTTCCCTCCGGCTTATGCGTCCGAATATATCCGTTATCCGTTGTGTCCGCCCAAGAATGAGCGGGCTGCAGCGGATCGTAATCCACGATGAGCGAAGTGATCGACCCGGCGAGCACGCCGTCTACTTCAACACATAGTGCACCTTCTGGAAACAAAGTGACATGCTGCATTAGCTGTTCCTTGTTCCACCATTGCTCCGGCGGATACGGGGGCGGGAACGTCTCGGATTGGATGACGATCAGCTCGTCAAAGTCTGCTTCCGTGTAGCTTCGAACGACAACCGGCACCGGCCGGTTGTCGTCAAATACATAAAACCGTTGCTGAAACCGGGCCATTTCCTCTGCACCGCCTCTGTCCTATTTTTCAAGCTATGAGAAACCGGGCTTCACTCCCAATCCGGATACAGATCGGTTCGGCGGTCACGCCAAGTCGTTACAGAGCCTTTCTCCCGCACTTGATACAGTAAATCCAGATCGAGATCCGCGGTAATGAGCATATCATGGTTCAGCTCGCCCTCAGCCAGCAGACCTTGGGGCGGGAACGGAATGTCGTTCGGCGTAATGATAGCCGCCTGTCCGAAGTTCGCGCGCATCAGATCCACGGTGGGCAGCGAGCCTACCGTACCGGTCAGCACCACGTAGACTTGATTCTCAATGGCGCGAGCATGGCTCGTGTACCGCACACGATGGAACCCATGTCGGTCATCCGTGCAGGATGGACAGAAAATGACGTCAGCCCCTTTGGCCTTGGCCATCCGTACAATCTCAGGGAATTCAATGTCATAACAGGTCAGCATCGCAATGGTGCCTTTGTCTGTCTCAAACACTTCAAGCCCCTCGCCTGCCCCCATATTCCATCCGGAGATCTCCGAAGGCGTAATATGGATCTTGGCCTGCTCCGCGATGCGGCCGTCCGGATAAAACAGATGCGCCACATTGTACAGTTTCCCTTCACGACGAATGACGTGGGTTCCCCCAATGATATGAATGTTATATTGCTTCGCAAAGCCTTGGAACAGCTCACGGTATCGGTCTGTGAAATCCGGAAGATCATGGATCGTTAATGCTTTGCCCTGATCGTCCCCGATGGACATCAGCTGTGTTGTAAAAAATTCCGGAAACAGCACAAAATCGGCTTCAAATTCCTCCGCCGTCCGAATGTAATGCTCCGACTGATGGGCAAAATCGTCAAAGGATTGAATGGTGTGCAGATGATATTGCACGGCAGAAACGCGAAATTTCATGCTTTTCCTCCTTATAAATGGTTAGATGCCTTCATTATATCGGATTCCGGGCTCCGAGAACATGAGAACATCAAGTCGGCCCCTTCTGGAAACCCTAGTTATGACGGGAACGTCCGAAAACACGCCGAAACGGTTATCCAAGGCGTCACCTGTATCAAATAAAGTTTGATTTTATGAAAAAATACGCGTCATTCATACCCACACTTAACAATTGTCCTGTATACTGTCGTATGTAAGCCCTTGGTCACACTATGAATCTCAGCCCTTACAAGCATACACGGCAGTCATGACTGGCCCTATGGCAAGCTGCCAGCTTACAAAATTATAATGTGAGGTGTTCTGTTCACAATGATTACTCGTTCGATGGATTGGCTTCAGCAACATGACCACCTTATCTTCCGCTGGTTAAACCGCAAGATCAGCAACAAAACGGTGGATTCGATGCTCGCGCTGGTCACCCATATGGGGGGTGCTATCTTTACCATTGTGCTAACACTTTCGATAGCGTTTTTTGCACCGGAGCCGTGGAATACGATGGGATGGCAGAGCTTTATTGCACTGTCCCTCAGCTTTCTGGTTACGGCCCTCATCAAAAGAAAGATGCGGCGCATCAGGCCTTACCTGGCTTTAGAGCAAGTACGGTTTGAGAAAAAACCGATGAAGGATCATTCGTTTCCTTCGGGACACTCCACGGCCATATTTTCTATTGTTACCCCTTTTCTATTCATAACACCGTGGCTGTCATTACTCTTGATCCTGCTGGCGCTTACGGTCAGCCTGTCACGCATTTATCTCGGCTTTCATTATCCTTCGGATTGCCTTGCCGGCTGTTTTGTCGGAACCACTTCGGCTCTGCTCATCGTACTCAGTTAAAAGAAACCATGCATTCCCAACTGGCCACTGCGGCGGCCCATGATGGGAGGCGTGGTTTTTTTATGTTGTCCATAGGCAGTACCCGTTATCAAGTAAGCATTCCTCGTCCCCATCATTCTAAGACTCCAAGGCAGAACTTATCGCTCGCTTCCCATGCGCTTTCACTACAAATCCTTAGAAACTCTAAAATAAATTGAACCATTCCAGCTGGTAAATCGTACTAACTAATACATCATAATAAGGAGGTATTTATTCATTGAAGAAAAGACTATCACGGATGCTCGTTACCCTATTCGCCGTCACACTGGTTCTTCCAGCCGGGGTCATGGCAGCAGATAACAGCCAGGTTACCGCCGCTGTCCAGGGCCTGGAGAAAACCGCCGCAGAAAAAGCCAAGCTGCTCACAGAGACTTATGGAACCACAAGCGTCCAATATGCCCTTATCGATAACGGCAATATTACCGTGTCCGGGCAAGCAGGCGTGAACGATATCGAAGGAAAGATTCCGCTGACCCAGGATACGATGTATGGCATCGGCTCCACGAGTAAAATGTTTACCGCCGCTTCGGTGATGAAATTGGTGGATGACGGGAAAATCAATCTGGATACGCCTCTCGTTCAGTACATACCCGAATTCACAATGAAAGACGAGCGCTACAAAAAAATTACGCCGCGCATGCTGCTTAACCATTCCTCCGGACTGCAGGGCTCGAGCCTGAACAATGCATTTCTGTTCGAGGATAACGATGCTCATGCGCATGACACATTATTGAAGCAATTGTCCACCCAAAACCTGAAAGCAGATCCGGGCGCATACTCCGTTTATTGTAATGACGGTTTTACGCTGGCTGAAATTCTGGTGGAAAAAATCAGCGGCAAAAGCTTTACCTCATTCATTCACGAAAATTTCACCGAGCCTTTGGATTTGGATCATACCAAGACATCCCAGGATGAATTGAATTTGAAGCAAATGGCTGGACTTTATTATCCTACTCATCAGGGACAGCTTCCTAACGAAACAATTAACGTCATCGGTACCGGCGGCATCTATTCCACGGCTGAGGATCTCGTTCAATTCGCACAGATCTTCACGGGCGAAGCGGAAGGCATTCTCACCGACAAGTCCATCAAGGCCATGGAACAAGAAGAGTATAGAAAAGGCCTGTGGCCGGCCGACGCCGACAATTCGTTTGATTACGGACTGGGCTGGGACAGCGTCAGACTGTTCCCGTTCAACCAATATGATATGAAAGCCGTGACCAAAGGTGGAGACACCATTCTCTATCACGCCTCTCTCGTTGTCCTTCCAGAGCAAAACATGGCTGCTGCTGTGTTATCCTCGGGTGGTTCCAGCTCCACAAACCAACTGATGGCGAGCGAAATGTTGCTGCACGCACTGAAGGAGAAGGGCACCATTAAGGAATTCAAGCCGGAAAAATCATTCGGCAAACCCGTCAAGGCGGATATGCCTGACGACATCACCAAATACGCCGGGTACTATGGCGTGACTAATCAACAGATGAAAGCCGACATCAAGGATGGCGAACTGTCGATCTCCGTACCTATGGTTCCGGATTATCCGGCAGAGAAATATGTGTACACTGCGGATGGAACATTTGTCAGCGCGGATGGCAGTACGAAGGTCAGCTTCGTAACCGAGAAAAATGACGGGATCTACTTATGGGTAAGGCAATATGTATCCATTCCTGGACTCGGACAGCTTGCCATCTCGCAGTATTCCGCCGAGAAGATGGAAGCGAACCCGCTGTCCAAGGAAACCGCTGCCGCTTGGGCTAAGCGGGAAGGTCAAACCTTCTATCCGTTAAATGAGAAATTCACGTCGCTGATGTACTTCATTATGAAGCCGTCCGTAGAGATCAGCAGCAAGAGTGGTTTGGAAGGTTATATGATCGATAAGAAAATCATCGACCCGGATACCGCAGTAAGCGAGCATCGAGTTCCGGCTATTGGAAGCCGGGATACGTCTGAATTCCGTTTCTATAAGGAAAAAGGCGTGGAGTATCTCGAAGCTGCCGGATCGCTCTTTGTGAGCGAGAAAGACGTTAAGCCCCTTTACAAAGGAAAAAAATCAACCGTTACCCTGCAAGCCGATGGATATGCCAAATGGTACACCGTCTCTGATGCCGTTGCAGGCAAAACGATGACAGTGACGCTGCAGGCACAAGGCGCATTCGCCGTATATGACGAGCAAGGTGCCGTTGTGAACTACACCGTTGCCAGCGGTTCTAACGAAGTGAAGCTCCCTGCCAATGGAACCGTCGTATTTGCCGGTGCCCCGGGCTCGGCGTTCGGTATCACCCTGAAATAAACACAAAAGCAAGCAACCCGATCAGCCGATAGGCTTACATAGGGTTGCTTGCTTTTTTACTGCCATGGGGCGCAGTGAACCTCACAGCCTGTCCATTATCTTTCAGTAAAGACAGCGAGATTGTGAAGCGAAGAATTTAGGCCCTCTTCGTGATCCTCCTGCCGTATGCCCTCAGGAACGTTCTCGCAAACAATCGTCACATCCGTGCCTTCCGCGAGTGCGGTCAACGTCCATGTCATAGTCATCGATCCCCCGTAAGCGGGGTCATCCGACTCGAATTCAAAACACTGCACGATTTTCTGGTTTGGCACCAGCGCCAGGAAGGTACCTTGGACGATATCCGCGCCTTCCGATGATTTGCCAAGGTTCACGCGGTCCGATCCGATATAGTTGAGTATCATTCGATAACTCCCGCCTTCACGTGCATCAAAGCTGTCGATCTGACCTGACATCCCCTCCGGCGGAAGCCACGTTACCCAAGCCCTGGGGTCTGTGAATGCCTGATAAATGGCTTCGGACGATGCCTTAATCAACCTTGAAGCAGAATCCGTTCTCTTCTTGATAGACGAATCGGTCATGAGGTTAACCTCCTTATTAGCGTCTTCACATCTCATCTCCATTAAGTTTATAACATCTGACCCCGGTCCATTTCTTCTCATTTGCTTAATGTGCGGCATACTCCCACACGAAAAAGCAAGCCGAACCCCGATAGCCGCAGGCTTAGATAGGGAGGCTTGCTTTTTCTCCAGCCGAGGGGCGAAGCCTCGGCTGCTCACACACAGGGCTGGCCCACCAGGCGTCCCCGCAGGGGTGCCTTCCGAGGGGGCCACGCCCATACGAAAAAGCAAGCCGAACCCGATAGCCATAGGCTTAGATAGGGGAGGCTTGCTTTTTCTCTTCCAGCCGAGGGGCGAAGCCTCGGCTGCTCACACACAGGGCTGGCCCACCAGGCGTCCCCGCAGGGGTGCCTTCCGAGGGGGCCACGCCCGTACGAAAAAGCAAGCCGAACCCCGATAGCCGTAGGCTTAGATAGGGGAGGCTTGCTTTTTCTTCTCCAGCCGAGGGGCGAAGCCTCGGCCACCAACGGGCGCTGTTAAGGCCACGAGGGCGTCCCCGCTAGGGGAGCCCGAGATTGGCCGGGCCCAAGCTCGAGCCCCTCTCAGATCCTCACATCAGCACCGAACACCAAAGTTCCGGGTGTCCAGAGGGCAGCGCCCTTGGGGCCCTCCCTGGCAGGGAGGGTTTGGGTGGGTGGAATCCCCCCCTACTTAACAAACCCCAGCAGCATCTCACGGATCAGCTTCGCAGCTACGATCTGGGTCTGCTCGGACGGATCATAGATGGGTGCCACTTCCACGAGATCGCAGCCGACAACGTTCACGCCGGAGTTTGCAATCAGATGCACGGCTTCCAGCAGCTCTTTCGATGTGATGCCGCCCGCCTCTGCCGTTCCGGTGCCCGGTGCGGCCGATGGATCCAGCACATCGATATCGATGGTCACGTAGACCGGACGGTTGCCCATGGAAGGCAAAGCTTCCTTAAGGGGCGCAGCCACCTCGAACGGGTAGAAGTTGATGTTCTCGCGTCCGTATTGGAACTCCTCACGGGAGCCGGAACGGATGCCGAACTGATAGATGTTCTTGCCGCCCATGATGCCTGCCGCCTTGCGGACCGGTGTGGAGTGGGACAACGGCTCTCCCTCATAATGCTCACGAAGGTCGGCATGCGCATCGATATGAATCAGAATGAGATCAGGGTACTTCTCGTACACCTTCTGAATGATCGGCCAAGATACGAGATGCTCCCCGCCGAGTCCGATCGGGAACTTCCCGTCATCCAGCAGTTTGCCTACATAGTCGCCAATCACTTCAAGGCTGCGGCCTGCGTTGCCGAAAGGCAGCATCAGGTCGCCTGCATCGAAATAGGTCATATCTTCAATGCTTTTATCCAAGTAAGGGCTGTATTCCTCCAGACCAACGGACGCCTGGCGAATACGGGCAGGACCAAAACGGGAGCCGGGACGGTAGCTAACCGTAAAATCCATCGGCATACCGTAAATAACGGCCTTGGACCCTTCATAATCCTCGGAGCTCAGAATAAACACGTTGCCGGAGTAACCTTGATCCAGTTTCATCAGTTTATACGGCCTCCTTATTTCACCAAGTCTTCAACGAATTTCGGCAGCACGAATGCGGCTTTGTGCAGACGAGGGGAATAGTATTTCGTATCCATCTCATCAATGGTGGACTCGTCCACTTCAAGCGGATCGTACGTTTTGCTGCCCATCGTAAAGGTCCACAGACCGCTCGGATAGGTTGGAATGTTCGCTCCATACACGCGCACGATCGGGAAGATTTCCTTCACGTCTCGGTTAACCTGCTGAATCAGGTCCGCCTTGAACCAAGGGTTGTCCGTTTGCGCTACGAAAATACCGTCTTCCTTCAGCGCCTCGTAGATTCCTTGATAGAATCCGCGCTCAAACAACGGAGCAGCCGGGCCCACAGGCTCTGTGGAATCTACCATAATAACGTCATATTCGTTCTTATGCTCAATAATGTGCATATATCCATCGTTAACCAGCACTTCAACCTTCGGATCGTCCAGCTTGCCGGCAATCTCGGGGAGGTACTGCTTCGAGTATTCAATGACTTTTCCATCGATTTCAACAAGTACAGCTTTCTCTACGCCCGGGTGCTTGATCACTTCGCGAATGACACCGCCGTCTCCGCCGCCGACAACAAGAACCTTCTTCGGATTTGGATGCGTGTTCAGTGCGGGGTGAGCGACCATCTCATGATAGACGAATTCGTCCTTGATCGTAGTCATGACCATGCCGTCCAGGACGAGCATGCGTCCAAATTCCTCGGTATCGATCATATCCAGTTGTTGAAACTCCGTCTTCTCATGTACAAACGTTTCCCGTATTTTCGCCGTAATGCCGAAAGTCGGCGTTTGTTTCTCCGTGTACCATAATTCCATCGTCTCTACCTTCTTTCCGCTAGAATAATGTTCAGCCGTCCAGATCCAAGCCGTAAAACTTTATTCGGGGCAGATGCCTTTTGCTTACAGTTTCACACTCTTTCTATTGTACCAAACAAATTAGATTATATTAAATCAAGCCCAAATTGCAACCAAAAGTTCCTGCGCATTAAAATCAAGACCATATCCTGGTCGTGTCATATGAATATCCTGCCCTTTCCAGCCCCATACTGTATAGAAAAGGAAGACGGCCAAGGAGAATGTAAACTCATCTTTTCAACCTTGGCATCCTCTGCTCTCAAACCTTACAAAAAGGACTGGAAGGAGACCCCCCATGCCGGGACAAAAAAAATCACCCAAGCGCAAACGTCGTTTCGTCCGGCTTGCTACATTTCTGTTTGTGCTCCTTGGCCTATCCATCATCGCCGGCGGCATTCTGCTCGCCTATTTATTTATAACGCCGCTGCCCGTCGCGGAAACATCCCGCTACTCGCGTCTGCTCGACAGTCAGGGAGATTTGATCGCCACCTTCTCTACTACGGGACACACATCCGAGCAGGTAAACCTGGCTGATATATCTCCCCTTCTGGTCCAGGCAACTTTGGCGGTAGAGGACCGGAAGTTCTACGATCATCCGGGGTTTGATGTAAAAGGCATGGCCAGGGCCGTCCTGGTGAACCTGCAGCATATGGATCGCAAACAGGGAGCAAGCACATTAACCCAACAGCTCGCACGAAACTTATACCTATCTCATGAGAAAACGTGGACACGCAAACTCAAGGAGGCCAAATTCACCGCCCAGCTTGAGATGAAATATACCAAAGATCAGATACTCGAAATGTACCTGAACGAGATTTATTACGGCCACGGTGCTTATGGGATCGAGTCGGCGTCACAGCTGTACTTTGGCAAATCTGCAAAAAAACTGACCTTGGCCGAAAGCGCCCTGCTTGCCGGTATTCCAAAAGGGCCAACGTATTACTCACCCTACAATCATATGGACAATGCAGTCAAAAGACAGCATATCGTCCTGAACGCCATGGCGGAGACCGGATTTATTACGGAGACCGAAGCCGATAAAGCAGCCACAGCCAAGCTCGCCTTGCTGCCCCAGGACCGACAGGAGAACAAGGTGATTGCTTCCTACTTTCGCGACTACGTCCACGGTCTTGTCACCAAGCAGCTCAACATGACGGAGAAGCAGCTCGAACAAGGCGGTCTTAACATTTATACGACCCTGGATCCTCAGGCACAAAAGGCTGCGGAAGAGGCCGTAGCGGAGGGCATGGACAGCAAGAGCGAGCTGGAGACGGCACTCGTATCCATCGACCCGCGGACCGGCCATATCAAAGCCATGGTTGGCGGCAAGAACTATCGCGAGAATCAATACAACCATGCGCTGGCTAAAACAAGGCAGCCTGGATCGGCTTTTAAGCCCATCATGTATTTAACCGCCATTGCATCCAAAGAGATGACAAGCACCAGCGTGTTTAACAGCCAGCCGACCCTATTTCATTATGATAACAATCGAAAAACCTACCAGCCCAGCAACTTTGGCGATAAGTATCTAGGGGAAATTCCGATGCGGGAAGCCATCGCCGCTTCGGACAATATATATGCTGTGAACACCATCATGCAGATTGGACCGGACAAAGTCGCTGACATGGCGAAAAAAATGGGCATCACAAGCCCGCTGGAGCCTGTCCCTTCCCTTGCTCTGGGCACCTCGCCTGTCAGCCCTTTGGAGATGGCCTCCGCCTACGCTGTCATGGCTAATAACGGTACTCGGGTCTCACCGGTCGCCGTACTGAGCATTACCGATGCGGCTGGCCGCAGCTTATATACAGCTCCGGAAGCTGCGGGGGAACAAATTGTTGAGCCCTCGGCAGCTTATGTGATGACACGCATGATGGAGGGCGTATTCGAGACCGGAGGAACGGGTAACCGCGTCTCTACTCTAATGAAGCGACCGGTCGCCGGGAAGACGGGTACAACCGACTCCGATGCCTGGCTTGTCGGGTATACCCCGGAGCTGTCTACCGCGGTATGGGTTGGATATGACAAGGGACGGGAAATCAGCAAAATTGACGGACGGCGGGCAGCCCCTATTTTTGCGCAGTATACGGAGACCGCACTGGAGAACGTGCCGCCCAAGATTTTTCCGATCCCGGATGACGTCATCAGCGCGTATATCGATCCGACGACAGGCAAGCTTGCAGGCTCTGATTGTCCCGATAAAATTCTGGAGGTATTCGTGAAGGGTACGGAGCCTACCGAATATTGTGGCGAGCACGGCAGTGGAGAGGCCCCGAAGAAAGCCAACCCTGCAGATGCTGCCGAGAAACAGGAGGAACGTTCCTGGTGGCAGGATTTTAAACGATGGTGGGTTGAGTAACACCAGAAACAACGCCATGCCCCAAAAAAACAGCAGGCTCTATCCCGGTAATCCCGAGAGAAAAGCCTGCTGTTTTTCATTTATTGCATATGTAAATACAACCCGTTAAAAGCCCGTGATATATCCGATCATGGAGTTGCCCAGTATGACGATCACGAGCATCACTGCGACATAAACCAGCAGAATCGCGTACAGTGGATCCAAACCGCCAACCATTCTTCTCTTATAGCTAGTCATGACCAATAGCGGTACGGTCATCAGGGTGCTAATGAAGGAAAGAAGGATGATCACTTTCGATATATCTCCATTCAGGAACAGGAACAGTAGGCTGACAACATAGAGCATAAGGAATAGTGTCAGCAAAGTGCCGAACCTGGCCATCACTTCCTTGAGCTTCACGGCCGGGTTAAACGACAGCTTGACCGCAGCGTAAGTAAAAACATTCAACAGGAACATAAATAATGCGATCCAAATGACAGGCTTAACGACAAGCTCGGCAAAGGCCCCCGCAGGCAAACCCTGCAGTTCATGGTGAAGCGTTGCATATATCGTGAGCGGAAGCAGCAGAACATACAGCAGCATGGATACCATCGCGTTTAAGAACTGACTGCTGTCTGTGGCGACAGCCGCGCTGAACGGATGTTTGATCCCCTTAAGAAAGTATTCCCCATAGAGCTGTCCATACAACTTCAAGCTGGTCCAATAAGGATTCGGTTCCTCTTCTGCCTCTTCCCCATGCTGCCGACCTGCCGTTTGAAATGGAATGTCGGGCGGGGTATACACCGGCAGTGCGGGCTCTCCTTGGTTCGTCTGAGGTCTATCCCCTTTGCTGCTTACGCTTGTTCTATTGATGCTGTATACTTCCGATGCCGCCGCTTGCTCTTTCATGGCAGCAAAAACGGGTGACTCCTCGATAATCAGCCTTGCCCCACACTTCTTGCAATACTTCCCCTCTCCCGTTTCATATCGACATATTGGACAAGTCATACTCCTGCCTCCCCTGTTTATACACATCCGCAAATAGAAGGATAGGTATTCGATTATGTACACATTCGAGTCGAAACGATGGCCTAGCCCGCTTAAGATGTGATGAGTTTATGTAGCGCTGGGCCGCAGGTTAACTTCTTGTGTGAATTTACATCTTTTTGCTAATAGTATAAGTTGGCCTGTAATGAAATGGAAGGATTTTCTGAAAAGAGACGATGCACCTAACTGCTGCAGTTGTTCATACTATAGAGCTTGCAGATTTATTCTTAGACTGTGAAGCACTCGTGAACAATCAAACATTCGTTTGAATATAGTGTGGAAATCGGGTATATTATGATTAACAATCAAATAAACGTTTGAATATATAAAGTAAAGAGCACTTATTGCTCCTCATTCAAGGAGGTTGTTTTTTATGAATGCCCGAACCATGAACGAAGAAGTCTCTCTTGAGCTGTGCGAAATAGAATGTCCTTCCACTGAAAGGGTTGCCTTGTTAAAAGACACGATCTCTGACGATGACATGAGCGGCATGGCGGAGATCTTCAAGGCCTTGGCAGACCCCACACGAGTTAAAGTGGCCTATATGCTGGATCGAGGTGGCGAGCTATGTGTCTGCGATGTGGCTGAGGTGCTTGGAAGCTCTACGGCAACAGCCTCCCATCATCTGCGCACGCTGAAGAACAAAGATATCGCCAAGTCCCGCAAAGCCGGGAAAAATGTATACTATTCCCTTAAAGACGATCATATCCGGACATTGCTTCATATGACGCTGGAGCATCAGAAGGAGAAGATGTAGATGAGCGCGAACCATCCTCAGCTTTCCAAATCATCTCCTGGCGCAAGTAACAGCCCACTTATTGAATATCGGGTTCAAGGCCTCTCTTGTCCCAACTGCACACGTGAGATGCAGGAAGAGATCCAGAAGCTGGACCACGGGGACAACGCCCGCCTGAGTTTCAACAGCGGGAAGCTGATCCTCTCCCCCCATGTGGATCTATACCAGGTAGAGACCATTCTGAAAAGTGACGGCGCCCGTATCGTTCATGCCCCCCTGTCAGCCTCTTCGGATGCTGATGCGGACACTCATGACCCTTCATCCCATCAGCATCAACCGTCACATGAGCATGACCACGGTCATGCTCATGTGCAAAGTCATGGCGGCGATGGAAAAATGAAGTGGCTGCTAACCATCTCGGCTGTTTTTTATCTGCTGACCTTTATATTGGAAGGTAACGTTGCCGAGCCGGTTGTAATCGCATTGTATGCAGGTGCCATGATTCTGAGCGGATATACAACGTTCTTGCGCGGGCTGCGCAACCTGACCCGCTTCAAATTCAATATGGACACCCTGATGACCGTTGCACTCATTGGTGCTGTCATTATTGGGGAATGGCGGGAAGCCACGCTGGTTGCCATTCTGTTCGGCCTCAACGAGCTACTGGAAGGCTACGGCATGAATCGGGCCCGGCAATCGATGGAGGCGCTGCTGGCCGCGGCACCGAAGGAAGCCGAGCTGTGGAAAGACGGTCAGGCCAAGCTGGTACCGATCACAAGCCTCTCTCCCGGTGATGTGGTCCGGGTAAGACCAGGCGAGAAAATTCCTTCCGACGGTGCCATATCCCAAGGAACCGGCGCTGTCAACGAGGCTGCCATTACGGGAGAATCCGTGCCTGTAACGAAACGGGAAGGCGATGCTGTCTACGGTGGCAGTGTAAGCACCGATGGTTTGCTTTACATCGCGATTTCGAAGGCCTACGAGGATTCTTCCCTTGCCAAGATCATGCATCTGGTACAGGAAGCGCAGGACAGCAAGACACCAACGGAGCTTTTTATTGATAAATTCGCTAAATATTATACGCCCGCCATCATGTTGATTGCGTTGGCCGTGACGCTGATTCCACCCTTATTGCTGAATCAGCCCTGGATGACCTGGATCTACCAGGGTCTGTCCATTCTGATCGTGGGATGTCCTTGTTCACTCGTGCTTTCCTCACCCATTGCACTTGTCAGCGGTATGACCCGTGCAGCACGCAACGGTATCCTGATCAAAGGCGGGGTCCATCTTGAGCAGCTTGGCCGGCTGGAAGCCATCGCTTTTGACAAGACAGGAACGCTGACCAAGGGTGAGCCGGCGGTCTATGCGGAAACGGTATACGATGAGAATAAATTCTATGGTGTTATCGGCGCACTGGAGCAGTCCTCTCTCCATCCGCTAGCCAAGGCCGTCATGAAACATCTGGAGATCAAGCAGCCGCAGTGCATGTTTAATGAACCTCAGCAGATTACAATTTTGCCGGGCGAAGGGATTCGGGCTGAAATCGGCGGCAACTTATTCTGGGTTGGCAGCGAGGACGTGCTGAGACATGTTCAGGGACAGCAAGAACATATCCGCGCCGTGGAGGAAGACATCCGCCGATTGAAGAGCCAAGGCTACACCATCGTTGCAGCCGTAAGCGAGGAGCGCGTATTAGGTCAATTCGGACTCGCCGATGAGATCAGGCCGGAGACTGCGACTGTCGTTCGCAAGCTTCACGAGGCCGGTATCACCGATACGGTCATGCTGACAGGCGACCATGAGCAGTCCGCACAAACCATTGCGAAGCAGTCCGGGGTTACCCGTGTATTCGCAAGCCTGCTGCCGGAACAAAAGGTTGCCAAGGTCAGGGAGCTTTCTTCCCGTAAAAAAACCGGCATGGTCGGTGATGGCATTAACGATGCCCCTGCGCTGGCGGCGGCCGATCTTGGCATCGCGATGGGCAAAGGAACCGACAGTGCCATTGAAACCGCCGACGTGGTGCTGATGCAGGATCACCTTGGGAAGCTGCCCGGGGCCATCAAAACGGCTAGACGGGTTAATCAGATTATTAAGTGGAATATCGGGCTCTCCCTGTCGCTGAAAGCCATCGCACTGCTGCTCACGATCCCGGGATGGCTGACACTTTGGATTGCGATTATCTCGGACATGGGAGCAACCATTATCGTTACCTTGCTGGGTCTCACCATCCTGCTGGGCAAGGATAAGGAGTTAAAGTCAGGATATTAATAATACCGGAGCTGTATCCCTTGTGGAGCAGCTCCGGTTTTTGTTTTTTCTATCTCTCATTTTTTACATGAACTCGTGATTTAGAGAAACATTTTCCATTAGCCAGACGTTTAAATAGATGGGAGTGATAACCACCAAGGAGGAATTTCATGAAAACCGTTCAATTCATTAAATTAGCAGGCACCGCATCCTTAGCACTTTCATTAATGTTCACGTCTTCATCCCTCATAACCGTACCTGCCCATGCAGCAGAAGCCTCAACATCACAGAGCAAAGCCTGGGGCGCTCTGGATGTGAAGCATAAACCATATACAAATAAGGGCGTATTGTTTATACCGCTGAAGGAAGTTTCTGAACAGTTGCATCTGCAGCTTACGATTCCAGGGAAAAACGAGCTGTATATCAACAGTCCGAAACAATCTGTTCGCATTACAGTTGGACAGTCACGCGCAGTCAATGCCAAGGGCACCGTTCTGAAGCTTGAAGCTGCACCAGTGGTAAAAAAAGGTGTGACCTACGTTCCAGCCAGTCTCATTACCAAGGGTTTCAGCATTCCCCTCAAGTATGACAGTAAATCCGGGCTAACGACGACCTTTGGCTCACAGGGAGGCTATGCCTATACTGCTGTTGGCAATGTCCTGTTCTGGGTCAACCGCGATTATGGGACACTGTTGATGGGTAAAGCCGGAACCACGCCTGTCCAAGTCGGCCGTTTACCGGCTGAGAATCTTGAACTTCTGAGCATAAGCGCACATCGAATCAACAGCAGCACCTACGTTGCCGATATTATGAACGATTACGGCGAGCCGCACATTCATCAAGAGAGATACCGTGTGCTTATTCAAGACAACAAAATTCTCAAGCATTCCAAAACCAGCCACTCCAATTTTGCCGGGATCAATTACAGCAGAGACCAACTCAGCTACAAAGGCAACATCGCGATGATGAATGGCAGTACGCTGGAGCTGGTACATCCAACGGGTAAAACGGTCAAGACCTACAATCTCGCTGAGCTTACAGGCGTGGATGACCAATTTATAATCGAGGCCATTGAGGGAGACTTCCTGCTCGTCCGTCCGTATAAACAAGCTACACTGTACGTCGTACATCCTGCCGGCAGCACAGCGAAGCTGATCTATCCTGAACTTCTGGATGCCGATAGCAAGGACATGATTGAAGAGTATCCATCCAATGAAGTCGGCTATTTCGGTGACGGGCTGACTTATAAAGGATATGCCAATGGTAAGCTGAGTTTCGATTTCAAAAACCCTTTCTTGGGGAAAACCGCGAAGCACACCTACACACTGCCTTTTTAAAAAAACAGAAAACCGGCAGGATTCGTTATGAATCCTGCCGGTTCTTTATTATGTCAGGCTTATCATATAACTTGCCGACTTCATGATTCCGTTGTCTGAAGAGCATCCTTGAACTCGTCCGGTGAAGCATTCCACCATTCTTCGTTGCGTGAGATCAACAGTTCACGCAGCGCCTTCTTCTCTACATCACCCAGGCCATCCAGATTGATTTTGCGTTTCATGGCCGCATCCATTTTATTGACATGATCCGCGAGGATCTTCCAGCCTCGGCGGGCCTCATGGTCTATCCACATCTCGCAGGTAGTCATGCCTGCATAATGCTGACCTTCCACAGTACGGTCTACAGCCACCCACACGATCCACACCTGGCGTCCATTGGGAACGTCATCGCGATTCATGCTGAAACGAATTCCCTTCTCCACCTTGCTCTTGGCATGCATCGCTCCAATATCCACTCGAGCCTCACCGTTGTCGATGATGACAGGAGACAAACTATTCAGATCGATGGAGCCTGATCCAAACCCCTTATGCTTACTCTTGCTATTAATAATATTCAAAGCAATCTGCTTCTTGGCACCCTGCTTCTGATCTTCATTCTCCACTGCTGCCGACCTCCTATATTCAGAGCCGATCCTTACGTGACGGCTGCCAAATTTGATAACCATGTCCCAATAATTTTATTTTAACTAATAATCCCCCAAAAGCAAACATATACATGCACTAGATGCTTGTCAACGGGAGGTTGTTCGATATGGTCCCACCACGTGCCAAAGTCTTTCTATCATCCTTGCTCGCCCTTGGATTGCTTGCAGGATCGATGCCGATATTTCTGAATCCAGGGTCCTCAGCGTCCGCCCTTGCCCCAAATGCGGGCAAGCCCTCGGTCTCCGCCGTGGAGAAGTCCCCTCTCTCGCCGCCTAAGGTGCAGCCTGATGTTCCCGCTCCGGCGCTGAGCGACCGTTTAGTGGAATATCACATGGATGTTCGGTACGAGCCTGAAGAGAACAAGCTTAAGGGCAAACAGACACTCACTTGGACCCATCCAGGCAAAAAAAGCGTAAACGAGCTGTACTTTCATTTGTATCCCAATGCATTTTCATCCAACGAAACAACGTTCATGAAGGAATCTGGCGGCAGATTGCGTTCTGATCCTATGCCTGATGACGGATACGGCTCCATGACCATTACCAGCGTGAAAACAACCGAAGGCCTGGCCTTGACGCATCGCCTTCAATTCGTTCAACCGGATGACGGCAACATCAAGGATCACAGCCTTGTCAAACTAAGATTGCCAAAACCCATAAAAAGCGGGGAAAGCATCACCATCCATATGGAGTTTGAAGTCGAGCTTCCCAAAATATTTGCGCGCATGGGCACCACCGAGAATTTTATTATGGCTGGCCAATGGTTCCCTAAAATTTCAGTCTATGAGCCGGCAGGTCTTCGTGGAAGAACGGATGAGGGATGGAACCTCCATCAATATCACGGCAACTCCGAGTTCTATTCCAACTTCGGCATCTACAGCGTTCGAATCCGGGTTCCCGAAAATTATATTGTTGCCGCTACCGGATTCCCGACGAAGCCCGCACAGAAGACCAATGGCGAGAAGGTTTATCAATTCTATGCGGACGATGTCCATGATTTTGCCTGGTCAGCATCACCGAACTTTGTCACGGCAGAAGAAGCCTTCTCTGCGCCAGGTGTACCGGGTGTCCGCATCAAGCTGTACCTTGATCCTGTGCATAAAGACTTAAAGGACCGATACTTCGATGCTGCCAAATCCGCACTTGCTTCGTTTGGTAAATGGTATGGATCCTATCCATACTCCACGTTGTCCATCGTGGTGCCGCCTGAATCGGGCAACGGTGCCGGCGGCATGGAGTATCCGACGCTGGTAACTGCCTTCGGTGCCAGAAATGATTCACCGGGGTATGAGCTGGAACGAACCGTCATCCATGAGATCGCCCATCAATATTTTTACGGGATTATTGCGAATAACGAGTTTGAGGAAGCCTGGCTGGACGAGGCCTTTGCGACCTATGCTGAAGAGAGAGTGATGGAGAAGGAATACGGTATTACCTCCAACACCGCAGCTCAAGGAGCGTCGATTACCTCACCTGCACCGCTGAAAATGGATTCCTGGAAATACAGCTCCCACGAAAACTATGCACTGAACGTTTACACGAGAGGCAAACTTGTACTGCAAGGCATAGAACGGCAGGTCGGTCCGCGGATGATGGAGAAGATTCTGAACACCTATGCCCAGAAATACCGTTTCAAGCACCCCACCACGTCCGACTTCCAGAAGGTCGTTGAACAAGTAAGCAAAACCTCCTGGCAGTCTTATTTTGACCAGTATGTATATGGAAACCAAATGGCGGACGTCGCAATCGATCTGATCAAAACCAAAAATAAAGGGACGCAGGACAATCCAGAGTATGAATCTACGGTCAAGATTACAAGCAAAGACGGAGATGTAACCGATGTCCCGATCATATTTGCGTTCGAGGACGGCAAGACCGTGGAGCGATCCTGGAGTGGCAAGGACGGTAAAGTCACTTACACTCTGGACTACACCTCGCCGCTATCCTGGGCGATGGTTGACCCGAAATACTCCATGGTTCTTGAGAACAAACACATCAATAATTATATGAAGGCAGGAATGGATCCGAAAGTGGTGACACGCTGGAATCTCAGCATTACCAAACTCGTGGAGACGCTGTTCGGCAGCCTGTCATGGTGAGGGGGGAGCACATGAAAACTTATGCAGGCCAAGGGTGGACCAGTGTTAAAGACCAATTATACGTCTCTATTCTGCTCTTCTTATACCGTTTGCTGTGGGGATATTGCCTGTACCGACTTGTAAAATCAGCCGTCGTTCCCCTTCTGATGCGGTATCCAGACTCTGCACCTAACGAACTGAGCCGGCTATTGTTCTTCTACGAGGGAGAGATGAGCCTGACGTTAAGCAATACGGTCCATACCTACGGATGGCTTCTGGCTGGATTGCTGCTCATCCGGATGGTGCTCACCCCGCTCATACGGGCAGGCATCTTCTATAACCTCCACCAGGAAGCCCAAGGTGAACGCGGCTTGTTCTTCTTCACGGGGATGCAGAAGCTGTGGAAACCCGTGACGATATTCTATCTGATCGAGTTGATCCTCACCTTTGCTCCCGGCTACTGGATTGTGCCCAAAATTCTCCCGATCCTGCTCAACGGCATCCAGGAGCCCGCTCTGCTGCTCCACGCGCTGCCCTATGCGGCAGGCTGGTTCCTGTACGCCTATCTGATTCGGATATCCCTGCTCTATATGCAGTTTGGCCGTATCGGTGATTCAGGTATGATCAGCTCTATTCTAACTCTCTTCAACAATATGGGCACGGCAGTCCTCCTGTCCATAACCGTGGGCGGTGCCGCCGTTGTTATACTTCTGCTCCTTAGCTCTGCCTCACTCATCTGGGCAGGACTAATCGGTTTAATTATTCAGCAGGCCTCTTATTTTCTAAATGGACTTTTCCAAATTTGGGTAATTTCCTCCCAGTATCATCTGTGGAAATCATCATCCTCACAGCACTCCTAGAAGTTACATTTCGTTACAATAGTATGATCGACAGGCTCGCGAATAAACTGTAACCGGAAGCGACATGGATCTTAATCCCTGCCATTTTTACAGAAAATAGGATTTCATTTATCCTCCATATTACAAATTTCAGAGCGCGAAATTACAAAAAAACCCGTTCCAGCATGACTGGGACAGGTTTTTTTGTTTAAATATACACTTTCCTCGTTTGCCAAAATGTTAATACTCTGCTAAAATAACGAATATGTTAGTAACAACTTTGTCATCTTTACTGTAACTTTTGCTGGAACTATGTTATTTCGTTAATCATGTTGGAACGTCAGACGTCAATGAATGGGTTCATCAACATTTTAAGGAGCCGAATTCCCATATCGATTGGGAAGCGGGGGATCCGTTTTGGGTGAATTGATCTCGCAAGAGAGGGATCATAGGGGACCTTCAACCGAACCCTTAAGCTAACCTCGCAGGCATTGGAAGGAGCATTTCGTTTTGAAAAAGAAGTTAACGGCCGTTTCTCTCGGCCTGGCCCTCGCGCTCACATTAGGGACCGGAAGCGCTTTCGCCGATTCCAAATTAAATACCGCAATCAAACCAGCCATTGGTGTATCTTATAAAACAGGTGGAACCACAACAAATGGTTTTGACTGCTCCGGCTTCACCACCTATGTTTACAAGAAGCTTGGTCTCAGCCTGCCACGAACATCTACCGCTCAATACAAGGTAGGTACGGCAGTATCCAAGAGCAATTTGAAAGCTGGCGATCTCGTGTTCTTTAACACATCCGGTAAAGGTGTATCTCATGTGGGTATTTATGTTGGGGGTGGAAAGTTCGCTCATTCCTCATCTTCTCGCGGTGTCATTGTCAGTCCGCTAAGCCAAAGCTATTACGCACAGCGCTATGTGGGCGCTAAGCGAGTGATGAGTCAAAGCACGTACAAATCTGTAGCTGTAAACTACAACTAATTGGAACTTTATTGATTTATCCTTATAAGAGAGCCCTGGAGTTTTGAGATTGTGCCGATCTCACCCAGCGGCTTTTTTCTTTTGTTCACTGTGTATACCTCTATAACGTTTGGGACAACGAAAAAGTTCCCGCTTTTCAAAAAAAATATAAATTTTATTAATCCAGAAACAACTTCATCAGCATTATTGGCAGCCCTTCATAAAGATCCTTACCTTTTATATACCCTTCCCGGCCTTCATTAAACGCATATTGGAAAATAATTGATTATACCTGACACTTCGACAGCTGATGCTATTGAAAAATAGCGAAAGTCATCAAGAAATAATTGCCAAGCTTGTTTGCTGTCTGATAGAATGGGTACAGTAACAACTTTGTCATTAATGTAAGTGCTTTAATACATAGATTACGATTGCCGAATTCCCATGGATATGGGAAGCGGGGGAACCATTTACGGGTGAATTGATCTTGCTGTAAAGGGATCATAGGGGACCTTCAACCGAACCCTCAAGCTAACTCGCAGGCAGCGGAAGGAGCTCTTCATGCTGAAGAAGACGTTATCAGCGGCAGCCCTGAGTATTACGTTACTGTTCACTTCAGGCATTGGCAGCGTGTTTGCCGATAGTGCGCTGGACCAGGAAATTGATAAGGTATTGGGTACAAGATATAGTTATGGAGGTACAACCACGAGCGGATTTGACTGCTCCGGTTTTACCATGTATGTGTATGCCAAACTCGGCCTGAAGCTCCCGCATCAATCCGGCTCTCAATTCGATATGGGGACAAACATAACCCGCAAAGATCTGCGGGCTGGCGATTTGGTGTTCTTCAACACAACGGGGAGCGGTATATCCCATGTTGGCATTTATGTAGGCGATGGCAAGTTCGCCCATGCCTCGTCGAATCGCGGTGTCGTCATCAACCGACTTGCTGAGGATTACTATGATCAGCGTTACGTCGGTGCCAAACGAATCATGAGTGATGATAAGTATGAACAATCGGCCGATACATCATCCTAGATGATAGAGGCTGACGATCCAGTGCACAGACCTACTGCCCGTTAAAGGAGAGCTCGTCTCTCTTTGACGGGCTTTTTCATGCAGCTCGCTCCCTTATATAAAGGGTACATGGATAATATACGAATGGAGGAAACTACCAATGGATGTTACCCCTATTTCATTTCGCGCCGTCATCATGCGTGAGGAACACGCTGAAGAAATATGCACCTGGTCCTATCCCCATCCTTACGATATCTATGGCTTCCTTCCTTGGGAGCAGATGAAAGGGCTCGAGGTGGAATTTGGCGATCCGATCATACGCCAGCAGCAATATATCTCGATTCTGGATGACCAGGATTCTCTGTGGGGGTTTGCCCAGCTGTTTCCCATGCACGAAGTGACACGGATCGGGCTTGGCATGCGGCCTGATTGGTGCGGGCGTGGAATGGGTAAACGATTTATGCAGACCATAACGCAGGAGGCCAGGCGCAGGAGGCCTACGGATGAGATTGATCTGGAAGTAATGACCTGGAATGAGCGTGCGATCCGTGCTTATGAAGGGGCGGGATTTCGCATCACCGATACGTATGAGCGGCTTACTCCGCAGGGAAAAGGCATTTTCCACTGTATGGTGTATGAGCCTCCAGCAAATGAGGAATAGTAATCTTGTCTATATGAAAAAGCACAAATTTGTGTATTTTTTATGAAGCCTCTTTGGATCGTTGCTTTTTTTGTCACAACTGGCTATGCTGTCTAGGGATGTTGGTTTATAATGGAGACAAGTGCAAAAGTGCAGTATACATAGAAGGGACGAAATGACGATGCAAAAATGGATCATGAGCGGATTGTTCTTCGTCGCATGTGCGTTGGCTATCGCGCTGATGTTTACGCTCCCGGGTAAGGAACAGGTAGCCCAGGAAGAGAAGCCGACCATGCCGGAAGTGACTCTCGATGCTGCCGCAGCGGAAGCAACACTGAAAGCAAGCTGCATTAGCTGTCACGGTGACCAGCTTCAAGGCGGCGCTGGACCAGCTCTGAATCAGGTAGGCGGACATATGGATGCAGATGCCATCTTCAACGTTGTAACCAAAGGTCGTAAAGGAATGCCTTCCTTTAAAGATCAGCTGAAGCCTGAAGAAATCGCAAACATCGCGCTGTACCTTGCTGAGAAAAAATAAAATCAGCTTACACGCAAAACACGCTTGATATCCGGAGAACCTACCGGTGCAAGCGTGTTTTTACATTAATTGGGGCCTATGGCGATTCTAACATCCTCATTGTCTCCCGCTTCTATTACTCCGCCTTGCTGTCCTTGGAACGACTCTTCTCGTAGGCCTCGTTAAATTGCTGCGCTTCCTTAATATCCACAGCCGTAATGCCGCCGTCATCCCATGAAGTAAGACGCAGTGTAACAACTTTATAATCTATGGTGATGTAGGGGTGATGTCCGAAAGCTTCCGAAATAGCTGCCACTTCATCAACAAAAGCGATTCCCTTCATGAAGGAGGAAAAGGTATACTTTCGTACAATCCATCTCCCTTGCTCAAACTCCCAACCCTCAAGCTTTTCCAGATGAGCTTCTACTTCTTGCTGCGTATAAAGCATCTTTTATCTTCCTCCCCGAAAAAAACCTATCGTAAAGCCGACTGACACATTGTATTGGCATTCTGTCATCTATTCTATTCTGCCCTGTATCTGTTCATAACTGACGTGATTATACAAGAGCTACAAAGGCCAGTTCTTCTTCACCAATCAAAATATGTATTCGATGGTTGGTCTGGTCATGCATGACAACGCCGCTGCCCACGCTAATAACCGGTTCGGTACCCAAAGCGTAGAACAAATCCTCTGCCAGCGCCTCATGAACCTCCGTTTTCTCGGCCTCGCCCAGATTGTTCCATTCCTCCGCTTCCATTTCAAAGAAGACATAGCTGTCGGAAATTCTCCCAACCGCTTCCGTTAATTCTGCCAGAATTTCGCCGTAATCTCTTCCGTGCTTAACGCCCATCTCGATCACTCCTTTCCTTGCCGTACTTAGCCTCGTTTCCCTTCCTTCCATTATACCGGAAATTACAACTAAAAAAAAAAGCCCGACCTGACGATAAATAGGATAACGCCCCACAAAAGGCGCCCGGTTCTCCATGAGAGCCGCTCTGACGAATGGATTCGTTATTTTATTTCTCACGGATGAGGTGTGGTATGGAAATTTCAACAATTATAGGCTTAATCATCGGTATCGTCGCGGTAGTGGTGGGCATGCTTCTGAAAGGCGCCTCCCTTCTCGCTCTGTATAATCCGGCAGCCTATCTAATCATTCTTGGCGGCACGGCAGCAACCTTATTCATCGGGTTTCCACTAGTCGAGCTGAAAAAGATTCCAAAGCTGGTCAAGATGACCTTTCTCAAACAGAATCTGATGGACAAAACGGACATGATCAAGCTGTTTATGGAATGGGCTTCGATCACACGCCGTGAAGGACTGCTCGCGCTGGAGACCAAGGTCGATGAGATTGATGACACCTTCCTGCGTAACGGTATGCGTATGATCATCGATGGAAATGATCAGGAATTCGTACGCGATGTATTAATGGAAGATATTAATGCCACCGAGGAACGCCATCGCTCTGGCGCCTTGATCTTCTCCCAGGCGGGTATGTATGCACCATCCCTTGGGGTACTTGGAGCCGTTATCGGCCTGATCGCTGCACTTTCCCATATGGAAGATATGGGAGAACTTGCCCATGCGATTGGAGCTGCATTTATTGCTACCCTGCTTGGTATCTTCACCGGTTATGTCATCTGTCATCCCATTGCGAACAAGCTGAAGCGTCTATCCAAACGCGAAGTTGAAATCCGCTTGATGATGGTAGAAGGCCTGCTGTCCATTCAATCCGGTGTGTCCACCATCGCAATTAATCAGAAGCTCTCCGTGTTCCTGACACCGTCCGAACGGGCTGAGCTCAGTGAGAGGGAGGCTGGTGCTAGTGAGCAAAAAGACTAGGCACGAGCCGCATGAGGAGCATGCCGATGAATCCTGGCTCCTTCCTTATGCAGACCTTTTGACATTGCTTCTGGCCTTGTTCCTGGTGCTTTACGCCATGAGCGCGACCGATGCACGCAAATTTCAAGAGATGAGCGAAGCCTTCAGCGTTGCTCTCACCGGGGGTACCGGCGTGCTGGATTACAGCAAAACGCTGCCCAGCGAAGATCCGCCGAACGTTAATGATCATAAGGCATCGTCCCCTAACGTTCCCGCTACAACCCCTGACCAAAGACGGGCTGAGTTAATGCGCCAAGAACAAGAGGACCTGGAGAAACTGAAGAAGCAGCTTGATAACTATATTAAAAATAACGGTTTAACTTCGGAGCTCAGCACGAAGCTGAATCACTCCCAGCTCGTCATTACGATACGGGACAACGCCTTGTTCCCTTCCGGCGAAGCCGTTGTGAAGCCTGAGGCCCGTAAGCTGGCCAAAGCCATCTCACAAATGCTGCACAAGTTCCCGGATTATGAAATCATCGTATCCGGCCATACGGATAATGTCCCGATCGCCAACAGCAGGTATCCTTCCAACTGGGATCTGAGCTCGGATCGAGCTTTGCAGTTTATGAAAATACTGCTGACCAACTCTGCGCTTGATCCGAAACGGTTCATGCCGATTGGCTACGGCGAATACCATCCGATCGCCGATAACAAAACCGAAGCCGGACGAGCCAAGAACCGCAGGGTTGAGGTATCCATTATACGTAAATACCAAGATAGTGCAACTTTTACCAACGTTGAAGATGTAAGCGACGGAAATTAGTCACTACAGACTATAACACACAATAAACAACCGATGCACCTGGTCACCAGGGGCATCGGTTGTTCTGTGTAGATGCGGCATACCGCCAAACGGCTTCCGTCACACTACTCCAGCTTGTAGTTCAACAGCCGGCCGAGCTCCTCCCTCTCCTTCTCGTTGAGATCGCGCCACGAGCCGACGCGCTGGCTTCCAAGACGGATATTCATAATCCGGATTCGCTGCAGCTTTCGAACCTCATAACCAAAGGCGCTGCACATTCTGCGGATTTGGCGATTTTTCCCCTCTGTCAGAATAATTCGGAATACACGCTCGGACATTCTCGTGACCTCGCAAGGAAGTGTCATCTCACCTAAAATTTTTACGCCACTGGACATCCCTCTCAAGAATGTATCTGTAAGAGGGCGGTCTACCGTGACAATATATTCTTTCTCATGTTTCCCTTCGGAGCGAAGGATTTTATTGACGATATCCCCATCGTTCGTTAACAGAATCAATCCCTCGGAGTCCTTGTCCAAGCGTCCAATCGGAAAAATCCGTTCTTTGTGCCCCACAAAATCCACAATATTGCCCTTGATATGCAGTTCGGTTGTACTCGTTATCCCTACCGGCTTATAAAGTGCAATATATACATGCTTCTTCTTATCTTGAAGCGGCCGCCCCTGGATACGGACATCATCGCCTTCCTCAGCCTGGCTTCCCAAGACAGCAACCACACCATTAATGGTTACCTTCCCGCTCTCCACCAGCTTATCCGCTTCACGACGCGAGCAATATCCTGTTTCACTGATAAATTTATTAATTCTCAAGATGCCATCCCCTTATCTGTAACTGCTTCCCGCTCAGCCCTCAATTGCAGTCCGCTGCACTGCAGGCAGGACAATACTCACCTTTGTGCCTATGCCCACTTCACTCTCAATCTCCATCGTGCCACGATGACCCTGAATGATACGCTGGCTGACCATCAACCCAAGCCCGGTACCGGTCTCCTTATTGGTAATAAACGGTTCACCCAGATGTGGCATAAGTTCTTCCGGGATGCCTTGACCCTCATCCCGAATGTCGATCTGCACGAGCTCTGCGTTAGGTCGTTTAAGATCGATCCAGACATTGCCGCCTTCCGGCATCGCTTCAATCGCATTCTTGAGCAAATTGATAAATACCTGCTTAAGCTGGTTCTCCTCACAGTGGACAAAGGTCGGTTCTACAGCAAATGTCAATTTGAACTCGATCCCGTACAGATGGGCCTGGCTATCGAGAAAAGATATGACATCGCCCATGATAATTCTAACGTCTCTCTCCTGAAAATGAATTGCCTGCGGCTTGGCTAATATCAGGAATTCACTGACAATCAGGTTGATTCGATCCAGCTCCGACAGCATCAGATCAATATGATCCGGATTGGTTTTATGGGTCTGCTGCTGGAGCTGCAGAAATCCGCGAAGGGTCGTCAGAGGGTTCCGTATTTCATGTGCAACCCCTGCCGCCAGCTGTCCAACCGTATTCAACTTCTCCGAACGCCGCAGCAGCTCCTCAATCCGATTGCGTTCTGTTACATCCCGGGACACACTAATCATCGAGGTAACCTCACCATTCTCATCCCGCACCAGCGAGGTGCTGATGCTGACCTCAATCGTACTGCCATCCTTACGCAGACGAACGGTCTCAACCGGGGAGAGCCGTTCCCCGGCCCGCAGCCGCCGGATGCGTTCCTTTTCTTCTTCCTCTTTGGCCGGAGGCACTAACGCAAGCTTCCGCCCGACCACCTCATGCGCCTTCCAACCATATAATTGTTCAAACGCCTTGTTCACGCTAATCACTCGTTCATAGGTATCTGTGGTATGAATCGCATCCGCCGTTTGATTAATGACGGATTCCAAATATTCCTTAACGGACTGATTCTCATCAACCATCTGCTTCAATTGACTCGTGTAGTTACCCAAATTGCGGGTCATCGCATTGATTCGGCCTGCAAGCTGGCCCAGTTCATCCCGACTGCTTACCTCCAGCCTTCTATCAAAGTGACCGTCGGATACGTCGTTGACCGTCCCCAATATGGCTTGAATCGGCTTTGTAAAATAACCCGCTACAATATAACTTCCAAAAATCACGATTTCCAGTAAAACCAGCGAGATGGCCACAAGACTGATCATCTGCTCCCTCATGACAGAGGAGATGGCCTCATAATCCATGACCACACTGATGATACTTGTCGGTTTATCCTCAGATACGATGGGGATAAAGCTTTTCAATACCTTTTTACCATGAATAGTGCTGACAAATACGACATTATCACGGGTAGCAACAGCCTGCTGTACGGCCTCCATATCCTGATCCAGGCTGCCGTAATCATAGGTACCGAACGTTATCGGTCGATTGCGAAGCTTATAATGTACGTCGTCCGTTCCATCCTCCCTCATATATTCATTGCCAAACGTTTCAGGGTTGATGCCTGTCACTTCCAATATTCGCGGATTGGATTTCAGTGTCTCTTCCACGACCGTATCCGGACTCGTAATTTTCACAAAATCCTTGATGTTCGAATTCCGTATGTAGGGATCAATGATATAATTGCGTCCGCCGTCGTAATAGTACCCCCATTTATCAATAAATTCCGGATTGGATGTGGAGAACTCAAACGGTCCCGACCAGAAATGTTCGGCGTGCTGCCCCTCCGTAACCGATACGACTTTACCATACTGAAACAGCTCCTGAAACGCGGTATACCAATAGCCCCATTTCTTAGTCGAAAGACCGATTTCCTCTTCCGCAGAGGAACGGGCAACCACGATATCATCTTGAGTGCGGACCAGCAATGAAATATGCGTGACGCCGATCTCCTTGCTGAGCTCTTCCAGCTGCCGATTGGTTATATTTTTAATATCCGGATCCAATGCTCTGGCCGCATTGACCGAGGCCACCTTCAGCATATCGCCGAATATGTCATCCACATATCCAGAACTAAACCCGGTTTGCTGGACCGTTATGGCAATCTGAGTAGCTGCCATTACCATCTTGGTTTCACTATCCTGCTGCAAATTTTCCTGGGTTGTGTAATAGTTCAGCGTAATGTTGAGCAGAAGAATAAATAATACCGATATGGACATGATCATCGATAATTTCGTCTTGATCGACAAGTGGCATCTTCACCTTTCTGCTATCACATAGACGACTTGCGAATCTATATCCTCATGATACCTTGATCACGAACGTTTGAAAAGACAGGCATAACAACGCTTTTTTACACAATCACATTGCTATTGAAATAGGGAATCCTTACAATAAAGAGGTCATTCCAGGCGAAAAAAATAACGTATCCACAGATTGCGCACAAATACACAACTCATCTGTGGATAATGTGCATAACTTTGTGCATAAAATTTAACTTATCCACAATTCTGTCCACATCATGTTAACAAACGAATAAATGTTCGTTGAACAATGGGTATAAATACAGGGTTTTGACTGGATGTGAAAGGAGACTTTCGTTTGATACCGAATTCAATAGACCCACTGACTGTGGATAATCATAATCATGAACACTGGATGAGAGAAGCCATTGCAGAAGCACGTAAAGCCGAGGAGCTCGGTGAAGTTCCTATTGGCGCCGTCATCGTTCGTGGTGATGAGATTATTGGTCGCGGATACAATTTGCGTGAAACAACTTATGATGGAACGGCTCATGCAGAGATGGTGGCCATCCGTGAGGCAAGTCAACATCTTGGAGCGTGGAGACTGCTGGACTGTCGTCTGTACGTCACGCTGGAGCCCTGTCCCATGTGCGCAGGTGCCATCGTGCAATCCCGGGTTCCGCAGCTCATCTATGGCACAGGTGACCCCAAAGCTGGTTGTGCAGGCACTCTGATGAATTTGCTCCAGGAGCCGCGCTTCAATCACCGCACAACTGTCATAGACGGTGTACTCCAGGAAGAGTGCGCTTCGCTGCTCACTCAGTTTTTCCGGCGTTTGCGTGGAAAATGACCATATGTAAAGAAACAGAAAACCCGGCCATGACGGCCGGGTTCTGTTGTCTATGATGAACGATATTAATAAGTGCCCATTTGGCTCATCGATTCCTCAAATTGCTCCATCGTGATGACATCAGCGTCTTTTGGAATACCGATTTTGAACTCTTGTTTTCCGTTGATGTTGTTGTATTGGGTACTACCCTTCACAGCCAACTTCACGTTCTCATTGGTTTCTGGATCATTGAAATCTACGTTCAACACAACATCTTGATAAGCAGGGAAATCTTTTTTATCGATCGCTGTATTGATGTTAAAAGTATTGATCTTCAGGTATTTCTGGATTTCGTCCAAGCCCGCTTTGAATTCGTCTTGGTTCACAGCAGATACTTCCGCTTTAGCTGCGTCAATATCTTCTTGCGTCAGACCCAGCAATTCACGGTACTCGTCTTTAGCTGCAATATCAACTACCTTCGGAGCAACCTTGTTTACCAGGATGTCTAATGCTTCATTAAGCGTATCATTGGTTACAAAGAATTGAACGACTTGTTTCGCATCCACGCCCTCTGGAAGCGCAGCATCTTTTACATTGATATCTTTGAAGTATTTGGCTTGATCATATTCGCTAAGCAACGCTTCAAGGATTTCATTCACGAATTTCTGAGACTTTTCGGTATCCAGGCTCTCCGGACTAAATGTTTCGCCGGATTGCTCAGCAAGCTCTTTCATATCCATCACGAGGTACTTACCTACAACATCCTCTGGGAACGGAAGCATCGGAATGCTTGGAACCTTGACGTAGATCTTCTCATTGGTCATTACCATATCAATGTTGATGGACATGGCCATGTCGCCCTTCAGATTGATCCCCATGTTCATTTCGGTTTGCATAGGCTCCGCTTGATAGATGCCATCCAGCGTAACTTCAGCATTTTTCAACATTGTCATCGCCTGGGTTACACTTGGGTCGCCTTCAACTGCAGGTATGTTAACTTGAAGGTCTTCAATGACAAATTTACTCTTCATTTCGTACGACGTCATCTTCATGGCATTCGTAGCAGCATTGGTCATCGCCGCTTTAGGCTCTTCTTTTTTGGCGCAGCCGGATAGCACAACCGTCACTGTGAGCAGCAGTGTCAGCATGATAGCTGCAAACTTCTTGTTCATTAAAATTTTCTCTCCCCTCTAACATCAAAAAAAATAACAGACCTTCTAATCATAAACCATTTACCTAAAATGAGAAACACTTTCTGGAATATTTGCTGAAATTTATATTTCCTTTCTTTTTCCAGGAGTCTTAAATTTGAACTTCTTAACATGCGAATAAGGTGGGGCCCCAGAATATTACACTTGCACACTAATACGGAAGATTTATGAAAAGGTTTCATAACGAAAAAAAGAACCTCCTGTCGAATTACAGGAAGTTCTCACGATTCTTGCTTCTAGCGCTTCTATATTAGCGCCTGGGGCCGTTTAGCCTTCCGGGTTGAAATGCCCGTCCTGCTTACGGATCTTCGCTCTGTGTGAGCCTGACAGCGGCTCCTGACCGCCACGGTCATGATCCTTGCGCTTTTTCGGCTGCTCTTGTGCTTCAGGTACTGGAATCGACTTTGGCTTGCTCATCTGGTAGCCCTCCATTTCGTGGATAACAACGATGGTTTCGGCAATCCTGTCCTGATTTCGTAAAGTGAAGGGACTGGGATATGTCATTCATATAATCAGTGATGCGTGATTTGCTGCAGCGCTTGAGCACATTCATGAATATGGCGCGTATAGTCGCCTACCATACCCTGAATATTCTCGTTACGCTCATCTGTCGTTGCGCCATCTCGCTCCACATCGACCAGTTCTACCTTTACTTCCCTTGAATCTACATACGTGCATTGAAAATCAAACGAATACTCCTGGCGCCCTGCCGCACCGATGTGAATACGGATGGCATTCGCATCCCCTTCGTCCGCAGCCACTTCGGCGCGATCGCCCGGCTTTAGAATCGTTGATAGCCTTTCCTGCCAGGCATTGACCAGCATGGCCTGATCTACATTCAGTTCTGAGTTCATGTTCACACCTCCCCTTCTCTATAAATTGCGATAATGGGCCTTGTTTTATACAGCGTCCATCCACATAGCCGAACTTTACGGACAAGCCAAGTAACGGTGTGCCCTTGCTAAAAAAAGCATACAAAAAAACCGTTTCCCTAAGGAAACGGTTTGTATTTGTTATGTATGGCGGAGAGGATGGGATTCGAACCCATGTGGAGTTGCCCCCTAACGGTTTTCAAGACCGCCCCGTTATGACCGCTTCGGTACCTCTCCATGTGGCAGTGATTACACGTAAATTAATCACGTGCAAAAATCATTATACCACAAGACAAAATAATTTATCAACTATTTTTTCTGCTCAATGATACTGACGTTGCCCATATAAGGACGAAGCACTTCTGGAATGATCACCGAACCGTCTGCCTGTTGATAATTCTCCAGAATGGCAGCAACTGTACGGCCCACAGCGAGCCCGGAACCGTTCAAGGTGTGGACAAACTCCGGCTTGCTCTTCGGCTCCGGACGGAAGCGGATATTGGCACGACGAGCCTGGAAGTCCCCTATATTCGAACAGGAGGAAATTTCCCGGTATACGCCGCTCTCTGGGAGCCATACTTCCAAATCATATGTCTTCATGGAGCCAAAACCCATGTCCCCTGTACAAAGGGCCATCACGCGATATGGAAGATTTAGCAGCTGAAGCACACGCTCTGCATCCGTTGTCATCTTCTCAAGCTCATCAAAGGATGTTTCCGGATTTACGATCTTCACCATCTCCACCTTATTGAACTGATGCTGACGAATGAGACCGCGTGTGTCGCGCCCTGCCGCACCGGCTTCGGAACGGAAACAGGAACTGTACGCCACATAGTATTTTGGCAGATCCTCGATGTTCAGGATTTCTTCACGATGGTAGTTCGTTACGGGAACCTCCGCCGTTGGGATCAAATAGTAATCCGTATCGCTGATCTTGAATAAATCCTCTTCAAATTTAGGAAGCTGTCCGGTTCCGTACAGGCTGTCCCGGTTGACGATATATGGAGGCAGCATTTCTTCATAGCCGTGTTTGTCGCTGTGCAGATCCATCATGAAACTGATTAAGGCACGCTCCAGGCGAGCACCCAGACCTTTGTAGAACGTAAATCGGGAACCTGTCACCTTCGCACCTGCTTCAAAATCCAGTATGCCCAGATTCTGAGCAAGCTCCCAGTGAGCCTTAGGCTCGAAATCGAAGGCATTAGGCTCCGCCCACCGGCGGATCTCCACGTTCTCCTCCTCCGAGGCGCCTACCGGCACACTCTCGTGAGGAATATTCGGAATCGCCAAAGTAAGCTCGGAAATACTCGCTTCCAGCTCACGCACTTCCTCATCCATCGCTTTAATCCGGTCTGACACTTCTCGCATCTCCAGAATCAGCTCATCTGCATTCTCACGATTCTTCTTCAGCCTGGCTACTTCAGCCGACACGGTGTTGCGGCGGTTCTTCAAACTTTCGCTTTCCTGCAGCAACTCCCGGCGCCGGGCGTCAAGCTTAGGAAAATCCGCAATTAAATCGAGCGATTTGCCACGATTCTTCAGCGCTTCTTCTACACGACTGTACTCGCTGCGCAATATTTTTACGTCTAACACGGGAAACCCTCCTAAAGTAAAACATCCATCAGTATATCGAAGCAGCTGCCCTCTATGTCTACAAAAAGCCTTGGGACAAGGCTGCATGACCTCTATTACATACGATACATCTTATTGCATTTCAGCGAAAAAGACAACTTGACTCCTGTATACTGCCTAAGAGTCAAGATGTCTTCTGCTGTAGCTATTACTTCTGTGCGGCTGCGGACTGCGAGCGGACCATCTCCACAAAATATTGATGGAGACGATAATCGTCCGTCAGCTCTGGATGATACGAGGCCGCAAGCAGATGCCTCTGTCTGGCTGTAACAATCTCATCCTTATACGTGGACAGAACCTCAACGCCTGCGCCCACTTCCAGAATCAGCGGTGCTCGAATAAAAACAGCGCGAACCTTCTCATCGATTCCTTTGACATCCAGATCGGTCTCAAAGCTCTCGCGCTGACGTCCAAATGCGTTACGGGCTACCGTGATGTCCATGAGCTTCAAATGCGCCTCTTCATCCCCTTGAATTCGCTCAGCAAGCACAATCAGTCCGGCACAAGTACCGAATATCGGTTTGCCTTGGGTTGAGAATTGAGTAATTGCATCCATAAAGCCGTATTTACGCATAAGCTTGCCAATGGTGGTGCTCTCTCCGCCAGGAATGATTAAACCGTCAACGTCCTGAAGCTGCTCTCTCCGCTTGATCGGAACGCCCTCTGCACCGGCAAGGGATATGCTTCGAATATGCTCTGCAACGGCACCCTGAAGTGCCAGTACTCCGACCTTCATGTTACCCCTTCTCTCTTACCAGCCGCGATCCTGCATACGCTCGGCTGGACTAAGCTTGGATATCTCGATGCCTTTCATCGGAGTACCCAGATTCTTGGATACTTCGGCAATCAATTTATAATCATCATAATGTGTAGTCGCTTCTACGATCGCCCGTGCAAATTTCTCAGGGCTGTCCGATTTGAAAATACCGGATCCCACGAAGACCCCGTCAGCGCCCAAATGCATCATCAATGCGGCATCTGCAGGTGTTGCTATACCACCAGCTGCAAAGTTAACCACGGGAAGCTTGCCTGTCTCATGGATGCCTTTCAGGAGGTCATAGGAAACACCCAGGTTTTTCGCTTCTGCATACAGCTCGTCCTTCGACATGTTACGAACTTTACGGATTTGACTGTTGATCAAACGCATATGGCGAACAGCTTCCACGATATTGCCTGTTCCCGGCTCACCCTTCGTACGAAGCATCGACGCGCCTTCACCAATACGACGCAGCGCTTCACCAAGATCCTACGCTCCGCATACGAATGGTACCGTGAAATCCCATTTATCGATATGGAACACTTCATCTGCCGGTGTCAGAACTTCACTCTCATCAAGGTAATCCACACCAAGAGATTCCAGCACTTTCGCTTCGACATAATGACCGATACGAGCTTTGGCCATAACCGGAATGGATACAACCTTCATGACTTCCTCAACGATCGTTGGGTCAGCCATCCGTGCCACTCCCCCAGCAGCGCGAATATCGGAAGGAACGCGCTCCAGCGCCATAACTGCCGTTGCACCGGCAGCTTCAGCGATTTTCGCTTGTTCCGCATTCATGACGTCCATAATGACGCCGCCTTTTTGCATTTCCGCCATACCTCTTTTTACCGTTGATGTTCCTGTTTCCATGCCCCTAGCCTCCCGATTATATGTTGTATCTCATCGCCATAACGCAATCCTGGCGATATGGTCTGTGCCTATATAGGTACATACTTGCAATGAATCTAACTCGATATTTTACCGCATCAAAATCAAATATACAACCCATTCACTCGGAATTTATAGCTGTTAAAAAAGATTTTTGATGGAATCAAACAAATCCGCAAAAAAATCGCCGATTGCCCGCAGGAACAAACTGAACCAGCCTGCCTTCTCAACCTCATCCGCCGTGATTAAGTTCACCGTTTCGGTTTGGGCATCCTTCATGCCTTCAATTTTATAGGTGTAGGTCACCGTACCCACCTTCGTACCTTTAGCCACAGGAGCTGTCATGCTGGAGGAGTCCAGCTTGGCTTCGAACGTAATATTCTTGCCAGTCGATCCTTTGGGTACAACAAAAGTGACTGCTTTATCGGTTACGACTGCTGTTTGCTTGCCTTTACCCTTCTTCACCTCAATGCTATCAAAGCCTTCAACGGTTGCCCCAGCAGCTTGAACTTCCTTCACTTCGAAATTGTCAAAGCCGTAATCCAGGACTTTTTTGGATTCTACAAAACGAGCTCCTTCGGATTTTGTGCCCATAACCACGCTAATCAGACGCATGCCATCACGCTCAGCGGTACCCGCGAAGCAATACTTAGCTGCATTGGTATGGCCTGTCTTTAATCCGTCCAGACCTTCGTAAGCATATTTCTTGAAGTTGGTGATATCTTTATTGGCTTCAAGCATCCAGTTATAGTTGATAATTGGATGCGTGTCGCGCGGTCGAAATTTGTGGGATTGAATGGCCGTGAATCTTGCAAAATCAGGATGATCCTCAACGATGAATTTGGCCAGTAACGCTGTATCCATTGCTGACATTACCGTTTCCTTGTCCTCTGCAGGACGATATTTATCGGGCATATCCGCACGGCTGAGACCTGTAGAGTTAATGAAGAATGCCGTCTTCAGCCCCATCTTTTTTGCCGTGTCGTTCATCAGGGTAACAAACTCTTCCTCGGAACCAGCCACATGCTCAGCCAGTGCTACCGTAGCATCGTTAGCTGAACCTACAGCCATAGCTATGTAGAGCTCTTCGACTGTATGTTGGTCGCCCTCAGCCAAAAATATCCGTGAGCCCACCGTTTTTTCTGCATTCTCTTTTACCGAGACCATGTCATCCCAAGCTAGCTCACCTTGCTTAACTTTCTCCGCAACGATGTACTCCGTCATCATCTTGGTCATGCTGGCCGGCGGCAATGCTTCATCAGCATTAACCGATAACAGGACCTGCCCTGTAGAAGGCTCGATCAATACGGCAGAGCTGACGTCCAATCCAAGCTGATCTATGGATGGAACTTTATCCGGCTTGGCATTATCCGTTGCAGCCTTGTCGGTTGCTGCTTTATCATCTGTAGCATTGGTCGTATCCGCTGTTGCCAGCATATGAGGTGCTGCCAATGAAACCGCCGGTGCAGCGGAGAAACACAGTATATTAAACAGCATCAAGGATGCCAGCGTTCTTTGAATTCGTTGTCGTTTATTCTTCTTTACAGACTTGTCTATCAATGGAATAACTCCCCTCTAATTCTCAATAAGTCATTAACTTGTTCTATTCTATCATAGGGGGGGTATCAAAAAAAGACAAGCTAGATGAATTTCATCCAGCTTGTCCAGGAAATATATGACATATATTGTCTATCCTTGTTTCACTTCAGTGTATTACAAGGAATAGTTAGGTGCTTCTTTGGTGATTTGGATATCATGCGGATGACTCTCGCGAAGCCCTGCGCCTGAAATACGGATAAACTGAGTGTCATTACGCAGCTCATCCAGGTTTTGCGTGCCGCAATAGCCCATGCCGGAACGCAATCCACCAATCAACTGATGAATGGTATCGGCCAAAGGCCCTTTGTAAGCAACACGACCCTCGATGCCTTCCGGCACCAATTTCTTGTCGTCATCCTGGAAGTAACGGTCTTTACTGCCTTGTTTCATAGCAGCAAGGGAACCCATCCCGCGATACGCCTTGAAACGACGTCCTTGGTAGATCTCAGCTTCGCCCGGGCTTTCCTCCGTACCGGCAAACATGCTGCCCAGCATGACGGCACTTGCCCCGGCTGCGATGGCTTTCGTGATTTCTCCGGAGTATTTAATACCGCCATCGGCAATAATTGGCACGCCGTACTCCTTAGCAACGGTCGCACAGTCATAAATTGCTGTGATTTGCGGTACGCCAATACCAGCAATGACGCGGGTCGTACAAATGGATCCCGGTCCGATACCGACTTTAACAACAGATGCTCCGGCTTCGATAAGATCTCTTGTAGCTTCACCTGTAGCTACATTACCCGCAATGATGGTTAGATCCGGATAAATTTCACGCAGCTTGCGAACGGAATCAATGATGTTGATGTGATGTCCGTGAGCGGAGTCAACAGTAATGACGTCTACACCGGCTTTTACAAGCGCTTCTGCTCTTTCGAATGTATCTTTGGAGATCCCGATTGCCGCACCCACCAGGAGACGTCCTTGTGCATCCTTCGCCGCTCTAGGGAACTGGATTGCTTTCTCAATGTCTTTAATTGTAATAAGCCCTTTAAGAACATTATCTTCATCTACTAGAGGCAGCTTCTCGATCTTATGCTTTTGCAGGATCATTTCGGCATCCTGAAGCGTCGTTCCTACCGGAGCCGTTACCAGGTTCTCACTGGTCATCACTTCACTGATTACCGTACTGTAGTCATGCACAAACCGCAAATCACGGTTGGTCAAAATCCCGATCAGTTTATTGCTCTCATCCACGATCGGCACTCCGGAAATCCGGAATTTGCCCATGAGTTTCTCTGCATCGGATACAAGATGATCAGCATGAAGCGAGAACGGATTCGTGATAACACCGCTTTCCGAACGTTTAACCCGATCTACCTCTTCTGCCTGTTGTTCAACGGTCATATTTTTATGAATAATGCCGATTCCGCCTTCTCTAGCAATGGCAATTGCCAAAGGAGCTTCCGTTACGGTATCCATTCCAGCACTGATGAGGGGAATGTTCAATCTCACATGCTCGCTCAATTTTGTGCTAACATCCACTTCTTTTGGAAGCACCTCGGATTTTCTAGGAACCAACAATACATCGTCAAAAGTGAAGCCTTCCTTGCTAAACTTATCTTCCCACACCTGGGTTATTCCTCCTTTTTGTCGTCTTCCTGCGGACTACAACTACTGTCAGAGCGGGACCGGACGGCATTTTCAATGTATTTTCAGAAATATATTATTGCCATCTTAGCAAAGGGCCCATAGGCTGTCAAGGATTGAATTGGCCCTTTTTATGGAGGTCACAAGTATCCATCCAGCGCGTTACCTTGTCTCTTCATAGTGGACAAAACCAATGAGTTTCTTCTATAAAATGGAGACTTATCCACGTTTACACCTTCTCTCCCATTCCCTGATCACTTCGGATCATCCATGGGATTACAGCAGCCTGTCGCATAGTATCACCCAAGCCAGCACGGGATAGTCTGTTATTTACAAATGTAAGAGCTGAACTATAGGAAAAGACCGTTATCGATTACTCGATAACGGTCTTTATGGTTGTTCGCTTGGCGACGTCCTACTCTCCCGGGACCCTGCGGTCCAAGTACCATCGGCGCTGGAAGGCTTAACGG
>NZ_JARXYU010000026.1:0-61956 GCF_029893715.1 Paenibacillus sp. LBL | reverse complement strand
TTAATACGTATTCTCCACCTTCACGCGAGAGCTCGACATGTGCCCGCGAAGTTCCCACACCCTGAGCAACAAATTGCGCGACATCAGGGGATCTGCCGATGATAAAATGGGGTTGCGTCAATTCAATCCGCTGCGTGGCGGCTGCATTCGGTTCGTTCAGCTCCAGATAGGTTCTTGCTGAATGTGGATGAGCAGGAGGCTTCGTTTCCGGACCTAGCAGTACAGTAGCCCCTCCGCCTCCATGTGATGAAAGCACCTCCGTGCGCTGGGACAACTGAGCATAATAATCACCTTCCTCGCCATAAGAGACTGCAGGTTCAGCCTCTTGTGAATGCGAATAGGGATAGCCCTGCCCCTGCGGAGGGTAGCCTGCTTGTTTCTGATGGTCCTCTGGATGGGTTGGAGATTTGGGAACCTTCCATCTCCAGTTCTCCCTGCTCTCCCTAAGCTCCATATCTGCTGTTCCTGTTCCTGTTGTGGAGCTGGAATTTCCCGTCAGAAGACCTGATAAGGGATCTGCCTCGAAACGAGGAACGGACTTCCACTTGGAATGGCCCGGGGGGCTAAGCTCAGTTGATTCAAACATCGGTAACGATTCGGACCAATCATCTGATCTCCGGGAGAGCAGCTGGAGTTTTCCACTCCAGCCAAGCCAGGCAACAACAGCAAGGAGAAGCGTAATCACGACTGACAACGCCAGCATCAGCACACCCGGTTGACTCATATACAACAATCTCCAAACTCCCGCTGCAGCCAGTAAACATCCTAACAGAATATAGGTACGAACCGGGGAGGACTTGTCTTGCTCCGAAGCCCCAGGGTCCGTTCCATAATCCGTATCAGATGCCCAAGCAGCGTTGGAACCCGAGTCGAAATAATCCGAATGAGGGGTGTTCTTCTCTTCGCCTCTGCCCATTCTCCCAAACTTCAAATTTGTACGCTCAGTCAGACTTCGAATTAAACTCTGTTTATCCGTCTTGACGTCACTCTCCGTATGTGGCGCTGCTGTCCGGAAACGTGTCGATTCCGTAAAGGCGGAGTCAGGCTTGGAGATACCATTTGGTTGGATATCGTTATAGTATGAGGATAGTCCCTCCACTCTTGCAGGCACTGCCCCTTTCATCTGCGCTGCTGGTCGATGGTCTTCACCGTCTTCCCCTGCAAGTAATTCAACAATAAGCCTCTTAAGTCCCGGCAAATTAAAGCTTTGTTCACCGCAGTAGGACATCAGTGCCTGTATTCCTCCCCCTTTCAGCTCTGACACGGATGCGAGCAGCCTTGTCATTAGCTCCTTGAGCGATACAGGGAGTTGCTTGCTACCGGTCTCATTAGCTGCAAGTGGAACATAAGTTAAATATAGCGTGCCTAGATGAATGGAACCCTCAATAAATAGATAATCCTCATGAAGGATGTAGTTCTCCGGTTGAAGCATATACAGCTTGCTATCATCCAGAGCGGTCGCGATTTGAAGCAGCAACCCATAATATTCGGTGAGTGTCATACGCTCACTTTTTAATGATTGAGAGAGCATCTTTTTGCCGGTAATATCATATTCCAGCGTCACCTTGTAATCGACTTCTTTCATATGCAGCTTCAGAAAATGCGGAATTCTTGAAGATCGAATCATGCCCAGCTGCACATGATTAAGTTCTGATGATTGGATTCCCTCGGCCCGGTCCAGAACCATGCTCGTTCCGCCGTTTTGCACAAAATCCCTCTTTAATCCGAACATAAGGACCGCCTCCTACATGTGCAGTACTATATACGTGCTGATTACACCAGGAAGGACCGCGATCATGAAAGGAAACCGCAAGTGCTCCTCCTGATTATTACGCCACGGCAACCCACTCTTTAAAATAAAGACTCCGGCAATACTGCCAACAACTTTACGAATTCGTTTCATCGTTTCCCTCCGCCAGAGAAGTATGATCAGGCCGACTACACCGGCACAAAGGACAGAATACATAATTGCATGAAGCGTAAACCATAGACCGGTCCAGGCACCTATGCCTCCAAACAGCTTGACGTCACCTGCTCCAACGGCCCCTATAAAATACATGATCAACAAGATGAGGAACCCTGCTCCGAGACCCTTCAGTGAAAAGAACATGCCTTCCCATCCGTCCAGAATGCCATGATAGACAGGACCCAGCAGCATAGCTGGAACAGTCAATGCATTGGGGATTTTCATGGAACGAAGGTCTGTCAGGAAAGCCGCAATCAGATAAACGGCACAAAGTCCATAGGCAACGGCCATACGTATCAACCTCCTCTGTCGTCACTATTCGCTGGAATAGCCTTAATAGAATTTCACTTCTGTATGCACGAACGCTTCTTCAGAATGATCCTTTTGGGTCACATCTCTGGTTACATCGCTGGCCACTTCTAAGGCCACATCTCTAGTACGCTTCTTTAAGCCATTTCTACATGCACTCATTCTTTGGAACCCAACCTATCGAAATCTTGTCTAACCCGACCTTGCAACCACCGTAAACGGCACCTCCATTCGCTGCCCGTCTGCTGTCTCAACAACAAACAGCCACGTACCCGGCGTGGTGTTAAATCCCACATTCCATTCCCATTCGATATAGCCACTCTCGTCCGCGGTCTCCCATCCCAAATATTTAGCCGTACTCTGACCACTCTTATAATAAACGGACAATTGCGCGCTGGTTCCCGGCTCCACTTTTACTTTCACTTTTGCCTGCTTGCTCGCCACAGCCGGATTGGGCTTCTCAAGCAGTTCGATCCCCCCGCTTGTCTCCGAGCCGTCGCCGTTACCCGAATCTGCCCCTCCTTCGCCGGTATCCCCGATCCACAGCCTCTCCTGAGCCTTCGCCTGCAGCACAATACGTTTGTTTAAGAAGGGGACCCGAATGGGCAGGGCGTAGTTGACCTCAATACCGAAATAAGGACTCTCTCCACTTCTTAAATTCGGAATATGAACATTGGATACATGAATTCTGTCATAGTCCAAAAGACGATCTGGCATAAACGGCTTCAACATCGGTTTGACCACAGGATCCAGTACGGCTTCCACGGTCTGATTCTTGAGCTGCTGCAGCGGCTCCTCGCCTGAAGCTACAGCTTGCACAATCCACTCATTAACAGGTGAAGGAAGGGAGTCGCTGTAATTAGAAGCCCAATCAGCAAGCGACAACTTTGGGATTTCCCAATGGGATGTACTGGGGGATCCGCTTTCTCCTGCCCCACCACCAACCGAGTTGCCTTGGACGGCTAGGGAAACAGGGTACATATGAGCTGCTACGGTTTTGACGGTGTCCGAAACCGTGCTCTGCAGCGCTGTCGATATCAGCGTCATTTGCACAATATATATGAGGAAAATAATAAAAAACATGAACATTGGCAGCACAAGCGCTGCTTCAACAACCATACTTCCTTGATCCGATGACGCTTGATCCTTACGGGGAGGCTTCTGTAACACCGCTAATCGTTTCATTCGAATACCCCTAATCCTAATAAGAAAAATCCGCCCTGCGATTTACAATGTAACGATTTCCCTGAACCTCATCACCGCCGCTTCCAAATACAACGCCAAGCGACTTCGTCACCCCGGGAAGAAACCATAGCCGCATGGCCGTCCTGACCTCACCTGATGCGTAGGTCGATCGTTCCGCAGGATTGATTCCGGTGTTCAGGCGAATCAATGCCAGCATTCGCGACAGCTTCCTCTCGTTATCGCTGTGAATAAACAGAAATATCCGTAAATGATCCCGGTATGTCAGCTCAACGGGGACATACCTAGACAACTGAATACTCCCCGTCTGACACAACTGGATCATATCCTCTATAGCCTTTTCAATGCCATACAGTATGGCAGCAGCCAAAATAGCCAATGGATTTCCTAATTTGCTATTGACGATAAATCCTTCCATTGTCCGAACAGCAATCCTGGAGGCAAATATCTCTGCATAAGCAGCCGATATATTCCCGGCAGGGTTATGGAATCCATACAGAATATACTCCACTTCCTGATTCCCGATGGCAAATTCTTGAGCAATATCTCCGCTTGCATTAGAACCATCCAAAATACCGGATAAATTCCCTATATCAAAATGCTGATAATAATGAACAGCGTACTCGTTTTGAAACAATTCGTCCCTAACACCACCAAGCACATTCCCCATGAATCCGAACATACCGTCCATATTATCCATTGCATCTTTGCCTGCTTCATAAGGATCATCATGAAGTGGTTTTCCCTTGCTCATACTGTCTGCTTCGGCATTAAATTGAAGACTTTCGTCATAGTACTGCTGCAGTTCCCGGAACTCATCCAACATAGCCTGATGCTGCCCGTTCAGTCCGTTGATCACCTCAATGACTTTCGTGGCCTGCTTCAGCTTCTGATTAGCTTGTCTCTCCATCGCCTTGCGTTCCTTATCTGATGTCCGGAATTGCTCCAATGCTGCCTGCTGCCGGTCTATTATGTTGCTGCCGCCTGAAGTTCCGTAATTGGAGATATAATTCTGCAGGGCATGGCTAGCTTCAAGCACAGCCCCTTTCATACCCTCTCCGCCCAGTGAAGATTGAAGTGAAGAGACCGCATGAACAACCTGCTGGTATAGGCTCTCCTGCCCCTCAATCTCTTGCCGGAAACTGTTCATCAATTCATCGCTGTGAACTAATTTGTCCGCCTGTTTCCGGATAGATTGAATCATCTCCGCTTCTGACCCGGATGAATCGGTTGATCCCGGTGTTACATCATTCGTGACCTGATCATACCCTTTATTGGATGAACGATTCTCCGAATCCTTGATAACCTGCTTCATCTCATCGTTCAGATTCCTTGCTTCCTCCCACAGCTTATATGCATCTTCGAGAAGTTTGTCTTTCTCCTTCTGAAACCTGCTGGCCTCACTCGAAATTTCTGAACCAATGGAAGAAATTCCGTTCTGATAAGCCATAAGCTGCAGCGTGTACAGCTTCTCCTTAGGAGGCCTGTCCGCATCCTCCTGCTGTTTAGCCTTATAATCGGGGTACTGTGATGCCCCATCGGCAGCAGTAGAAATACTTCCTCCAAGCGAAGCATCGTAGATGGATCGTCCGGGCGGATCCATAACCAGCTTCGAAAGTTTGATTGCATATTCGCCTGCCCTGCGCTGCTTGACCAGCATTTCATCGAGGGCCTCTTCCCGCCTGTCATACAATTTGCGAAGCTGCTTAAGCACATCTACCGTATTAGAAGCTTCCTTCATGGACTGCGACAACGGTTTAAACTTGTTGACAAGCTCCAGCGTGAAATCAATCGGCGCTTTATACTTCATATCCTCGATAATCTGCCGGTTGAATATGTCATAGGTACCCAGCGGACGCTGCAGTTCAAGTCCTGAACTGTCGAGCTCCATTGCCATTAACCGAAATGCATCGCTTCGATCTCCTGGATTGAGGCTATCATTCAACACATTGCCCATGATCAAATCCCCGCTGCTGTCGCCAAAGGCATATAATCCATATTCCTTCTGCAGCTGCGGATCATAAGATGACATCACAGAACGTACGGCTGCTCTTGTCAGGCGTTCGCTCTGCACCTTCATGGCGGCTATACGCGAATAATCAATAAATATGGCAACAAACATGAATACAGCAGCCAATGCGATAATCAAAAAAACAGATACAGATCCATCAGACGACCGGACTCCCTGTTTTCTTCTCCTGCTCGACTTTGTTTCCCCTTGTTTCCCCATGACTATCGCGGACCTCCGAACTTTTGTAGAACTTCTCCTGCAGCAGCCTTATCCGTTCCATTGCCTCCGCCTTGAAACTTCGATCCGTAATAGCGCATCAAATCTACCGTCCGAATAAACTCGACAGGATCAACCACAATTGATTGTCCGCTTACCTTGATCTGACCGCCATCATCTAACATCCGGCTGAGCGGCGTAAGCGATACTTGCTCGTTTAATGACGTTGTTACTTTTCGAATGAGCAGTTGATTGGTATACCGCATCTCTCCCGCCATACTTGACGGCACAGCCATACCTCCCTTGTACATCTTAAGCTCAGGCAGCTTTCCGCCAGCAGACTCGCCTTGCGGCAATGAGATTGACCTCGTCTCGTCTCCCCCGGCCAAACCAAATAGAGTTCCTAACACATGATCATCCGTCAACCGCCAATATAGTGAATCATGCTGCCCCAGCTCCACAGATCCCGAGGCTGAAACCTTATGGCTGTTGTCCCAGGCATACGCAGTCCGTTCGGAAGCTGCAGCTGAAGCTTGGACCAGCATAGACTGTTGATAGATATATAAGCATAGAAACAGAAGCAAAGCCGTCACCATCAACACAATGGGAAGAACCAGGGAAGCTTCAACCGTGAAGCTTCCTCTCTCGTCCTTCCATTTCCTCGCAAGCATCTTATTCAAGGAACTCCTCGCTCTTGTTATTCACAGAATCAAACAGATTATTAACCAGCGACGTAATCTGATCCTTGAATATGAGCGCAATAATTAAAATAACAACGAGGATTAGGATCATCTCGAGCGTTCCAATCCCTTTCTCATCCTTCCAAAAAGCCTTCATTCCATTCTTCATCACGGTTAGCATCATATTCATACACCGATCCCTTCTACATGTTCATCATCATAAATGCAGGTGCTCCAAGCAAAACAATTACAATCATAAAAATTACGACCATCGGCAGCACCAGCTTCGAGGAGGCCTGCTCCCCCCTTGTTCTTCCGATGGCCTTGCGCTTCTCCCACAGCACACGCGACAGATCCCGAAGCGCCAGTACAAAGTCATTTCCGCCTCGACGAAAATTAAGCAGAACCGTAGTTGTAAATATCGACACTTCCTGAACGCCGCATCGTTTGTTAAACTGCTCGAAGGCTTGCTGGAACGGATGGCCTCCCTCCCATTCCAGCACCATTCTCTTAAGCTCGGCATACAGGGGATGATTCATATCCTTGTTCCGTTCTACACAGTGAATCACTGCCCGCTGCACCGTTTCTCCTGCCCCAACAAGCAGCACAATCTTGTTTAGAAGCTCCGGCAGCTCCATAATGATTTCTTGCTCGCGCAGCATCACTTTTTTATGCAGATCCTTAACCAAAGCAACGGGTAGCAATGCGCCTAACCCCAATCCCGCTATAAGCCCCATAACCTCTCCCGATAACAATGCCCATATACATCCACCGATCCAAATTAGCCATGTATACGCAAGTGCCTCGGCCATAAACAGCAGCGTCATTTCTGCACTGTGCCGCAAGCCGTATATTTTCTGGACGGAGCCCTGCATCCGATAGAAGACAATCGGAATGCGCATCGGAACCTTCCCCCGCTCCAGCATGAACAGCAGAGGCGGAGCCAGCCTTTGCAGTCTCAGTCCCGCCATGGACAACTTGCTAAGACGATGGTATCGTTCGCCGCACATTTGATTCAGCACCACCCAACCACCCACAAGCAGAACCATCAGCGCACCGGATATCCATGTCAACATGCCCGCTTCACCTCCTTACACCTTGATGTTCATCATTTTGCTAATCCACAGGAAACAGCCTCCTAAAGCAGCCAATGCAAAGGTTGAAATCAAGATCCCGGCTCCGCTGTACATAGGCTCCATGTAATCGGGAGACGTCATATTCATGAACAGCAGCAGCAGGAACGGCGCAGCCAGCAGCGCCTTGGATTCAAACCGCTTCTGGGCAATCATCACGGATATCTCCTGCTGTATGTCCAGCTTTTCTCCGATGACGGAAGAGGTTCTGCGAACGACTTCAACCAGATCGCCGCCTGTTCGTTTGCACGTTGAGAAAACATCTGCGAAATTCGTAATATCCTCCATCCCTGCTCTCCGGGCAAAATCCTGCAGCGCCACTTCAATCGGTTCACCGTATTCCAAACGGGACACAATGACTTTAAGCTCAAAGATCAGATCACTGCTAGCTCCGGGATCGAGCAGCAGTAAATCCTGTACCGCATCCCTGAACCCGTTCTCTACGGAACGGCCAGCCGACAGCGATGAGGACAAAGAGTACAGAGCCTGCTTAAAGTGGAGATTCAACGTCTTGCGTCTGCGATCCAACATAAATCGGCGCCAAAACTTAGGAATCATCAAACCACCGGCGCCAAGCAACAATGACAAAATCAAATGGTGATAAAATAGATAACCGATGAAAGAAAACAGAACTCCGCCAAGGATGACACATGCCGCTCTTTGTCTTATCGAGAGGTGATATACACTGTAATCCGGAAGGGTGTTCGTTCGTTGAGCGGTAATTCGCTCGGCCTTCCCGCCAGCCTTACGCCGTTTCATCGCCTGCTCGCCTTGTTCCTTCTCGGAAATCGGGACTGAGCTGTGAGGCCGGTTCATTCCGCCACCCCCACGATCTTCCTCAGCGGCCAATCCGTAATCCCGGCCATTTGAAGCTTGTCCGAGCATCGAAGTGGGTTACCGCAAGGTTCAAGGCCCCCAATAACCCGGCCGGACGCTTCCCCGCTCTCACGGAATCGATACAGCGGGTTCAAGAGCACTTCCCCGCCGTTCATCCCGATCACTTCGCTAATCTCCGTTACGCGCCGCGAACGATCTCTTAGCCGCGATAAATGAACGAATACATCAATAGCCGAGCTGATTTGCTGACGGACCACACTGATTGGGAGATCCGCACTGCTCAGCACCATTGTCTCCAGGCGGCTGATCATATCCTGTGTGCTGTTGGCATGACCTGTCGACAGACTTCCGTCATGCCCGGTATTCATCGCCTGCAGCATATCCAGCGCCTCGCTTCCACGAACCTCACCCACCACGATCCGATTGGGACGCATCCGCAGCGATGAACGGATCAGATCGCGCATGGCGATTTCCCCCCGGCCTTCTGTGTTGGCATTCCGTGTCTCAAGTGACACCAGGTTTGGAATGGTTACGATCTTCAATTCTGCCGAATCCTCAATCGTTATGACCCTTTCATCAGGCGGAATATACTGCGATAGGGCATTCAGGAAGGTTGTCTTCCCCGAGCCTGTTCCACCGCCTATAAAAATGTTGTACTTGCCCTTGACCAATACCCGGAGCAGTTCTGCCGCTTCCTCCGATAACGCCCCCCTTTCGACCAGATCATGCATCGTCATCGGCGATTCCGGAAATTTGCGAATCGTCATGGTCGGGCCTTTCAGTGCTATGGGGGGAAGCACAATGTTAACCCGCGAGCCATCCTTCAATCTCGCGTCTACAATAGGTGTTGACTCGTTTACTACACGGTTTACCGTACCGACAATGCTCTGAATGATATCTTCGAGGCGGCTCTGCGACTCGAATTGGAGCGGCAGCTTCTTCACCTCACCATCCTGCTCAATGAAAATATCCTGATGGCTGTTGATCATAATCTCCGTTATTCTGGGGTTATCCACTAAGGGCTGAAGCACATCCAACCCGCGAAAGGAATCATACACTCTCCGCACCAGCCTGCGCTTCTCTGCGGCCGTTAGCTCCAAAAGCTCGCGCCTTCTCCACACCATCTCCTCGATGCGGGCCATCAACTCCGAGTTGTTCACGCTGGAGCTCATGTCCAGCTCAGACCGAACCTGATCACGGACGGACTTGAATTGATCTTCCATCATATTCGCTACCCTCCGCCTGCAAGAGCTGGCCTAATACCCGAGTTATCCAACAGCTGCTGACAGAGCTTCAATACTTCCCTCTGGTATATGGGTGAGGACAACAGCAGCTCCTCTTGATGGAGCTGCTTCCATGAAGGAATATAAGGCAGTACATCGTCAATACCAATATCCTTGCGGGGGAGACTGTTCACCAGTTGGCCAGTAAACCGATTGACAATGAATCGACTGCGCTTCTTCATACTTCCGAAGAGTGCAGTGTTCTTTAATTCCAACTGATCCATCCATACACAGCACTTATGCATACTAATAAGATCATCCAATAGAACCCAGATCAGCAGCTCGGCTTGTTCGAGAACGGCCTGCATTCGTTCCCCCATGTACCCTTCCGTATCCACCACAATGGCATCGTAGTGATGACAAGAAACTAGAGAGGTCAACAGCAAAGACGTATCCTCCAGGGTCATCTCCGTCATTTCCTTCACATTGAAACTCGGCTCAAAGGAATCACACTTCAGGCTATGATGCCTGACAATGTAAGGGGTTATCGACACCTCTGTCCTTGGAGCCAACTCTTGCGAGGCCTTCATGTCGTACAGCAATCTGGAGAAGCTTCCCTCCATGCCTACCGAGCCGGAAGGAAACAATGCGCTGCTGTTCACCGTCTCCAAGTTAAGATAGAACACTCTCAGCCCCAACACGCCCAGCTGCTTCGCCATATTCATTGCGATCGTCGACTTGCCGCTCCCTCCAAGAGGAGATACAATGCCGATAACCGGTGTCGTTTCGGCATTCTGTTTCTCTAAAGAGCCGCCATTTCTCTTACAGCAGGCTATCATGACCTCCAGCAGCTGAGGCAGGGGCTGATACTTGGGCGTACTGCTGCCGTCTTCCATCCGTGAGAGTGGTGAATCACCTTCGCTAAGAAGCAGCCAAGGCACGGGGGCATCCCCCCGGCTGAGCCAGCTCTCCAACATTTCAGCATCCCCCACGACCAGATTCGGTACTTCCCCCGAGCTCATATAATGAAGAAATGAATCCATGCGGGTAAATGCCGTCACTTGCAGAGCTGATCCGTAGGAACTGCCATACGCATAGTTCAGCAGCGGTTCGACATACCGGGAATCCTGCACTGCCAGCACAATTCGGGCCGGTATCATAAAGCCAATCCCTCTCTTCTGCAACAACGCAAAAAAGCACCGTTCATGCCGCGTAATCGCGGTCAATGAACGGTGCTTCCGTTGTCTGCTATAATTTGACATTAGAATATCACAGTTGCTGCAGAACGGCAAGATTTATTTTTATTACATAGATAGCCCTTAATCACTATTGTCAAAACGTGGATATATGCACTACTATATAGGATTAGAACTAATGTTCTCTAAATAGTAACTACTTATATAGAATGAACCTATATAAACTCCTATACTATCTGGACGAATACATACATGCCAGGAGAGTGACAACAAGTGAAACAACGAATGTTAACCGCTATACTAGCTGCCTTGCTTCTATTATCAGGCTGCAGCCAGCCAATAATGTCTCCAGCAACATCCAGCGAGCAGACTTCAACCCAAGCCAAGTCCGGCACGGACACGGCCAGCTCCAATACAGCGGCCTACCCAACCGATGACCTCAATCTCCCGAGGGTTGCGGTAGAGCTGGTCAAAGCCATAGACGGAGACACCATCAGTGTTATGTTTGAAGGAAAAAAGGAAAATGTTCGGCTGCTGCTGATCGATACGCCCGAAACCAGTCATCCGAAATTGGGCGTACAGCCATTCGGGCCCGAGGCCAAAGCCTTTACAAAGGAACTGGTGGAACAAGCCGATCGGCTGGAACTGGAATTTGACATCGGTCCGAACCGCGATAAATACTCCAGGCTGCTCGCCTACGTTTATGCCGATGGAACCATGGTTCAGGAAGCGCTGCTTCAGGAAGGACTCGCACGTGTCGCCTACATCTATCCGCCCAACACCCGGTACGTTGACAAATTCGACGATTTGCAGCGAATCAGCCGGGAGCAGGCTCTCGGCATATGGAGCGTAGAGAACTACGCCCAGGAAGACGGATTCCATCCGGAAGAACAGGACGCGAATAAAAACAACAATAATAACAATAGCGCCCCAACAACCAAAACGCCGATTGAGAACCGCGAGAAGCCCAAGCAAGGCTGCGACATTAAAGGGAATATCAATTCCAAAGGCGAAAAAATCTACCATACTCCCCAATCTCCCTATTATGATCGCACGAAGCAGGAGCAGTGGTTCTGCACGGAGGAAGAAGCCGTCCAGGCCGGCTTCCGGGCGCCTCGCAATTAGAATTGAATTTCAGGATATGAAATGAACATTCATGTTCATCTTATATACATTTTAGCCGTATGTGAAAAGGAGCCACGAGTCATGGGGAAAAAGAAAACACCAGCAGCCCAGCCCAATGAAAGCCAGCCGCTTAATCCAAGCTCTGCCGCACTGTACAAAACCGTCTGGAGATGGCACTTCTATGCCGGCATCCTATTTGCTCCTTTTCTGATCATCCTGGCTATAACCGGCTCCGTTTACTTATTTAAGCCCCAGATTGAACAAGCGCTATATCGGGACTACTACACGGTAACCCCTCAGGTTGAACGGGTAACTCCAAGCAAGCTGGTCGGACAAGTTAAAGAGCTCTACCCTGATGCTACCATTACCAAGTATCGCCCCGGCGAGTCGGACTCCCGCTCCACGGAAATCAGCATGACCTCTGGCAATGAATCCATGACCGTCTTCATGAATCCTTATACGGGAGAGAAAATTGGCGAGCTGAAAGACAAAGACCGCATAATGGACAAGATCGAGGAATTCCACGGTGAGCTGATGGTCGGGACGATCGGAGACCGAATCGTCGAACTAGCCGCCTGCTGGGCGATTGTGCTCATCCTGACCGGCCTGTATTTATGGCTTCCGAAAAATAAAAACAAAAGCAAAACCAAGAAGAAGAGAAGCCTTGCCGGCGTCCTGTATCCAAGGCTCGGCAAGGGCAAGCAAATTCTCCGCAGGGATCTGCATGCCGTTCCCGCCTTCTGGGTTGCAGCAGGCATGTTATTTCTCATCATGACCGGATTGCCATGGTCAGGCCTGTGGGGCAGCAACTTTCAGACCGTGGCAACCAATACCGGTGCCGGCTACCCTCCGTCCATCTGGTCTGGCAGCGCGCCATCCTCCCATGTGGTGCAGACCAAGGACGTGGCAGAAGTACCCTGGGCTGCAGAGAATCTGGAGGTGCCGAACTCCAGCATCTCCGACTTCACTCCGCTTCCGATCGAAGATGTAATGTATGTCGCGAGAAGCGAGGGCATTCATCCGAGCTATACGATCAGCATCCCGCAGCAAGCGGATGGTGTCTATACGCTGTCCGCCTATCCGCCTAAAGCCCAGGATGAGGCCACGATGCATATCGACCAGTACAGCGGAGCGGTTTTGGCAGATTATCGCTATGATCATTACGGATCGGTCGGCAAAGCCGTCGCCCTTGGGATTACGCTGCATAAAGGAACCCAATTCGGCATCGTAAACCAGATCTTCAGTTTGCTTATATGCGTGGGAATCGTTCTAATCGCGGTAAGCGGTCTGTACTTGTGGTGGAAGAGAAAACCGGAACATGGGCTGGGAGCACCGAAGGCACCCGAGGTGGATGCCAAGCATAGGAGAGTATTCCTTCTGCTCTTCATCGCTCTGGGGATTCTGTTCCCGCTGGTGGGATTATCGCTCATCATCGTCTGGCTCATCGATCGGTTTATCGTTCGGAGAATATCGGCTGTCAAGACATTTCTGAATGCCTGAACAACATATTCAAACCATAACAAGGGGTGGCGGTTTCATGATCGTAAAAAGCCGTTTTATAATGTCCATTCTGCTGTCGGTCCTATTGCTGAGTGCTTGTTCGGCCAATCCTGACGCAGCCAATCGGTTCGAAAAGGAAATTCCGCTGATCGCCGAGGTTAATATCCCCGACACACTATCCGTGAGTCAACCGGAGACCATCGAGATCATCCTTACCCAGGGCGGCCAAAGAGTGCCGGGTGCGGACTTTGTCCATTACGAGCTGTGGAGCCATGACGGCTCCCTGCGTGAGCCTATGACGGATGCGGTAGAGGTAGGAGAAGGTGTGTATACAGTAACCAAAACCTTCGATAAAGAGGGGCTTTATTTCTTTAAACTTCATTGCGGCAATAACGGCTCCATCATCATTCCCCAAAAACCGTTCGCCGTCGGAGCATTGTCCGAGGCAGAGCTTGCCTATCTCCAAGCGGAAACCCCGACATTTCAAGAAGGCACAGCTGAACATCAGCATTAAAAATAAGACTTCATCTAGGATAAAAACCGGCGCCGAATCTCCGGCGTCGGAACCATGCATTCGTTGGAGCGTCCAAACCAGCGGTAACGGTTCTTTGCTACCCAGCGGTACACCAGGTTCCGTAAGACAGGCGGAATCAGGATGAGCGCATACGACAGCGACCATGGAAAGCGAAGACGCCGTGCAATGCGAAGAGCACCTGTCGACCTTGTATAATACTTCCCATTTTCAATCAATATCATCGTTTCGGTTGACTCTCCATCAAATCCCCCTTGGCGCAGCAGCTCCTGTCCAATCTCCGATTGCAGCGAAGCAAAGCGGAACGCCCCCGCAGGATCTCTCCGAATAATGAATTGGGTCAACCCCTGGCACAAATGGCACACGCCATCGATCAGCACAACGGCATAGTCCTCATTATTTACGATGCGTTGATCCTCCATAGTTCGCAGCCCCCTCGTATTATATAAAAAAACACGTCTCTCGACGTACTTTCTCAGACAACAGATTGCATACAGCAAAACTCATTCTTGCAAGTTAAGATTAGCAAGCCGCTAATCGAATAGTTTACACTTTCTTCCTTAAAGAAAAAACGCAGGAGCCCTCTCCTACGCTTGATCAAGTACGCTATTTTTGGTTTTACTACTCAGCAGCTTTACTCAGCCACTCGCCGTCTTTCATCTGCTGGTCGAATTCGTTCGAGAATTTCTCCATGCATTTGCATATGAAATCTTTACGACAAACCGGGCAAGGTACTTTCCCAAGTCGGCTGAGCGCAGTCAGTTTCCATTCCGGGAAGCGGTTGTAGAATACGCGAATATCCGTTCCGTCAGCCGTGTGGATAATGAATTCGTATAGCCCTTCTTTGTCATTGCTTCCAGCTGTGGTCACACTTGCAATATGCGGTCTGTATGGCATGTCATCACCCGTTTATTTTATTTAAATTCCTTATGACTGGTTTGTACTTTCTGGTACTTAGTCATATTAAAGAATTTTAGAGGTGATGTCAACCGAAGAACACATCCAGGATCGAGCCAAGCTGGCCTCGCTTTTTCCCTTCCAATATATCCGGGTTGAACACTTCCACATATCCGCAGTTTGTGCAGGAAACAAACAGGAAATGGTTGTGCTGAATATCAAACATCTTGCTTAGTCCTGCTCCCGACATGGAGACCTCCTTCGTCTGGCAGTGATTGCCTCCGCATTTACTGCACACAAACCGTTCCTCGATCATTTGTTCAATACGCATCCCAGGTGCCCCTTTCTCAATACTTAATCATAAGGAGAAATACGGAGTTTCATGTAAAAAGTTTCATATATGCAAGCTGAGCTGACAAAAAAAGATGACCCTCATATAAGAGAGTCATCCCCATTTCTTATTCTTGTTCTTATGGTTAGCTTACGCTTAACTCCACGTCGATGTTGCCTCGGGTTGCCTTGGAATAGGGGCAGAACGCATGCGCTTTTTTGGCGAGGTCCTCGGCCTGGCTTCGTTCGATACCCGGCATTTCAATCTTCAGCTTCACCGCAAGCTTGAAGCCGTCAGCACCTTCGTCTTTTCCGATCATCACCTGGGAGTGGATCACAACATCCTTAAGCTGCACGCCTTCTTTACGGGCTATATTAGCCAAGGCGCTTTCGTAACAAGCCCCGTATCCAGCCGCAAACAGCTGCTCCGGGTTGGTTCCATCCCCGCCGGGTCCTCCCAGTTCCTTCGGCATGCTTAATTTGTGATGAAGAACTCCATCCGTAGATTCAACGGAACCTTCACGTCCTCCAATGACTTTTACATCTGCTGTGTATAATGGTTTCATGCTCGTTCATCTCCTTCATACCCTATTATGATCTCTACATGTACTCTTTAAACTTATGGCACAGATTGAAACGACAAATAGGGCAGTTCTCAGGAAACACCTTATTTACCAATCATAAAAAACAGCAAAAAAAGCTGTGATTCAAATGGATGATTCCACTTCAATCACAGCTTTTTCTAAAGTATGCGGTAGAGAGGACTCGAACCTCCACGGGTATACACCCACTACCCCCTCAAGATAGCGTGTCTGCCATTCCACCACTACCGCATAGTATAAGGGAAGTTCTGTAGCGAACATTCCCTATTATACTGTTCTGCAATACAAAAGTAAAGAGTTAATTATTGAGCTCCAAATTCGGCACCTGCATAGCTATGTCTTGTCATTTCTCTTATCCTTGCGGTAAGCAGAAAATTCAATATATTCGCGAATGAACTCCTTCTCATTCTCTGCAAGTCCCGACATGGCAAGATCAGCCGCTTCCGGGTCCACTTCATATTCTCCCCGGGATTCCCTGACCCGAGTATTGGGACTGCCCTTGCCAATAATCAGCCAATCCAGACTCACGGAGAAGAATGCAGCGATCTCAATCAATTTATTTGTGCTCGGCGTTGTTTTCCCCCTCTTCCAGTCACCAAAATTTCCTGTGCTGATCCCGAGGGTTTCGCAAAACGCCTTCTTGGTCATACCCCGGCTTTCTATGAGATGTTCGATTCGTTGGTAAATAGACTGCATTAAACAACCGCCTTCCTAATTCTCTCTAAAAAGAAAATATCTTATGTACGTAATTTTTTCTTGCACAATGACTTAATTAAGTGTATAATCAATATATATTGCCTAAATTATACCATAGTACTCATAGATCGTTGTATCTTTTACTCATGAGTCTATTTAGTACGAGGAGCGAGTAATTTTGCCCTACGATACCATAATCACATCTTGGAACAATGCAGTTCACTCCTTGAACAAGGGACTGATGATCATTACCCCCGACGGCATCATCGACAAAATGAACGATCCGCTCATTGCCATGGCCGAACAATACGGTGTTTCCCCTGAGTTCAAGTGGCAGGGGACATCCTTTTTTGATATCACTTCCCAGCAGTTGGGACAGGCCTCATTCGATCATTTTTTTGATGTGGTGGACTTCCCTGCCATCAAGGATGTTATAGCAGGAAAGCTGCCTGAATATTCCTTTGAATATGCAGTGAATGGGAACGGTCAAGATATCTGGGTGCTATGCGAGGTCATGCCGCTGCTTATGAGTGATGACAACCTTATCCATGGAGCCATGCTCTCCTTCACTGACATTACGAAGTTTAAGCACAAGGAGCTGCTGCTGGAGCAAGCACTGGCCCACAGCTATCCCTTGCCGGGACACATTCCGATCTGTGCCGTATGCAAATACGTGCGCCATGCCGAAGAATGGGAGCCGGTCGAGAGCTATTTGGAGAGTCGTCTCCCGATTGAATTCACACATGATATTTGTCCCGATTGCATCCGCAGATTATACCCCAAATATTCCTCCATCCTGGATGATCCCCAGATACCTGATTAGATGAATACATAATACAGCACAAATAAGCAGCTTCGTCATCCGAATAATACGGAAGGCGAAGCTGCTTATTCATCATTCGGCGATCTTTCGTATATTACGCGCTCACAAAACGAAGCAGAGGGCTTATGAGAGCCGGCAGCACCGATACATGCCCTTCCCCCTCAATTTCGGTAAAAGCGGTTTCCAGCACGTCTTCTTGCCCCTTGAGAAACGCATACAGCTCTCTGGCGTCTTGAACCATGGACGGTTTCTCCTGAGCTCCGACATATATGTGCAGCTCTTTGCGCTGTCCAGTTTGCAGTATACGCGCTTTCCCTTCTTCCCATTGCTTGTACAGCATGTAGTTCTTCCACCATACGGAGGGACATGCCGCTATGTACCGCTGAAAGGCCTGCGGCCTGGTAAACAGTGTATGCAAGGTAAAATAACCCCCCAGCGAGTGCCCAAATAACGCCTGCTTCGCAAGGTTTACCGGATACTGCCGTTCTACTGCTGGCTTCAGCTGATCCTCGATGAACGCATGAAATGCCTCGACACCGCCTGTCTCCGGCCATTGAAATCCATTGGGACGGACCGGCAGCTCATCGGTATCCGCATATTCCGTAAAGTTATAGAAACGCTCATTACTCACGATAGGACTGTCGCTGTCAAAGCCGATGCCCACAATAAGAGCCGCAGGGATGCCGCGGGGCGTACGAGACTGAATGCGAATCGCCTCTGCAAGCGATCCGAAGGTAGCATTGGCATCCAGTGAATACAACACAGGATACCCGCCCTCGGGCGGAGGTCCCATCGGCTCGGCGATGAAGATACGGTATTCACGGCCCGTAAGGTCGGACTGCATAGACCAGGTCACCGTCCCGGGTATGTGAAACAAGCTGTCGTTAGGCTGGGCGCTTGGCCCCTCACCCTGAGCTTGCTTCGCCTTCAGCTCCTCCCCTTGGGCCTCCTTCATGAACAACCATTGCAGTGCATCGGGAAATCTTCTGGCCATAAAGATGGCGTCATGGGTTCCATCCGGATCTACCTTCAGCTGCAGTCGCTGCTTGCTCATCCCATTTTCACCCCAAAACCGATGGGCCTCAAGGTTATTAGGGAACATATTCTTCTGTGCATTTTTCTTATATACACCCTCTTGACGCCCCACAGACATAAATACCCTCAGGCTGGCTGGCAGGCTCCCCTGCTGCCTGATGAAATCCATAACCCCCTCATACCACAGCGAAGCCGACAGCATCCCGATTCTTCCAAAACTCTCGGGACGCCAATATCCCGCAAACATCGAGATCAGCCCGCCAAAGGAGCCGCCGATAATCGCCGTATGTCCAGGCTCAGGTAGTGTCCGGTATTGTCCGTCAATGTGGACTTTAATGACGTCAGCCACTTCGTCTACGTAGGCTCTGCCCTGCCCTCCGAAGGGGGGATTCCCATCCAGCAGAGAATCTGCCGGCCATGGCGTATACTCATCATTGCGGTTTACAGGTGATATTCCGACCAGGATAACTTCATCCAATTGCCCGGTTGAAAACAAATGCTCCACATAATTCAGGCAGTCCATGAACAAATCTCCATGATCCTGCACATAGGCAACAGGATAAAAGCGTTCCGAATCATCCTGATAAGAAGGAGGCAAATACAGTTTGAGTTCCCTGTTCTCAACCACCAGCTGCTGATAACGATTCATGTAATCCTCCCGAAAGCTTCTTTTATTTTCTCATGCGAATCAATAGATAGATGAAATAAGGCACTCCGATCACAGACACCACAATCCCTGCAGCCAGTTCGGCCGGAGCAAATATCGTTCGGCCGATGAAATCGCCGATGACAACAATCGCCATCCCGGCTATGCCGCTGACAGGTATGATATGCCTGTGCCGCAGTCCCACCAGCTGTCTGGCCAGATGCGGAGCGATCAGACCGACAAATCCAATGCTGCCGGACACGGCAACACTCGCGCTGATCAAGCCGATGCTGCACAGCAGCAAAATATTTTTCTCACGTTCTACAGATACCCCTACACTCTTCACGCTTTCTTCACTAAGCTGGAACAAGTCGAGCACCTGTGAGCGGAACCATATAACAGGCGGCAAAATAATGAGCCAAGGCAGCATAGTGACCACGAACTTCCAATTGGCACTGTGAAGGCTGCCGGCCAGCCAAGCTACGGCCATCTCGTAATCCGACGGGTTCATTTTGAGAGAGAAGAACATCGTTATGGCCCCAAAACCGGAAGCAATCGCAATACCCACCAGGATAAGCCGCTGCGGGTCCAGCTTCCCGCCTTCTCTGGCAAACATAAATATGGCCGTTGTCGCTGCTAACCCGCCTGCAACGCCAAACATGGGCATCATCATAACCCCAAGCCAGCCTGACATCGTGATCTGCCCCTGCAGTAAGAACATGAACAGAACAACCGCCATGCCTGCGCCGGCATTGATGCCGAGAATGCCCGGGTCTGCAAGTCCATTACGCGTTACGCCCTGAATAACGGCCCCGGCCATGCCCAGCGCAAATCCTACGAGTGCACCAAGTACAATGCGCGGAAGACGGAATTCAAACACAACGAGATCGAAGTCCGAATTGGGATTCAACCGGAGCAGCGTCTGGAATACTTCCTTAATCGACATGTCAAAGGTTCCGTTCGTCAAACTGAAGTATATCGCCGTCAAGACAATAGCAATTCCTCCAGCAACCACAAGCGGGAATCGATAATACGTGTTACGCACGCTGCGCCCCTCCCCTCGTCTTGATCAGATACAGGAAGAAAGGAACCCCGATTATTGATGTAATGACACCGACCGGCGTTTCAAACGGGAAATTCACAAAGCGCGCAAGAATATCACATAACGCAAGAAACATGCCGCCTAATACTCCCGAGACGGGTACAATCCATCGATAATCGGAACCTGACAGGAACCGGGCTATATGAGGGATAATCAAGCCCACAAAGGCAACCTTGCCCGCCAGCGCCACCGACACGCCTGTCAGAATAACAACCGCCAGCATCGCGAGGGCTTTGATCAGCCATGTATTCACACCAAGCCCCTTGGCCGTCTCATCTCCAAGCGACAGGAGTGTGATCGATTTGGACAATGCGATGGCAAGGCATAGACCAACGATAGCAAAAGGAATGCTCAGCTTGATCAGCTCAGGGTCCATTGCATGCAGCCGGGCATTGTACCAGAAGCTGATGTTTTGCGAGATTTGAAAATAGGCGGCTATCGCCTCTGCAGTCCCGCTAAGAAACGTACCGATCACGGTACCGAGTATAGCCAGCCGAACCGGACTGAGCCCATTCGGTATGAGCCACGCCAATCCGAACACAACGGCAGCCCCGATGGCCGAACCGATCAATGAACTGACGATGTACATATTGGAGCTGGCATTCGGGATAAATACCATAAACAGCGTGACGGCAAACACAGAACCGTCAGACACCCCCATAATGGATGGTGAAGCCAGATAGTTCCGCGTCATGCCCTGCATTAAAGCTCCTGAAACCGCGAGGAAGGCACCGATGAGCATCGCGCCTACTACCCTTGGCATTCGGGAGCTCATAATAATCTGATGATCAACACTCTCCGAGTCAAAAGCAAAGATGGAATCCCAGACGGTATCCATCGTAATATTCTTGGCCCCATACAGGATGGAGGCCGCTATGAGTAATAAACAGACTGCCGGGGCCATCACAAGGATGACAGCCGGCAGTGATTTTTTGAACCCCATGAACAACACGCCTTATACGTTTATACTGGAACTTTTATTTACTTAGTCAGATTCTCGACTGCAGCTTTCAGGAACATAATTTTGCTGTATGCTGTTCCGCCTTGAGCAAGCGGATCGACCACATTGACAAATGCGGTGCCGTTCTTGAATGCGTTCAGGTTCTTCATGATTGGATCATTCTGCAGCTCTTCCAGTGCATTGGGCGTATCCTTGTTCTCATCTGGTGAGAACTGTACGAATACATAATCCGGATTCATCTCCGCAATTTTCTCTTTTGAGATCAATTCCTGTGCCTTGGCTGCCGCTACTTCTGCTGGTACTGCAATCCCCAAATCCTCATACAACACCGGGTTAAAGAATACGCCGGCAGGGTATATGTACATCTCGCCTGCACGAATACGAATCGCCAGAACCTTCTTGTCCTTCAGGCTATCTCCAAGGGTAGTTTTGACTTCTTCCAAATCTTCTTTATATTTGGCTATTTCCTGCTCAGCCTGCTCCTGCTTACCGCTTAACTCGCCAAGCAGTTTCAAGTTGCTTTCCCAGTTGGTTGACACATGGGAGTATGGAATCGTAGGCGCAATTTTGTTCAACTGTTCAATAACTTCAGGTTTGGCTTTGGACGATCCCAAAATGACATCAGGCTTCAGAGACAGGATCGATTCAAAATTCGGCTCCATTTTCTCACCGACCGACGTGGCTTCCTTCGTAATCGACTCAAACATCGGCGGGAATTTGCCTGAGAAGGTGATGGCTCCAACCGGATTTACATCCAGTACAATGGCGTCCTCCATCGCTTCAACCGCACCGGTGATGACAATACGATCCGTTTTTGCCGGAAGTGTGTATTCCTGATCGAGGTATTTCACAACCTTTGTATCTGACTCAGCGGTTTTCGCTTCTTCATTCGAAGTGCTCTCCTCCGCGGGTTTGCTCGTTTCTGCCGCACCGTTCGTGCTTGCTGCGTCCGTATCCTTAACTTCGTTGCCCTCTCCACAAGCGGATAACACCAAAGTGAATACCATCAACAGCCCTAAGACCCATTTCATTCTCTTCATCTCTCTCCATTTACCCCTTCCATGATCAATGATCACTTAATAATTGATAATGATTATCATTATTGATTATGGTATAGGATTTGCCCTTTTTTCACCATGGACAAATAACCGGATTCATCATGGACATTTTCCGGAAAACAACCGGAAGGCCTCCTCAGCCATATGCTCCATCGCGATGGGCGAGTACTCGCGCCAAGGATAAGAGGATAATTGATGGAATGATCCCTCTCTCACTGCTGGGAGCGTCATCCATTCCGGCGTAGCCTGCAATCTTCTCCAATGGGCCAGTGTCTCGGAATCCTGACGAATCAGAAGCAGAATATGCCCTGCGCAGCTCTCTTTGATCTGCTCCATCGTCAGCCCCCTGCCGTTCTCGAAATCCAAAGACAGCGCGGGCTGGAAATTAAAATCATCATATAATAATTCCTTCATGCCCGGATGACTGTAACTCATCAGCTCATCCTGATGCAGGCGTGCGGTCAAAAGGGTCCGCTGTCCCATCCTGCCAGGGGGGAGCTTCTCGCGGTAGGACGATATTTTCCGATGAAACCCTTCAATCCACTGCTCCGCCTCCGGCAGCTTGTCCAGCACTTCCGCCAACCCAAGCAGATTGCTCTGCCATCCCTCATGCTCTCCCGGCATCTCGTAGAGAGGGGCGATCAGCCGAAGCTGGTCCTTCTCCCATTCTTCTATTCCGTATGCACAAACAATAAGCTCCGGACGCGCCGAAGCAAGCTTCTCCAGATTCGCATATTTATTATGATTCTGACGGTACGCATCGAGATGCACCGGAATATCCGGACCGAGAACATTATAATAGTGTTGCGACCACTTGGGATGAAGCGGAGCTGCATATGGCGTGAAATCCAGCGGCATGACATAGCCCAGTAGGGTAGTTGAACCATACAGGGCCATTTTATTTTTCCTTGTCTTCATATACACCGAGGGAGAGATTCCAAATGCCTTCTTAAACTTGCGGCTAAAATAAAACTCATCCTTGTATCCCACCATATGCGCAACTTCCCGCAGCAAAGAATCCGAACCCAGCATCAGCTGCTTCGCCTTGTTCAAGCGCACATTCGCCAAATAGTCCATCGCGCTATGACCATACGTCTTCTTATACACCTCTACAAAATATTTAGGACTCAGCTCGGACAGGCCGGCTAGTTCGTCGATCGTTAAATCTTCATTATAATGTTCTTCAATATACTCCTTCACCCGCTCCAGCGCTTGTCTCTTGTCGTTCTTGGCGTATGGACCGCATCCAGCGACCATTGTATATAACAGCTCTTGAAAATCAATCTGTACCCTCCACTGTTTTAGGGGGTCCTTGCTGTGAAATTCCTTGTGCATCGTGCGGCAGACAAGATTCAAGCGGTCAGGGGAGCTGACAACGAATATGCCGTCATAGGGCGTGAAAGCTGCGTCGTCCACCTCATGCAATCGACCACAGCCCAACTCGCCTTCATAAAAACCAAAATGAAGGATCGCAACCGCCGTCAACTCTTGTTCCTCCACACTTCGATGATCGTCGCTCGTAATACCAAACGTGGATCCCGCCGCACAAAAATAAACACACCCCTTATTCATTCGGGTGATTTGTTCTGCCTGCTGCAAAGAGGCCTCCCCGCTAAGGGGGACGACCAGGGCCGACTGTACGGTCAGCTGTTGGTCAAGGGACAAGCTGTGTCCATGAACGATATCGATATTCCATAAACGGGCCATCAGCCCTCCGTATTCTTTCGGATCATTCTTATCACTGCTATTGCTCATCAGATTTAACATATATATTAGATCCCAACCTTAATTAATGAGAATGGTTATCATTATCATATAATTATCACACACCCTGTCAAATGTCCAGTGGGACCATCCTCTTTTCAGAATTGTCACAAGTATAGACCCAACATAAAAAAGCAGCCTTGCCTCCACAGGGAGTCATGACTGCTTCTTCAAATGGGATATATCTAATGAAGGTACATACAGGTGGGTCTTTAGAATGCGATATTTTCCTTCCCCTCCATGAGGAGCCTCTTCCTAGGCCCGCATATTCAGGGTTAATTCCGCCGAAGGCGCTGCCGGTTGCGAGCCCGGGCCTCGCCGCCCTTGCGGCCTGCCTCTTCGCGGCTCATCTTGGCATCTTCGGTATGGTTCTGATTTCTCGACTCTCCACCCATCTGGCCGATTTCTTGATAGAACTCACGTCCATGTGAGCTTGAGGTTGACTCTCCGCCTTTGCGTCCGATATCCTCATAGAAGTCCTTGCCATGGGTATCCGAAGTAGCTTCTCCGCCCTTCTGGCCGATCTCCTGATAAAACTCCTGATTATGCGAATTAGACGTAGATTCTCCACCTTTCCTGCCGATTTCCTGGTAGAAATCTCTATCATGAGCACGAGAGGTTGCCTCCCCGCCCTTTCGTCCAATCTCTTGATAAAATTCTTTGTTATGGTTGTTCGCAGTAGCTTCTCCACCTAAACGTCCTGCTTCTTCACGGCTCATCTTTCCATTGTTGTTGTTCTTAGCCATTCTGAATCACTCCTTATAGGTTATTGGAAGTTGTTGCTCGTCCACGGTATCATATTAACCTTGTGAACGGCGATGAAACATAAATTTTGCATAAATGCGCAAGTTTGCATCAAGGTCATCCTGCACAAAGTATTGATATACACGAAAAAAAAGCCCCGCACAAAGTGCGGGACTTTTTATCAAAATCTGTATGCGGTAGAGAGGACTCGAACCTCCACGGGTATACACCCACTACCCCCTCAAGATAGCGTGTCTGCCATTCCACCACTACCGCATAATACAAGGGTACATCCATCGATACTAAATAAAAAATGGTGAGCCATGAAGGACTCGAACCTTCGACACCCTGATTAAAAGTCAGGTGCTCTACCAACTGAGCTAATGGCTCTCGATGACAATCTTGCAGCTGCCATATAAGAAAAATGGTGACCTGTAGGGAATAACCTCTCTTCGTTCGAGACTGCGATGCTTATCCTAACGAAGATCTTGCTCCGACGAATCGACGGGGTTCTCATCCCTGAGGTTATATAAGAAAGTGGTGACCCGTAGGGGATTCGAACCCCTGTTACCTCCGTGAAAGGGAGGTGTCTTAACCCCTTGACCAACGGGCCACTTTAACCACGTCGCCGTGACGACAAGATTGAGTATAGCATAAATTTAAAAATGCTGGCAAGCTTTTTTTTCGTAAATTTTAATATTTATTTTCAGTGTTTTTTCGGCCCATAATCAGCCCAAGAAACCAGCCGCTAGCTGCGTTTCTGTGACGGTATTTCCCACACCCTGCACATGGTATGCATGAGCGTCCACTCTCGAGCTTACGATCTTATGCAGCTGTTCATCTATAAAATGCAAAGCAGCCCCATCATCGGCAGCATATCCGGATTGCGCCTCACCATTAAGTACAAGATTATGGTACGACGGCCTTCTCTTACTCTCGCCATCATAGTGAGGGCAATGGCTTCCCTTCAGCATACCCAACCCCTCAAGCTTGTACAAGGGTGCATTCAGCGGATCTGTAATCCCTTCTTCAAACCAGCATATGGAGCCAGCGCTTAACCCCGTTAATAAAACACCGAGACTGCGACGTATGCCTAACGCTGCTTATGCTCCGACGAACCCTATCCAGGGTTCTCATCCCTTTGCAAAAAAAAGCCCCCAATCACTTTGTGATGGGAGCTTTCTTCGATGTAACGCTAAACGGAGAGAGAGGGATTCGAACCCTCGCACCACTTACGCAGTCTAACCCCTTAGCAGAGGGTCCCCTTATAGCCACTTGGGTATCTCTCCATATGGCTCCCCGAACAGGACTCGAACCTGTGACAACTCGATTAACAGTCGAGTGCTCTACCAACTGAGCTATCAGGGAACATTAAATAGAATACTAATAATTTATCATGACTTCTTAGGGGAGTCAAGCGATAGAAGCGTAAGACGTCCGCTGCACTTGCCGCACCTGTACCGGGCCGGGTTCATCTTCCGTTTCCGCAAATACTCGGTCCCGCAGGCGCCGCAGCGCAGCATATAGCGATAAGGTTCCGGCTGGCGACCCGTTGCCTTGCCCTTCGGCAAAGATTTGCAGAATCGGCTTCCTCCAACGGCTTGCAGCAATTTTTTGAAATCGGCATCCCGATGCTGATACCCCCTCCCTGCAATATGCAAATGGTAATGGCACAGCTCATGCTTAATAATCTTCTCGACCTCTTCCCTGCCGTGCGTAGCAAGCTGATGCGGATTGATCTCGATATGATGGCTCTTCATAAAATACCGGCCGCCCGTTGAGGACAAACGCCGGTTAAAGGTCGCCTGATGCCTGAACGGAACCCGGAAGCTCTCCAGCGAAATTTTCTCAACCCAAGCCTGCAGTTCTTCATTGCTCATCTCGTTCATCATAACAATATCTGATCCTTCCTTTACCTTATAAATGCTACTTGAATTTTAACTTCTCTCTGGGCTACACTGTCAAGTAGAAAGTATGGAGGGAGAACCTGCAATCATGCCGAACATGCGTTACGTTATATTAAAGGGACACGAGGGGCTGCAGTTCGTCGAAATGCCTGGTGACCACGCTTACCAGCTCAGTGCTCTGAATTTACGCCTTAACAAGGAAATCGATAAACTCACCGCCCCAGGCAAACCTCAGCTGCCTCTTGCTGTAGCTGAATGCGACAATCTTGATCTGCTGCAGGAATCGCTGAGCATTCAAGGTGGTCTGGACTACATAAATGAGCTTGAGCAGGCTTTTGCTTCCCTTAACGAAACAGAGTATCCACTCATCTCGCTGCTAACCGAGATTCGGGCTCTTCAAGCCCAGCTTGAGCAGTGGTACGAGGAAGAGGCGTAATAATCGAGGTAGACCTGCACGCTTTGGGCTTTTTCCCCATATGCTATCCATACAGATGGAATTAGCAAGAGGAGGAGATACCCTTGCCGCAATGGCTCTGCAATCAATTAATACGTGCTTTCCGTAAAAAGGACAGACGTCAGATCAAGCTGCTGAACGAGTGCTGGTACTTTTACCGGAATTCACCGGGCGAAGAGAATTCGAATGCCCGATAGGGCGCTGCAACCGATCCATAAGTATGACAATAAGCCGGACTGCTGTCCGGCTTATTTTTGTGTGTATTTTATCATGATAGCTGAAGGGGAGCACGATCTACTGCAACTTACAGAAAGCTGCGCTTAGCCGGCCAGGAGCCTTGTAGCTTCCGCAGAAAAATAATTTGTCCCGTATGGTATGCATCATGCGTAATTAAGCTGGCTATCCGCTGTGGAGATTCGGTGATCTCTTCTTCCGGCATCTGTTCTATTTTTTGTCTTAGCGCAGTATGAACTTCCTTCAGCTGCTCCTGAGCTGTTTCCCACGCCTGCTGGCTTGGATCGTGTATGAGAAAAGTCTCGTCATTGCCGATTCCTTCGTTACTTAGGGGTGTCCCTTCCAATCTTGCGAGCAGCCGCTGCTTATAATACAGCAAATGCTGCACGTTCTCCCAAATGGAATTCGCTGCCTCCCCCTCCGGTTTCCAAAGAGCCTGCTCAGCCGTCACATCCTTCAGCGCAGGAAGAAGCGGCGGATACCAGTCCTCCTGCTCCATAGCGTTATCCCAGTAAAGTAACAACAGTTCTCGCATGTTCATATTCGATCGCCTCCATTTTAATATGTAACTACCTTAAATAAAATAGATCGTTACTGATAAACTAACATACTGCCGCCTCCATTACAAGTAACTAGCAACATAAATTTTTACTTGTTACAATAATGGAATGAGAAAGGATGAGTTTCATGTTATGGGATGATTTTCTGAACAGTGAATGGCATGACTGGAGAGGCAGCGGCCGGTCAGAGGACAGGCTTTATCGTGAGGATTGGCTCACCGATTTTATAAACGAATATCATCTTCAAATGACCCTGCCGCTAAAATCGGATGAACTGGATCTGTTAAAACAGCTTCGCTCCTTCCTCCGAAAATGCGTGCAGCACATCGTTGCGGGAGAACCCCCTTCCCGCCAGCAATTGGAGGAATTGAACCGCTGGATGGCCGCAGGGCCAGTCGTGCGCCAGCTTGGGATGCAGGGGGACCAGAAATTCGTGCTGACCTACACCCCTGTAAATCCGGATTTGCAGGTGTTATCCGCGGAGATAGCGGGTTCTTTTGCGCAAACCTTGGAACAAGGCGAGCTGACTCGATTCCGCATCTGCACCAACCCGGATTGTCTGTGGGTGTATTACGACGATACGCGCAACCGCTCCAAGCGATACTGTGATGACAAGGCCTGTGGCAACCTCATGAAAGTGAGACGGTTTCGGGCGAAGAAAAAGCAGCAAGCCGATATCGAGAACTAGGCTAGGGTTAGGGCGCTCAGTAGATCGTTTCTTATATTTAAATGGGTTGGAGGTAAAAATCATGAGTATAAAGAGGGTTACTGAAGCAGAATTAGCTTGGGTTAACCGGCAGTATGAACAAATCGGATTTATGCCAAGCAAGCTACAGAATGAAATCATTGCCATCGTTATGTCTCAAGGCCACTATGCCGGTGTTGGCAGACTGGTTATGTTGAATGCGCATGAGGCTGAGATGGGCGGCATTTATATACTGGATGCATTTCGAGGACAATCCCTTGCACAAGAGCTCGTTTCATACCTGGTAGAAGAATCGAAAAGACAGAACCTCAAGACGGTGTATTGCATTCCGTTTGAAGAGTTGCAGCATTTCTATGAGAAATTCGGCTTTCATGCATTCGATGCCCCTGCCTCCAATGCCAATCCCCGGATTTTAGAAAAATATCACTGGTGCCTCAAAACATACGATAAAAACGTCCTGCTTCTAAAGCTGACCCATGACGGGTAAGCTCTGGGTAATAAAAAGCAGCGGTATGCCGCTGTCTGAGCTTCACAAGCAGTAGAACGAATAAGAGCCGTAACTCCCAATGGGAGATACGGCTCTTTCATCATTTTATACGCCATTGCGTAAGGTTCGTTCGATCCGGGGATTGCTTGGATTGCTGTCGGCCAGGTGTTGAACTAATATGGGATCCTGTTACTGGTCCTTTGGCTTACGCATCGTCAAACCGACGCGGCCTTTCTTCAAATCAACGTTCAGCACCCATACCGTAACGTTATCTCCCACGGAGACAACATCCATCGGATGTTTCACAAATCCATCACTCAGCTGGGAAATATGCACCAGACCGTCGCTCTTGATGCCGATATCAACAAAAGCACCAAAGTCGATAACATTGCGCACCGTTCCCTGAAGCTCCATTCCCGGCAGAAGATCTTCGATCTTCAGCACGTCCTGACGGAAGATTGGCAGCGGCAGTTCCTCACGCGGATCGCGTCCCGGACGCTGCAAGCTGTCCAGAATATCACGCAGCGTTGGCACGCCAACCTCCAGCTTCACCGCGAGGTTCTCCGGCTGCTGCGCATCCAGCAGCTCAGCCAGCTCCTTGCTTCCGAGCTTGTCCAGCCCTACCTGAAGCTCCTGGAACAAACGGTCAACGACCGCATATGATTCCGGGTGAATCGGCGTACGGTCCAGAACGTTCTCCCCTTCCGAAATCCGCATAAAGCCCACGCACTGCTCAAACGTCTTGGCGCCTAGCCGCGGAACCTTTTGCAGCTGCTTGCGGCTTACAAACTTCCCGTTCTCTTCCCGGTATTTCACGATATTCTTGGCAATGGTTGCGTTGATCCCTGCCACGTACGAAAGCAGGGATGGCGATGCGGTATTCACGTCAACTCCGACATGGTTAACCGCAGACTCCACGACAGCTTTCAGGCTTTCCTCCAGATGCTTCTGGGTTACATCATGCTGATATTGACCCACGCCGATCGATTTCGGATCGATCTTCACCAGCTCGGCAAGCGGATCTTGTACCCTGCGCGCAATTGAAGCCGCGCTGCGCTCGGCTACATCCAGATCCGGGAATTCTTCCTGTGCCAGCTTGGAGGCAGAGTACACACTTGCTCCGGCTTCATTAACGATGAGGTAAGCAAGCTCAGGGTCAGCGATTTCCGCAATAATCTCTTCTGCTACAAATTGCTCCGTCTCACGGGACGCCGTCCCGTTGCCAATGACAATGAGCTTGATCCCGTATTTCGCAATCAGCTGTTTGAATTTCGCAGCAGCCTCCTGCCTCTTGTTCGCTGGCGGCGTCGGGTACGTTACCGCTACTTCAAGCAGCTTGCCCGTGTCATCAACCACAGCAAGCTTGCAGCCGGTGCGATAGGCCGGATCGACACCCAATACACAGCGTCCCTTCACCGGTGGCTGCAGCAGCAAGCTGCGCAGGTTCCCTGCAAAAATAGAGATCGCCTGATTCTCCCCTTTTTCCGTAAGCTCGCCCCGAACCTCCCGTTCAATGGATGGTGCGATGAGTCGCTTGTACGAATCCTCGATCACCGCGGTAAGAATATCCGATACGGATGACGGGCCCTTAAGCACCTGTTTGCCGATGTACCCATGAATGGATTCGGAAGGAACCTCAAGCCCCACCTTCAGAATGTTCTCGCGCTCCCCGCGGTTAATGGCCAAAATCCGGTGTGGCGGCATTTTCTTCGCCAGTTCCCGGTAGTTGTAATAGTTCTCATACACGGATTCCGCCTCGGTATCCTTCGCCTCTGAAGTCAATATGCCATGGTCCATACTGAATCTGCGCACCCAGGAACGAACGGTTGCATCGTCGGCTATATTTTCAGCCAAAATATCCATCGCGCCTTGCACTGCCTCTTCGGCCGAAGCCACACCCTTCTCTTCATCAACATACTTGACGGCCTCAAGCATCACATCGGCTTGCTTCGGCTGCGACCAAATCCACTCGGACAGCGGCTCGAGCCCCTTTTCCTTCGCGACGCTTGCCCGTGTCTTGCGCTTCTGCTTATACGGACGGTATAAATCTTCTACTTCCTGAAGCTTGACAGCAGCCGTGATCGACTTCCTCAGCTCTTCCGTCAGCTTGCCCTGCTCCTCTATGATGCGAATGACTTCCCGCTTACGGACTTCCAAATTGCGCAAATAGTTTGTCCGCTCTTCAATGTCACGTAATTGATTCTCATCCAGTTCGCCTGTCATTTCCTTACGATAACGTGCAATAAACGGTATGGTATTGCCCTCATCCAGAAGCTCAACGGTCGTACGCACCTGTTTCTCGGACAATTGAAGCTCTTTCGCCATTTGCTTGACGATCCGTTTTAATTCTTCCTTGCGAATCTGTTCTTCATTTACTTCCACAACAGCTTCTAATTCAGACAATGATATCCCTCTTTCTTCAATGAAACTATATTACCTATTATCCCAAACTTAAGCGCTCATTTCCACCTCATAGCTTACATCATAAGGGTTTAAGCTGTTTTTAATGTCGATTTCATCTCATTTTAAGATTCGCTTTATATTCTTAATAGTAAGAAAATGCTGCTGCCGGATATCCACACCTTCATGATGATCAGGGGGTCACCTTAGATGAATGACAAACAAGCCATTGCCTGGTCCGTTGCCTGCCTCCTGTTTATTGCAGTCGCGGTCACCACGGCCTACATTCTCATCCCAACTAACACCTAAATACGAATCTTCAATAAGAAGCGTGCTCCCAGCTTCTCATGCGCATCGCAGGCAGATGGCAGTGCGGCCATCTACGTAAAAACCCTCAAGGAGTTCGTCCTTGAGGGTTTTTATGGCCATCGTTCTATGTGGAACATGCAACGCTTGGATTGAATTAAAAATCAATCAAGCCCAGACTTATTTGCAGGGAATCATCCACCTTGCTCATCATTTCATCATCAAGATGGGTGATTTTGTCAGTTAGCCGCTGCTTATCAATCGTCCGGATCTGCTCTAGCAAAATGACGGAATCCCGATCAAATCCATGCGACGCCGCGTCGATTTCGACGTGAGTCGGCAGCTTGGCTTTTTGAATCTGTGCCGTAATGGCTGCAACAATCACAGTCGGACTAAACCGGTTGCCGATATCGTTCTGGATCACAAGAACCGGCCTTACGCCGCCCTGCTCCGAACCGACAACGGGTGATAAATCCGCAAAAAATACGTCGCCCCGTTTAACGATCACTGTCTACACCCCGCTTACTAAGCGGTCTAGAGTGTTGTCTGCATCTTCCTCCGCGTGAAACGCCTCAGAAGCCATGGTCAGGTTAATTTTGGCCATCTCCATATAACCTCGCTGCATGGATTCACGAATGTAACGTTTCTTCCGTTCATTCAGGTACAACTTCATGGCCTGCCTAATAAGCTCACTGCGGTTGGAATTTTCCAGCTGAGCGATCCCGTCCACTTCCTGCAAAAGATGATCCGGCAAACTGATCATGATTCGTTTGGTGTTCTGCATATTGGCCACCTTCTATCACACCCCCACAACCTTCTCGCCCTGTGCACCAGTATTACATTATTCAAGGAAATTTATACAAAAGAATATATATGCCGAAGGTATATCAAGTATGCTGCATATCATTATAAACTACAATCGACACTTTCGTACAGACTTTAGCGACATATTCCTATTTCGAGGGTGTCTGTACGTATTCCTTCTTTCCTGAATAAATTACTTGGGGCACAAAAGGCCTTTAAAGGTGATTCCAGAGTGCATTTACCGTCTTAACGGGTATATCGTCGCGTATATACTGACGTGGTACCCGGTGGGCAATCATGCAGACGACCTCGTAGTGGATCGTTCCCAGCTTGGCTGCCAGCTCATCTGCCGTGATGCATTCGCCAGATTGCTGGCCGATGAGTACAACCTCTTCACCAGCTTTAATTTGTTCCGCCTCCTCGGCGAAAGGTTTGAGCGATACCATACATTGGTCCATACAGATATTTCCGATTACAGGGGCGCGGCGGCCGCGTATCAGCACTTCCGCTTTACCGCTCAGCATACGTGAGAAACCGTCGGCGTAACCGATAGGAAGGGTTCCAATTCTCTCTTCCTGCTCTGTTACATATTTCGACCCGTAACTGATGCCGGAATGCGGAGGCAGATTTTTGACGTAGACAAGCTTGGTCTTTAACGTCATGACAGGGCGGAGGCTCACTGCCTTCCGATTCACCTCATCCGAAGGATACAATCCATACAGGCTAATGCCAATACGAACCATATTATAAGATAATTCGGGTGTATCGATGGCAGCAGCGCTGTTACCCGTATGTATGATCGGGATATGGTAGCCCTTATCCCGAAGAGCGTCCGCTACGCCCTGAAAACGGCGGTACTGTTCCAATGTATAGTCTTTGTTGTGTTCATCCGCTCTTGCAAAATGGGTAAACATTCCTTCGACAACAACCTGCGGTAGTGAACATGCTTCTTCTATAAAAGTAAGAGCATCTTCACCAGGAAGCAGGCCCAAACGACCCATTCCGCTGTCAATCTTGATGTGTACCTTAAGTGGCTTCTCCGGCTTGACCGGCAGTGCCTTTATCGCTTTGAGCACTTCCGAACTGAACAGGGTTATGGTTACATCATACTCATAAGCGGTCTCTACCGCCTCCGGTGGTGTATAACCGAGCACCAGGATCGGAATAGAAATGCCTCCTTGCCGAAGCTCGAGCGCCTCATCAAGGAAAGCTACGCTTAAGTAAGCCGCTCCCAGTTGCTGAAGTTCGCGTCCCACTTCTACAGCTCCGTGACCATACGCGTTAGCCTTCACACACGCAAGCAACTCCATGTGCTTGGGCAGCGCCTCACGAAAAGCGTTATAGTTAGCGCGCAGATGGTCCAGGTTGATTTCCGCCAGGGTAGGTCGATATATCGCTTGCAATTCCAGTCACCTTCTTACCATTTTGAAAAAAGCATTAGGTTTACATTAGATTAATGGTAATGTTCCCGCGAGCAACTGTCAATTGAGCCAAACTGCTTATTTCTGAAGCTCGCGGTACCCTTGTAGTGACGAAACTTGGTGAAACATCGGAATATCTGCAAGAAATGCAGGCAGAACCCCTGACGGATTGCCTTTATTTGGAAAATAGGCGAATGGCCCCATTGTCGGAATTTTGCCCTCCTTCAATGCTTGGTATCCGCCTACTTTGTATTATTTACCCGATTCTCCCTGCATGGAAGCAGCGACTTTCACCATTTCACTCACAGGAAGATTTGCGCTGGTGATTCGGTATTCGACTCCTTCTGTATTCCAGGTCAGCGTTCTTTGCTGATCGCCAGTGAGCAGCCCTACCGTTGTGAAGTCGATGTAAATCGCTTCGCCCGGTACGAGGGAAACCGCACGATCCACCGGTCTGGATTCCATAATCGTGTATTGGTACACGCCGTCATACTTCAGGATGACCGCATGATCCTTGCTCTCTGCAACCTCCATGGTGTCCTTATTGGTAACCCCGGCAGGAAGATACTCCGGATAAATAATGCCGAACGATCCCATGTCGCCGCCGGAGGCCGTTGGCGTCAAACCATCTGTTCCCTGGGCCCCATTGCCATCTGCTCCGGAAGCCACCGGCACTCCATTCTCGTCCACTTCCGCAAGCGTTCCCTTCGCATCACTCATTGCGCTCAGATTCTTGTTGGTATCAAACGATTCCTTCGTCAGATTGGTGTCAAATGTAAAGGTATTGAATTTAACCTCAACTACGACATTAGCTTCCGAATCCGATACTTGTACCTGTTTCGGAGTGTAATTGTCCTTGGCGAGCCATATCTTCTGACGAATCAGGGAATGGCTGTGGTAGTTCGCCGCCACATCGAACACGTAGCTATCCTTATCCTCGGCAAACTGACGGGTATTGTCGCTCAGAATGCTGCCCAGCAGCGTCTGATACAGATATACCTGTCCCTGATTATCCGGCCAGTCGCTCTTGAAGCGGAAGCTCTTGTTCAGGCTTGGCGTCAGGACGAACACACCGTCATCATTACGAAGCACGATTTGCGTAATATCCTTTTGCCCATTCGTTAAGCTGATCCGGTAGTAAGATGGTGACTGATACCATACCTCCACCTGGTACTCCTGCGGCGCCGAACCGGTATGTATGGTCATAACGCCCGCTCCCTGGTAAGCACCCTTGGCACTTTCCAGCTTATCAGCCACCTTGCCCAGATCCTTCACAACGCTGTCCGCATTTTTCTTCCCGCATCCCGCCAGTATTGTTGTTAAGCATAATACTACCGCGAGCAGCACCCATGAAATCCGGCGCATGTCATCATCCCCTTCAACACTTGTTTTGACTTGATTGATACATGTCTATGAGGGACTTGGTCACATTATGCAGACTAGCCTGACAAGCACCGTTACGGCAGGCCTCGCAAGGGGTTCATTGTCTCGGACAAGAAAAAAAGCCCTGGCGGATTCAGCGGATCGTTGATTCCATAAGGGCATATTTTCTTAAAACATCTTGATTGCTCTCATAAGTCATCCAGAGCATCCCCTCTTAAGGAGCTGAGTGAAGAGCAACAGACTCATCAGGGACAGCATTCGTATAGGGCGCGAACCATTCCTCATCCACATGGTCTGGAGATGGAAGGCCTCGTGTCATCGGATCAAAAATCCAGAATATACCTACAGCGAGGACAGCAGCCCCACACCCGGCGATCACAGATGAACCAGCAAACACAACACCCAGGGTTCCTCCGATCAAACTTCCCAGCGGCATCGCAATCCCGCTGATTCCGCTGGCTGCCGCCAATACGGTTCCCAGTCTCTTCTCGGGAATTGCCTTCTGGATGACCGAAATAATGATGACGTTCGTAACGCCTCCAGGAAACCAGGCCAAGCCGTACACCAAAACGACAAGCCAGGTCCATGGGGTAAATACGCTTAATCCCCAGGCAGCTCCGGACAAACAGAATGCACCGGCAAACAGATAGCCGAGCGGTAAGCGCTCAAGCTTCATATAAGGCGTCAATATGGCACCCAGGAGGCTTCCGCAAGCCGAAGCCATAAGCAGCATTCCATAGATGCTGGCCCCACCAAGACTGTCAGCAAATGCTGGCATGACCGTAAATGTTGCCCCGCCTGCTGCATTAATGACGATAATCCCGATTTGGATCCGTGCAAGAGGCGTTGCCAGCATGTAGCGAAGCCCTTCCTTCATGTCACTCCAATAACTTCCCATCGTGTTCCGAATACTTTTAGATTTTGATGAACTCGCCTCTGATATATTATTATCGTTGTTATCAGAAGTTTTGGTAGATTTCTTGATCTTCAATTGCGCGAACAACAGCGCACCGATGAAAAATCCGGCCGAATTCCATAAGTAGAGTGAAACTGCACCTAAAACCACAATCAGTACGCCGGAGATGGCGTTACATGCAACATCGATGCCCTGATTTGCAATCGAGAATAACGAATTGCCCTGTGTCAGCTGTCTTTTCTCAAGAATACGGGGGAGCGCCGTCATTTGCGCCGGATAGACCCACATATTCAGTGTCGATAAAATCGGGGTGATGGTCAGGACCAGACCAACCGTCAAGAAGTCAAAATAGAACGCAAGCGGTATGATCAATAACATTACCGCCTGAACCAGCTGGGTGTTTACCAGCAGTCCACGTAAGGGAACACGATCAATCATCGGACCGGACAGAATCTGAATGATTCGCGGCAGGATGGACAGGAAGCCGGCAATTCCGGTATACAAGGTTGAACCGCCGAGGTCATAGACCAGCCACATCGCTGCAACCGCATATAAACTGTCACCAATATTCGTTAAAATCCGGCCGATAAACAGCAGCACAAAATTTCGGTTCTTGAAAATTTCCATTCAGCTTCTCTCCATTTCGAAGTTTAATAGTTAAGCCTGGTAGAGGCCGTGTTGGCCTCTATTTATCTTCGAGCTCCGTTGAAATCACATTGATTCCGATTGCAAATTCCTGACTGTCGCTTGATTTCGTCGCGATGGTTTTGTTCACCCATTTCTCGAGCAGTTCCTTGAATTCCGTAGTCATCTCTTGATATTGATCGCCGTTCAGCTGCAGCCTCAGGCTTATCCTGGTTCGGGTCGCCGCCGCATAATCGTCGGCAAGGACGGGGTCCATCATTTGCGTTCCCTTGGTGTTAAACCACTTGGCTTTGGATTTATAATATTTCTCTACAATGCCGCCGACAGTCCGGGTCTCCACCAAATCTATTAATCCGCCGTCGTATAACTTCTGAATATGATAGTGAATGCTCCCTGGCGATTCTCCCAATTCGTCCGCTACTTGCTTGGCGGTTTTGGCCGTATCCAGCATGGTTCCGAGAATCTTCACGCGTTGTGCACTGCCGAGCAGCTTGGCTTGTTCCACCGATATCTCAATGCTCTGATTATGATCTTGATCCATGTTTGCCAGCACTCCATTCTAATTGAATTGTTCATTCCAATTCTGTAATTTGATTTGTTATTTCCGTTCATTCCATTTTAGTTTATCATTCTAATTTTCTAGATCGGTATGTCACAATAATAAACCACCTATTACCATTTGTAAATAGGCGGTTTATTTTTTTGTGTTTTTTTTCTAAAGAGGTTTGACCATGTGGTAATAAACGTGCCCGTTAATCATAATTTCCTTATCCGTGCTATACCCTCTTCTTTCATATAAAGAATGAGCGCGATGATTGTCCGTCACAACAGCGAGCGCGATTTTATCATACTGAAGTTCCTTCGCCTTCTTCTCCGCATGGCTTATAAGTGCCGAACCTATTCCCTTTCCGCCAAACTGCGGGGAAACGGATAAGGTATCGATATAATACTCATCCTCATCGGATTCTTTATCCAGGGCGATGGCCTTGTCATTTTTCAGCTTCCGCAAACGCTCCAGGATCGGACGATCCAGTTCCGCCACCTTATCGCCCCCGTATGCCACGATAATGCCCGCTACTTCGCCGTCTACCTCTTTTACGGCAGCCTGCCGGTGACTGAGCCTGCCTTCATCCGCATGAAAATATTGCTCCAGCACTCCAATCGCCTTCTCTTCGCTTTCTTCCCCTGTCAATTGGTGCGCTACATCGTGCAGCGCATCATACAATAGCCTTACCGCTGCAGGAGCATCTTGTTGTCTTGCTAATCTGATTGTCATGTCAGTTAAGCCTCCGATTACATTCAATAATTCAAACATCCCAGTCCTCAACCTCATAAAATAAATCCATCTCGGATGAAGCTGTAAAGGATCGACGGTTTAATCCGCTGGTTCCGATCTTCTCATGCAGTCCAAAACCTCTGGATACCTTGAAAGCAAAAGTTAAACCATGAGGTATCATTGCACTTCCTCTATACAAACCCTCTCCGCAGTATGGAAGCTCAAATCCGGCATAAATGGATGGATAGGGCGGTGTGGATGGTGGCACTTTCACCTGGACGGTGACCTTCACAAACTCGGGCATCTCATCCACGACCCTCATTTCTTTATCCGCGGTCAAACCCCCATATTGAAGAAACATACGGGTGCTGCCAAGAGCTCTGGGTGTGATGCTTCCGTCAGGCCATACACGAAGCACATCCGGATCCTCGACATGGAATGTCCCGTTCATGAGCGTTTGAACAAATCCACTGGTATATGTAATAACCGGATTCAGCTGTTTGAGAGGTCCGTTTATGCCCACAACGCTATCCCCATGGAGTTGAATAGAAGCTGGTTCTCCGATATGGCCAAAAAAATATAACAACGGCGCTTGAGCTCTGCCTGCCCAGTCTCTCTGACTGTGGCCTGCGCCCGGATCGAGGAACAGCATAAGATCCTCTCCCGGTACAAAGCCGTCATGAATGAGTCGCTCTGCTTCCACTCGGGCGTATTTTTCCATGAAGACCCCTTCTGCTCCGCCCATATCCAGCCATATTCGCAGGTTCGGATGCGTACCGTATCTTTGGTAAAATGGATATTCCTGCAGTTGGCCCTCAGTGTCAAACTCAGTCTTCACGAAAAAGGGTGACATCACGGCGATGCTTCCAAAAATCTCCGGACGGCGAAATCCTGTGTTATAGGTGACAATGCCGCCTGCCGAGGAACCCATCATAGCCGTGTATTCGGCCCTTGCAGCGTTCGAAAGGTTGCATTCATGTAGGGCATCACTTCTTCAATGATAAAGGCTTCATATTGTTCACCCGCAAACGGGGGGTCGGTCACCTCATGCATCCTTGGATTGTCATGGAAGTATTCGTTCAGTCTTTGATGGGGAACCGTTGCGATACCAACGATAATAATCTCCTCCATCCGTCCTTCGGAAACAAGTCGATCTGCTGTCTCATGCATCTCCCAGGACTCCCCGGTCACGTCTGCAGAAAAAACATGCTGCCCATCATGCATATAGAGTACAGCATAACGCTTCTCCGTATTCACATGATAGCTGGGCGGAAGATATACATACAAACTTCGGGTATTACCAAGGTTAACCGATGGAAAATCCGCGATTTCCACCATTCTTGAGGACATATTGACCATTCTAACCCCTCCTGCCTATTTTTGCACCACAAGGACCACTAAATGCTGCTTACACTGGCAAAAAACGTTACCTGAACAACAAAAAAGGCACAACCCGATAAATCAGGTTGTACCTCTGAGGTAAGCATTGCCTTACCCGTCATTATACTGGGGAATTTCCCCAATTTCAATATCAGGATTTACCCTCGGGCGGCTCTTTGGGCACATAATTAAAGATATCGCCATCCACAAAAGTATCGATCAAACGCTCCAGCCATTTATAATAGGCGACGGCCTCACGCATTTTAGCCTGATCCTCTTGCAGCACCGCTGCCAATACTTCATCATGCTCATGCTCCTTATGGAGCTTCTCGGTTTCATCCAGCGCTTTGCGCAGAACCATAATGTTGCTCTCCACCGATTTTCGCCACTTAATATCAAAGAAGTCCACGAAGCTCTGATACCAATCGTACTCGACTTCATACAGATCTTTGCGGGAACCCTTCTCCCACACTTTGTTTACCATTTTATAATCGAGCAGTGTCCGCACGCCTGTACTCATGCTGGTCTTGCTCATCTTCATTTCCTGTCCCATTTCATCCAGGTTCATCGGTTTATCCGCAAAATAAAGCAGTCCGTATAAATGCCCCGTTGAGAGTGGAATGCCGTACAAATCCATATTTCGTCCAATATTCTCAATGACACGCTTACGAATCTTATGCACGGCTGCCTGCCGTTCATCATCTAAATGGTACAAGCCCATGCTTGCAGCCTCCTCTATCTGTAGCCATCCAAGAAGTCATATCAACCTAACCAAACCAGGTGGACTCGAATTGTAGTGTGAACGATCTCAAAGAAATCTAATCAATCCCAATTCAACACACATTCTCTGATCTATTGTAGGGAAAGCTATTTTAAAAGTAAAGAAGATCGCTCCAGAGGATATAGGAGCATATGGGAGCATATGAAAGGATAACTTTGTACAGTTTTTACTGTACGTACTTTATGTACGGATATAACGTTTGATACTTTACGTATCGGTTGTTACAATGGGTGACATGGGTTTACGAGACGACATCGGTACAGACTCGGTCAATTGGACGCGTCTCTATACATTCTAAAAGGAGGAGTACTTTTGGCTATTCTGCAAGTTAACAAGGTCAGCAAATTGTTCGGCACGAATCCGGAACAAGGGATTCAACTGCTTGAGCAGGGCTGGGGTAAAACGCGAATTGCGAAAGAGAAAAATATAACGGTTGGCGTTAACCGTGTCAGCTTCGACATTCATGAAGGCGAAATCTTTGTCATCATGGGGCTGTCCGGCAGCGGCAAGTCTACATTGGTCCGTTTGCTAAATCGGTTGATTGAACCAACATCGGGTGAAATATTGATTCATGGCAAAGATCTTCGAAAAATGAATAAGGAACAGCTGCGGGAGGTTCGACGCAAGAAAATCAGCATGGTGTTCCAGAAGTTCGCTTTGTTTCCCCATCGCTCGGTTGTAGAAAATGTGGAGTACGGATTAGAGATTCAAAAGGTAGACAAGAGCAAGAGACGCGAAGCCGCCATGAAGTCACTTGAGCTCGTAGGCTTGAAGGGCTGGGAAGAAAAAATGCCCGACCAGCTTAGTGGCGGGATGCAGCAGCGCGTCGGGCTAGCCCGCGCACTGGCCAATGATCCAGAGATTCTGCTTATGGATGAAGCATTCAGCGCACTCGATCCCCTCATCCGCCGAGATATGCAGGACGAATTGATTGAGCTTCAGGACAAAATGAAGAAGACGATTGTGTTCATCACGCATGACCTGGACGAAGCCCTGCGAATCGGCGATCGCATTGCCCTGATGAAGGACGGCTCCATCGTTCAAATCGGAACACCGGAAGAGATCCTGACTCAGCCTGCCAACGACTACGTGGAACGTTTCGTGGAAGATGTGGATCTGTCCAAGGTGCTCACGGCTTCCCGGGTTATGCGCCGTCCCGAGACCATTACGATGGATCGCGGACCACGCGTTGCACTTGAGCTTATGCGCGAACGTGGAATCTCGAACCTGTTTGTCATTGACCGTTCCAAGAAGCTGCTTGGCGTCATAACGGCCGAAGATGCATCCGATGCGATGAAGAATAACCGCAAGCTTGAGGACATTCTTATCACGGACGGCCCGAGCGTCGGACCCGATACACTGCTGAATGAATTGTTTGAAATTACAAGTATGTCCAAAGTGCCATTAGCCGTTGTGGATGATAACGGCAGGTTGATGGGCGTCATCGTCCGCGGTGCTGTGCTCGGTGCTCTGGCTGGAGAAAGCAAGAGTGGGGAGGTGACGCAAGATGCCTAAGATTCCTCTCGCAAGCTGGGTTGATTCACTGGTCGAATGGATGGGAGACGTATTCTCCGGCTTCTTTGACGCGATCTCTTTGATCATCGAGAAAATCGTGCAGCTGTTTACGGATCTGTTCATGCTTCCTCATCCGTATCTGTTCATTGTCATTCTGGCTGTCATCGCCTATTTCTTGGGCCGCCTGCCACTGACTTTATTCACGGCGATCGGTTTTCTGCTCATTGATAACCTCGGCTACTGGTCGCAAACGATGAGCACGCTGAGTCTGGTCATCACGGCAGCTTTAATATCGGTTCTACTGGGTGTTCCGCTTGGGATATGGGCGGCTTACAGCAGGTCCGCATCCCGGATTATTATACCGGTTCTCGATTTTATGCAGACGATGCCGGCGTTTGTATACTTACTCCCTGCCGTCACATTCTTCAGTCTGGGTGTTGTTCCAGGGGTTATTGCTTCGGTTATCTTCGCGATTCCGCCAACGATTCGTCTGACTCGTCTCGGGATTATGCAGGTATCCGGTGAATTAACGGAGGCTGCGGATGCATTCGGTTCGACTTCCGGACAGAAATTGTTCAAGGTTCAGCTTCCGCTGGCCATGCCAACCCTGATGGCCGGCATTAATCAGACCATCATGCTGTCCTTGTCGATGGTCGTTATCGCTTCGATGATCGGTGCTCAAGGCATTGGTGCCGAAGTTTATCGTGCAGTGACTCAGCTGCAAATCGGGAAAGGGTTTGAAGCTGGCTTGGCCGTCGTTATTTTGGCGATTGTCCTCGACCGCTTTACACAAAATATATTTAAATCGAAAAAAAGGGGTGCTTAATTTTGAAAAATCAAAAGTTTTGGTTGTCGCTAAGCTTGGTCGCTATTTTAATCCTGTCCGCATGCGGCGGAAACGGCGGTACGGATGGAACTACGGATAATGGAGCAAACAGCGGCTCCACCGCTTCCCTCGGCGAACAAGTAAAACATGAAATCATCGGTATTGATCCAGGTGCAGGTATTATGAAAGCAACGGCTGCTGCTATCGAGGAATATGGATTGACAGACTGGAAACTGATCGAGGGTTCCGGTGCAGCCATGACGGCAACACTGAATAAAGCTATCAAGAACGAGGATCCTATCATCATTACCGGTTGGACGCCTCACTGGATGTTCGCCAAATATGATCTGAAGTATCTGGAAGATCCGAAAAAAGTATTCGGCGAAGCTGAAGAAATTCACACGATTGCCCGTCTCGGACTGAAGGAAGATCATCCGGAAGCTTACAAATTCCTAAGCAATTTCAAATGGACCTCTGACGATATGGGTCAAATTATGACTGCTATTCAAGAAGGGCAAGATCCGGAAGCTGCTGCTAAGGAATGGGCTGACAGCAACACAGAGAAAGTGGATGCCTGGCTTGAAGGCGTGCAGCCGGTTGAAGGCAAAACTTTCAAATTCAGTTATGTCGCATGGGATTCCGAGATTGCCAGCACCAACCTGCTGAAGGTCATCATGGAAGACAAACTGGGCTATAAAGTAGAGGCGCTTCAGGTCGAAGCAGGCCCGATGTGGACCGGCGTTGCCAACGGCGACGTTGATGCAACCGTAGCAGCTTGGCTGCCATTGACACATGCCGACTACTGGGATAAATTCAAGGACAAGGTCGAAGACCTTGGCGCTAACATGGAAGGTGTAAAAACCGGCCTGGTGGTTCCATCCTACGTGGAAGCTAATTCGATTGAGGATTTAAAATAAATACTTGTGAAGCCATCCCATGGAATATGGGGTGGCTTTTCTTCTAAAGAATGAGTCAAGATTGTCGGCCTGTGTTGGAGAGAGGATGTATCCGTTCCGGTCGCTGTTGAAACCAGGAAAACAGGATGATACTCTTGCGGCATTTTCCCGGTTTCAAAGGCGAACGCCAGGTCTCCTCCCTTGATACATCCTCTTTTCTTGACTTCGGCCTCCAATCTTTCCACGTAAAAAGAGCCCTCCCATTCATCTTGGGATGGCTCTTTGCGGTGGCGGGGCTTGGCTGACCCGTATTCTACACGGTCAGCTAGCCTGAGTTATTGCCAGGCAAGCTGTGAGGTCCCCATTGGGACTCACAGGCTTGCCGGCCGCTTCTTGCGGGCTGTAAGTCCCTTTGAGAGACTTGCAGCTTTTGCTGGCGCGCACGCGGCTAATCTTTTATCGTTACCGTTACTGGCGAGTATTCGGCGATCACGGTTTGACCGTGCACCGATACGCTGCCTTGCGGCGTGAGGTCTTTTTCAGTCATGATGCCAAGGGCAATGGTGAATTTATTGAATTTGATCGGGATGTTGTTCTCCCGGCGAATTTCTTCTCCATTTACGTAGAACACCGCTTCGTCCTCGGCACGGTTATACGTAATTTTGTAAGTATTGAACTCCAGTGGTGTAAAGTGTGTGTCTTCCTCTTTAAAAATACAGAAGTAGCGGGTCTTGTCCGATTCCGGCACCTGAACGCCCGGGAACGGCAGAACAGCATATACGCTGGCATACTTGTCGTTCGAAGCAAAGAAATCCAAGGCTCCGCCGGTGCTAAAATCAAGCAGGTTCAGGGATACATAGCCGTCATACAGGTCGCCAGGCACCGTGCCCTGGGTGCGCGCCCGGATCTGCAGCTCGAAGGTGACCTCACCGGATTCCGGCACTTCCACTTCCTCGTTGGAATAATACATATGCTTGGCATTATCGAGAATTTGGATCTGGTTATTCTGGCGGCTCAGCGGCGCGCGAACGTACAGGATTCCGTTGCGTACGATAACGACAGCATTCGGCTCCCGATACTCCCAGAACGAACCGTCCGGCAGCGGGAAACCGCCGATCTTCCATACCTCGCTCTCGGACAGGATGGAGTGAAAATCACCAAAAACGCGTTGTTGTTCCATCTAATTCCCCTTCTTTCTTACAAAGTCTGAATAATTCCCTGGATGATCAACGACAGGATCAGCACGCCGCCGCAGCGCATGGTGGTCATGGTTGACGCGCCCATTAGCGGTAAATACGCTTCGGAACGGTTACTGTCCTTCAGTCTTCCATATACAAGATACAACGGAATAATCGTAAGCAGTGCTATCAGTGCGTAAGGCGGAAGCGCTCCGGCTAATACGCAGACTATCAAAGACAGGCAGGCCAGCAGCAGCAGAACACGCGAGAAGTTCAGCGCTCTTTTTTCACCCCATACCACGACCAGGGTCTTCTTCCCGGCCTGACGGTCCGCCTGCCAATGCAAGAAGTGATGATTGAACAAAATAAGCGTTGTCAGCAGCCCGATAGGCAGTGACAGCAGCAGCGCCCGTATATCCAGATGTGAGGTTTGAACGTAGTATGCACCCATCACAGGCAAAATACCGAAGGACAGCAAAATAGCAATTTCACTGAAGCCCTTGCCCCGATATCCGAATTGGATGGGCGGTGCGACATAGAAATACGCAATCAATCCGCCAAGTGCACCGAAAACGAATGCCCACCAGCCACTGATTAAACTTAGAATAATGCCGCTCAGTGCAGCTAATCCGAACAGAGACCAGGTGATGAGCTCGAATTTGCGAAGCGACCAGACGCCTTTCGTAAGGAAGCCCGAATTCGTGGAGATGGCATCGACATGCTCCTGCGCTTCCGTATCGGTTCCGTTCTTATAGTCCCACAGATCGTTCACCATGTTGGAGAACAGATGCGCAGCCCCGCTTCCGATCAAAGTCAACAAAAAGAGGCCTATATGAAATTGGCCTGTCCATACATAAGCCCCGAGTGCTCCCAAAGCAACCGGAATCAGCATGACGGGAATGACTTTGATTCGGGAAGCTTTTTTAAACTGTGTAAGGGCATCCACGTTGATATGCTCCTTTCTCTTCTATTAATACAGAATAGAACGCCTGCAAGTAGCTTGCAGACGTTTAGCGTTGTGAAACATAGAACTTGCATAAATAAGAATATCATAATTGTCGAACTTTGTAATCCGTTTGTTAGAACTTGGCTTCCCAGCCATTATACCGATGACCGTTCGATGAGCTCGAAGGCAAGCTCCTTGCGAACCGGTTCCTTCAGCTCTCCTTGAATATGTGCATAAACAAGCCTGAAGGCCTCCGACCCCATATCGAACAATCGGTTATCAATGGTGGTCAGCCCCAGCATTTTGCCGATCGGCTGATTGTCGAACCCGATAACAGCAAGCTCTTGCGGTACGTTCAGTCCTCTCTTCTCCGCTTCATAGATCAACCCGGCTGCCACATGGTCGCCCGTGACCAACAAGGCACTGGGACGTTCCTTCATGCCCGACAGCCGATCCATAATGGCAGCGCCGTCCTCAAGATCTATACAGCCATCCAGGATCCACTCCTCGCGGTAAGGCTCCCCGATCTCCTGAAGCACTGCTCCGTATGCCTTTTGACGTGCTCTCGTGCTCGGGCTGTCCAGTCTGCCTACCGTGAATCCGATGCGCCGATGTCCCCGCTCCATTAAATAATGCATAGCGCTGCGAAATGCCTCCGCATGGTTAATATATATAGAAGAAAATAATCGTTCCCCTGCATCCCGGCAGCATACAATCGGTCCATACGTGCAGTAGGCTTCGATCTGTTTAGGAGTAACCGACGACGATAAAATAATGATGCCGTCAATCTCGCGGTTGCGCAGCATCTCCAGCACTTCCAGCTCCTTATCCGGCGCATATCCGGTCTGGCACAGGATCAGGCGATAACTGGCGGCAAGCGCTTCTTGGCCGGCTCCCTCCATCAGTAAGGAGAAGTAGGCATGATTAATAAACGGCAGCATGATGGCAATATTCATCGTTTTACCTGTAATCAGATGAACCGCATTCATATTCCGGGCGTATTTCAGCTGTTTCATCGTCTCCAGCACACGTGTCCGCTTATCTTCACTGACATAGGGATGATTATTCAGGACCCTGGATACCGTTGATACTGATACGCCTGCCAGCTTAGCGATCTCTTTGATATTTGCCATATTCCGTCATGCCTCCTTTTATCCACTGGTTCCTTCCTGATACTATCATGATTGCCTCTCCTATTCAAAGGGAGGCCATGAGCGGGTTAAAGCCACTGAACCAGCATAAAGATCATATCCACTAATTACTTTTTTTTGGTACTATGAATGAGTGACGAATGACTTCAGCTCTATGGAGGGATCGGTATGTCTAAACTGTTCAAGGCCCTTGGTGCCATATGGCTTATCGGCGGTTTTATTGGAGGGGTCATCGTATTCATCATCATGGAGGGCAATTGGTTGACAGGGATTACTTGGCTTATCAGCGGTGCGATCATGGGCGCATTGTTCTATACGGTGGGCGAAATCCATGAAATCGTATGGGAGAATAATGCCCTGCTCCGGGAGGTGCTTCACCGTCTTCCACAGCAGCCTGGCGATAAGAAGCCGCCCCTTGGAAATTCCAGAGCCAATCTTAGCGCGTTGAAGGATTATAAGATGAACGCAAAAGATTAAGTCACCATAAAAGAGTGCTTGCTCTGGTATGCTTTTCATACTTTACACTGAATCTGGGTGGAAACCTTCATTCATTGTCAGCGTGACCCAAAGGGCGTGATGGCAAGAGCAAGGCTTCTGCCTTTTTATCGAAAGACTGAAACTTACATCCTGTCCGTCACGTTATCCTTGTCAAAAGGAGTTGATGGATGATGGAGCCATTCGGCAGAGGCTGTTTGTACATTATTATTGGTATGGTTGTGGTGCTGCTGCTGGCCATACTGATCGGGAGCACCATTACAATCCCTTGGTTCATCTTCATTCCGCTTGTCATTATTGCCTTTGCTGTGGCTGCATCCAAGAGCAAGCGGAGGGATGATGATTAGACGCTGGCTTGGAGGTTCGCCTAAAGAACCCTTGACACAGGTAGTATTTTGAATACAGACTCATATCCTATGTAAAAAGAAGAGGGACCCCGCCGGAGTCCCTTTTTCTTTATGCAAAATCTGAATAGGCTTCGGCCGTAAAGCTTTCCGGACCGACGCGGGTAGGAAATAAAGTAATACCACCAGGCACGCTGATCAGAGCCTGATAAATAATAAATCCGGGATTTGGCGGATGGTAGTCGACTCCGCTTCCCGACAGGAGAGTAATCTCCGTGACTCCTGCCAGTAAAGGCAGTGTCTCGGTGGCAGTATAGACAGTTGTTGTTACCCCGCTTACAATACGATTAACCGTCACTGTAAGAGGAGTCAACACCGATAACAAACTGCTCACTGCCACGGTAAAATCAAATACAACTCTTAAATCTGCTCCTGCTCCTGACGTATTCAAACCGAGTGTACCGAACAACTCAGGCGTAGTCGATACCGGGATTGCAATCGATCCGCTTGTAGCAGCATTCAGGGAAACTTGGCTATCCACTAGAAAATTCGCCATTTTATCAAAACCTCCCAACCTTTGAGATATTATAGAGTATGTTGGATTACAAGGATTGGTATAGACGGGCCGGGTATCTATCACTAGAAAATAAATATATTCCATGAAAGACGAGTAATTTGCTGTAAGATTCTATATTTAAATCTATATAAAGACAAAAAAGACTCCTGCCAGGGAGTCTTTTATAATTAATGACCTAACCAAGACACGCTGCTGTATCCTGGTCATATCTTACTTCGAGATATTCTTAAATGCCTCTGTTTGCTGCTTGATACCAACCTCTGTGGCAAAACGCTCAATGCTGGAAGCTCCGAAGAATCCTTCGACACCCTTGGTTCGGGATAATACATACGCTGCATCCTCTGGCTCCGCGATGGGTCCGCCATGGCACAGAATCATAATGTCCGGGTTAACCGCTTTTCCGGCATCGCAGATCGCTTGAATCTTGTCCACGCAATCATCCAGCGTCAAGGCCGTCTTGGCACCAATCGTTCCCTTGGTAGTCAGGCCCATATGGGCAACCAGTACATCGGCTCCGGCTTCCGCCATCTTCTTCGCTTGATCAACGTCAAACACATAGGGGGTAGTCAGCATATCCATCTCATGCGCCTTCCGGATCATCTCAACTTCAAGATCATACCCCATGCCGGTCTCCTCCAGATTGGCACGGAATACACCATCGATCAGGCCTACCGTCGGGAAGTTCTGAACTCCCGCAAAGCCCTGCTCCTTAAGCTGCTTTAGAAAAATATCCATGATCCGGAACGGATCCGTGCCGCAAACACCTGCCAATACAGGCGTATTCTTCACAACCGGCAGCACCTCGTTTCCCATGTCCACCACGATCTGGTTCGCATCTCCGTATGCCATAAGTCCGGCCAGGGAGCCGCGTCCAGCCATCCGGTAACGGCCAGAATTATAAATGATGATGAGGTCCACGCCACCGGCTTCGGCACTCTTGGCCGATATACCCGTACCTGCTCCCGCTCCCAGTAATACCTTGCCCTCTGCTACCTCTGCCTTTAACTTGGCTAATACGTCCGCTCTCGTGCTCATTGCCATGATATGTTCCTCCTTCAGATATGAATACTTGGTGTATTGGTGAGCTATTGCTCCAATCTTACTTACGCTTCATCAGTTCCATCAATTTATCGGCGGCTGCCACTGCAAAAGCTTGATCGTTAATGTCGGTCTCCATCTCCACCAGTTCCACCTTCTCACGATTGATGCGTTGTCTCAGCGTATTGAACAGCATCTCATCCTCTTGTGCCCCCCGGAATGCCTCGCCCTCCACATCCAGCATGGATACGCCTTGCAGGGGAAGCATCAACACCGTAGGACCCTCCGAAAGATTCAGTTTGTCCGCAATGATCTCGCCAAGCTGCCGGTTCTCCTCCACCGTCGTCCGCATCAGTGTAACCGAGGGGTTATGCTTGTACAGGTTCCGACCCCGGTATGCCTCAGGCACAGTATCATAAGGACCGAAGTTGACCATATCCAATGCTCCAGTTGATACGACCTGCGGTACCTGGCAGCGTCCAGCGGCTTCGAGCCGATGAGGTCCTGCTGCCAAAACGCCGCCGAACAGCTCATCGCACCATTCCGTTGTTGTCAAATCCAGTACACCGTCTATAAACCCGGCATCAATCAGACTTTCCATCGTTTGCCCGCCTGTACCTGTTGCGTGAAACACAAGCACCTCGTACCCATGCCGCTCCAAATGCTCCCTGGCATAATCAATGCAGGGTGTCGTTACACCAAACATCGTTGCTGCAATCAACGGCTTTTTATCCATCGGTGGTGCCGATTCGAACGACACCATACCTGCTACCGCATGAGCCGCATTGGTAAAAATCTTCGTGGAGAACGAGTTCAGACCGGATACATCCACAATGGAGGGAAACATGATAATGTCACTCGTCCCTACGTAAGGTGCCGTATTCCCGGATGCAACGGTAGATACCATCAGTTTCGGAACTCCGATCGGCAAGGCTCTCATGCCTGTGGTTACAATCGACGTTCCCCCTGTACCGCCGAAAGACATAATGGCGTCGAATTTCCCCTCGGCATACAGCTTCGGCACGATTTTTTCCATCCCTTGAGCCAAAACCTCGGTCCCGGCCGACCGGTCCTTCCGGGCAGCGATCTCGCGTATATCCGCCCCAGCCGCCTCTGCAACTTCGATGTTGGATACATCCGGCGCAAACATCGGCTCGAACACACCGCTGTGGATCGTAAACGTTTTTAGCCCCAGGCTCTCGATAACGGATTTCACGTATAAAAACTCGGCACCCTTGGAATCCAATGTTCCCGCTATGGCTATTGTCTTCACCGTACAGACCTCCTCAATGTCGCTTATCAGGATCGTTTGCACCAGTCCTAAAGAGGCCCGGCATGTGATCCCTATACATAAATAATACAGCGCTTTCAAATAAAAAAGATCGTATCCATGTACGATCTTTATGTATATTTGTCTTCGATGTGCTGACGATAGGTTTGGGGAGAGGTTCCCGCGTACTTTTTGAAGGTTTTGCTGAAATGGACATAGTCGGGATAGCCGACCAGCTCCGCAATTCGAGCGAGCGCCAGCTTGCTCTGCTTCATGATCTCCTGGGCTTTGTGGATGCGGTATTTGGCTATATATTCAGGAAAGCTGCACCCCACTTCTCTGTTGAACAGCGCGCTCAGATGCGTTCTGGAAACATGAATCTGTTCTGCCAGCTCCGTCAATGAAATATTGTCCGCATAATGGTCGGCAATATACTCTTTTACGTAAGTTACATAATCCATCGGCTCCGCGAGGTGTGCAAGCTTATCCATCAGCTGCTGGTCCTGCTCCAGATGGCCGGTTGCCTTGAAGCGATGTGTTGCATCCACGATGGCTTCCTCCGTCGGTGTCCGTTCAAAGCTGGAGCCGCCCACGTAGCCCATAGCCGATGTGTTGTCATACATATACTGGACATCCACCGGCGTGTGGACCGGACCGCCATACACCAGCTTGATCGGCTTCTTGCCCGAAGCGTCACATACGTCAAAAATTTCTCTGGCGATCTCGGCTCCCTTCTCCAGCGACCATGCTTTTTTGGTTCCCATCAAACCGCCCGCCGTGACGCCCAGGTGTGCGCAGATGATATCGGCTCCCGCGTCCAGCATCCACAAGGCATGCTCCGGGTTAAACACAAAAGCCATCGTAAACATTCCATGCTCATGGGCGAGCCGGATGGCTTCTACCTCTTGCCGGTAAGTGATTCCCTCTTCCTCCAGGGCTTCGCGGAATTGCCCGTCGATCAATCCCAGCGTAGGGTAGTTGATAATGCCGGAAAAACCGCTGCTCCGAATTAAATCCAGGTAACCCGGCAGATGAATGGTCGGATCCGTTCCGCACAAACCGAATATAACCGGCGCATCCCGGACCACCGACAGGATCTCCCGTGAACCGAACTCCATCACCATATCATTGCAGTTCGCGTAAGGCATCAGCCCCGCAAGGGAGCCGAGCCCCATCTGCCGGAAACGCCCTGAATTCAGGGCCAGTATAAGATCCGCACCGCCCTTTACCGCATATTTGGCCGAGATCCCGGCTCCGACTGCCACGCCGATGATTCGTTCCTGGGTCTGGATTCCTTTATGTAATGTATCTAAAATCTGTTCTCTGGTCGTTATCAAAGCTACTGGTCCCCTTATCTTCAATGTGACCGGGCTTATATGTATCGTTTCCTAATGCCGCAAACCTATTATAAACCAACTTTAATAGAGACGTTTCTTATAACTGTCCTGAAGCGCCTGGGCAACGGACTCTTCCGTCACATGGTCTTGATTCACATGATCCGCTATAATCCTGGACGGATTCGGCAGCTGTTCTCTGGATAACCAGGAACCAGAATCCCAAACCTGTGAACGCATAAAAGCTTTTGCGCAGTGAATGAAACATTCCTCCACTCGTACCCCAATCCCAAGCCATGGCCTTTTTCCCTGTACGCTCAGCAGGTCAAGCAGGTCCTCATCTCTGATTAAGACGGCGCTGCCGTTGATCCGCAAAGTCTCCTTCAAACCGGGAATGACAAACACGAGGCCGACCCTCGGGTTGGACAGTATATTTCGCAGCGAATCAAACCGTCGATTACCCGGCCTTTCCGGAATGACCAACCAGGATTCATCCATGATGTGAACAAACCCCGCCGCATCTCCCCTCGGTGAGACATCACAATACCCCGATGCATCGGAGGTTGCCATAAACAGCAGCGGACTCTTTGCTATGAAGTCTTTACAGTGATGATCCATTCGATCCAACGTTTTATGCTTGACCACATGACTGGATTCCCCGAACAAACCGCGAAGCTCCTCCTCCGATGTCATCACGGATTGAAAAGGTCCTTTTATCATCAGAATCACTCTCCCATTAGATACCTAACTTCAAAAAGTACCCTTTCTGTTTCTCATCCTCGGCTGCTGGTACGGTAGATACGGTATAAAAGAAGCTCCCCACAAGTTCACGGAACCTATGCGAAGCCCTTCTTCATTCTTATAAGAACACCAGCAGCAGAATACCGACAACAAAGCAATAATATGCAAAATACTTCAAATTCCCACGCGCCATAATGTTCATGAACCATTTCATTGCAAAATAAGTACAGATCAGTGTAGCTATAAACGCGAGCAGATAAGGCATCATCAGCTTGGAAATGTCAGGATCGGACGCAATATCCGAAATGCCCAGCACCATGCCTCCAAGGCTGATTGGAATATAGAGCATAAAAGAAAAACGCAGCGCTGTCTCCTGCTTCATGCCCACAGCAATCGAAGTGATTACGGTTGAGCCAGATCTGCTAATGCCTGGTATCAGCGCAACAGCCTGGGCCAGCCCTACGATAAGCGCGTCCTTGAAGGACAGATCATTATCCTGCTTGCGGCCGCGAAGATTCCGAATCAGCCAGAGGGCAACTCCCGTGAACAGCAGCGCGATTCCTACCGTACGTACGGAGGAGAATATCGACTCGATCTGATCCTTAAACAGCAAGCCAATAAGCACAGCGGGGATCGTACCCACAACAATATACAAAATGAACATGAAATCGGATTTATACTCCGGTTTTCGTGTGCGCAAATAATTCAGGCCATTCACAATCAATCTCTGCAGATCCTTGCGAAAAATAAACACAATCGCAATCAGCGACGCCGTATTGGTCAAAATTTCAAATGACAGCCCGTTCTGCTCCATGCCCATTAATCGTTGGGCTACAATCAGATGACCGCTGGAGGATACCGGAATCGGCTCCGTAACCCCCTGCACGATGCCCAGCAGCAAGTACTTCAACCACAAGATCAAATCTTCCATAACTCTCCTACTCTCTTTGAAACATTTGTGTTTCTTATAAAAAACACTAGTCTATCATAGCCCAAAAAAATAGCAACAATCAAACCTCGCATATGTGTATGTTGATATATTGTAGAAAAACGACAGATTTTGTCGAGTTTTTGTAGAGATCGATTTTATATACTGCTTTAGTGATTTCTTGCGGTTTTTGGAGGAGGCGTCCCTGTTTCATTTCCGCAGGGGATACAACAATATGAGAGTAGAAAGGGGTAAAGTTTTGAAAAGATTTGAATCAGGACCAAGGCGCAGCGCCAAGAGCTGGATCAGCTCCTGCCTGGCATTTGTGTTTTGTTTCACTGCTGTTTTTCCGCTATGGTCGACCGGTACAGCTTCAGCGGCCGCGAATGTAGCAGTGGATGAGACGAAAAACTACATATCACTCAAGAACACCGATTTTTCGTCAAACAATCCGAGGGTCGGAAATTATGCGAATTTTGCGTACCAAACCGAAACACCTCCAACCGGCCTAACCCAATTGGGTAAAGTCATCGCTAAAGACCTGCAGTATAACTACGGTGTGAGAACCAGCACCGCTCCATACAGCGATTCTCAAATCAAGAGCCCAAACAATATTGTGGGCTTCAAGGATGCCGGAAACGGCCTGTTTCCGATGCGTCTGGCTACCAACAAGCCGGAATCGTTTGGAAGCATGTTTAACAAAGAGCGCGTAACCTTATCCAACAACCGCTCATTCAGTACGTATTTCAGTTTTAAAATGCATGGGGGAACCCAAGCGGACGGCATCGTGTTCGTGGTACAAACTGCGTCCAACGAAGCAGGTGCCAGCGGCGGCGGGCTCGGTTATTCCGGCGTAGCCAAGAGCATCGGTGTGGAATACGATACCTGGTACAACAAGGGTCTGGACAACGGCACACCACGGAATGATCCCCGAGCTATTGGAACTTCAAGCGGCAACCGCGCCTCCCACGTAGCCCTCGTCCTGGACGGCAACGTGGATCATGATGCTCAACCGAAAGGTGCGGTCGACGGCAAGAACATCGCCAATATGGATATCAAAAAGCTGTCCCTTGCCCAAACTCCTGGCGAGGCGGCATCGGATCCGTACAAGCTGTTCCATACCTGGATCGACTATGACGGACTGACAAAGAAGTTTAATGTCTATCTGATCCGCGAGAACAATAACGGCACCTATCTTGTGCCTCAAGTCGGAACCGACGGCAAACTGGTTATCGCCGGGAACGAAGTTGCAACCCAGGAGGTTACCCAATTCCCGTATTTGGAAAATGGACAGCTCGTATCCCGTACTTCGGGCGGATCTGTCATTCCCGTGAAACCCATCATGTCTGACACGCAGGACCTTTCGTCCATGCTGCTTCAGGATGATGCCTACATCGGATTTACGGCAGCCACGGGCGGTTCCTATCAGGACCATGACATCTATTCCTGGCAGTTTAACAACTACAGCGGACTGATTGTGCCTGGCACGAATCAAGGACAACAGGAAGTAGAGCAGGCCCCGACCCATATCCAAATTGTAAATACGGTGCCTTTAAGAAATGCAAGCGGCCTACCTGTTTTCTTCCAGAAGGATACTAATGGCAGTAACGGCGTACTGGGCGTTAAGCCTGTGACCGGTGCAGCCGGAGATACTCCAATGGACGGCATAAAAGCCGGGGGATCTACTGCAGAGATCCAAGCGGAGGTCCGAACTATCGATGGGGACCTTATCGCCGGTTATCCGGTTACCTTCTCCATGTATTATGTATTGGCAAATACTCAGGTCGACATCGGCAGCGGACGCAAGGTATGGTCCGAAACGCTTGCCGACGATTCCGATATGTATCTGACCGCAGACGGGTACGAGGTTCGAACACAACGTTATGATCGGAATGGACAAGAGGTTCTGGTCCGGGAAATCACCGTTCCGAGTGATGCCAACGGTGTTGCCAGCGTCAACCTCTGGAACCTTGGCGACTACCCGCACCTGAGCTATGCCAAGGCACGGATCGGCGGCGAGCTGAACGGCAAAGTGTATGGCGGCGGCAACTTCGATACGACGCCTGTCTACTTCGAGTCAGGAAGCGCTCCTGTCGTCACAAATGCCAAGGTCGGTGACGACCGTAAAACGATTGTCACCACACTTGATATGCCGGTAACTTACGATCCTCATGATACCGGCGGCTTTTACATTGAAGTTCCTGACCCGGCGGATCCCTCAGCAACGGTGAAGATTCCGCTTGTTGTAAAGGGGCATGCCAAGGACTCTCAGGATGAAGACGATCCTTTCCGGCTTGTACTGGAGATCGATGCCGATTCTCCCGACTATCCTCCAAGCCTGCCGGTGGATTATGTGATACCTCCCAATGTGCAAACGCCCTTGAACTATGACAAGGATAAGGGCTCTGTCACCGGAACCGGTACAGGCGGCCTCCCATTGGAGAGCTTCCCGGTCAATGGAGGCGTTACCGTGCCTGTTGAGAACCGCTTTGCTCCCGTAAATCATGAGGTCGTGAATACTCAGGATCGCGACTCGATCCGCATCACGTTCCCTGATTCTATCGAACCTGTGGCAGCTAATGCTATGACCGCGTTCACAGTGACGATTAGCGACGGTGTGCTGCCGCCGGTGAAACTGGTGTTGACGCCAGCGGGAACTTCATTCACGCAGGATACGGACAAGCATTTAACGCTTAAGCTGGATCTGAACAGCGCTCCTGGCGTACCGCCAGCTTGGAACGGGAAGATCCCACTGGCTGCTGAAGTGAGCATTTCGTATGAGCCCGGTAAGCTGAATGCTGCTGACCTCATTAAGAAGGCCGACGGTTCGAACGAGCAGCTGGATCTGTTCCTGAACGACCCGGTGCGCAACCAGATGCAGCCGACAGCGGCTGAAGTGATCAATGATGAGTCACGCAACAAGGTCAAGGTGGAATTTGCGGAGCCGCTGAACGCGGCGAGTCTCCCTGGAAGCGCCCCGGCATTTAGCTTCAAGCTTGATGGGATCGCTGCTCCGGTGAGTGCAATAAATGTGGAGATGGATCCGGCCGATCCGACAGGCCAAACGCTGATCTTCACGTTGGATGCTGCCAATCTGCCTGCAACAGGCATTCCTTTCAAAGCAGATGACAGCGCGCCAACCAATATCACCATGAATTACAGCACAGGTATTACCGGTGCAGATATCAAGGAACTCCTCCCCCTTCAGCGCAGTCTGGGATGGCTCGAACATTTTGATGTCAAGAACCAGACCTCGGCTTTTGAACCGGCCGCTGCTGCTGTGGGTACAGACCGCAATACCGTGACCGTCAAATTTGAACGGACCGTGGATGTGATCGGTCAGCCCGAACTATCTCTCACATGGGATAACGGTGCCACGGTATATCCGGTTGATATGATCGGAAATGGGACAACGGATCAAGATACCCTGGTTCTGGCTCTCCCGAACGGTATCGAAATACCGGAGAACGCCAATGTACAACTAACGTATACTCCCAAGGCAGGGGATCGCATTATCGATCATCTTGACCCGTCTCGTGTTCTGCGGCCGCTTGGACCGGTTTCCGGGGTGAACGGAGACTTTCCGGTAAGCAATGTGGGGATTGCCATAACCGCTCCGGCAAACGGCTCCACGATTCAGCACATTACACTGCCTGTTCAGGGGACTTACAGGGATGCTGGCACTCCGGTTCATGATCATGTTGTGGTGACTGTGACTGGCGCAACCTATGGTCCTGTAAATGGAACCGTAACTGTTCTTCCTAATGGAGAATGGACATTTACGCCAGACTCGTACTGGAGAGACGATATCTATACGGTGACAGCCACCGCGAAGGACGTACTCGGCAAAATCGTGGATGACACCATGACCTTCACCGTTGTCGGACCTCGCATCTCGGTTACTGGCCCTATGCAGTATGGTCAACACATTCAAGGTCCCGTAACCGTAATTACCGGTATGATCGAGTCTTCTGCCGATCTGATTGAAGTTGAAGTCAGAGATGGACTGGGCCAATTGATTCCGGGGCAAGCCCTTAAGCTGTCAAACGATCCGGAGCGCTGGACCTTCATACCGGATGAGCCGATAGCTGCTGACGGAACCTATACCGTTATCTCCAAAGGAAGAGACGCAAATGGTGATGAGTTTTCCAGCGAAGCCTATCCTTTTACCATCGATACGGTTGCACCTGTAGTTACCATTGATTCACCGGCAGACGGCTACATTGGAAGTCCAAACGCCCCGGTGGATAAAATCGTTGTGAGTCCTAATGAACCCGCCACCAGCGTAACCGTTTCGGTCTACGACCGGAACAATCGCGTTGTTGCACAAGGCCTGGCTATTCCGGGTCCCGGGGATCAATGGACATTCACGCCGGATCGTCCGATCTCCTCTGTCGGTACGTACCGTGTAGAGGCTCTTGCCATGGACATGGCTGGCAATCTGAGTACGGTGTCGATCCGTACGTTCACCATCCGGTCGGCCAACTCTGGAGGTTCCGACGATTCAGGCTCTTCCGGCGGCATTGGAGTACCTATCCAACCTCAGCCAAAGCCTGACCCTGAGGCACCAAAACCGGTGCCCATTGATCTATCAGCCGTAAATGTGAACCTGGAGATCAGCCGCTCTATCCATCCGGATGGAGGCCAGGCCTCTGTAAAATTAAGCTACAAGAATCTTTCCGGCTCCACCGTTCATGGTGGACAAATTGAACTTATCCTGCCAAAAGGCGTTGAAGTCATCGATGCCGCCGGCGGTAAAGTGATCGACGGCAAGATCGTATGGGACGTAGACAAGCTGGATGCCGGCCAATTGAAGAGTTATCATATTAAACTTAAATGGCCACAACTGGCTCAAGGCGTAGATGAACAAGCATTTACGCTGTCCGCTCAATATACAGCATCTGGAGACCATGTATCGGGCAAAGCCAATACCGATCGGCTTCAGCTGCTCGTGTATGGTGCAAATGCGGGAGCTTTGAAGCATGAGCGTTACATTCTTGGCTTCCCGGACGGCGACTTCAAGCCGCATAAATCATTGACCCGCGCCGAGCTTGCCGCTATTATCGCAAGATTGCTTGGGGATTACGAGAGTGCAGCCGACAGCTATAAGGATGTACCGAAAGGCCACTGGGCCTATTCATACATTCGTACCGTCACCAAGCATCAAATATTTGAAGGCTACCAGGATGGCTCCTTCCATCCGGACCAGCCTGTCAGCCGGGGCGAGCTCGCCTCTGTCATGGCACGTTATTTGAAGCTGGACCAAGCGACGTCGCTGGAGCTTCACTTCAACGACGTAACGGCAGGCAGCTGGTCTGCCTCCGCCATTGAAACACTGGCTCGTCACGGTATGCTTCAAGGCTATTCGGACGGAACCTTCCGACCGAACCAAGCCATCGTCCGTTCCGAAGCAGTAGCCTTAATTAACCGCATGCTGTACCGCGGACCGCTGGTGGACATCGATCCTACCTGGCCGGATGTACCAAAGAGCTTCTGGGCTTTTGGTGACATCCAGGAGGCGTCCGTCTCCCACCAATCCGCCCGCAAAGAGCGGAATGGCGAGATCGTGGAAGCCTTTAAAGAACAGTTGAACGACCTCGTAAAATAAAAATAAACCCGCCTCCGGTTCAGCGATCTACCGGAGGCGGGTTTTTGCATGCGTTTATGGTCTATACAACCATATGCAGACAAGCATATACAGACAAGCATATACAGACAAGAGAAGCCCCTCTAACCACGGAATTAGAGGGGCTCCTGATCTATATGTTAAGAGGTGATTCCATCATAAGAGATGTAGCTTAATGGAACCTTAAAGCTTCATTAGGGGGACATAAAAAGTGTGGGTGGGTCATCGACACTGTGCCAAGCATCGAGAACGTCCGGTATTCATCAGAAATAGTTCTTTAATCCTACCGAATTCTATTTTTCTACATTTTCTTCTTTTTTCAGATTAATTATAGAAAAATATACCTAGTTCTGATAGACTACTTTGTAATATCCTTATTTTTCTCTTATAAGTATAACGGAAACAAAGATGCACCAGATTGACAACAAGCGGAATCATTTCCGGTGGAGCAAATACCCTAACCGATGGGGACTTAAGAAATGAGAAGAACAAATGAAAAGCACAGTAAAATCAACGATATTCATTCTATTCCTATTGGCCCTTCTTACTGCGTGCGGTGCTGAGGAAGATACAACCGGAACTTCATCCGTTCCTGCACCAGCAGAAAACGAAGTGGTGAACAATACAGTTTCTGCAAGTACAGAAGCAAAAGAAGAAACCCAACTCTTTACGGGTGAGAGTTTCTCGTTTTCTTACCCATCATCCTGGAAAGACGCAGACCTTAACATACCTCAAGTTGTTGCTGCATTTGTAAATCCTAATCCCAAGGGAGGTTTTGTTGATAATTTAAATTTGATTATCGAGGAATCATCTGCCACCCCTGAGGAAGCGGCTAATTTATCGGCGCAAGGTTTATCGAATGGAGATGGCGGGGAATTAATTCAAAATTACAAGAAGTTGAATTACGTCGACGTTCCAGAGAAAGCAGCGGGAATTTTAGAGGCTGAATACACTCACGGAGAGTTAAACCAACAGGTAGTATTGACTCAATATTTTGTTTCCAATGGCAATGCGCTTTATACTCTTTCGACTTCCTACTCCAAAACGTCCTACGATAACGGTGGAAAAGCGACGATCCAAAACATATTGGACTCATTCAAGATTACAGAAAGTGCTATGAATAGCATTGATACCAGTGCAAACGCCGACAGTAGTCTTGAGGGCTTTACGGAAGAAAATATATTTGCCGAAATGATGGCTTACATTATCCCTACGGAAATTGAAGACGGAGCTCTTGATGAAAAAACGTATAACTATATTATTCAACATCATCAGTTATTCCCAGCGGTAACACCTGAGGATCAAAAGAGTGCAAAGGCTGAAGTCGATCCAACAATTACTTCACGTCACCTCCTCAAAAATTTAAATCCTTATCTTGATAAAATGATGGAGGTAAGTGGCTACGTTATTGATATCACAGAAGAAGAACTCGACGGGGGCATTACCATTGCAGAAATACACATCATCGATGATAACGATAACTCCATCGTTGGTTTTTATGCCAACTCTACGGGCGATATTCTGGAAGACGACTATGTAACTTTGCGAGGAGTGCCGGCAACATATTATTCATTTGATAATATTAGTGGTGGAACCACCATTTCAATTCTTCTGGGCGTTTCGACTATTGATAAGGTTGAATAAACGAATAGTGTTCCTGGACATGCCCTGTTCCAGAATAATGATATGGATTCAGAAGAAAAAGCACCGCGCAGGTGCTTTTTTTCTTTATTGTTTATAAATGATTAAAATATCATATGTTCCATCGGCAGATGAAAGCTTAACATCCTTGACATCATCAGGATGAAGTTTATAGAGGAACTCATTAACCTGATCCTGCAGCTGATCCAAATCAGAATCGCTAAAGAGTTCAACTTTCAATGTTTTTAGCATGTAAGCACCCCCCCCACTACAAACTTCGACATCAGTCGGGTTTTCCCTGCCTGGAATGGAGCAAATGGCTATCCTGTTGTTCATGCGACTTGTTTTTTATCGAACGGAAATAATCTCATCGATCTTAATCCAATGCCATTCACGGTCAGCCATGGACAGCTTGATCTCTCGTCTAACCGTATGAATAAGAACGACAATGCCTGTCAGCTCCTTATCCTCGTACTCATCGAATAATCGAACTTTAATTGCAGTATGCTCGTGAAAAGACTCGGCCAACGCGCTTTCGATCAATTCCATTTCCTGTGGATCCAATGTCGGTCGTTCTTTTCTTCCCTCTTCCAGTTGTCTTCGAATAATGGTTTCTTTATGCTCTGGAAGCATCATCCGACTTGATTCCCATAACCCGTTACCCTCCAGCTTTTTTCGTGTTGTCATTTATAGTGTCCTCCTATCTTAGCTGATCGGTCCAGCGCTTGGCCTGCATCTGTCTTGGATACCGCTCTAATAACAATCGAATTCCCATATTTATTCTTAAGGGCATCCGTCACGCGCTCAAGAGCCATCGACCGCTCCCGTCCTGTATCAAACAAAGACATTTGATATTCCGTATCCGGGGAAAACTGCGACAAACTAATACCCACCCTCCGGATCGGCAAGCCGTCCCAATAGGACTCAAGCAGCCGGCATGCCCAGCGATAAACCTGGTTCGTTATATTCGAGGGATCATCCATCTTCATTTGTCGGCTAAATCCTGTGGGACGGTCAAAGTCAGCCCCCATACAACCGACTGATACTACATGCCCCATAAAACCAAGACCACGGCATCGCTGGCAAACCAGCTCCGTGAGCTCAAGCAGTATCTATAAAATTTTGAGCATATTTTGTTGTGTGCATTAATAATTAGCATAAACCTTGATTTATCAAGGCTTTATACTAATTTGAGGACCTT
>NZ_JARXYU010000025.1:0-64334 GCF_029893715.1 Paenibacillus sp. LBL | reverse complement strand
ACTTTCTTGCTTGTCACCAACAATTTATCTCGTTAGCAACTTTTATATCTTACCACATCCGCTCGATCGTTGCAAGCTTTTTTTTGAATTTATTTCTCAAATTCATTTGGCTTGTTTCTCTCAAGCTTTTGTTTCGGCTGTATTTCTTGGCCGGAAATATAATATACCATGGGCGACAGCAATATGCAACCCTTTTATTCTAATTTTATTATAGGTAAAGTATTACATTATACACTTTCTATTTTAGCTAACTATCCGTCTGCTTCTTAGGCCATAGGGTATAACTGAAACTATAGATAAAATCAATTCCGAGAATCAATCCCCAGCGCAGTGCCATTGCCATCAGTTGCTCCGTTCGGTCGGGTTCCCCCACGATCAGGATCATAGTTCCAAGCAACATCACTCCGATTACCCATGCCAAAGCATGACGATACCACCCCTGACGTTCGCGCTTCGCACGGGCCGCCCCATATTTCGGTGCTGGTACGGGCTTCTCACCCCCCGCGAATCTGTGCGCAAACCGCACGTCTGCCCCTTGAATCATTCGATGGCCAAACGCAATCGTAACCCCGATATACACTGCCGCCAACCCATGCACAAATCCGGCCTCTGTTCCACCTCGCAGATCCATAATGGTAACAGTAATTAATAGTAGATCAATAATAGGTGTACACAACAGCAGGATTCCTCCCGTTCTTCTCCATCCCAACAGATATCGTGCACTCAACCCGGAAAGAACAAATATCCAGAACAAAACTTCACAGGCAACTATAAAAAAACCAATCATTTGGCCATCCCCTTATTTAATACAATCGTATTAAATAAATTTAACACAGCTTTGTTCCCTAAACAAGATACCCTCGTGAAATAAAAAAACAGCCCACTATAGATAACTATAGTCAGCTGCCTTTTGTACTACTTATGAAAACAAAGCCACTTCTATTCTTTATTGCGCATGTGTGGGAACAGCAAGACATCGCGAATGGATGGGGCATTGGTAAGCAGCATGATCAAGCGATCGATCCCGATACCAAGTCCGCCTGTTGGCGGCATACCATACTCCAGCGCACGCAAGAAATCTTCATCCATTTCATGTGCTTCATCGTTGCCTTGCTCTTTTTCCTTCATCTGTGCTTCAAAACGTTGACGCTGGTCAATCGGATCATTGAGCTCAGAGAATGCGTTCGCATGCTCACGCGCCACGATAAACAGCTCAAAACGATCCGTGAACCGTGGATCCACGTCATTCTTCTTCGCAAGCGGTGAAATCTCAACCGGATGGCCGGTCACGAAAGTCGGCTGAATCAGCGTTTCTTCAACGAACTGCTCAAAGAATGCGTTCAGGATATGCCCGAATGTCATATGTGGCTCAACCGGAACCTTATGTTCTTTTGCCAGACGATGAGCTTCCTCATTGGACATTTCAACACCAAAGTCTACGCCCACAATCTCTTTGACAGCGTCCACCATGGATACACGGCGCCACTGCGGAGTCAGGTCCACTTCATGGCCTTGGTAGGAAATCACTTGTGTACCGAGCACTTCTTGTGCAATATGGGCTATCAAGTTTTCGGTCAGTGCCATAATATCCTTATAGTCCGCATATGCTTCATAGAGCTCGATCATCGTGAACTCCGGATTGTGACGAGTAGAGATGCCTTCATTACGGTATACACGGCCAATCTCGTACACTTTCTCCAAGCCGCCCACGATCAGACGCTTCAGGTGAAGCTCAATCGCGATTCGCATATACAGCTCCATGTCCAATGCATTGTGATGCGTAATGAACGGGCGTGCCGCAGCCCCGCCAGCGATCGAATGCAAAGTTGGGGTTTCCACTTCAAGATAGCCCAGGGAATCCAGATAACGGCGCATCGACTGGATAATACGGGAACGTGTAATGAACGTCTTTTGAACATCCGGATTGATGATAAGATCGACATAACGCTGACGATAACGAAGTTCCACGTCCTTCAGGCCATGGAATTTCTCAGGGAGCGGATACAGCGATTTCGAAAGAACCTCCAGCTCCTTCACTTTCACGGTTGTCTCACCGGTTTTGGTCTTGAACAAGACCCCCTTCACTCCGATGATGTCACCAAGATCAAGGATGCTGAATGCTTCATATTGTGCTTCTGCAACGGAATCCTGACGAACATAAATCTGAACGCGACCACTCAGGTCCTGAATATGAGCAAAAGAAGCCTTGCCCATGCCGCGTTTAGCCATAATCCGGCCAGCCAGGTTCACTTCCACCTGCTTCTCTTCCAGCTCTTCCTTGGAGAGTCCGTCATACTCTTTTAGAATATCACCTGCGTGATTTTCTCTTTCATACTTCCCACCAAACGGATCGATACCCAGCTTGCGAAGCTCGTCCAGTTTGTTGCGGCGGATTTGCAAAAGCTCACTTAACTCCTGCTCTTGTTCCTGATTGTTTATTTCTTCCGTCATCGTCATTCATCTCCTTCATTTCACTTCCATCGTGAATCCCCATAGAGCAGCACAAAAGCCGTCACCTACATACCATCCGGACAGCTCTCAAATTACTTGCATACATTCGCCAAGGACTTAAACGTATGGGCAGCCCAATCAGACTGCCAGCAACCATTTAAGCCCTTCACACGACCTTGCCTATTTAAAAAAGCCCCCCGAAGGAAGCTTTCTACATCACATTCCGACTTACTTCTTAATGTCTACAATTTTATATTGAATAACGCCCGCAGGAACGTTAACATCCACTACCGATCCTTTTTGCTTGCCAATGATCGCTTTGCCGACAGGACTCTCGTTGGAGATCTTGTTATTCAGCGGATCCGATTCAGCCGAACCAACAATGGTATATTCCATCGTGTCGCCAAATTCCAAATCCTCAACAAGCACCGTGTTGCCCACACCGATTATATCGGTATTGATATCATCATTGTTGATGATACGCGCATTACGGAGCATCTTCTCCAGCGTAATAATCCGGCCTTCGATAAAGGCTTGCTCGTTCTTGGCGTCTTCATATTCGGAGTTTTCACTAATATCACCGTAACCGATGGCAACTTTAATCCGTTCCGCCACTTCGCGGCGTTTTACAGACTTCAGATTCTCAAGTTCGTCCTCCAGTTTCTTCAGACCGTCCTGTGTAAGAATGACCTCTTTATCGCTCATAAACCGATTCTCCTGTCATGTAAATAATTTAAACCACGATATCAACTTACTATATGCGAATTCTTGGGGATCAGAACTCCCTCTGATGCCTGCTCAATTTCTTGAATTTATACTGAAAGATTATATGGGAACCATTTCAAAAAGTCAATGCGCGCAAAGGCTGTTACGGATGTCGCATACACGCACCCATTAACAGCCTGCAAGCAAGGTTACCCCATTGCCGCTGCGGCTTGAGGGTATACACTTTTCGTCGATTCTTCTTGGTGCTCCAAACTGTTCACAAAGTTGTCCAAGAGGCTCACCATTTCATCGCGCTTCGTTTCTTCCATAATGATATCTTTAATGCGGGCTGAACCCTTCAGCCCTTTCAGATACCAGGACAGATGCTTGCGCATTTCCCGTACCGCGACCTCTTCCCCACGCAGGGCAATCAAGCGGTCCATATGCAGGATAGCTATCCTGATTTTCTCCTGCGGAGCCGGATCCGGCAGCAGCTGGCCCGATTTCAGGTATTCTATGGTGCGATACAGCATCCAAGGATTCCCGAGCGCACCACGGCCGATCATGACTCCGTCGCAGCCCGTAATGTCCAGCATCCGGCGTGCATCCTCTGGCGTAACCACATCGCCGTTACCGATCACCGGAATAGAGACGGCTTCCTTCACTTGCCGGATGATATCCCAATCGGCATGCCCGGTGTACAGCTGCTCACGCGTACGTCCATGAACACTCACCGCCTGTCCCCCTGCACGTTCGACAGCTTGTGCATTTTCGACAGCATATATGTGATCGCTATCCCAACCCGTTCGCATCTTGACCGTTACCGGCTTGTTCACTGCATCAACGACTGCTGCAACCATCTCATAGATTTTGTTGGAATCCAGAAGCCAGCGTGCGCCAGCATCCATCTTCGTTACTTTCGGTGCAGGACAGCCCATGTTGATATCGATGATATCAGCGTTAGTCTGCTGATCCACGACTTTGGCCGCTTCCACCAGGGAATCACGGTCACCGCCAAAAATCTGCAGGCTCAGCGGCTTCTCCCGCTCGTCCACGAACAGCATCTCCTGGGTGCGCTTGTTCCCGTGAACGATCGCTTTACCGCTGACCATCTCAGCACAGACCAGCCCTGTGCCGAATTCCTTGGCAATCAATCGGAAGGCCGGGTTGCATACGCCTGCCATAGGAGCAAGAACAACCTGGTTCTTCATCTCGATGTTAGCGATTTTCAATTTATCCATTTCTTATATCACTCCTTTCCTATTCAAATATTTATAGTGGAAGGATCCTGTATACCCCGCCAGGCAGGATCCTTAAGTCTCAAACCAAACCATCATACGCATTAATCGTAGGGCAGTCCAGTCGAAAAATTTGCATATTTTCAGGCAGATAGCTACCCAAAAAGATCTCTCCTATATTAATACCGGGGTTTCTGAAAAATAAACCTGCCCTCGCGTCGTTATGCAGTCTATCTAGCTGCGCTCCTTAAGTTCCTGCAGTGTAATCTCCAGCGCATCCGCAATCTGCACCAGCATCTGCTCCTCGGCACGGCGGTTCCCCCGCTCAATTGAACCCAATACAGCCAAAGAAATACCGGTTCGCTCTGCAAGCTCTTGCTGGGTCAAACCCTTCAATTTTCGGAAAGCGCGGATACGCTGCGCCAATTGCTTGTTTTCCAAAGCTGTATTCCTTCCTTTCCTTCCAGGTTCTCAAGTGCTGTCTTCACCACGGGGTACAGACCCGAAGGTTCATGCTCAAACACGATATCGGAAAGCGGTCTGAGAACAAAGGCCCGCTCCTGCATACGGGGATGGGGAAGAATAAGGTCCGGCGTATCCAAACGGCGTCCTTCCATCCATAGCAGGTCCAGGTCCACCGTCCGTGGTCCCCAGTGTATATGACGGACCCTGCCAAGCTCTTTCTCAATCCGCTGCATTTCGGCAAGAAGCTCATGAGGACTCCGCGAGGTTGACAGGGCTGCCGCCATATTGAGAAACATCGGTTGATCAACATACCCGACCGGATCGGTCTCATACATGTTGGAAATGCGCTCTACCGTAATACCGGGCACTTCATCCAACCGTTCCAGAGCCTCCATCAGGTTGCCCTCGCGGTCTCCCAGATTAGCCCCTAAAGCAATATAAGCCTCTGAGTTCTCAGAGGTAGCGTGTGAATTCATGATCGTCTCACTTTCTGGTCCGGTGCAGCTCAATGGTCACACCTTCAAAATGAATATCAAAAGGCGGGTGCGGCTTCGTCAATCGGACCGTTAAAGCATCGATAATAGTATAAGTGTCCAATACCTTAGATGCAATATGCTCCGCTAAAGCTTCGATCAGGCGGAATGATTCTGTCCGCATAATGTCCAGCAAGAGGTCATGAATCTCGGCATAATTTACCGTCAGCGTCAGATCATCCGTTTTCGCGGCTTTACTCAAATCCATCTCCAGCTCAAGATCCACATAGAAGCGCTGTCCCAACTTGCGCTCTTCCTCAAACACTCCGTGATATCCGTAGTATTCCATGCAGCTCAGTATCATCTTATCCATCTCAGATTCCGTCCTTCCGTATCCCCAAAAATTAAATGCGTCGAAGCTCCGTCGAAGCGTAAGTCATAGCATCACACATCTTCGCTGTACGTTTCATATGTTTCACGTCATGCACCCGAACGATCTGGCAGCCCTGCGCAATACCATAGGCCACCGTTGCCGCTGTGCCTTCCAGTACATCCTGCGCAGGGGCACCAAGCGCAGTCTGGATAAACCTTTTGCGGGAGGTTGCCAGCAGCACCGGAAATCCGAGACTTACAAGCTCATCGAGTGATGCCATTACCTTCATGTTCTCGTCATAGTCCTTGGCAAAGCCGATACCCGGATCAAGCAGGATTTGACTATCTTTAACGCCAGCAGATCGTGCAATCTCGACACTTTCCAGCAAATCCCGTTTAACGTCCTCTATAAGATTGACATAGTTCCGATCAAGACGATTATGCATCAGAATAACGGGACACCCCAGCTCCGCTGCAGTTCTCGACATATCGGGATCATGTTTAAAACCCCAAATATCATTGATGATATGGGCTCCCGCTTCAATAGTCTGACGGGCAACCTCGGCTTTATAGGTGTCAATCGACAATGGGATATGCGGAGCATGCCGGTGAATAGCCTCTATAACCGGAATAACACGGGCGAGCTCTTCTTGAATCCCGACCGGCTCGTGTCCCGGACGTGTCGATTCCCCGCCGATATCGATGATGTCGGCTCCCTCTTCGACAAGCTGCAGCGCGTGCTCGACCGCTCGCTCCGTATCGTTATAACGGCCTCCGTCCGAGAACGAATCCGGCGTTACATTCAATATGCCCATAATGAGCGTGGACTGGCCCAGCTTAAGCGCAGCATCTTTGCTCAGACGATATTCACGTTCGTAAATGGTTGTTCTCATACATAATACCCTGCTTTCCTTCTATACGCACTCTGCAATGCCCGGGTTACTGGACCGGCCGCACCTTGTCCAATGACAATAGACTGATCTCCCGATCCAATCAGTGTCGTGACCGGTACGATTTCCTGAACAGAGCCTGTCGTAAATATTTCATCCGCTCCGCTGAATACTTCCCAGCTGTAGTGCCCTTCTTCGGCTTCGATTCCAAGCTCGGCAGCCAGTTCCAGGACAACGGCCCGGGTAATCCCCGGTAAAATGCCCGTACTGATATCAGGCGTATATAAATGCCCCTCTTTGACAAAAAAGACGTTGCTGACAATACCCTCAGCCACATCCCCTCCTGCGGTTAGCATCAAGCCTTCTGCCGGTCCGCCGGGATGGGCAGGATACCCCTCCAATTCCCGCTTTGCGAGTATATTGTTCATATAATGCAGGGATTTCATCCGGACAGGGGATTCCGGTGTATTCCTTGGAAGAGACAGCAGGCGCATCACTCTGCCTTTTTCGTATACATCTTCCTTCGTGACCGGCAGCTCTTTAGCAAACAGGATCTCGAAGGGCTTCACATAATCACCGAGAGGCAGACCCAGCAGACCCTCGCCCGCCGTAACCGTATACCGGATATAAGCATCCTGAAGGCCATTAGCCTCCATCAGCTCCGATATCCAGCGGCTCATCCCGTCATGGTCTGTCATGTGGACTATCCCAAGCTGTCGGCAGCTATCCATAAGTCGTTCCAAGTGCCGCTCTAATTGAAATGGCTTCCCCTGATAGGTGCGAAACGTCTCGAATACGCCCATTCCGTACAGAAGACCGTGATCCATTACAGACACCACAGCCCCGGCAGCATCCACGATGCCGCCGTTCAAGCCAATGAATCTCATGCCTTGGCGCCAGCCGTGCGCTTCAAAAAGTTGCGCAGCATCTGATGACCGTGATCGGTAATAATCGATTCCGGATGGAATTGCACACCTTCAACCGGATATTGTTTATGGCGCAAGCCCATGATCTCGCCCTCTTCGGTCCAGGCGGTAACCTCAAGATCATCCGGCAGGCTCTCCTTCTCCACGATCAGCGAGTGATAACGCGTTGCAGTGAAAGGAACCGGCAGACCTTCAAAGACCGAATCGCCTGTATGGTGAATGGGCGAGGTTTTCCCGTGCATCAGCCGCTCCGCGCGAATCACTTTGCCACCAAAAGCTTGGCCTATCGCCTGATGACCGAGGCAAACACCGAAGATTGGAATGACACCCTTGAAGTGTTCAATAATCTCCAGGCTGATACCCGCCTCATTCGGTGTGGCCGGTCCAGGCGATATGAGAATATGATCCGGTGCCAATGCCTCGATCCCGGCAATATCAATCTCATCATTCCGGTATACCTTGACTTCCTCTCCGAGCTCTCCCAAGTATTGAACCAGGTTATACGTAAACGAATCATAGTTATCGATGACAAGTATCATGTTATTTCCCCCCTATATTCGCAGCCACCGCTGCAGCTTCTTCTTCACTGCACATCAGTGCCGCAATCAAAGCCTTTGCCTTGTTATGGCACTCCCTGTACTCTCGATAAGGATCGGAATCAATCACGATACCCGCTCCCGTCTGAATGTAGCCAATCCCATCCTGTACCGCAAGGGTCCGGATAATAATGTTTAGCTCCATATCCCCATTATAATCGATCCAGCCCATAGAGCCGGTATAAGGCCCCCGGGTAACAGGCTCCAGTTCTTCAATGATTTCCATGGTCCTGATTTTGGGAGCGCCTGTTATAGTGCCGCCAGGGAATGTTGCCGCGATGACATCATATGCATTGTTTCCCTCTGCAATTTGACCCTCCACCTGTGACACCAAGTGCATCACGTGGGAGTATCTCTCCACCGTCATCAGCTCAGGAACATGAACCGATCCGTATGCCGCAATCCGTCCAATGTCATTCCGCTCCAGATCAACCAGCATGATATGCTCCGCCCGTTCCTTCTCACTGCCAAGAAGCTCAGCTTCCATAGCAGCGTCCTCATCCGGGTTGCTTCCGCGGCGGCGGGTTCCTGCGATCGGCCGCGCAGACACAACATCGCCATCAAGCTTCACCAGCAGCTCCGGTGAGCCGCTCGCCAGACTAAAGCCAGGTGAGGACAAATACCCCATGTAAGGCGACGGATTCAATATACGCAGCCATTCATAAATATCAGCAGGGTCCGCATGCAGCTGCAAATGCCGCCTTAAGGATAAATTCACCTGAAACACATCGCCTTGGCGGATGTATTCTTGAATGGATAACACCGCTTGCTGGAATGCTTCTTGTGAAAAATCAATCTGCAGCCGATCCCAGATCTCAACGTTGGGCCCGGACAGCTCCTGTGCTTTTGCCTGCCGTTCCTGCCGCACATGCTCATCTTCGGACATAACACCGATTCCTGAATTTGTTCCAAACATCTCGTTCCACTGGGACAGCATGGATTCAGCTCTAATAGCGGCTGTTTCATATAACTGGCCCAATAGTTTCTCCTGCTCGGGCGCAAGTACCGAGTCATTACACGTGCCTGAAGGATCACCCGACACTGACACCGGCTCTTCTGACTGAATGTCCAGGGCTGCTGATTTGTTTGCCCATGGCAGCGGAACGTGAACCGAGCAGTACATGCTATCATCGGTGTGATCATATATCCAAATCTCTTCCATGCGCATCCACAGGTAATCCGGAAAGCCCGGCTCATCCTTGGCCATCGTGGGGAGCTGTTCAATCGAGCGGACCACATCATAGCTCAGGAAACCGGCGCAGCCTCCACGAAAATCAGGCCATTCCGGCACACGTGGGGCTTTCCAGGCTCCCATCCACTGCTCCAGGAGATGCAGCGGCTCTCCTGTTACGTTCGTTCTTTTACCGCTGGACAGCTCTATGACCTCGCCGCTGCTTCCTTTTCCCTGGAGAATGGAAACCGGCTGCAATCCAAGATACGTGTAGCGTCCGCCCTTGCCGCTCTCCAGCACGAAGGCATACGGCGACGCCGCTTTCCATGCATGTCTCCAGGACAAGGGCAACCCTCTTGATGTTCCTTTATATTGAACCAGATAGGGAACTACGGACCAGCCCTCTTTAGCCCATTCTTGCCACTGGGCCAGCTTCACTCTTCTCTCCATGCCGATCCTCCCTTAGTCTCCAAAAGCCTTACTGTTGCCTGTCAGTATACTGTATCCCGCTTCTCTTGAAAACCCTAAATAGGGCATGTCCCACAATAATTTTTGTCCATGGATGAGCCTGGATTCCATTAAAGCGTTCTCTTTGGGAGTAGTATACACAAAAAGCCCCCAATGCTATAAAACACATTGAAGGCTTCCTTATAACTACGTATGTCCAGACCCTAACGGAACGGGAAAATTCGCAGTTCTATCTTAAAGTCGTCTTATTCGAAGTTATAGAGAGGCGTGCTCAGGTAACGTTCCCCGTTACTTGGAATCACAGCTACCACCCGTTTGCCCTTACCCAGCTCTTTAGCCACCTTCAATGCAGCATATACAGCAGCACCGGAAGAAATACCGCCAAGAACGCCTTCTTCCTTCGCCACACGACGGGATGTTTCAAAGGCATCATCATTCTCTACGTGCACGATCTCATCGTAGATTTCTTGATTCAGGATTTCAGGAATAAAGTTTGCTCCGATGCCTTGAATCTTGTGAGGACCTGGTTTGCCTCCGGCAAGGATCGGCGAAGCAGCGGGCTCTACCGCAATGATTTTGATGTCAGTGAACTGGCCTTTCAGCACTTCACCTGCTCCTGTGATCGTACCGCCTGTTCCGATACCAGCGATGAACGCATCCAGGGAACCTCCGATGGACTCGATGGCTTCCACGATTTCAGGACCTGTCGTCTCACGGTGTATCTTCACATTGGCTTGGTTCTTGAATTGCTCAGCCATGAAAAATCCGGCATTTTCTTTCTGAATTTCTTCTGCCTTCTTAACCGCGCCGTTCATACCTTCCGATCCTGGCGTCAGGACCAATTCCGCTCCGTAGGCACGCAGCAGGTTGCGGCGCTCCAAGCTCATGGTTTCAGGCATAACGATAACTGCTTTGTAGCCTTTGGCAGCAGCCACCATCGCCAATCCGATACCCGTATTTCCACTTGTTGCTTCAATTATAGTATCACCTGGTTTCAAGCGGCCGTCTTTCTCCGCCTCTTCCACAATGCTGATTGCAATGCGGTCTTTAACGCTTGCTCCCGGGTTCTGGTATTCCAGCTTCAGATAAATCTCTGCGCTATCCTCAGGTACAATCCGGTTTAAACGGACAAGTGGAGTTCCACCGATTAATTCTGTCACATTATTGACGACTTTTGCCATGAATAAAGCCCTCCTCATAAATATAAAATGTACAAACATAGTCAATACATAATGATGTTATTCATTCTAATGTCGAATCATTGAATTTGTTGTGTCTGGGATGTGTTAAAAGATAGCGGAGCCAGCATAATCTGAAACTTTCGATTATTTCGGCCTCCCTAATATCCGAGTAAAAAGGTAGGTTTTCGTTCTTTCATCTTATCAACGTTACAAGCCATTGTCAATATCCCATTGCTCGAAATTCAACATTTCTAGGCGGATTTTCCTGCGTCTCTTGAACGAGAAGAGGGCCTATTCCGCACCATTGCAGAATCTGGAATGCCGATATGTCCTCAGCCTTGACGAATAAGGCCAACTTAAGCGAAAAAAAGCTCCTGCAGCAGATTTACTCCGCTACAGCGAGCTTTTCCTCATTTTGATCTACAGCGTGACCGTGCCCTCGCTGATTCGTGCCTCATACTTCTCCCGAAGCTGCCGCTCCAGTTCCGATAAGGATATCGACTGTTCCAGCGCTAGCTGCTTACGAACCGCTTCGCGAATCTTGTCCTCGCTGGGAGCCTTAGGCTCAATAATATCGTGCAGATAAACGATCGCATAGGTGTCTGTAAGTGAGATAGGTCCCGCAATATCCCCGGATTCAAGCTCTAAAGCTGCATCAAGCAGTGCGGGCGGCAGAAAAGGATCATCCTCTTCGATCAGCCCTATCTGTCCACCCTCCTCACGGGTGTATTCATCCAAGGATATCTCAGACGCGAGAGCAGCAAAATCTTCACCGTTCTCCAGCCGGTCCATGGCCTGGTTCGCCTCATCCTCCGAAGCCACTTCAATCATAGACAAATTCAGTTGTTTCTTGGGGCGAAATTGATCAGGGTACAAATCCAGATAAGCATCAATCTGCTGCGGTTCGATATGAACATCAGAGGTGGCGATTTTTTCAAGCAGCAGCCTATAGGTCGTTTCCATCCTTAATTCTGCTTCGGTAATCCCTAACTGGTCTTCCATTTCCGATAAGAACCGTTCCTTTGAACCGTAGCTGCGGCTCATCACGTCGATCTCCGCATCTACTTCCGCCGTCGTAATATCAATGCCCTTCGCCTTGGCCTCCAGAGCTACCGCTTGCCGATTCAGCATGGTCATCAGCATGTCGCGGCCATAACGCTTTTTTAGCTCGTCAACCCATTCGTCTTCAGTGATCGCCCTGTCCTGTATGGATGCGACTGCCAGGGATCCATCTTTCAATGGTGGCGAAGCCTCCTTCGAAAAAATCCCCGAAAACAGCATCAAGCCGCCCATACCTATTACGCATGCTGTCAAGACAATGACGGTCGCCCACAATCCCTTCTCTTGTCTCGTCATCACGGTCGCTCATCCCAACGTTAAGATTTGGCCCGCTCTAGCACGGATCTTAGCTGTTCTTCATCGTAAGTATATTTCTCATTGCAAAAATGACAGGAAACCTCCGCCTTGCCATCCTCTTCAATCATCTGCTCAAGCTCTTCAAGTCCTAAGCTGATCAAAGCGCGCTCAACCCGCTCCTGGGAGCAGTCGCAGCTGAAGATCACTGGCGTTTCCTCCAGAATGGTCACATCCGGAACAACCCGCTTCAGGATATCCTCGAGCTCCAGTCCTTCTTCCAGCAGCTCGGTAATCGGTGGGATCTTGCTTAACGCAAGCTCCAGCTCCGTAATCTCCTCGTCGGTCACTCCAGGGAGGAGCTGAATGATGAAACCTCCGGCATTCGCCACGGTGTAATCCGGTGAAACCAGCACACCCAGACTTACCGCGGAATTGGTTTGCTCCGAAACGGCAAAATAATACGTAAAATCCTCGGCCAGCTCACCTGAAATGATCGGAACGCTGCCCCGATAAGGTTCCTTTAGGCCGAAATCCTTAATCACATCAATGTGGCCGGTGGTACCCACCGCTGCTGCAACGTCCATCTTGCCCGGACGAATGTTTGTCAGCTCGACATGCGGATTTTTGACATACCCGCGAACTTCTCCGTTGGCACTACTCTCGGCTGCAATCAGTCCGATCGGTCCATCGCCGCGTACTTGTATGCTAAGGCGTTCGTCTCCTTTCAGCATGGCTCCCATCATCGCTGCTGCTGACACGGTACGGCCCAAAGCGGCTGTGACGACAGGGAACGTATCATGTCTCCGGCGCAACTCTTCTACCAGTTCGGTTGTCCGAACGGCAAATGTCCGTACTTTTCCGTTTAGTGCAGTTCCCCGCAGCATACGGTCTTTTTGTTTATCCATCTTGAGGCCTCCTTGTCCTTCTTAGTTGTTATGTCCAACTGAAGTATAACGATTAATTCCGTTCATAAATAATGCGCAAGCCTTCAAGCGTTAAAAGCGGGGCAATCTCCTCAATGGATTCCGTCTCGCTTGCGATCAGCTCGGCCAATCCGCCGGTAGCAATAACCTTAACATTGTCCGTTCCCATCTCGGCTTTTATGCGTTTGACCAGACCATCGACCTGGCCTGCGTATCCATACACGATGCCGGCCTGCATGGCATGGACGGTGTTGCGTCCGATTACCTTTTTGGGCTTCTCGAGCTCGATGCGCGGAAGCTTGGAAGCACGCTGTACAAGGGCCTCCGTGGCAATCCCAATCCCGGGCACTATAGCACCGCCGAGGTAATTCCCATCCCGATCAATGCAGTCAAACGTCGTCGCCGTACCGAAATCCACTACAATCAGCGGCCCTCCGTACTGCTCGACGGCTGCCACAGCGTTGACGATTCGGTCAGCGCCCACCTCACGCGGATTTTCGTACCGCAGATTAAGTCCGGTTTTTATGCCCGGTCCCACGATAAGAGGGGCTTTGCCAATGTATTTATTACACATCTCCTCAACCACGCCTACAAGCGGAGGAACTACGGAAGACACAATAACCCCTTCTATTTGGCTTACCAATATATTCGACATTTGAAACAAATTGTGAATTAATACGCCGTATTCGTCTACGGTAGATTGACGCGCTGTACTGATCCGAAAATCATGCAGCAGCTTCTTGCCCTGGTATACCCCCAGCACAATATTGGTATTCCCTACATCTACAACCAGAATCAATCCACTGCTCCTCCTTTCTTCTCGTTAAGATCCAGGCTGATATCCAGGCTGTGAAAAGAATAAGTCAGCCGTCCAACGGAGATCACATCCACTCCGGTTTCGGCAATCCCGCGCACGGTCTCCAGCGTCACGTTTCCCGACGCCTCGACACGCACATGAGGGGACCTGGCCTTGATTCTCCGAACAGACTCCGCCATCATGTCATGACTCATGTTATCGAGCATGATGATATCAGCGCCTGCCTCCAAAGCTTCATCCACCTGCACAAAACTCTCAGTCTCAACTTCTATGGTCATTGTATGTGGAATATTAGCCCTTGCCCGGCTCACCGCTTGCGCGATTCCGCCTGCACCCTTAATATGATTATCCTTGATCATGACGGCATCGTACAAGCCGAATCGATGATTCGCACCGCCACCGACCCGAACCGCATATTTCTCCAGCATACGGTGCCCCGGTGTTGTTTTGCGAGTATCCACCAGTCGGGTCGGTAATCCCTCCAGCATGTCAACAAAAGAACGTGTTCGGGTTGCTATGCCGGACAGCCGCTGAAGCAAATTCAAAGCGAGCCGCTCCCCTGTCAAAATACGATGCGTGCTTCCCTCCACTTCAGCGAGAATGGTACCCTTCTCCACCATGTCACCGTCACGGACAAATGCCGTAAACGTCAGGGAAGGATCGACCGTTTCGAATACGAGTTCCGCGGCAGGCATGCCCGCAACAACTCCTGCCTCCTTGGCATGAATAACAGCCTTGGATTCGTGACCCGGCTCAATCGTGGTAAGGGTTGTAATATCCCCTGATCCAATATCCTCTTGCAGCCATGTCCGAATGCTCTGGAGAAGGCCATCATGGTATCCGTTAAACATCATCGCTCAATTCCTCCGTCATCTCTTGATCCCGAGTATGCACAATATGCTTCTGCCATACGCTGTCGTTCCGATCCGGGAAATCCTCACGGTAGTGGGCTCCCCGGCTTTCTTCGCGACCCAGCGCGCCCTGAACCACGAGCAGGGATGCGGTGAGCATGTTGGCAAACTCGTATTCCTCACGTTTCGAGAGCAGCGCTTGGAACAATGGCAGCTGACGGCCAAGCTCTTCTGCAGCTCTTAATAGGGTATCCCGATTGCGGCGAAGCCCTGCATATCGTACCATCACTTTTTGAAGTTTCAAGCGTTTTTCAACTATCGCTTGTGACGGGGCATCCTTACGTCCAAGCTGAAATGATACATGAAGGGGCCCTTCTGATGGTTCAGGGAGCTTCTGAATACGTTCCACAATGCGACTGCCGTATACAACCGCTTCCGAAAGCGAGTTGCTTGCCAACCGGTTCGCTCCATGAACGCCAGTAGACGAAACCTCCCCGCAAGCGAACAAGCGCTTCACGCTGCTCTCTCCGTGCAAATTGGTCTTGATGCCCCCCATCATATAATGCGCAGCCGGGGAGACCGGAATCCAATCTGACGATAAATCAAGTCCATACTGCATGCATGTTTCATAAATCGTCGGGAACCGATGTTTGACCATCTCTGGTGACTCATGGGTAATGTCCAGATACACAAAGGTAGACCGCGTCGCTTCCATCTCGCTGACAATGGCCCGGGCAACAATATCCCGGGGGGCCAGCTCCAGCAAGTCATGGTACTTTGGCATGAACCGTTCCCCTTTGATATTACGAAGAACAGCGCCCTCGCCACGAACCGCCTCGGAGATCAGAAACCGTGGTGCACCCGGATAGCTAAGTGCCGTGGGATGGAACTGAATGAATTCCATATCCCTGATGTCCGCACCTGCCCGGTAAGCCATAGCAACACCGTCGGCTGTCGCAACCTCCGGGTTGGTTGTATACCTGTACAGCTGGCCGGCGCCTCCTGAGCACATAATGGTCGCCCGCCCACGTACAAAAACCCGCCTGCCATCCGGCATCTGTACCAATGCACCGTGACATTCCCCTTGCTCCGTGACCAGATCAATGACAAAATGATCGTCCCATACTTCTATATTGTGAAGCATTTCAACCTGAATGGAAAGGGCACGCACAATTTCATATCCGGTAGCGTCCCCATTAGCATGAAGAATACGACGGTGACTGTGCGCACCTTCCTTGGTTAGCGCAAGCTCGCCATTCTCGACATCAAACATCGTCCCAAGACGAATCAGCTCCTGAACCCCAACCGGTCCCTCATTTACGAGGACATCCACCGCAGTAGATGAGCATAGTCCCGCCCCTGCCATCAGGGTATCCTGGCGATGGTAGACCGGAGAGTCATCTTCAGCTGTTACGGCAGCAATGCCGCCTTGAGCATAACGAGTGTTGCTCTCGAGCAGCGATTTCTTTGTAATCAGCAGCACCTTTTGAGTGGCACTTGCCATGATTGCCGTATATAAACCCGCAATGCCTGAACCGATGACGATGACATCCGTCTGGACGACCGGCAGATCGTTCAGTTCAAAATCAATCAAATACTGCGGTATCACGATGCCTCACCTGTCTTTTCACGAAAGAGTAGCGCATGCTACTTAACCTGTAACATGCGCTCTAATGAAGTTCTGGCTTTCTCTGCAACGACCGGAGGTACATAAATTTGCGGCTTCATCGTTTCCAGTGCTTTGACCAGCTTTTTGAGATTATTCACTTTCATATTGGGACAAACCAGGAATTTCGTGGCAAAATGGAACGATTTGCCCGGGCTATCCAATCGAAGCTGATATCCTGTGCCATCCTCTGTACCTACAATAAACTCCTTGGCAGACGAATTTTTGCAATATTCCAGAATCGCAGTTGTGCTGCCTACAAAATCACCCATCGCAACGACCTCCGGACGACATTCCGGATGCACCACAAACTCGGCACCAGGATGCTTGGCTCTCATCTCGACAACATCCTTAACGGTCAGCATATCATGTGTGTTGCAGTACCCTTCCCAGATGATCAGCTTCTTGTCGGTATGCTGCTGGACGTAGTGCCCTAAATTTTTATCAGGCACCCATATAATTTCATCCGAATCGACGGATTGAATCACCTTTACCGCATTGGATGAAGTACAGCAGATATCTGTTTCTGCTTTGATCTCAGCTGATGAATTGATGTAAGTTACCACTTTTGCATTCGGGTGCTGCGCTTTCAACTTCCGCAAGCCGTCAACGTTCACCATATCCGCCATCGGACAACCGGCACGCTCATCAGGAATAAGAACGGTTTTGCCCGGTGCCAGGATTTTAGCGCTCTCACCCATAAAGTGCACACCGCAGAATACGATAACCTCAGCATCGGTTTGTGCTGCTTTCTGCGCAAGCAAGAAGGAATCCCCGCGGAAATCAGCGACCTCCTGTATTTCATCCCGTTGATAATAATGAGCCAAAATAATTGCGTTACGTTCCTTCTTCAATTGCATTAACCGCTCACGCAGTTCACGGTTTTGCTCTGCCTTACGCTCCAGTGCCAAAGCTTCCATGATCGACCCTCTCCCTTTATGTAGTCCGGCTGTAAACCGCTTGATGACCATGTGACTTCCAGGATGGTTTATACCTTTGTGAAAGGATGCGCATCCTTATTTAACAACTAATGTACACGTTCGTTCTGTGCCCTGTCAATGTGATAGAAAGCACAAAAAGAACCGGAAAACGAATTATCGTTCTCCGGTTCTTCGATTTTATTCGGTATTCGATGTTTTATCAGCGAATATTACGTTAACCTGCTGTTTCCGTTGTCCGATCCATCTGGAGGATCCTTACGGTCCGAATCTTTAGGCTCCGGCTGTTGATCATTCGAATCCATCGGGTTGTTCGGAATTTCTTCCGTGGAAATCGGCTGATCTCCGTCTTCTTTCCCTTGGATGCGAACTTTCACGTCACCAATGTTGTCGATGATCGGTTCGCCGCTCTCGGAAGAACCTTCACCTTCTCCATTGCCATTGCCTTCAACTGATCCAGTCTCAATGAGATTCTTGATTTGCTCAAGCTCCAGTGTTTCCATCTCAAGAAGCGTATTCGCAATCAGGTGAACCTCTTTGGAATGCTTGGTCAGAATCTCTTTAGACTTCTCGTAACAATCGTTAATGAACCGCTGCATTTCTTGATCGATCTCATAAGCGATTTGATCACTATAGTTCTGCTCGTGTCCGATATCGCGTCCCAGGAACACCTGTCCTTGGGATGTACCGAACTGCATCGGTCCAAGCTTCTCACTCATACCGTACTCCACAACCATGCTGCGGATAATGCCGGTTGCCTGCTGGAAGTCACTGTATGCTCCGGTACCGATTTCGCCAATGAACAACTCCTCGGCTACACGACCACCAAGCAAACCGGATACACGATCAAGCAATTCCTGTTTCGTCACGAGCATCCGATCTTCCTTCGGCATCATAATGACGTATCCACCAGCACGACCACGAGGGATAATCGTTACCTTATGAACGGTATCCGCATGCTCGAGGAAGTAACCTACAATGGTGTGACCCGCCTCGTGATAAGCTACGATACGTTTCTCGCGGTCACTGATCACGCGGCTGCGCTTCTCCGTACCCACGATCACACGGTCGATCGCTTCATCCACTTCTCGCATGGAGATATCCTTACGATTGCGGCGTGCCGCAAGCAAGGCTGCCTCATTGAGGAGATTCTCCAGATCGGCACCCGTAAATCCTGTCGTACGTTTAGCGATGATGTCCAATTTAACATCCTTCGTCAACGGCTTGTTGCGTGCATGGACTTTCAGCACAGCTTCACGGCCCTTCACATCTGGACGATCTACTGTAATCTGACGGTCAAAACGTCCCGGACGAAGAAGCGCCGGGTCCAAAATATCCGGTCGGTTCGTTGCAGCAACGATGATAATGCCTTCGTTTGCTCCGAAACCATCCATCTCGACCAGCAATTGGTTGAGTGTTTGCTCACGCTCGTCATGTCCGCCGCCAAGACCGGCACCGCGCTGACGACCTACAGCATCAATCTCATCAATAAAGATAATACATGGAGCATTCTTCTTCGCATTCTCGAACAAGTCGCGCACCCGAGATGCGCCAACACCGACAAACATCTCAACAAAATCGGAACCGGAAATGCTGAAGAATGGCACTCCCGCTTCACCGGCAACAGCACGTGCCAGGAGTGTCTTACCGGTTCCCGGAGGACCGACAAGGAGAACACCCTTCGGAATGCGAGCGCCTACCGTGTTAAACTTGCGCGGATCTTTCAAGAAGTCAACAACCTCAATAAGTTCCTGCTTCTCTTCATCTGCTCCGGCTACATCTTCAAATGTAATCCGTTTCTTCTCTTCATTATATAAGCGGGCTTTGCTCTTACCAAAGTTCATCACTTTGCCGCCGCCGCCCTGAGCCTGATTAAACAGGAAGAAGAACAGAACAAACATAATGATGAGCGGAATAAAGGATGAAAGCAATGTCAGCCAAATGCTTTGGCCTTCCATTGGCACCACGGTCAGTTTGACTTTGTTGCTGTCACTGGCTGCAGTCAGCTCTTGCATAGCTGCATCCGTAGCAGGAATATAGGTTGAGAAATTCTCCGATTTTTTCTCTTCGGTAATCTCCCTATACTTACCGGTCACCAGATAAGCGTAACCGTCAAATTGCACCGTCATTTCCTCTATGTTGTTAGCTTTGACTTCCTGCCGCAGCTCGTTATAACTAGGGGCATCGGCTTGCTCGCCGCCATTGGTGACAAATTGAACTATGCCCACCACGACCAAAAATAGAATCAAATAAAAACCAGAATTCCGGATGAACCGACTCATCCCCTACCTCCTCTCAAGACACATAAGATATTTTACCACAGCCTGTCTGGCCATCTCAACAAAGGGCCCTAATCTGTGGCAGCAGCCCATTGGCGCGGTTTAACTGCTGTAGATTTCCGGCTTCAAAATCCCGATGTAGGGGAGGTTCCGGTAATGCTCGGCATAATCGAGTCCATATCCGACAACAAAAGCGTCGGGCAGTACAAACCCGGTATAATCAGCCTGCAAATCCACCGTACGGCGTGCCGGTTTGTCAAACAGGGTAACTACGCACACCGAATTTGCCTTACGGCTCTTAAGCAGCTCAATCAAATGACTTAGCGTAAGGCCGCTGTCGATAATATCCTCCACAATCAGAACATCTCTTCCTTCAACGGACGCGTCCAAATCTTTAATGATTTTGACCACGCCAGAGGATTTCGTAGATGCCCCATAGCTGGAAACAGCCATGAAATCCAGCTCCAGAGGTACTGATATGGATTTAACCAAGTCGGCCATAAAAATAAACGCACCTTTAAGAACGCAAATTACTAGTGGATTGCGTCCCGCATATTCGGCGCTTAGCTTGGAACCGAGTTCCTTAATTTTTGCGTGAATCTCTTCTTCACTGATGAGTATTTCCTGAATGTCATTCTGCAACTTAAGTGGACCTCCTACGTTTATACTATGAAAGCGTGAAACGGGCCATTCTTCGTTTAACACTTGCCTTAAGCATCCGATAGCTCCATCCGGAGAATTCGTGATGTGTGCCGCCCGCAAGCGGCATGAACGGAACGTCGTACACCTGGAATCCACACGATGCTGCCGGAACTGTCACAAAGAATAGGAATCCGGGAACGGACAGACGGTGGAATTTTCTCATCAATGAGAATATCTTTCACCTTTTTGCTTCCGTTTAATCCCATGATCTTCATCTTGTCTCCCGGCTGTCTGTTACGTACGGTTAAAGGAAACTGCAGCCCATCCGCATCAAAATCCGCCACAAAGGGCGATGGTCTGGAGCCGCTCCGGCTTTCGCTTCCTGTCTTTAACGACAATTTCAGCATTTTTCCGATTTCCTTAACATACAGCTCTGAAACATCAGGAGAATCAAGAATGTATATGTACTGTCCCTGTTCTTCCGGAGGCTTAGGCCAGAACTGGACTTGGCCATACTCGCGAACACAGGTAATGCCGTCGCCCAGATCCAGACGCCAATTGCTTCGTTGATCGTTAAGAATCCCTTGGCGAACCGATTCAATCTTGACAAAATCGGTGTTTTCCTGATCTGAGGGCAGGTAATTTAATATTAGTTTAATCAAACGCCGTTGTAAAGCGACATGTAAGCCCAAAAAGGAAGGCGCGTCGAAAGCGAGCCTCCCATCGTTCTCCTGCACCATACTCCGAAATTGCTTCGCAGCTTCACGCTCCACAAAATCATCCTCCTGCTGGGCAATTTCGGCCAGCTGATTGAGTGAGGAGGAGAACTGCCCATTGTATTGTTCCAGGAAAGGCAATACTTCCAGACGAATCGCGTTGCGGCGGTACTTCGTCTGCAGATTGCTGTTATCTACCGCATACTGGAAACCGCACACCCGGCACAGCTCCACGATATCCGCTTTGTACATACGAAGGAACGGACGGATAAGTTCCACTTTTTTTTCCGTGCGCTTAAATTTAATTCCGGCAAGCCCGGGAAGACCGCTTCCCCGCAGAAGCCTCATCAATACCGTCTCGGCCTGATCGTCGGCATGATGAGCAAGAGCCACTGAGCGTGCATTGTATTTCTGTGCAGTTTGCAGCAGAAATTCATAGCGCTTCTCTCTAGCTGCCTCCTGTCCTCCCTTGCCGCTCTCTTCCATATAAGCAGGAATATCAATGAACGCTGTCTCTAAGGGGAGCCCCAGCCGCTCCGCCAACTCACGCACCATCTCTGCCTCTTGATCCGATTCAGTTCGAAAGCCATGATGCACATGGGCGCAGATCAGCCTAAGCGGCGTATGGTTCAGCGAAATTTCGTGCAGCACGTGCAGAAGCGCAACGGAATCGGGGCCGCCGGAAACAGCGACCACGATACCATCACCCTCCGACCACAGCTCAAACTCTGCGGCGGTTCGCTCCACGTTATGAACAAATGTCCGTAAATAATCCTGTTTCACTTGCAGATCCCCTTTATAACTCCCAGTGACAAGACGTATGCTTCATGAGCGGAAGAAGAAATAAACAGCACAGGCCATAATGACTAACGATAAGGCAAATGCGTTCCTCAGCCACCGAGGCGTACGCCCCGGAATAGGACGCGCGCTCTTGACTGTGCCTTCATACATCCGTTTCTTCCACTCGTTCAACGCTTCCCGTGAATCCGCGAAATTTCCGCATAACGCCTTATTCAGCCAGACAGCGTATGGCTTGAACACAGGGTTTCTTCGCAGTATCAGCTGCAGATCTGCAACACTGCGGGTCTGGGGAAGCTGGCAAGATGCCTCCCTTAAGGATTTCTCATCCAGCAGGCCGATACACATCACGGCAAACGAGAACAAATCATAGGATACGTCGCCGGTTCGGCTTCCGGCATTCCAGTATCCCCGATCATACCATTCTGTAAACTGTTTTACGCTGCGCCCAAAGGAGCTGACGCCTCCGTAATCGATCAGCTCCACTCTTCCGTATGCCGAGACCATTACATTATCCGGCTTCAAATCCCCGAATGCATAGCCTGATGCATGCAGAACAGACAACTTCTCAAGCAGCTTCAATCCAATCAGACTTACCCACTCGGTGCCGCGTTTGCGAATAAACCGATGCAGCGGGCTCCCCTCAATGTAACGCATGACATAGAAGGACACCTCATGGCTGCCATCATGATGATCGTCCGCCTCCACAAGATACGGGTCCGGCATCTGTTCTTTCAACGCATTCAGCACATTAATTTCGGATTGAAGATCCAGGGCGTCATGACCTACTTTCAGAGCATAACGCCCGCGTACTCCTGCCCGATGGACCAGATACACCTTGCCGTTAGCCCCTTTGCCGAGCATACGTTCCACGATGTACCGGCTGTTCCGCCATTTACCGGTAATTACGGTTCCTGGCGGGTAACCCGGGTTAGACAACGTAGTCACCGAGCATCCCTTCCTCTTGGCTGGAATCACCCTGCCATGATTGATTACCTTCTAGTGTACCATATCGGTAAAATTCAATCACCTTTAACAGGGCAGGCCCTGTCGGCGTAGCCCCTTTCATCTGAAGCCGGCTGAACATCCCCCTCGCACCATCCAGATCCGAGGTCCAATCCACGTCCATGACCACATCTTCGCCGCTATGCTTGCCCGGAAAATGGAATACGGACAGCTTGCTTGAGCCTAAGCGCGCTTTCAGGCTCAGCATCAAGTCACGTATTGCCTCTTCAACAGCAGCCAGTTTAGGCTTCATGCTGGCACTTGCATCAATTAACAGCGCTACTTGAAGGGATGACGTCTCAGCCAGCTCATCCACCACTTCAACGACTTGTGAACGCTTGTCTGGCGGAAGCTCCTCCAATGACCCGCTCCCTAAAATATGCTGTATCTCTTTATTTACCGCTTGTTGGATCGTCTGAACCACCGTTTTCCGAGTCATCATCTGCATCGTCTGTGCCAGCTGCGGTGTACCTACGATCCGGTGAATGCCTCCTCCCGCTTTGGCAATCTCCTTAATCTCCAGTCCCCCAAGCTCACCGATCGTCCCGTAATCAAGAACCCCCACCACGTTTACGACAATTCCGTCCTGCAGCGCATGGGCTGCGGCCAGTACCGGACTGGCCCCTACATTTGAGCATCCATCTGTAATCAGTAGAATTTGTTTCATAATTAAATAATCGCCTCCGTCTCATCCATTCCTATCGATTTGACTTCTATCTCTATCATTTCCACATTCAAGAGAGTTCAAACGACCAATAGGAAAAGAATAGGCGGAAAAAGATTCAGGGTCTTCTTAGGTTCCTCCATTTCCCGGGTAATCACATATTTTACCTGAATCCGTCAGCTAACCGTTCGGGGCCGTTCCATTCGAGCAAATCCCGGCACATGCACATTGGACCACTCGGGATGAAAATGATCGACGCGTCCGACCACCACCGTCATATCATCATGAATCTGGTTCTGTTGATAACGAATGACTTTCTCTAACAAACAATCGGCAATTTCCTGCGGGTCTTCGCTGCTCACTTCCTGAATCAAGCGCTTCATCCACAGCTCCTTGTTAACGGCGTAACCAGGAGCATCATAGATTCCATCCGTCATCATAATCAGAACATCGCCTGCCTGAAGCTGTAATGATACCAGATCCACCTCGATATCCTGAATGATGCCAATCGGAAGATTGCTGGCCGATACCGGTATGACATCGCTGCCCCGTTTAATAAAGCTTGGGGTTGAGCCGATCTTCATGAACGTGGTCTGAGCGGTATATTGATCGATTAGAGCCATATCAACCGTGGCATAAATTTCGTCCGGCGAGCGCAGCATCAAAATCGAGTTAACCGATTTAATCGCAAGTTTCTCATCCATCCCCGATTGAAGCAGCTGCTCCAATATATTGAGTGCCGAGCTGCTCTCGAGCCGCGCCCTTTCCCCGTTACCCATCCCATCGCTAAGCGCTACCGCAAACGTACCGTTGCCCAACTCGACCGTACTGAAGCTATCACCCGATAAAATATCTCCTCCCTTGGCTGCCGCCGCTACCCCCGTCATAATTTCAAACGTCTTGGCTGAACCAAAACGCACAGTCGCCAAACCATCCCTCGGATGGGTCAAGGTCTCTTCCATCACAGCGATGTGCTCCCCGATAATGTCAGACAGCAGAGGTCCAATAATCTTCCTGCATTCGTCATACCCTCGGGTATATGCATGAATAATCTCAATCTCAACCTGGCCGGAATCCAAACTGATGATGTCGATGCCTTGAATCGATAACCCGAGCTGCTGCAACGCTTCTCTGATCTGCTCCTCCTGTATGTGCATCGTTTGGCTCTCCCGCTTGATCTCCCGGGCCAAGTCCTCCATCACCTGCGAAACCCCGGATAATTGTTCCGCTACCAGATGACGGCTATCGTATATTTGGCGTTTCCACTGCATATCATGTTGGTAGAGATGATACTGCTGCTTCAGTATGCCAAGCACTTCCTCCTTCTTGGCGCAGATCCGGCTCCATTCCGGCGGCAGATCCTTGGCTTCCAACTCCGGACTCTCCTCAATTGAGGTCATCATATCGGTCATATATTTATAAGTCTGGTAAAACTTCATATCCCAGCACTGATTCCGTTTATAGCATGTGGCACAGCTGCCTTCAGCCACGGCATTCATGAAATGGTTCATCTCCTCCGTTTGTCTGCCTGGAGGCTGCATGACCCCTGAGGTTTGTCCAAAACTTTGCGAGAGCTGGCGGAACACCTTGGAGAACTGCGTCACGCGATCCGCCGTAAGATCTCGAACCCGCTTCGCATATTCGTGCTGAGAACGAGTATGGTCCTGCGTACCCGGCACGTATTTGCCAATGGCCTGCATCACACTCTTCGGTGTGATCAGGAATAACACAATGGCAGCACAGGTTTCCCAAGTCGATATCATCACCTCACCAGGATTGCTGAAATAAATGGAGAGAATGGTAGCTCCCAGCAGCATTCCCAGCGAAACACCGCCTTTCTTTCCTTCCTTCAGCATCCCGGCGAGCATCCCGGAAAATGCGAGCAGGCTCATTTGGGAGAATGCCGATATATTGGCAAGACTGAGGATTAATCCCGTCACTACGCCCACGGAGGCACCCAGCGGAGCTCCCCCCACTAGAGCAAACAGCAAAATCAGATACCGGGATAATACATGCTCCACCGACAGGGATTGGACTGTCCAGCCGACGGCCCCTGTCATGACCGACGCCAGCAGAATGATAATACATAGAATTTCCTCGTTTCGGAGGACATACGATTTTTTACGAAGCGTCAGCACCGGGATGGCCTGGATAAATACCAGCGTCAGAACAAAACTGAGCACGGCGTTCAGGGTAAGCATCATCATGGAGTACCAGGTAATGCTCGGCCCGATGAGGACACTGAAAAGGTTCACAAAGAAAGTGGAGACAAACACCATCAGCGGTGCATAAGACAGTTCCGCACGTTCATAGGTCTCCAATCCCCGCATCATAAAATAAAAGATCAAGATCTCTGCCGGCACCATCCAAGCCACCGGAAAGGACGCAAATAAACTTCCTGCAACGATAGCCACGCCTACCGGGAGAAGATAATCGCGGCGCATAAAGGCAATGACTGCAAAATAAGCAACTGCAAACGGAGACAGCTCTCCCAGAATCATCGCTCGTCCAAGCAGGAAACCCATGAAGGTTAGCAAGATCATCCACTTCTTTGCGGCCAGGAAGTGGATGGGACGCTGCAGGAAAGACAGCTGCCCTAAACGTTCTGTTACACGGGCACGAATAGAACCCGCTCCCCCTTTAACTGCCTCAGTACCCGGAAACATCACCAGATTTCTTTTATCCATTACGCTGGCACCCCATTCTTCACGAATTTGTTGGTCCCATTATAAAACCCCCATTCAGGAAAGTTTGTCAGAACACCGGACAAGCCCCAAAGAAATTTCCGACAAAATCGCCGTGCCTTGCGAACGTTCGGGAAAAGAGCGTTCATCCTACGTGCCCAGCGGTGTTTCCACCGATCAAGCTTGAAACATCCAGGCAGATCATTTCCCGAATTGAGGCGGACATCCCGCGCGCATTTCCACGGGAGCGCCGTAAATTGCGTAGGAACCTGTCGTACCCTTGGATACAACGACAAAAAAACCGCAGAAGGCGATTTCCCTCTGCGGTCAGTTTATATTTTATCGAATTACATACGTTTGGCTCCGCGTCCGCCGCGTTTACCTTCCGTATTCTTCTTAAGCGAAGAGATTCGTTCTTCACTGTCTTTTAGGAAGCGTGACATTTTATCCTCGAATGAAGGCTTGTTGGCCGCAGGCTTAAACGGGCGTCCACCGCGTTCACGGTTGAATCCTCCACCACCGCCACCTCCGAATCGTTCTCCGCCGCCGCCTCCACTGCGTTCCGGTCTCGGTGCGCGGGGTGGACGACTTTCGGAAGCCGGCTTGTCGACGGCCTGCTTGATCGATAGACCGATCTTGCCGTCCTTGTCGACATTAATCACCTTCACGGTAACGACATCGTTGATCTTCAAATGATCGTTGACATCCTTAACGTAGTTGTCGGCGATCTCCGAGATGTGAACGAGACCCGTGACACCTCCTGACAGATCCACAAATGCTCCAAAATGCGTTATGCCTGTCACCTTGCCCTCTAACTTGGTGCCCACTTCAATTGCCATAGAATAAAATGATCCTCCCTTAAAAATATACAGTCGGATTTAAAAATCGCGCTGCGGTGATTTGATTATACGATAATGACCTAAACAAGGTCAACAGACGTCTGTCATGCCTAATTACGGCTTTTCGCCCGAATTTTGGGGCTGAATGATCGGTGTTTCATTTGGCAGATATAAACCAAATTTCTTACGGGCAATCTGCCCGATATATTCAGGGTCCTTCAATCGCTCCACTTCATGATGAATCTGGTTTAGCGATTGTTCAACGGACTTATAATCCCCTTGCTTCTGAGCTAGCGCTTCGTTCTGATTACGGATGCGGTCATTCTGGGACCAGAGCGTTGAACCTGCCCAGATCAAAAACAGCGCCATCATCGCCACAAACATTCTTTTACGCCGGCGGGCGCCTTTGTTCTTCGTCTTGGTTTGTTGGGGAGCCTGCTTCGACGGATCAGCAAATCTTCCCATGACCATACCTCCTAAAACCAGCGCTTCCACGCCTTAATAACCTTGTCCGCTAATTGCTTGCTCCATGCAGGTAACCTGACTCTGGATGTGATCGGTCTCAGCATCCATTTCAAGAGTCGCCAAAAAGGCATGAGGCATTTAAGTACCAAACGCAACAGCGACAGGAGAAACTTCCATAGAAACCTTAACAACCCTAAGCATAACATCAGGATTCCTTTAATCGGATTCCAAAGCAACATGCGGAACAACTTGTACAAAAAGGACAATATGCCTTTTGTCACTTGAATTAACATTACCACAAAACGCTGGGTTATGACACTCCATAATAAAAAATAGATCCAAACCCCTATAAATAGCCCTACAAACACGTAAAAACGCAGTTGGCCGTTATTGGTGAAGTACAACATGCGAAAAATGAAGAACGCTGCCGCAATCCAGTAAAGGAAGTCTAGGGTATGCTTGGACCATTTTGGGAAATGGAGCTGCCCGGCCAGCACCCGGTAGCTGTCGAAGGCGACTCCCATCGCTGCTCCGGAGAAGAGCATCCAGAGCAGCGTGATCCATTGTACGCTTGGGTTCATTTAAACAGCTTACCGAGCAGGCTCTTATTCTTGGCCTGAGAACCGGGATTCAGGTAAATAAGTGAATGCACCTGACCTTCAATAGACAAAAGCCCCTCTTCCAGGCTGAGATTTTTAATATGTAAATTTTGCCCCCGAATGGTGAGATGCCCCAGCTCGGTCTGAAGCAGAAATTCTTCACTGTCAAAACTCTCCACATTTTGGACACCCGTTATGTCCAGCAGCTTCCGGTTCTGCATCCTCAGGTCATGAAACTTGCCCTTCCCTTGGTCGATCATGGCATGTACCCCTCCTTTTAACAATAGCTTATGGAAAGGTGCCTGTCTTTAGAACCCGGAAGCGCACTTCAGTGAAGATCATGGCATAAAAAACAGAAGCGTCCCCCTCACCCCATGTGAGAAGGACGCTTCATGTAACGGTTTAGGCTGCTTACCAGTCCAGACCGTGATCTTTAACGATCGGTTCTTCCTTGACCAAGGTATAGAGGCTGGTTGCCTCATCTTTACGGGTTGTCTCGGTAAGACGCTCGACCCGGACGGTCACGAGCTTCTGGCCAAACTGGACGGTGATCTCATCGCCCAATTTAACCGTGCTGCTCGGCTTCGCTTCACGGCCGTTGATCAGCACCCGGCCTTGATCCGATACATCTTTCGCTACGGTACGCCGCTTAATTAACCTCGATACTTTCAGGAATTTATCGACTCGCATTATTTTACAGCTTCTTTAAGTTTGTTGCCTGCTTTGAATGCAGGAACGTTCGATTCTGGAATTTCGATGGTGTTGCCTGTTTGCGGGTTACGGCCTGTGCGTCCAGCGCGTTTGCGAGTTTCGAAAGTACCGAAGCCGATCAATTGAACTTTATCACCATTAGCCAAAGCATCCGTGATTTCGCCAAGGAAGCCATTCAAGACGTTCTCAACGTCTTTTTTTGTCAATCCACTTTTACCGGAAATGTTGTTGATCAGATCTGTTTTGTTCATGAGTTAAATCCTCCCAATTATCAGAAAAATATAAGATTTACGGTTATTCGGTTAAACCGCCTTGCACTCTGCAAGATTTCACCATAAATGATTATTCTGGATGCCTTGCGGAATTCCTGCCGCAAATCCCTATTTTTTTATTTTTTCGTGAAAAGTTGCCTTTTTTCACCCGTGGATCCCGCCGTTGTGTGACGATCCCGATTTGGCAGCCTGCCATAGGGCTTCCATCTCGTCCAAAGTACTTCCCTCAACGGATTTTCCCTGCAAAGCAAGTTGCTCCTCTATGTAGCTGAAGCGACTGACAAATTTCCGGTTCGTTCTCGAAAGTGACTCTTCCGGGTCTGCTCCGATGAATCTTGCTGCATTGGAGACCGCGAACAGCAGATCGCCCAGCTCAAGTGCCGTATCCTCGGCTGACTGACCTTCGGCCACGGCCTGCCGCAGTTCACCAAGCTCCTCCTCAATCTTCTGGAACACACCTTCGATGTTATCCCAATCAAAGCCGACCTTGGATGCCTTCTTCTGAAGCTTGTACGCTTTCATCAATGCGGGAAGATCCCGCGGTATGCCGTCCAGTACAGAGGCTTTCTCTGGGGGGAGGCCTTTAAGGCGCTTCTCCTCGGCTTTCATCTGCTCCCAGTTCTGCAAGGCCGATTCCGCGTCTTTGGCGCTGCTCTCGCCAAAGACATGCGGATGACGGAAGATCAGCTTGTCATTCAGGGCTTGAATGACATCGTACACCGTAAAGGTACCGAGCTCCTCCTCCATCTGTGAATGCAGCATAATCTGCAGCAAGAGATCACCAAGCTCCTCCTGCATATGCTCAGGGTCATCCTCATCAATCGTCTCAAGCACCTCGTAGGTTTCCTCGATCAGATTTTTGCGGATGGACTCATGGGTCTGCTCACGGTCCCATGGGCAGCCTTCAGGACTGCGCAGAATGCCGATAATTTCATGAAGTCTGGCAAACGTCCTCTGCCGGAGCTGGCTGTCATCACTTCGAGGCACATAGACCAGCGACAGGTTCCCGTAACCTTCGATACGATCCAGTTCGTAGAGCGGCACACGCTGAATCGCTTCCTCGCCTTCAACGCCCAGCGCATGGCCCACGATAACCGGGTAATCGTCCGGATACAGTTCCATCAGCGCCAGCTTGACTTCCGAAGCGGTAAACATGTCATACACCTGGCCGATCAGGGTATGCAGCTGCGGCTGAAGGACGCTTGCTTGAAGCTCAGCTGCATCGAGAAGCTGGAAGCCCTCAATGGGATCGAAACCAAGGCGAACGAAGGCCTCGTCCAGAAAGCTCTCACCGCCGAGCACCGTCAGGGTCACATTCTCTCCCGGGCAGCGCTCCCGCAACAACCGAACCGTGGCTTCCGCTACCATGGGATGTCCCGGCACCGCGTAGACAATCTCACGATTATCCTCAGCAGCTCTGGCCAGGTTGATCAGAGCGGATGCAATGGATTCGTACACCTCAGGAAAGGTGTCATGTGCTTCATACACATGGTCAAACGATTCCGGATTGACCTGGAATTCATTTAACGCAGCGATTACGGGATGAGATAATGTGCGCACATACACCTTCGATGCCCGCTGCATGGTTTTTATGATGCCTATAGTCAATCGATCAGGATTGCCAGAACCCAGGCCGACCACCGTAATGGATGCACTCATACGATACTTCCTTTCGCTCTTCGTCCGCCTTATAGACGTCGTTATCGTACACTACTATATCACAGAAGATCAAACATCTCACGTTTGCCGTGCTTTTAGCGTAGCACACGCAAGGCTCGCAAGAAGGCTGCCAGCGGTCTTCCGACCTTCGGCAGCATCCGAAGCTCCTCCTCCGTGAGGAGCTTCGTGAGCGCGGCGCCGATGAGGAAGGCGCCGCCACCGGCCGCGACGCCGCTCAGGCTCCGGGCCGCGGAGGTAAGGCGGCCTGGGGCGAAGCCGGCCGCCGCCAAGATGCCGCTGGCCGCTTCGCCTGCGCCCCAGGCGGCCAGCGCCACCGCTGCGAGGACGGGCAACGTCCTCGCGAGCAGCCCGCCGGCGTCAAGCCGTGCGCCGGCACTGCGTGAGAGCAGCGCGAGATTGAGCGCTGCGGCGGTCAGGTGCGCAGCCACGCCAGCGATGGCTGCGCCGGTAATGCCCAGCTGCGGCACCAGCAGCAGGTTGAGCAGCAGCTTCAGTCCAGCCGCCGCCAGCAGATGGAGCGCTGGCGCCTTCACGACGCCGATGCCCTGAAGCAGCGCGGCTGTAATCGTGCTCAGCGTCCCTCCGGCCGCCGTGAAGGCAATCACCTGCATCGTCCCCGTACCGGCTGCATCTTCGTACAGCATGATGTTAATCGGCTCGGCAAGCACGGCCAGTCCTACGGAGGCCGTCATCCCGATCAGCCAGAACCAGCGAAGGGCCATACGGGTTTGCCCTGCAACACGGTCTGACTCTCCTCTGAACTTGGCTTCCGCCAGTGCAGGAATAAACAGAACCGACAAGGAGGCAGCCAGCATCGTAACCAGTTGGACCAGCGGCAGACCCCGGTTATAGATCCCAAACTCCGCCATCGTCAGCGCTTCACCAAGCCCGCTGGATTTCAACAGCCGCGGCACTGTGAAAGTGTCCACCAGTCCAATCAAAGGAACCGCAAGCAGACTGAGGCAAACCGGGATGCCGTAGGCAAGCAGGCGGCGAATTAGAACACCTGCTCCCTCTTTAGTTACATCGGCATGCTGCCCCGAATCGTTCATATCCGGTATGCCGAATGTTGAACTTCCTTCTCCTCCATGTACCTTGCCTCGATACCCCTTGATGTGCTTCCGCCAGTACAGCCCCATCACCAAGAGCCCGGCTGCACCGCCGGCGGCAGACCCCAGGAGCGCCCCGGCCGCAATCATATCTGCACGGGCTCCGGCACGAATCATGTAGAGCAGCAGCGCAATCATAACCCCTACACGGACAATCTGCTCCGTAATCTGGGAAATCGCCGTTGGCACCATATTGTGCAGACCCTGAAAATAACCGCGCAGTACCGCCATCCAAGGAACGAACGCCAAAGCCAATGCACCTGCGCGAAGCGCAGGAACCACTTGGCTGCTTCCGATCCATAGGCCAATCCATGGAGCGCAAACATACATCAGGAAACCCAGGATTAGACCAAACAGCACCAAGGTGATGGAAGACAGCTTCAGCAGCCGGTGGCTGTCCTCGGTTCGTCCCACCGCCTCATACTCCGCCACATATTTGGAGACGGCAGCCGGGAAACCGACAGCCGCAAGGGTAATCATCATCATATAAAACGGATAAACCGTGTTGTAGATGCCGAATACGGCATCTCCGCCCATATTTTGCAGCGGTATTTTTTGCAATGTTCCAATCAGCTTGGACAGAATCGCGGCCGCACTGAGAATAAACGCTCCCCGCAGGAGCCTTACGCCTGTTTGATCTGGTTTCATAGCCTTCTTCCAATCCCCTACATGATCTTTACGGATCACCAATCAACCATAATACGGATGCCGTCATGTGTATCTCCATTATAACCAAGGGTAGGGGAGCGGTACAAAACTATATCAGACAACAAAAACTCCCAACTGTCGATTGATCCTAAGATCAACATTCAGCGGGAGTCTCCATCCAAGGCGTCATATCCTCGTCTTACTGTTCCATTTGCTTGCCGAGGAAGCCTGCGGCCGTTTCAGACATCTTCACTTCCATTTCACCCATGTTCACGGATTCATCCTTGTTCATCAGCACAACGCTGCCAATCGGATCTCCTCCAGCTATGATAGGCGCAACCACAAAAGCGGACAAGGCTTCCGGGTTGTCTTTGCTGATCTCATAAGTACCGCTGTTGCTTTCCAGAACCGTCTTCCGATTCTCCATGCAGTTCTCCAGAAGGTTGCCAATCGGCTTGTCCAAATACTCCTTCTTGGAGCCGCCTGCTACAGCGATGAAGGTATCACGGTCAGAGATGATCGTGATGTGACCTGTGCTCTCATAAAGGGATTCCGCATATTCCTTCGCAAAATCGCCCAATTCACCGATAGGTGAATATTTCTTCAGAATGACTTCTCCATCCCGGTCAACGAAAATTTCGAGCGGGTCGCCTTCGCGAATCCGCAGTGTGCGTCTAATTTCTTTCGGAATGACCACGCGCCCGAGGTCATCAATACGGCGGACGATACCAGTAGCTTTCATGTCACTTGTTGCCCCACTTTCATTAAGAAGATTTTTCAACTACTGTTCCATTCGGGAAGAGGATGTCCCCAGGTATATAAGAGTTAATGTCTGACCATAGTATTCATCCATTCCCAATTCCTTATACATCATCTACCCTCTGTTGGTTGCGAAATCCAAAAATAAATTCATCAGGTCTTGGGGAAAAAAATCCATAACGCGCGATTTCGCACGTTATGGATTACAAATCCCGCCATTTGAGCCATTCGCTGTCTTACAATACTTGAATATTGGCAGCGCAGCACAAGATAATTAACGGGACGCTTGTCCGTCAAATTATTTGCCCGTGTCTTCCTTGCCAGCATCCGGTGTCTGGTCGCCCTCAGCCGGTTTATCGGTTGTGCCGTCCTTCTGCTCGTCACCTGTGCCTTCAGCAGGCTTGTCCGTATTCTCGCTCTTCGGAAGATCCATGCTCTCAATCAGATCGTTAAGCTCATTCTGCATGAAGTTATCGATCTTCGCGGAAGCAAGCTCATTCAGAATGCCTTCCTTCTGATCGGCAGGAAGCTTGTCATATGCAACTTCCTCGCGCTTCTCCACCTTCATGACATGGTAGCCGTAATCCGTCTCAACAGGAGCGCTGATTTTGTTCAGCTCAAGCGTCAGAGCTTTTTCCTTGAATTGCGGTACCCAAGAACCCGCAGGTTTGTTCTCAATCAGCCCCCCCTTGTCCTTGGAGGCCGGATCCTGGGAATATTCCTTCGCTACTGCGGCAAAATCCTCGCCTTTGTTCAGCTTGGTTTCCACTTCCTTGGCGATTTTAAGGGCTTCTCCCTCTGGTCGGTCCTTGCCTTCCGCATCTTTAAAGCTCACCAGGACATGGCGAACGCTGATGTTGGTATAATCCTTCTTGTTTGCATCGAAATCCTTCTTGATATCCTCTTCGGAGACCTGATTCTTCTCGTGCTCCATTACAGTCAGAACACGAAGCATGTAGTTCTTCAGGTCCTGCTCTGTCAATTTCTGCGTTTCCAAAGCTGCTTTGAACTGATCTTCGCCCATACCGTTCTTCTGCTGCTTGAGCAGATCATCGGCTTGCTTCTCGGCAGCTTCTTTTGCTTTATCGTCAGCTTTGGCATACAGGTATTCATACGCTACGCCCTGCTTGGCCAAATACTCTTTAAATTCATCCATCTGCAGAAATTGGGCGTATTCCGGAGACATGAACTGGATCATGCGCTGCTCCAGATCGAATTCCTTCTCGGTAATTTCTCCGCCTTTATATTTCACAATGACTTTACTGTTATCTTCTTTGGCACCCTCGGTTTTGTCGTTTCCGCATGCAGCGATCATCGACATGGATAGTACGGCTGTGATGGATACAATGAATGTCTTCCATGCCTTTTTATTTCTTAACGGCATTTTGTAGTTCTCCCTTCAGGTTGAATGGCCCTTGTGCAGCCTCCAGGAATTGCTCCAGCAATTCTAACAATTGTTGATCGGAAAGTCCCTTGCCTTTAATGCGAATAGCCATCGCAGGTCCTTGTTCAAATTGTACACGTCTTTCAAACATATTTCCAATCTGCGCAAGACCTGCTGTATTAACCGCCTTGTCCTGTCCTTCATAGAACTGCAGCAGCACATCGTCCCCGCGCTGAATAATCGAGTCGATCCCGTACGTACGACCATATACCTTCAAGCGGGAAACAGCAAGCAGGTTACTTACCGCCAGCGGCAGCTCGCCAAAGCGGTCAAGCAGCTCATCTTCAAGCTCAGCCGATTCGTCAATGGACGAGACGACCGCCACTTTTTTATAAATTTCGATTTTCTGAATGCTGTCATAAATGTAATCCGATGGCAGGTATGCGTCAATGCCCAGATCGATGGATGTATTCCAATCTTTTGTCTGCAGCGCAGGCTCGCCCAGCATGCTGACTTTGCGCTTCTGAATTTCCTCAGCCAGCATCTGCGAGTAGAGATCGAACCCGACAGAAGCAATGAATCCATGCTGCTCCGCTCCAAGCAGATTGCCGGCACCGCGAATCGACAAGTCCCGCATCGCGATCTTGAATCCGGAGCCAAGCTCCGTGAACTCTTTGATCGATTGCAGCCGCTTCTCCGCCACTTCGGTCAATACTTTATCGCGCTGGTACGTGAAGTAAGCGTAAGCGATGCGATTGGAACGCCCTACACGTCCGCGCAGCTGGTACAGCTGGGAGAGACCCATTTTGTCCGCATCGTGCACGATCAATGTGTTTACATTCGGAATGTCGACACCCGTCTCGATAATGCTCGTACTGACCAATACGTCGTATTCGCCATCCAGGAAGTCGAGAATTGTCTTCTCCAGCTCTGTCTCCGACATTTGACCGTGGCCGACACCCACTCTGGCCTCCGGCACAAGCATGGATATCTGAGCGGCCATCTCCTGAATGCCTTGAACCCGATTGTAGAGGTAGTAGACCTGACCGCCGCGGGCCAGCTCACGCTCGATAGCTTCCCGAACCAGGGTCTGGCTGTGCTCCACGACATAAGTCTGCACCGGAAAACGATTCTCCGGCGGTGTCTCAATAACCGACAAATCCCGAACGCCGAGCATCGACATATGCAATGTGCGGGGAATCGGCGTTGCCGTCAGCGTCAACACGTCGACATTGGTCTTCAGCTTCTTTAATTTCTCCTTATGCGTAACGCCAAACCGCTGTTCTTCATCCACGATAAGCAGTCCCAGATCTTTAAACACAATATCCTGAGACAGCAAGCGGTGTGTACCGATCAGAATATCGACGGAACCCTGCTTCACCTTTTTGATCGTCTCATTCTGTTCCTTACGACTGCGGAAACGGCTCAGCACCTGAATGTTGATCGGATAATTGGCAAAACGCTCCCGGAACGTCTCGTAATGCTGCTGCGCCAAAATCGTTGTCGGTACAAGTACCGCAACCTGCTTGCCTTCGATGGCCGACTTAAATGCAGCACGAACCGCCACTTCGGTTTTCCCGTAACCAACATCGCCGCACAGCAGCCGATCCATCGGTCGATTTTGCTCCATGTCTTTTTTGATCTCGGTAATGGCACGGAGTTGATCGGGTGTCTCGTCATAAGGGAACATGTCCTCGAATTCCTGCTGCTCTGACGTATCTTTCTCAAATCCGTATCCGGGAGCGGACTGACGCTCGGCGTACAGCTTAATCAGATCATCGGCAATATCCTGAACGGAGGAACGGACCTTGTTCTTGACCCGGGTCCATTCATTTCCGCCCAGCTTGTAAACCTTCGGCTCTTTATCTTCAGAACCGACATATTTCTGGATAAGATCGATCTGTTCAATCGGAACGGACAGCTTATCGCCACCAGCATACAAAATATGCATGTAATCCTTATGGATCCCGTTGATCTCCAGCGTCCCGATCCCCATATATTTCCCGATACCGTGGTTTTGATGCACCACATAATCGCCGACTTTGAGCTCTGTGTAACTCTTGATACGCTCGGCGTTGTCCATATTCTTCGTGCTTTTGCGAGTTTTGCGCTGCTTCGAGGAGAACATTTCGCTCTCTGTAATGATGGCGGCATGGACAGAAGGCATCTCGAAGCCATTCTGCAGATGCCCTTCAAGCATCACCGGCTCGTCAATGCCATAGTCCTGCAGCACTCGCCGCATGCGGTCCATCCGCTCCGCATCGCCCGCCAGCATCATGACCTGAACGCCAGATTTCTTCCAGCGCTCCATCTCCGCCTTAAGCACGTTCATCTGACCATGGAAATCCTGCATGCCGCGCGTGATGACATTAATGATATTCTGCGGCTGCATTCTTGGCACCTGACGCAGGAAGATCGAGATCAGCAGGCTTTGATATGGATGCTGATAGATCAGTTCCTCCGTATCCAGCGACAACGGCAGCTCCGGAAGGGATTTGCCATTCTGCATCAGATGCAAATTCCATTCGGCCTCATCCCGTTCCAGCTGCTTCGCTGTTTCGAGCAGACGTGCCGGTTCATCCATAATCAGAATGGTATCCTTCGGCATGTAATCATACAGATTGGTCTTCTCCGGATATAACAAAGAAATATATTTATAGAGCTCAGGGAAATAAATCCGCTCGCGCAGCATTTCAACTTCGCGGTGTATTTCATCCCGCAAACGGAGCTTGGCTTGGCGGTCACTCATACGTTCGAGCTGCGCCTCCAGCAGACGAACCACCGTATCAGCCGTACGGCTGAGCCGCTCCGAATCCGCAATAATCTCCTTGCACGGCGTGATGACTACTTCCCGAACCTTATCAATCGAGCGCTGATCGATGGGGTCGAATGTTCGAATCGAGTCGATATCCTCATCAAACAGCTCAATACGGTAGGCCATCGTCGTTGTCATCGGATAGAAATCGATGATGCCGCCGCGGACACTCATCTCACCGCGGCTCTCAACCCGTTCCACCCGCTCATATCCCATCTCAACCATCCGATTCAAGAAGGAATCCAGCACAAGCGTCCCGCCATCATGAAGCACGATCCGGGCATCCGACATCACTTCCGGTGCTGGAAGAAGCCGGCGCACGCCGGAAAATGGCGCAACGACAATACCCCGGAAGCCCCTGGCACAGCGGACGAGTACATCAATCCGTTGTGCCAGAGTCTCGGGGCTTGATACCGCCGACTCAGCCGCTACCAGTTCATTCGCTGGGTATAACAGCACTTGATCAGATGATAGCGCTTCCTGCAGATCATCCGCGATTTTCTGGGCTGAAAACATATTATGAGTCACAACGAGCAGCGGGCGCTGCTGGTCTTGATGCAGTGCAGCCATTAAGATTTGCCTGGACGACCCGGAAAGACCGGAGATCAATTGCTCCCTCATACCGGCATTAACCCCGGCCGTAATGGATTTGAAATCCGAATCCTTCGAAAATACATCAATAAGTGCTTGTAACAAAAGGGGGCACCTCTCTTATGCAAAAGAAATGAATTTCCTAGAATCTATTTCTCATGGAATTTTAAACATTTGCCAAAAAATTATAACCGAAAAGAAGCCTTGAGCAAAACTGCCAAGGCTAGGGCAGCGGCAGACTATGCCACTGTATGTCTTCTACGATAAAGCATCGTGTACCCCATTATACTCTCATTGCAGGGGATTTGCCAAAAGACTAAGCTCCGGATGGGCTTCGAGCGCTTCCCTGCAATGATCGCAGGTTACCCGAACCATAACTTCTCCGTTAAAATCATACGCTATTATATCCTTGCGTTCCTCAGGGGTCAAGGAATCAAAACCAAGACGTGCTTCGGATACATGATTGGAATCGATGCGGCCCTGAAACGCTCGACAGTGTCTACAAACATAGGTTATCGCCATCATATGCCTCCTGAAGGTTGTATATACCTTCAGTATGCCCGGACTTTCCTTGTTTAAGACGCTGTTCTTCTGCTTCGGGAGCCTTAATACATCTCTTGTATGTCTGCATCATATGATGCTCCTCTAGGATTTGTTAAACTTCGCCATCGTCTGTTCAAAGGTATGATCCAGGCTGAACTCCAGCGCATCGCAGGTTTCTTCCACCATGCTCTGCAGCTGCTCACGCTCCTTCTTCGGAAAGGTGCCCAGCACATAGTCTACGATGGCATAACCCGGCTCCGGCCTGGATATTCCCATGCGGACACGGTTAAAGCTTTGAGTGCCCGTATGCTGAATGATGGATTTGATGCCATTATGTCCTCCCGCACTGCCCTGATAGCGCAGACGGATCTTGCCAACGACGGTATCCAAATCATCATAAACTACAATCATATCTTCCAGATTTACTTTATAATAATCCATATAGGCGCGTACAGCCTCGCCTGAGAGATTCATAAAGGTCATCGGTTTGATCAAAACGGTCTTGGAACCGCCAATCATCCCTTCGGCGATGACCGATTTGCACTTGTTCTGATTGAACTTCATGCCATGACGCTCCGCCAGAGCATCCAGTGCCATGAACCCAACATTGTGGCGTGTCTTCTCATAAGCTGGACCAGGGTTGCCCAGTCCGACAATCCATTTCATCACTGGTTGATTCCTTTCACGATTTATACTTTCTTCTTTGCGCATTTCTGAGTACAATATGAACAAAACCTATTGGCGTAATGCCCTCATAAGAAGGTGAATCGGCATTGAAAGCTTTTGAACAGAAATTAACGCATCACAGCCATTTTCAATACCATATGAAGCATGGCATCCCCGTTCAAGTCTATGAACTCGGTTGTCACATAGACGTGGGTCTGATCACTGCAGTCGACGCCTATTTTGTTGAGCTTGAGGGAACGCTGTACAATCGGAGTACGTTCACTTTCATTTCCAGGCCCGGATACTGACATGGCCAACCGTGTATTAACAGGCCTCTATTATGAAAACGTTTACTTCACAGTTGTTCAACTGCGATGCCGGGGTAAGGCCGAGCCAAAGTCACCATAGCCGACAAGGGCTACATTTCCTAATAAGGAGATGTAACCCTGTCCGGCACGGTTTATTATTCTATTTCAAACAATTTACTAATCGATAATTCCTCGTGAACCCGAATGATGGCTTCTCCCATCAATGGAGCAACCGACAGCACGGTCAGCTTGCTGCTAGGATTAGGATTGGTGATCGGAATGGTGTCTGTTACAACAACTTCCTTCAGCGGAGAGTTCTCCAGACGCTCATGGGCAGGGCCCGAGAGAACCGGATGTGTACAGCACGCATACACTTCTTTTACGCCGCCTTCCATCAACGCGTTGGCACCCAGCACAATCGTTCCGGCTGTATCGATAATGTCATCGATCAGAATGGCTGTTTTGCCTTCGATATTCCCGATGATGTTCATGACTTCACTGACGTTCGGCTCCGGACGGCGCTTATCGATAATGGCCAGCGGAGCATTCAGGAAATCAGCCAGCTTTCTTGCACGAACCACACCGCCGTGATCCGGAGATACAACGACTGGGTTCTCAATCTGCTTCGAGCGGAAGTATTGTGCAAGAATCGGTACGCCGAGCAGATGATCCACCGGAATATCAAAGAAGCCTTGAATCTGCATCGCATGCAGGTCCATCGTTATGACGCGATGAGCTCCTGCCTTCTCGATTAGGTTCGCAACCAGCTTTGCAGTGATCGGATCCCGCGAACGCGCTTTACGGTCTTGACGGGCATATCCGTAATACGGAATAACCACGTTGATGCTCTTCGCGGATGCCCGCTTGAGCGCATCCACCATAACCAGCAGCTCCATCAGGTTATCATTCACCGGCAGGCAGGTAGACTGTACGATATATACGTGGCAGCCCCGTACGCTCTCGGAGAGCTTTACTTGAATCTCGCCGTCACTAAAGCTGGTTGTATGCGATTCCCCCATCGGAATGCCGATATAGTCAGCGATTTGATGAGCAAGTTTAGGATTGGAATTACACGTGAATATTTTTAATTTAGAATCAAGATAAGTCATAGAATAAAAACCCTCCGTGCTGGTTCGTTGAATTAGGCTATCCGATCACCGCTTCCCATCTTCGCGAGAGAAGCAGGCGTATTACGATTTACTTGTTCTTCTTAGCAATAGCGCGTGCCCGAATCTTCTCTGCATATCCAGGCTTGTTCTCTTGACGCTGTCTGGCAATGGCCAGATCATTGTCGGAAACCGAATGCGTAATGGTGGAGCCTGCAACAACGAATGCGCCCTTGCCTACCTTCACCGGTGCAATCAAATTCACATTACTGCCGATAAATGCATCATCTTCAATCTCGGTAATGGATTTATTATAACCATCATAGTTGACAGTAATCGCTCCACAGCCGATATTGACGTTTTTGCCGACCTTGGCATCGCCAACATAACTGAGATGGGATACTTTTGAGCCGTTGTCAATCGTGGCATTCTTCACTTCAACGAAGTCGCCAACCTTCACATCTTCACCCAACTTGGCGCCTGGGCGGAGATAAGCAAAAGGCCCCACCGATGTCCGCGAGCCGACTTCAGCACTGCTGAGCACCGAATGTTTGACGCTGGCACCATTGGCGATAACGGAGTCTTCAATATCCGTATCGGGTCCGATCACACAGTCTTCTCCGATCACCGTATTCCCCTTCAGGATGGTACCGGGATAGAGCACGGTGTCAGAACCAATAGTGACATCAGCACCGATATACGTCGAAGCAGGGTCAATGATGGTAACACCGTTCAACATGTGCGTGCGGTTGATGCGCTCTCTCATGAAGCCTTCGGCCTCTGATAGCGCAAGACGATCGTTGACGCCAATCGATTCCGCATAATCATTCGTCTGATAAGCAAGCACGGTCTCGCCGGCTTGTTTCAGGATACCGATGCAATCGGTCAGGTAATATTCTTGCTGCGCATTCTGATTGGTTACCTTATCCAGTGCAGCGAATAGCTTTTTATTGTCAAAACAATAGGTACCGGTATTAATTTCAGTAACTGCGTCCTCTTCCGGACTGCAGTCTTTCTGCTCGACAATCCGAAGTGCACTGCCATCCTCGCCACGGATGACCCGGCCGTAGCCTTTGGGGTTGTCCATATGCGCGGTAAGCACCGTAGCGGCCGCGTTGTTGCTCTCATGAAGCTTCAAAAGATTTTCCAGTGTCTCTGAAGTCACCAGTGGAGTATCCCCGCAAATGACAATCGTGGATCCTTCCTCAGCGCCAAGAAGTTCCTTGGCTTGCTTCACAGCGTGACCCGTACCGAGCTGCTGTTCCTGCAGAACATATTCGGCTGCGTCTTGCAGATATGTGCGGACGGCTTCCGCGCCGTGACCAACGACCACAACACTGCGTTCACAGTTCACCTGCTGTACCGTTTGCAATACATGTCCTACCATCGGCTTGCCACAAACAGGATGCAGCACTTTATATAGTTTGGATTTCATACGTTTGCCCTGCCCAGCGGCGAGCACAATAGCAAATCTTTTCAAGGGCCATGCCTCCTCCTCTTGAACTCACTACTGAATATATATCATTCTACAAAAAAAGAAAAGAGAGCCATAGGTATGGCTCTCTTTTCCTTGAACCCCAATTGTAGAACTTAAGCGCCTTCTTCAATCACTTCTTCTTCTGTAGCCGCGCGCTCATACTCGGCCAATACAGCCGATTGAATCTTCTCGCGGGTACCGGAAGAAATGGGATGGGCAATGTCGCGGAATTCTCCATCAGGAGTGCGTTTGCTCGGCATTGCAACAAACATTCCATTGTTTCCGTCGATGACGCGAATGTCGTGAACGACAAATTCATTATCGATGGTAATGGATGCGATTGCCTTCATTCTCCCCTCAGAGTTAACACGGCGGAGTCTGACATCCGTAATTTGCATATGTGTTCACCACCTTTTTCCATCAGAGACTTGGTGTATAATTCCACACAGCAAACCCGAAATCCTTCTTTTTTCTACTATAAAATGTCCTAAAAACAGGAATTTTTTTTAGAAAGTGATATTTTCGACAGACTTCGGGCAAATTCGAATGAAAACGCTATTATATCGACAAATATCGCGATCCTATTTTTCGAAGTAATTACCTGGGTTCACGGTAATCCTCTTCGTTTTGGAGTCCACATCGCTTAGGATGGCGAGTGAGATATAGTCCTCCAGAAGCCTTTCCTCGGTTTCAACCGCTCCCGACTCTACCAATACACCTACACCTGCGACTTCGGCATTAAATTCACCCAGCAGATCGACCATACCTTGTATGGTACCCCCCGCCTTCATAAAATCATCCACAATCAGTACACGGGAGCGTTCTTTGAGCGCCCGGCGGGACAATGACATGGTGTGAATGCTCTTGTGTGAGCCCGATACATAATTGATGCTTACGGCCGATCCTTCCGTCACTTGATGGTCCCGGCGAACTAGTACGACCGGCAGGTTCAGCTGGGCCGCTGTCGCATAAGCCAGCGGAATCCCCTTGGTTTCCACCGTCATGACTACATCAATATCCCGGTCCGAGAATGCGGTAGCAATGATCTTGCCCGCCTCGTTCATCAGCGAAGGCTGTCCAAGCAGATCCGACATGTACAGGTAACCCCCCGGCAAAATCCGGTCCGATTGCTGAAGCTGCTGACACAGCTCCTCGGCAAACCGCAGCGCATGATCCTTGCGCAGCTTCGGAATGTGCCGGACTCCGCCCGCTGCACCAGCCAGCGTCTGGAGCTCTCCGAGCCCCTCACTCTCAAATACGTCCTTAATGATCGCCAAATCCTCACTGATCGATGACTTGGCCGCTCCATATCGCTCGGCGAACGTCGTCAGCGGAATCAACGTATGCGGTTTGGATAGTAAATATTGGGTCATGTCGACCAATCGTTCGCTTCGTTTTAATTTTTTCACTAGGGTTCCTCGCTAAATCCGAATATTATATGTTAAATATAACACTTTTGTACGTATTTATACAACTTCAATTGAAATTCGCCCCCGAATTGTCAATAATAACCGTTTCTAGGTAAGCAGGCGAACAGCATACACTTCCTTGCAGAAACCCCGCAGACCATTATAAATCCGGGCCACCTTGGATTCCTTCGATACCAGACCGAAGACCGTAGGTCCGCTTCCGGACATCAACGCTCCATCGGCTCCCAGCTTCAGCATCCCTTCCTTCAGCTGCTGAACCTCGGGGTGCATCTTCAAGGTAACCTCCTCCAGCACGTTGCCAAGCGATTGGCACATCAACTGGAAGCTGCCCTGCGAAAGCGCCTCTACCATACGCTCAGCGGATGGATGGTGCTGGATCTGCTCGCTGCGCAGACGGCCGTAAACTTCCGCCGTCGATACGTTGATCGGCGGCTTCGCCACGATCACCCAGCACTGCGGCGGATTCGGGATCGGCGTCAGCACCTCGCCGCGCCCTGTCGCCAGTGCTGTGCCGCCGGTTACGCAGAACGGCACATCCGAGCCGAGCTCCGCGCCAAGCGCAAGCAGCTCTTGCTGGGGGATGTTCAGCTCCCAGAGGCGGTTCAACCCACGCAGAGTTGCCGCTGCATCACTGCTGCCTCCTGCGAGTCCTGCCGCGACGGGAATTTTTTTGTCCAGGTGAATGTGCACACCCTTCTTCACGTCGTAGCGCTCTTTGATTAGTCTTGCTGCCTGAAAGGCCAAATTCTTCTCGTCCAGCGGTATGTATCCTGCCTGTGAGGTGATGATAATGGTATCCCGCCTCTGTTCCGACATTTCGAGCCGGTCGGCGAGGTCGATCATCGTCATGACCATCTCTACCTCATGAAAGCCGTCAGGACGTTTATGGAGTACATCCAGCATCAAATTAATTTTGGCCGGTGCTTTTTCGTATATTTTCAAGAACGTTCACCTATCCTTAGCTTTTCCCATATGCTTGAACTTACCATATTCGGAGAAAAACATCTATTGCCTCTATCTTAACAAACTCCGGCGATGAAGTCATGGGACCGTCCGTTGCAGCGTACCCGTGCCGCTTGAGCCGCAATAAAATAACAGGGCCTCCCGCTTTACGGAAGGCCCTGCCCTGTGGTTTACAGATCTGATTTGCTAGCTGCCCGCTCTGCGAGCTCAATCGCCCGTTTTACCATGTTGCCGGCATCCTTGGCTTTAATGCCTCCCCAGCCTTCCTTCTGCACGGTGTCGTAAAATCCCAATTCCTTAGCCAATTCGGTCTTCAGTTGATCTGACATAATACTGCGCCTTCTCCGGCTCATCAAACCCGCCTCCTTGGAAAATGTATTGAGTATGGCATGAACGGCTTACAGCGCGTTGTAGAGGCCTTACGTAAAGCTCCTCAAGGCTTAAGTCTCCACTGGCCGCATTCAGGCGGCTGAAGAGACCCGCGCAGCCTTAGTATGCGTTCCATCTCTCCTTGTCATTCCTCTGGAGAGCTGGCAACAACAAAAAACAGCCTCCCTGTAAGTGGAGACTGTTCTCGACATATCGTTATGACTTGATATAGGTGATTCGCATCTCGTTGTCATCACCGGTTACCATGATTTCCACGGTTTCGGTCAGAATATCGGCATAACTGTAAGACACACGTTTAAAAGTCTGCTGGTCTTGATCCAGCTTCACAATGAAAACAGAAGGGTACGTTTCTTCCAAAACACCAGTACGCTCGACGGTCTTCCGACGGCCACCGTTAGCCCGAAGCGTAATTTTTTGCCCTAAATGGGCATCGAGACTGCGTTTGATTTCCAACAGCGCATTTTTAGCCATTGTCGACGACCACCTCTTTCCTTGTCCATTATACCGAAGATTCAGTCATTTGTCAATTCAAAAACATTAATTATATCAGCATCAAAAATACCTTGTCAACGAATTTTTTTTGATCCCGTATTTCTCGTGTTCATTTGTTTTAATATGCGCTAAAATGACAAGCTTTATGTATTTTTTTTGACAAATTTCTATAGGTTTCGAAAGAAAAAATAAAAAAACCCCAGCTTGTGGGGTTCTTCTTGGTTCGTCCTCAGCGGCATGATTCAACCGCTAGCACTAGGATTTAAAGGCTAGCTAACGGAAGGCGTAACCTTCAAAGTGGACAAATCCTGCAGTTTGGGCAGACCGATCCGGTAGCTGCCTCTTGTTTCGATTCCGCCCACGCCTTGGCTGCCGCTAATCGTATGATGGACGATATCATGAATATTCACGGTTTCCCTGACCGACGTATAAGCTGCCTTGGCAGCTACATACACTGGATCCAGCGCATGGATGAGAATTCGCCCTGGCGAGCTGGCAAAATTGGCTCCTGCCTGCAGAAGTGCTTCGAAATGCGATTGGCACGCACCGGCCACAATGACCAGGGAATCCAGATTCCGCTCATACTGACGGGCTACCTGGATAGCCGTGACGAAGTTGTGTGAATTTTTATAGCTGTCCAAGCTATATAAGTCGTATGGCTGTCGTCTCTTGAGAACACCATCATGCCCTGTAATCACAACGATATCGGGTCTTACCCGGGGAAGAAGACGATATAATGAATCGGCCATCGACGACTCATTGATATAATGGCCTTCCGCTGGTACCCGAAGCTGATTGTACAAGGCCATGCTTTTCTTCAGGTACTGGGGATCTCCATCCAAATGCAGTACCTTGCCCGGCACGTCAAAGTATCCCTTATTCGCATGCTGGTCGCCTTCGATATTTCGCAGATTGGCCAGTTGACGCTCGCTCTGCTCCTGACGGTGCTTCTGAAGGCGGTCAAGCGACTCACTGGCTTTAATTTGTGCCTGCTTTGTTCGTTCGCTTACGGCGGGATGCGGGACCGTGACCAAATCATTAACGGGAGCGTCGGCCAATAACCGGAATTCCGTCCCTTTGATGACGATATTATTATTTTGCCGCATGCCTTCTACCCGGAACGTTACATCGCCGCCGTAGGATTTACGAACGACCAAGTCTCCCAAGTTCATCACAACATCACCCCTACCCTATGGTATGGGCCACTGTGACTATTGGTTCTTACGAAGCTTCAATTTATCATGTTAAACCCCTTCAGGGCCCCCTGCGCACGTCAATCTGCTGGTCTATCGAATATCGGCGTTGTAGAGCACATTGCTAAGTTTGGCATACTCTTCGATGCTGAGTGTCTCTCCGCGCCGTGAAGGCACAATTCCCGCTTCCTGCAGCAGCTGTTCCAGCCGCTCACGTCCTTCACCCGCAAAGAACCGGCTCTTCAGGTTATTGGCGATGGTCTTCCGCCGCTGTGCAAAAGAAGCCTGTACCACTTCGAAGAAAAACCCTTCGTCTTCTACGCTGACAGGTGGCTCTTCCCGTACGGCTAGGCGAATAACAGCCGAAGCGACATTGGGCTGCGGAATAAATACGGTATGCGGCACGATACAGACCAGCTTAGGCTCACTGTAATATTGGACGGCGATGCTGAGACTCCCGTAATCCTTGCTTCCCGGTGCCGCAGCCATACGCTCTGCTACTTCTTTCTGGATCATCACGACGATATTCTCCAGCGGCAGCTTCTCCTCGAGCAGCTTCATCAGAATCGGCGTTGTCACGTAATACGGAAGATTCGCAACGACGCTGACTTTCGATACACCCCCAAAGTCTTGTTGGAACAACTCATGAAGGTCCACCTTCAATACGTCCCCATGATGAACCTTCACGTTCTCATAAGGCTCCAGCACTTCCCTCAGGATCGGAATCAAGCGCTGATCGATCTCTATCGCTGTAACCGTTCCCGCAGTCTGTGCAAGCTTCTCCGTCAATGCTCCGATGCCAGGACCGATCTCTAGCGCTCCTTTATCCTCATCTAATCCTGCGGCTTCCACGATTTTGTAGAGAATATTCTGATCGATGAGAAAGTTCTGACCCAAACTCTTCTTGAAGGAGAATCCATGACGTGAGATGATCTCCTTCGTCCGTCTTGGTGTTGATATATCCTCGAACCGGCTCATGATTTTACGCCCCCCTCTTCCAGCTGCGTCAGCGCGGCCAGAAATTCTTCACGTGATATTTGAAACGTGGCCAGTCGTTTATGAAACTGCTTGCTGTTGCAATATCCGATGCCCAGCAGGTTTCCCATCGCCATCCGTCTTGCCGCTGCCTCCGGATGGGCCGATAAACCGGCCTCCATCATGTCCTCCAGACTGATCAGGCTCTCTCTGCCCTCGAAGGAGGTGTGGACCCGCTCCAGCGCACGCAAAATGGCCTCAGGAGAGGCGTTCTCAACGCCGATATCCCCTTTTCGGGTAGCGTCCTCTTCCGGAATGAAGGCGTGTTTGCAGCCTGGCACGCCCTGCTCCACGATTTTCCGAATCCGCTCTCCTGCATGATCGGGGTCCGTTAATATAATAACGCCTCTGCGCTCCTGGGCAAGCGCGATGCGTTTAAGGATTTGCTTATTGATGGCAGAACCGCCCGTTTCGATCGTATCCGCGTCCACGGCCCGTTTAATGGCTACCGTGTCGTCCCTGCCCTCCACAACGATTACTTCTTTAATCATGCGATTGCTCTCTTCCTTTCCAAGCAAGGCCGGCTTGTACAGCGAATGGTCAGCTTCAAGCCCCATAGGCCTTATATTATTACTCGTTTTTTACAAAACAAAAGAAGAGGAAAGATTCCCTCTTCTTCATCATCATTTATTATAAGCTAAATAGTATAGCATTAGAATGGCATTGTAAATTGGAATTCATTCGTTTAGTTCAATTCAGGTTTAACCGGACCGATCACGTAAACAGTACGGCCGCTTTTACGTCCGAAATTCATGGCGGATTTCAACGAATCGTAATAAACATCAATTTTATTTCCTTTGATGGCACCGCCCGTATCTTCCGCACGACGGAAGCCGATGCCTTCAATATACACCCACCATCCGATGGGGATGATATTAGGATCTACCGCAATCGTCCGACCTTCCGTCACACGTGTTCCGGATGCTGTCCGAGTGCCGATTCCTTGCTGCTCGGCAGAATACGCCGTCATCGACACGTTGTTCAATACCTTTTTGTATTTAAAATCAACGCCTGCCCGAGAAGCCACATTATTCTCCACCGCTTTGGCGGTTGTTACCTTTTTCGTGCCGGAGAGTTTAGCCGGTGTTGCTTTCACATCGGTGGCTGCCACTTGAGCAATAGCGGGTTTCTCCACTTTTTTCGTGCCTACAGCAATAATTTTGTCCTTCGTTCTGCGCTCAATCTCCTGGGAAACCTTGGTCTTGGAAACCAGCTTGCCATCGTGATAGACCTTCTCATAGTGATTTACCATGATGCCGGACTCACCCCGCTGAATCACGCGGTTGTCACCCTTTTCGAGCGATGGATCGGCTGTCTTAATCACACGAAATTCCCGGTCTTCTGTTTCCTTAACGTTTTGTTTCGTAACGCGCACGACGTTGATACTCATATCGCTGGTAAGTTTCGTATGCTGTGCCGGTTGTACTATATCTTCACCCTGGATCGTAATGCCAGCTTCTTTCAGTACATGATCAACCGTATCCTGGGATGTAAATATGGTTTTGGTTTTGCTGCCAACTGTAACCTTGACTGGAACTGCCCGTTCAATGATGATCCGGTCGCCGTCCTGGATCGCACCGTTTAGAGGCATCGAAATCTGATCCTCTGGGCTCAACGTGATCGCTTGCTCATCCAGCAATTCCTGCAGCAATGATCCACGTGTTTCTACTGTGGTGACACGACCATCGACCACAAGCTGAACTTCCTTGCCTGTCTGATCATGTACAATCAACGAAACGAGAAGTGATACCGTAACGGCTCCCATCGTGCCGAGCAACATCAATTGACGCAAATTGTCATGCTTCCATCTCAATGCGTAAGACATGCTGGATGATTGTGATTCATGGGTTTCTTCAGGTTGAAAAATGCCCACTATTCCATCCTCCTTCATAGTCCCGCCGTCTTCAGTAACGCATGAATGCATTTGACGTGACTATAGCAATTATTCTCACAAGGCGCCCTGCTATCTATCTAACACCCTGCGTCAATTCCCGTCTTCCCGTCCATCTACCACCACCTCCTGATTACCAAGAGTATGATGATCCCTTCACCATTATTCAAAAATAAAAGAAAGCCATTGAAAGAGTACTAGAGGCTCTAACGTGGCTTCCTGATGATTAGAATCATGGAAATGGTATGCACGAGATTTCCCCTCTTATTTCGCTTACGGAGTTAGCTGTCGGGTTCGGACGTAAGAGAGACGCCCTATATCCGGATACCCGCTCATGGCGAGATCCTTCAAATTCACCCCAAAGACCCGATAAAGAAATCAAATACGGCTTGGTGCATTCAGACCTGTATGCACGGCGGTATCGGTTCCCCCGTTCTCCAGAATTTCGGAGATTAAGCGAGACGGTTCATGAAATATTCGGCTGGCGATCTGCACATCGCAGCTTCTTATCACTGAAAAGATGATATCCTGTTTACATGCAGGTTGTAAAGCAACAATCAACCACATTTTCTGATGTAAATGGTTAAAATATTGTAATATCAACGCCTTTTCTGATTAAAAAACTTTAATTAATCGAAAATGCTCTCTTTTTCATCGCTTTTGCTCTCAATTTCGTTAAATGCCAAATCGTTCCAGTGCATTTTTGGTGGTAATTTGGGCCAATTCCTCTAAGGACATGCCCTTAATCTCGGCTGCGGTCTCCGCCACTAATTTTACATAAGCGGTCTCATTTCGCTTCCCGCGGAAGGGGTGGGGGGTCAGATAAGGCGAGTCCGTTTCGATCAATAATCGATCGAGTGGAACCTGCGCCAATACCTCTTTAGGCTGCTTCGCATTCTTGAAGGTAATCGGTCCTCCAAATGAAATATGGAATCCCATATCCAGACACATTTTGGCCGTTTCCCAGCTCCCGGAGAAGGAGTGCATTACACCGCCGACCTCAGCGGCTTTTTCCTCCCTCAGAATCTTTACGATATCTTCATGTGCATCCCGGTTATGGATGACAATGGGCATGTTCAGTTCCCGAGCCAGTCCGATTTGGCGGCGGAATACTTGATGCTGTACTTCTTTTGGGGATGTATCCCAATAATAGTCCAGACCAATCTCCCCGATAGCCACCACCTTCTCATGACTGCATAGGGAGGCGATCCAATCCAGATCCTGATCCTCCATGGTGATGGCATCTACAGGATGCCAGCCTACCGCTGCATATATAAAGTCATAGTTCTCTGCCAGCTTCATCGTGGTCGGTATGGTCTCCCGGTTAAATCCGATGTTAATCATCCGGCTCACGCCGGCTTCAAGCGCCCGCGCGATGGTTTCCTCCCGGTCCTCGTCGAATTGGGGAGCATCCAGATGAGTATGCGTGTCGAACAGCATGATATTACCCTCTCCTTTCCTGTCGTTTCCTTGTCGTATATTTTCCTGCAGCACTGCTTATACCCATCATGCTGCGGTTGTCCTGATCACCAAGTTAATTCTGCTGCTTAAAAATCTCACCTATCTTCTCCGGCATCTGCTCCAGTAGCGGATACACCTTCTCCTCCGGAAAATAAAGATGATATCGCCCTTTATGAATGCCGCTGATAGAGCGTACAATATCGGACACCTCGGAAATTTCCCGCAGCTCATCATGCCGATCCAGAAGCAGGATCTGCTTCTCGTTAAGCGGCATATCAGAATGAACCTTATCATAAGGAAGATCGGTTGGAAAATCAATCTCCAGGTCATATTCCGGATGCAGCCCCGCATCGCGAAACGCTTGGCGTATCCCGTCGATGGTCTCCAAATCGATATTGTCGATTTCTACATATTTATAGAGCTTCCGGTGCATGAAACGGCCGCATAATTCGCCAAGAAGCTTGTCTTCCTCCTCGGTCCATTGCAGAAATGCCGTCTGAATAAGTGCTTCATCCAGGCGCAGGTATTGATTTACACCGATATTGCCTTCAAACAGGGCCGGAAGCGGCTCGACCATAAACCGGAAAGCGTACCCGTTGTCATGCAACTCTTTTGCACGACGAAAAATTTGACGCAAGATGATCTCCGAACTTCGGGTGACAGGATGAAAATACACCTGCCAGTACATTTGGTACCGCGACATCAGATAATCCTCCACGGCGTGCATGCCGGATTCCTTGACCACCACGCGGTCACGGAACGGCCGCAGCATCCGCAATATCCGGTCGATGTCAATGGTCCCATAATTCACTCCCGTATAATACGCATCCCGCAGCAGGTAATCCATGCGGTCTGCATCAAGCGGACTGGTTACCAGGTTCATGACAATCGGCTTATCATACGTCTTGTTAATGACGGAAGCCACTTTCTCCGGAAAATCTGCCCCAAGCTCCTGCAGAACCTTGTTAACACAAGTATCACCAAGCAGTATCCGGCATGTCCAATCCTCGTGGTTCATATTGAAGGCTTCTTCTATAGAGTGGGAAAAAGGCCCGTGTCCCAAATCATGCAGCAGCGCCGCACAGAGAGCCACATGCCGTTCCTCGGCTGGCCAGTCAGAATACCCTCTCCGTTCGAATTGAGAGATGATTCTTCTCGTAATTTCATAGACACCCAGAGAATGAGAGAATCGGCTGTGCTCCGCTCCGTGGAAAGTCAGGTAAGAGGTCCCAAGCTGCCTGACCCGGCGGAGCCGCTGGAATTCCGGCGTATTGATTAACCTCCATATGATATCGTCCTGCACATGAACATAATTGTGGACTGGATCCTTGAACACTTTTTCTTCCGATATTGGGGAATGCATCCATCTCATCTCCTTATCATTTTGATGTGGATATGGCCGTTTAACACTTCTTTTGACAACTAATGTCGAACAATGTCGAATAAGGTAAAAACGCGCTTTCCAAATCGACAAATAGAAAATTGCAACAATAATTGGTTCGATTATGGTAATTCCTTTGTTATACAAGGGTTTTGTTCACTATACTTTCGTAAATAGGTTCCGATTTTTCAAAAATATAGGTTGACTGTTTTGGGAATCGTTGGTACTATAAATAACATAAAAACTAGAACTATGTCGAATTATGACTTTTTTAAATTATGGCGAGAGGGGCATTTATAAGTTATGATGAAATCAACAGGAATTGTAAGGAAAGTCGATGAGCTTGGACGGGTCGTCATTCCAATTGAGTTACGCCGTACGCTCGGAATTGGTGAGAAAGACGCATTGGAGATTTATGTAGACGGCGAACGCATCATGCTTAAGAAATATGAGCCTGCCTGCATCTTCTGTGGTAACGCTGAGAATGTCACTTACTTCAAGGGTAAAATTGTTTGCCATGAATGTATCTCGGAAATCCCTACACCTGTGACAAATTAAGATTTTTAGTATATAATAGCATTATTACACTTTGTTAATTCTAACCTTTTTCATATCTCCTTGGCACCTTCCTCGGCTTTGAACCCGGCCGCAGGAGGGTCTTTTTTTGAGATTAAAGAAAGTTTTCAGTGAAATGCAAGCCATTCTTCAATCCTTTACGGGTCCCAGCAAAGTTTTTAAAATAATCATCAAAGCATAGGCTCTACTTTGTGGGCTATTTGGCTATCCCCCTGCGCCAGGTATGGGTGGTCATGAATCTGCTAATAACGCGTTATATATATCCCGCTTCGATACACCGCGATCACCCGCGGTTTTTTTCATTGCATCCTTCCGGCTTAATCCTTTCCGCTCATAATGCTCTACATGCTCCTCCAGCGAAAGCTCCTGCCACCAGGCATTTTTCTCCCGAAGCTCTTCCTCTGCACTGCCCGCCTCTACCACCAAACAATATTCACCCAATGGAGGATGTTCCGTAAGCCACTCCAGGCACTCTGTCACGCTTCCGCGTAGAAATTCCTCATATCGTTTGGTCAACTCGCGTGCGAGGGTCACCTTCCGATTTCCCAGTACCTCTTGCAGGATCTCCAGCGTTTTCTTCACACGATGCGGGGATTCATAGAACAACAGCGTTCCCTGCGCCGATTGCAGTGCCTGCAGCTGCTCCACGATATCCTTGCGTTCCCGCGGCAAAAAGCCGATAAAGGTAAACCGTTCGGTTGGCAGACCCGAGACGATTAAGGCGGAAAGTGCAGCATTGGCCCCCGGGATTGGAATGACGGAAATTCCCGCTTCAATGGCCAGTGAAACCAGGTCCGTACCAGGGTCTGAAATGGCCGGCAGACCGGCATCGCTGACGAGTGCCACATTTTTTCCTTCTATTATATAGCGTATGATTTCAGGACCGCTCGCCGCCTTATTATGCTCATGATAACTGAACATCGGCTTGGACGGAATTTCGAAATGCGTCAGCAGCTTACGCGATTGCCGCGTATCCTCCGCTGCGATAATGTCGCATTCCTGGAGAATCCGCACCGCACGGTACGTCATGTCCTCTAAATTACCGATCGGCGTCGCCACCAAATAAAGTGAACCCGGGCTTCCCTCGTCCCGAGTTGCATAACTCTGTTGCACGATATTTCTCATTCTTTAGTCTCATCCTCATGTGATCCGTAGTAAATTTCCATGAAATCCGGGCCGTAATTTCCTTGCTCGTCATACACAATCAGCGGAGGCTTCAACCGTACCTCCGGCTTCCCATCCCGAATGCCTTCTATGAGCACCATGTTGGCCTCCATATCTACACGCGGATGGACAAAACGGATGACTTTCGGTTCAATCCGGTATTTGCTCATCAGGGTAATAATCTCCGCCAAACGCAGCGGCTTGTGAACCATGCTCATCTTCCCGCCCTGGCGCAGCAGCTTCGCACAGGCTTCAATCACTTCCGCAAGCGTGCAGTGGATTTCATGCCTTGCAATCGCTTGATGCTCATTCAGCTTTAAGTCACTGCCATTCATCGGCATATAAGGCGGATTCACCGTAATCAGGTCATAGGCTCCATACCCTTTTTCCTTGTACAGCTCCCGCAGATCGCCTTCATGTATCGTGATCTGCTCCTGTAGACCATTCATCGTTACACTCCGTCTAGCCATATCGGCCAGTCTGGGTTGTATCTCGATGCCTTCAATCGGTGCACCCGTACGTGTCGACAGCAGAATGGGTACAACTCCGTTCCCCGTGCACATATCCAAAATGCGGCCCCGCCGTGGTACGCTGGCAAACCTGGCAAGCAGGACCGCGTCCATGGAGAAGCTGAAAACCTCCTCGCTCTGGATGATTCCAAGCTCATGGGTGAGCAGATCATCAATCCGCTCTGATGTCTGTAACAGCACTTCTTTCAATTTCATAGTTTCAACCCTTTATCTCCATAATAGATCCTTGCCTCGTATTGCCCTAACTAACCGCATGTCGGGCCTATAAAATACACAAAAGGCTGCTCTTCACATTGCATGACAAGCAGCCGTATGACGTTCTTATCGATCCTTACAGTATAACCTTTCCATTCTAGAAAAAAACCGTAGGCAGTTTCTCCTACGGCTTCTCATTTATTCAAAAAAGACAAGCAGAACAGGCAATCCCCTTCCGTGCGCAGATGTCCATAATAGACATTGCAAATGTGGAAGCCTTCATGATACAGCCGGGCCAGGTTATCATATCCCTCACCGACCACATCTTCTCCATGTTCCTCATCCTTCACATGAGGCTGAGGTTGTATAGCAACTGGGTTTTCAAATTCTGCCGGATTGACTTCCCTCTTTAATATTTTCCGGAGCTGTTCATTTTCAAGACTGAGGCGATGGTTCTCTTCCAGCAGTTCCTTGATGACCAGCTTAAGTCCACCCAGTTCACTGTGTATATGTCCCATCTGTGTTTCCAACTCTTGAATGAGCACAAAAATGTTTTTCTTCTCCAAGTCTACACCCCGAAAATAAACATTCTATTGGACTACTTGATGACAACGTCATCCATCGGAAGTTCCTTAACCTTTCCAATTTCAAACAGCTGAACATGAACCGTCCGCTTATCCGCATTAAGTCCGACTACTTTGCCTTCTCCCAGCGAAGTAACGACAAGCTTTCCAGCGGATGGAAGCTCTTCTTTCACGCTTTCATAATTATCATGCTCAAATTTCAGGCAGCACATCAATCTTCCGCATAGCCCGGAAATTTTAGTCGGATTGAGCGATAGGCTTTGATCCTTTGCCATCTTGATCGATACCGGCTCAAAATCACCAAGCCATGAGGAACAGCACAGTACGCGTCCACAGGGTCCAAGACCGCCGAGCATTTTGGCTTCGTCACGAACTCCGATTTGGCGAAGCTCGATTCGAGTTCGGAATATACTGGCCAGATCCTTAACCAGTTCACGGAAATCCACACGGCCTTCGGCGGTGAAGTAGAAAATGATTTTGTTGCGATCAAATGTGAATTCCACATCGACCAGCTTCATTTTCAGCTCGTGATCCCGAATTTTATTTAAACAGGTGGTGAATGCATCTTTCGCGGCGTGCTTGTTCTCTTCAACCACACGGGCATCGGAATCACCAGCGATGCGAATGACCTTCTTCAGTGGAAGAACAACGTCCGATTCACCAACCTCCTTCTTTCCTATCACAACTTGACCATACTCTATGCCTCTCGCGGTTTCCACAATGACGGATTGTTCCTTCTCCACGGGCAGATCGAGCGGATCGAAGTAATATATTTTGCCCGCTTTCTTAAAGCGGACACCTACTACACTGTACAAAAATAAACCCCCTTGTGCCTGTACATATTGGCCATTCTTCGGGCCTGGGGGTGTGCTCACGCCGGAGTGTTACCGCCCAAACCCATCAACAACTGCTCTAAACTGAGCTGTCCATTGACATTATAGCGTAACTTCTTCTGACACTCTGCGGCCAAATCCATGTATGACACCCACTGTGCTGTGCTGCGGGCTGACGCATGACCAGAGATATACTCCGCCTGATCTATGAAAACGAGAGACTCTTTCCTTCCATACTGGACATGGATCATGTCCTTAAACCATAAATGAAACATGCTGAACAATAGGTCCAGATGATCAGAGAGTTCTGTTTTGAACACTTTTTGACTCGCTGTAATCATAGCTGAGCCGCTTCGGTTCAAAGACTCCTTCCCTAATTGTAACACTACGTTTCTAATTTCTGCAAACCAATTCTCATTCAATATTTTCCTGCACTCATCAATTCCTGATGCAAGATGAACTGCGCAGCGCACAAGTGCAGCAGGATAACCTTCACCTACCAGGACCTTCTCCATCATCTGTGGATCCAGTGCCCGGAACGGTACTTGCTGGGATCTGGACTGAATGGTGGGCAGAAGTGCCTGTCCATTCTCGGCTATCAGGATAGCTACCGCTGGCGACTGCGGCTCCTCCAAAAATTTAAGCAGACTGTTGGCTGCCTGTGTTGTCATTTTCTCCGCCCGATCAATAATATAGACCTTCGGATTGCGGTTCTCCGAGCGATAGGAAAATATGCGCTGCAGATCACGAATCTGATCGATCTTGATGCTGGCCCCATCCGGCTCGACCATCGTAAGGTCAGGATGATTGCCATGGTCCACCTTGCGGCATTCCAAACAATGCCCGCAGGCATCATCTTCAAGTTCCGTACAAAACAATGCCTTGGCGAACGTAAGCGCCGTCTGCATCTGCCCGGCACCGTTAGGACCGCTGAACAGATAAGCATGACTAACTGCATGGCGGCGCAAGGCATTTTGCAGCAATTGCTTCGCAGTCTCTTGACCTACGATATCATTAAAAGACATAAGTCCTCACTTTCTACCGATCCCCATGCCTTCATGGCCGTAACACCTCATGGATCGTTTTAAGCTTCCTTACAATTAAAATACAAGATTGATCAGCATGCCGCGAATTTCTCCAACCTTGTTCAGCAAATCAATTCTCCCTTGCTCCGTATCAAGCAGATCATCTGCCATAGCCAGCAGCGCAGAATCAACCTCATCTATGACATTATAACGCTTGCCGCGCCCCCGGCGGTCCCAGCCCCGTGTTTCCTTCATCTTCACACCGCGCCGAACCGTTTCCTCAAGGAAGCGCCGAACCATCATTCTATAAGTCTTCAGCTCCCGAACAGTCATGACTTTGGCCAATCGGTCCCCTTGTAGTGCAATTTCACGCATTTGACGATTCAGTTCCTCATGGGTTGCACGTTCCCCCTGCTGCTGCATCATATCGGAGAATGATCGCTGCTGAATCGGTCTGGCGTTGCCATCCGGCACCGTGATTTCACTTTTCATGGGCCGAAAGCCCGGATTAATCTTCACCCTGATCCACCGCCTCTTGCGTAATTCTAGCATCTTAATAAAACGGAGGCATCCGGTACGTTCATAAATCGAACAACCTATGCCTCACGTGAACGTACCTTGAAATGGTTTTCTTGTCAAGCGATTTACAGGCAATCATCTGATACATTCAACAGTTTATTTGGAGTTCATCTACATCATTACCTAATTAAAGATCATCTCCCGAGTACGGCGATCTACGGTAACTATTTTTATTATGATACAGAAGAGGTTCAAAAGATAGTCGATACAGGAGAACACAGCCGTCAAATATCCCAATAAAAACATCCGTTACGTGCTATCGCAGATCCAGAAAATGAATTTAGAAATGCTCGAATCGTTCAACAGGGAGCACAAATACCGTAGCACCGCCAACCTGTACTTCGACTGGAAGCGGTAGATAGGAATCCGTAGTACCACTCATTGGGGTTACCGGAGTGACCAGCTGCTCACGAACCTTACAGCTTGTGCGAATGACACTAAGCACGCTTTCAACCTGTGAATCGTCTACCCCAATCATAAAGGTGGTATTTCCCGCCTTCAGGAAGCCGCCTGTGCTGGCAAGTTTCGTTGCCCGAAAATTAGCTTTGACCAATGCGGCAGAGAGACGGTTGCTATCTTTATCCTGTACAATCGCAACAATCAATTTCATGGTAAACCCTCCTTGTTTAATTTGGACATCGTGTGCCCCTATCACTACTTATTTGACAAACAACCTCAAAAATCCTTTAATATCGCGTCTTCCAGGTGACGATTCATTTCCCGTTCGACCTGCGCCGGTGTCTTGGAAGCATCCACGATGCGAATTCGACCCGGATTACGCTCTGCTACCAGCAGATAGCCCTCCCTAACTTTCTCGTGAAATGTCAGGTTCTCCATATCCAGTCGATTCCATTCTCTTTCGGCATTCGCTGCGATCCGTGAAAGGCCAATCTTCGGCTCGATATCAAACAACAGCGTCAAATCCGGCATCCGGGTATCGATGGCGAACTGATTGATGCTCCACACCTCTTCCATCCCCAATCCGCGTGCATATCCCTGGTAAACCAGGCTGCTGTCCACGAATCGGTCACAGAGCACGGTCAGCCCCTGCCTTAATGCCGGCTCCACCTTCTCCACAAGATGCTGTCGGCGGGCTGCCGCATATAATAATGCTTCGGTGCGTGCATCCATCGCGGTGTGCTCCGGATCCAGAATAATGGAGCGAATCTTCTCCGCAATCTCAATGCCCCCAGGCTCGCGGGTAATCAGATAAGGGATCGAATGATTCTGCATAAAGGCGGCGAGTCTGCCCATCATGGTCGTTTTACCGGATCCTTCTCCTCCTTCCAGGGTAATAAATAGTGGTCTGCGATTATTCATAAGTATCCTGCTTTCATCTTTTGTTGATCACGGATCTAATATGTGTCGACTATCGATATCAGTGTATACTTCGAGTTCCTTGCCTCATAATTCCTTAAAAACGACAATGCTTGCCAGTGTTGGATCCTTGATGCCTTGGCACTTGGCCCCTGCCTCCCTTAATGCCAGCATTCTCTGTGCCATCTCCATGGCTATGACCTCGCCCGGATACAGAATCGGAATTCCTGGCGGATAGGGAATCACCATCTCCGCGACCGTTCGTCCGGCGCTGCTCTCTATTGGCACGGACTCCACCCTCTCCCTGTCGATCGGCTTCAGTGAAAAGGGAACCGGAGCTGAATAGGGAGTTTCCCCGGGCAAATTGTTCCACGTGGAAACATTGGGGGTTACATACTCTTCAGTTAACAAGCTAGCATCGACATCGATATAATCAAGATTTTCTTCCGTACGAAACGCTGGCTGCTCATACCTCGTGAAATCCCCCTGATCCCGCAATTTCCGGATCAGCAATTCCGTACCCTCTGGTTGATCGCCTGGTTCAGTCCCGGTCTTCTCCAACGCCTCCTCCTGCTCTACAATATGCACAAGAGCCCATAAGACGTGATTCGCATCTTCCTGGGTCGACCCTAACGTAAACAATAAGACGACGTACAGCTCGTCGCTCATCTCCGGCACACAGCCGCGCGCCTCTAGTGCGCGCTGGAGTGCATACCCGCTCAGGGACCCAGTGCGGTCATATATGACCGCTTTGAACGGGTCCTGGCGGGTATACGCCGCAGCGGCTGTGCCCGCGGCGTGGCCCCCGGGCTGCGGCGGCTGCAGCAGCCCGAAGCGCGGCAGCTTCGCTAGGCCGCGCCGGAAGGCATCCACGGCGGCAAGGCCAGCCGTGAAGGCGCCTGCGCCCTGCATGTGCAGCAGGCGCCGCGCCAGGTCCAGCGAAGCCATGAGCGGGTACGAGGGGCTGGAGCTCTGGACCATTGCCAGCCGCTGACGCAGCAGGCTGCGGTCGAGCAGCCCGCCCTGTACGTGCAGCATGGCTCCCATCGTCATCGCGGCTAACATCTTGTGCGTGGATTGAACCACGCCATCCGCGCCGCAGGACAGGGCATTCATCGGCAGCTGGGGATGCTGCCCGTAATGGGCTCCATGCGCCTCATCCACAAGCAGAGGAATATCATGCTCATGGCATGCCTCTGCTAGCGGCCTCAAGTCGCTGCCCATCCCGTAGTAGTTGGGCATCGTTACGACGGCCCCTCTTGCCTCCGGGTAAGCCTCAAGCGCTGCTGCCAGCGTCGCTGCAGAAGGAGCAACAGCCAGACCACTGGACTTGTCCATTTCCGGCTGAAGAAAGACCGCCCTTGCCCCTGCCAGCATTAATCCGTTTAAGACAGACTTATGTACATTCCGTTGTACAAGCACGATATCCCCAGGCTCCCGGCATACCGTTAGGATTAACGCCAAATTGCCGGCAGTACTTCCACCCACGAGGAAAAAGCTCTCCTCGGCTCCAAAACAATCTGCTGCCAGCTCCTGTGCGTCCTGAATGACCCCTTCAGGATGAAACAAATCATCCGTCCCGGTAATTTCCGTCACATCAATACGCATGGCTTCATGCAGCATGTCTGCGCCGTTCTTGTCTGCCTCGTATGCCCTGCCATTCTTGTGACCGGGTACATGAAAAGAAGAAGCCCCCCGATCCCGGTATAACGCCAATGCTTCTGCAAGTGGGGCAAGGTCTCTATGTGTAGTCATCGACATATCCCTTCGGATTACATTCTCTAACCTATTTTAACGCAATTTGAAACCTACGCCTACGCCCCAATCCCCTAAACAGCCTGCACAAACAAAAAAAGGCCTTCAATTCAGGCCCATTACACGCGTATCGCGTCTATGCATTTTTAGGCATGGCAATCTGTTTTAATTGACGGATGAAAAAATGATATTTGGCATCTTCCGCACTGGTATGAACGATTTCCGATTCACATTCCTCGCATACGAATTGCGATACAATGGTGATTCCGTCTATCTTGGACTGATTGCATATGATACACACGTGTTCGGTCAATTCTTCCATAACCATCCCACCTTGATCCTTTTACTATTAGTATGACACAGTTTCTATTATTTTAAACCTTTTCATAGGATATCTTTCTACGCTTTATTTATATGTACCCCTTGCTGGCCTTGTGTCTGTACCTTTTTTTAACTTAATAAAAATATGATTTTGTCCGATAAAAACATAAAAGACTGTTACTTCTTGTCTATCGAAATTTATCTTATACCTAAGGAGGACGGCACAGCCCAATGGCAGATCCACACGGTCAAGCCACCTTTTATCACTACCGACTCATTAAAAAAATTCAGATTTCCAAAAGCTTGCTCATCCTTTACCTAAGTCTGCCTGTGCTCGCTGCAGCTGCGGGGATATTTACGGTATCACCCTATATCCCGCTCTATATGCTAATCGCCTTTCCGCTTATGCTATGGATCCAGTATGTCATCGGGCATACGGTGCTCATTCTGCTCGGAGCAGGCTACCGGAAGCGCTGGCGCTTTCGTCTAAAGCTACCGTGGCTTGGCTATATACCGGATCAACACGTCAGCTTGCGTGTATTCACTTTGGTACAGTTCTATACCTGCTGGGTAGGGATTGTCTTAAGCGCTATCATGGCTTTCTGGTTACCGCTGCCTTTAGCGATTGCGCTAGCATTCTGGCATCTGTGGCTTCTTCTCCCCCGTGGCTATACGATGCTGCGCCTGACTGGTCAGCGTAAGGAAGGCATGTTAAAAATGAACGAACAAGACATCTCTTACTACATGCAATAACACAGTAAGCTGTCTTCCATCTACATGGGTACATATAGTAATCATCCAGTCCATCATCAAAAAAACACCTCATTCCGAAGTGTTCAAGACCCCATTTTATAGACATTTGAAAAAAACCTAGGCAAAAAACGGGCGTCGGCACTCTACCGGCGTCAGTTTTTTTAGTTTTCGTTGTGGTCGTTTCCGGTTATAAAAACAGAATGTATTTCTCAATTTTGTTTTGTGCTTCGGTGACCGTTCGAATATGAAAGGGTAGAGTCCTTCCGTTTTGAGATGCGAGGAGAAGCTCTCCATCGAGCATTGTCATAACACTTTCCTCGTCGAGACATGCTGATTCGGGCGCTAACCTTTGGCTGGTAGCATGTCGTGGTAAACATGAGACGTGTACTGGAAATCCTGATCGCTATGAACGATCCATCCGGTCACGTCTTTTTGCTTAACAAATGCTTTGCTGAATGTGCGGAGCACGAGTTCATTGTCGTTGCGTTCGCCCATATCGTAAGCCACAATTTCGTTATTAAACAGATCCTTAATGGCTGACAGGTACACCCAACGCTCTCCAACACGGTACTGAGTAATGTCAGTTACCCATTTCTGAATTTGGTTTTTCCGCAGTGAAATCCCTTTTCAGACGGTTCTCCGATACACGCTCAGCAGCTGCACACGTGCTTCCAAATCGTCTCTTACGGCGAATTCGAGATTGAATGCCGTGTGCTTGCATGAGACGAAGGGCCTTCTTGTGGTTCATCCAAATCCCTTGATCTTGCCAAAGAAATAACTGAAGCAGCCGATAGCCATATTTTCCTTCATAACGCTGATAAACTTGAAACACCTGCTTCTTTGCCTTTGCATCACGATCGATTCGTTTGCGCTTTAAATAAGCGTAATAACCACTTCGGGACACACCAAAAACACGGGAAAGTTTCTGGACATCTCCGTATGCTACTACCTTTTCCATGATCTGATATCTCTCTTGTTTACTTCCTCCTTCCAGGCGACCAAGCACTTTTTTAGCAACTCATTCTCCCGTTTCAACTTTTGCACATACCGATCCTGACTCCTATATTGCTTCCGACGTCCCCGTCCATCCAGTAGACCGAACCCACCTAGCTCCCTATATATTTTCTCATTCACTTTTTCACACGATCCGCGTCCTGAATCTCCAGGTACTTCGTAATTCAGCGATACGTCCATTTATCATCGATGTGAAGACGAATAGCTTCCTTTTTCATTGGCAAATTGAATAGGTCTTAAACTTTTGTCCCATAAAAATACACCCCCTAGAATTTCATCGGTTAAACCCGGGGGTTTTTCCAATGTCTATTCTAAGGGGTGCACTTCAAAGCCGGAAAGAGGTCTTTATTCATTCGCTTTGTTGCTTTCCAATCCTTGTATGACTTGTTTCTTAAACTGAGCAGGAACCGTGATTATGAGAAAATCGTCATGCACCGACAGGTGGACGATATTTTTTCCTTTTTCAAAAACTAATGAAGAACCATTGTCTTCCGTTTCCTTCTGCTTCCATCCCCAGGACACGATTTCATCCAGGTAAGCTTCAGGTATACTATCGTCTTCCTTCAGCCCCGGAAGCGCATAACGTACGTAGTCCAAATCACTATTGCCTGTGGTTTGTTCGGTTTTATTCGCTTCCTTCGGAACCGGGAACGACTTTACATTCGCCGCACCGTCGAAGGACTTCCAGCTTGGTTCTGTGGATGCGCCGCATCCGGATCCGATTAACAAAATCGTACCCGCACATATGATCTCTGCTACACGCAGACTATTTTTACGCAACATGTAATTGTCCTCCTTCCCCCACAATAACCGGTCTCCAGATGAGTATTCGTAGTTGGTTGGTTAATGGAGAACCCTCCAATCAGGCCTTCATTCCTATAGCCTGCGTAAATCGGTAAGCACTTTCCCGATTATGCCTAATTCTATTATACTGATTTTCTGCGTGATATCGGTAACAAAATCTTCATCTGTTTATGTTAATTTTATGACCATGTTATATAACAGTTACGGTTATTGACGACTCAACACAATATCATTCATGAGTCGGACAACCTATTCTCCGTAAAAAGCAAAAATAAAAACCACCATCGATTACATCGACAGTGGTTTTTCGCTTGGCGACGTCCTACTCTCCCGGGACCCTGCGGTCCAAGTACCATCGGCGCTGGAAGGCTTAACGGTCGTGTTCGGTATGGGTACGCGTG
>NZ_JARXYU010000024.1:0-74259 GCF_029893715.1 Paenibacillus sp. LBL | reverse complement strand
CAGCGGAAATTAAACAAACTGACGCCGGTAGAGTACCGACGCCAGTTTGCAGCTTAGGTGTTTTTCCAATGTCCACAAAATGGGGTCTTGACCATCATGGCGTGGGTCTTTTACTTACTCATAGTTTCACAGATTGCTCGCCAGCAACTGATGAAACAGGTCGCCAGTTTACCAAGTATATGAAATGCCAGAGTGAGTTAGTACGGGTTATGAACCCTTGCCCAGGCCCACGCATAAGATGTAGTCACAAACCTGCTGCCTGGGAAAGGGCGTGACTTCATATGGGAATTCAATTAACCGCGATGCACTGGGTTTACCTGGCGTTCATCGTCCTGATCATGACGCTGCTGATCCGGCGGCGCGATACAACGCTTATATGCGTGACCGGAATATTTGCGCTTGGCCTGCTGGCAACGGAAACGCTGAGCGGCTCGGTCTCCGGCGTGTTTAATTCCTTTATTTATGCTACGAAAGAGCTGATGGGTACAATCATGATCATATCGATCATTGTAGCGATGAGCAGGGTATTGATCAAGACCGGCATCAACGAAACGATGGTAGCCCCGCTAACCCGGTTCCTCCGTACCCCGGCCATGGCTTATTGGGGAATCGGCATCATCATGATGGTAACGTCCTTCTTCTTCTGGCCGTCACCGGCGGTTGCGTTAATCGGAGTTGTGCTGCTGCCTGTAGCCATTCGCGTGGGACTGCCCGCGCTTGGTGCTGCGGTAGCCATGAACCTGTTCGGTCACGGCATAGCGCTGTCGGGGGATTACATTATCCAGGGCGCGCCTAAATTGACTGCGGATGCCGCCGGTCTGCCGGTATCCAGCGTGATGGCAGCGAGCGTTCCGCTTGTCATTGTGATGGGAGTTGTAACAACGGTGACGGCATTCTGGATGATGCGAAGAGATCAGCGGAACGGCAGCTGGAGAGATGGATTGGTCACCATCAAGAGCACAGGAGAGACACTCGCCGCACGTTCTGAAGAGGATGACGCTGCTGCTCCTATTTCTCCTGGCATGAAGAGATGGCTGGCTATCGCCATTCTGCTGCTGTTTGCTGCCGACGTTGCGGCCATGTTCATCCTGAAGTTGCAGGGCGGGGATGCAACAGCCTTGGTCGGCGGAACCGCGGTCCTTATCTTAAGCATCATTACGCTGGTAGCACATCGCAACCGCGGACTAGAGAAGGTCACCTCGTATTTAATTGAGGGCTTCGTGTTTGGATTCAAAGTATTCGGACCCGTCATTCCGATAGCGGCATTCTTCTATCTCGGAGATGCGGCGTTTACCGATTTGTTTGGCAAAGTACTTCCGGAAGCTTCCCATGGGATCGTGAACGACCTGGGGGTTGCGCTTGCGAATGCGGTGCCGCTGAACGGCGCGGTGGGCGCAGTAACGTTGACCATCACCGGTGCAATTACGGGCCTGGACGGCTCGGGCTTCTCCGGCATATCGCTTGCCGGCTCGATCGCGCAATTGTTTGCAACAGCCATCGGATCAGGTGCAGCTACGCTGACCGCGCTTGGGCAGGTTGCCGCAATTTGGGTGGGAGGAGGCACACTTATACCGTGGGCACTGATTCCGGCCGCAGCCATTTGCGGCGTCAGTCCCTTTGAGCTCGCAAGGCGTAATTTAAAGCCAGTGCTGATCGGTCTTACCGTTACCACGGTTGTGGCCATGTTCCTGGTGTAAGTGGCAAACGACAGAAGGAAAAGCGCTGTCTCTTGAGGGGCAGCGCTTTATCTCATGGAAGAACCATAATTGGTAATGTTAATCTTCACATCATACGTTACGTTGGCCTTGCTAAAGGCCTCATCCCAGTTCTTCTCAACCTTTTTCCATAACCGGGGATGCTTGATTCGGAGCTGTTCTCCGAATCCTGCGACATCGACATGATAGGTCTCCTGCATTTTGTAGAGTACCTGCCGAATTTGTTCGCGGACCGTATCCTCAAAGTAGCCCTCCAGCTCATCCTGGTAAGACTCGGTTGCTGTATGCTGCGGACTGCTCCAGTCCTCGATCAGGGCTCCTCTGGATGCGACCTCGACATGGAATGAAATTTGATCCCCTCGAACGATGGGAGTGATCTTGCTCTTCGTTACTTTTGGTTCATAGGTTATCGTATCTTCGGTTCTCGGTTTATAGGTTTTCAAAGCGCCTGTTCTGACTTTGCCCGTAATCCAGGATAAGCCCTCCAGATCCGTTTGGTTTAGACTGCCGATCCACTTCTTGCTTGTTCCCTTGAAGATGCCTGCTCCGGAGAATTTGTGCTCGCCCTCGGCTGTAATGACATTCTGCAGCAGAAAGCTCGAACCGGATTGCATCATGCCATCGAGCTTGACCAGTGACATGGCAGGCAGAATCTTGTTGGATAATTGATGGTTATCAAACAGCCCGGTCAAATATAAGGCGGGAATTTCCCCAGGCTCCGATGAGCTCAAGGCTTCCACTGCACTTCCGTGGCTGATCAGGATGAGACAGCTGGGCCGGATGTCGTTATCCCGCATAATATAGTCCAGGAGCTGCTCGAGATTATATTTCTTTGCTAATTCGGTGGACAGGACAATGACCTTCAAGTGATGGCCAATCAAGGGGCGCTCTCGTCTTAGAGCAAATTGCCGAAGGATTTGAACGACGGAATCACCAGTCAAGCGCTCGTTCAGATAAGACTTGCCCCCTTGCGGTGATGATGAGTTCTGGTTCTTCTTTTGCCCGCTGGACGGGGGGGTGATTTGAACGGTGATGGTCATGTTCTTTTTTTTCGGATAATGCCCTCCCTGCTCATTGACCTGCTTCTCAAACTTGGACTCTTGGGCAACGTCCATTCCAAGGCCTACATATAGATTTAATTCCTCGATCTCATCGTTGCTCCAACACCCCGTCGTCGTAAGCAGTATGACGCATGTGAGCACGATTCTCAGAGTACGTGCAGACGGATTCAATTGGTAGTCTCCCCTTTGCGGCGAATCTTGCTGATGATCAGCAGGAAAAATGGAAGGGTGCCAAATAAATAAACCGACACATTGCCCACAATCTGCCCCAGCTTGAATAACTCCGAGATATTTTTCGGGATGACGGCAATTAAGAAAATAACCGGCAGCATCATGAACAGAAAGGGGCGGATGTTCTTCTTGAATAGCTGTGACCAGCCGAGTGATGCGGCATAATGCGTTATGGTAAAGGTCGAGAAAATCTGCATAATCCAGATGACAAGCAGCAGGGATTCGAACCGTTCAAAGATCAGGCCTTGAATTTCGAAGCTTCGGATTAAATCCAGACTGGGCCAGGTGGCAACCTTCACGCCGCCGAGGGACAGACCACCGATGGTCATGACTAGCGCAACCAGGTAGACAAACGTAGGGACGATCGTCCCCCAAGTAACGGCCTTCATTCCTTTTTGGGGAGAGCTCATAAATGCCATAATGATGAGCATGATCTCAAAGCCGGCAAATGCGAGCGTCGTCGATTTCATTCCCTGAAGCACGGGCATTACGCCGGAACCCAGTACGGGGCGCAGATTGTTGATCTCGAATAACCCGCTGCTGAGCGAGAACGTAATGATGGAGATGACCAGAGTGATGGGCAGAATAATCTCGAAGAGCCTGGCTATGCTGCCGATCCCACCTGTAGTCAGGTAGAGGCCAACCCACATAAAGGTCATCACGATCGCCCACATGGGTGTTCCCTCTAACAGGAACATCCCCGTGACTTCTGCCATGACTCTGAGCTCAAAAGCCGAGATGGTAAGTAAGTAGCCGATGGTGATCAGGCTGATCAGAAATGCAATTGCTTTGCCAGTAATTTGAGGCACGAATTGAAACCAGGTCTGACCGGGAAATCTCCGGCAAAGCTTCACGATAACGAATCCGGCCAGAAGAATCAGCAGGCTTGAGAGAAGGACCGAGATCCATACGTCAGGTGAATTGCTTGCTGTGACGGCCGTTCTCGGCAATGTCAAAATACCTGCACCCAGCATGTAGTTAATAATGATGACTGCAGCCTGTGCAGTCGTAATTTGATCACTCTTCATCGGTGTCACCTCCGCCATATTCTTCAACATTTACTTTTTTCGATCCGAGTCCTTGGTCTTGATCATTTGAGGGCGCTCCTTCATGACTTGCAGCGGCAAACGGATGAGTAAATCCTTCCAGTCACTGAATCGGTAAGGCACCAAGGGGCTTGCATACGGGACACCGAAGGATCTCAGCTTGACGATATGGCTGCAGAGGAATAGAAAGAACATGACAACACCGAACAATCCAAGGAAGGCAGCGCAGAACATGCCGATGAATCGAAGGAACCGGAGGCTGATGCCTGCACTGTAACTCGGAATGGTGAACGAAGAGATAGCCGTAACGGCAACAACAATAACCAGAAACGGGCTGACAATCCCTGCATTTACGGCGGCGTCGCCAATAATAAGACCACCAACGATACCCATCGCGGGGCCAATTGGCTTGGGCAAGCGAATACCGGCTTCTCTTAAGATCTCAATGGCAATTTCCATAATGAGTACTTCGAGCAAGGAGGGAAAGGGGACTCCCTGTCTGGTCTCGATTATTGAGAGGGCTAGCCGTGTCGGAATTAGACCGGGGTGGAACGAGATAAAGGATACGTACAGTGCCGGAGCGAGAAGTGCCAGCATGGCTGCCAGCATGCGAAGCAAACGGACGAAGGACCCGGATATCCAGCGTTCGTAATAATCCTCAGGTGACTGCAGCAGCATACTGAAGGTAACGGGGACAATCAGAGCAAAAGGGGTCCCGTCCAGCAGGATGGCGACACGCCCCTCAAGTAAAGCACCGATCACCCGGTCCGGTCTTTCGGTATTGTGCACTTGTTGGAAGGGGCTCAGGATGTTGTCCTCAATCAACTGCTCCACGTACCCGGATTCCAGAGGGTCATCGATATCCATTCGCTGGATTCGCTGCGTGACTTCCTGGACAAGCCCATCATCGGCGATGTCCTTCATATACGCGATGACGAGGTCTTTCTTCACGCGGGTTCCGACTTGATGCCGGGTAATCGAGAGGCTTTCGTTTTTTCCGTGAAGCCTGAGCAGTCCCGTGTTGTCCGCCAGCCTTTCTGTAAAACCCACACGCGGTCCCCGAAGCAGAGCTTCGGATAGCGGCTCCTCCAGACTGCGGCTTTTGCCTCCTGCCGAGAAGAGAAGGAAGGCGCCCTCCATCCCCTCCACCAGCAAACCGGTTGTACCAATCAAGACGGATTGAACAAGATCCCCGAGAGTCTGGGTCTCCGCGATATCCGTGACAGGCAACAGTCGCGTCTTCAGATAGCTGTTGATGGAGTGGCTGGATTGGGCGAAGCCGTCTGCTTCAGACTCAGGCACACCACTCAGCATTAACGGCGTAATGAGATGGGTGTCGATGATATCGTTGTCGCATAAACCATCGATTGTCAGTACGGCAACACGGGTTTGCGTCCCCTTGATCGTGAATTCTCGGATCTTCACATCGGCGTTGCGACTGGTATGTTCGCGAATGAGCGTGATTTCGGCAGCGTATTGACCCGTTAGTTTAAATGCTGTATGCGTGGAATCCTTCCCGCTTTTCTTCTCCATTTCGACAGCGGAACGCATGTCGCTGCGTGCGGAATGACGCCCGTTCAGGGCTTTCCTGAGCCAGCGCGTAAGCTTAAGCAGCAGGAGCGGGATGATAAGAAGCAATAGGGCTTGAACAAGAATGATCCAGCTGGGAATATGTTGGAGAACCATTGACAACAAACCAATCACCCCTGCGTTGTTTAAAATGAATGCAAGGGTATTGTTGCCCTATAGGCTGTTAATAATTCCTTTATTTTCATCCGGTGCTACTTCGGACCAACAAAAAAAGGGACGTCCCCCGGAACCGTGATATGGCCCGGTTGGATGTCCCTTGGATCAATCTATATAAATATCAATGTGGTCTTTACTTCTTCGATATCGAGAACGGCAGTTCTTCTGCCTCATAAGAACGGTAGCTTGGTGCGAGTCCGAGACGGAAACTTAGGGATTTGCCTTCCAGAATATCGTCATGCGTAATGTACAGCTTGGTATAATCCTGCCCCTCCAGTTGGACATTCGCAACGAAATTGGACTGCGGGTTATTGTTGTCGGTATAAATGTGCATCTGCTTGCCATTCGGCAGCTCAATCGTTACGCTGTCAAACAGCGGAATACCGAGCACATACTCATTGCTGCCCGGGCATACCGGATAGAAGCCCATGGAGCTGAACACGTACCAGCCTGACATGCTTCCGTTGTCCTCGTCGCCCGGGAATCCGTTAAAGCCGCTGTTGAACAGGTTGGTCATCAGCTGTTTAATGACAACCTGGGATGAGGCAGGCTGCCCCACATAGCTGAACAGATAAGGAATATGGAAGCTTGGCTGATTGGATATTGCCAACTGGCCATAGTCGATGGCAGCCATCTCACTCATCTCATGAATTTCAAAGCCATAGCCCCGCACGTCGAAGTCGGGCGCTTTATTGCACAATTCGGTTATTTTGTCGAAAAAACGTTCCTTCGAACCGTACGCCTCAATCAAACCCTGGAAATCCTGGAATACGGCAAAGCTGGTCTGCCAGGCGCTTCCCTCAGCATAATCGAGTCCCCAACTCGTGTCGTTAAAATCTGGACGGAACTGGCCGTTCTGATCCTTGGCCCGCATAAATCCGGTCTCTGCATCAAAGATATTGCGGTAATTGAGCGCGCTTTGTCTGTAATGATCCGCCATATCCGGTTTCCCCAGCACATCGGCTACGCGGCTGATGCAGTAGTCGCTGTAGGCGTAATCCAGCGTGTGGTTGACACTCTCATGATAGCTGCTCGGAACATAGCCGTGCTTGATGTAATCGAGCGTTCCTTGACGACCATAACAGTTCTTCTCGCTTTGCGTGGTGGCTGCAGTCAGCATCGCCGCAAGCAGCTCTGGCATCAGGTCGTGGGCAATGCCCTTGGCGGCAGCATCGGCAATAACGGCGTCAATAAGCGTACCCGGCATCAGTCCGCGCTCATCAGGCGACAGCCATTTCGGCAGGAAGCCGGTTTCGCGGTAGGAGTTCAGGTAGCCCTCCAGCATTTCCTCATATTCCTTCGGCGCGATGATGGAGTACAGCGGATATACGGTTTTGTAGGTATCCCAGAATCCGTTATTGGTATACAGAATTCCTTTCTTGACGGCTCTGGCAGTTGTATCATAGTGGACCGGCTCCATGTTGGCATCCAGCTCATAGAACTTCTGCGGAAACAGGAACATACGGTACAAGCAGGTATAGAAGGTTCGCAAGTACTCCTCATTGGTATGGGTAACCTGGATTTTGTTCAAGTAATGGTTCCAGGCCTGCGCAGCCGCCTCCTGCCGATCTTCGAAGGATGCATCCAGCTCGCGTGTAAGGTTAAGCTCCGCTTGCTCCATGCTGATAAAGGATGTGGCCAGCTTCACATCGAGGGTATCTCGCTCACATTCTATGAAACGCAGGACAGCATGCTGATTGACGCCGCTAAAATCTGCCTCACGGGAGAATTGGCCCTCGGCATCGTATTGGCCCGTCGCCCCGAGGTCGATGTCCTTGCTGAAACTCATGGCTACGTACATCCGGAACCCATCATCGTGGCAGCCCGAGAAGTTGCTGATATAGCCGGTGATTCTGCGACGGGCAGCATCAAGCTTGAACTCGCTTTGGCCCTTCGCGTTCAGCACGAAGCCGGCCTGCTGTCCGGAATGGTACTTCATGCGCATCGCCGCTCCGTAGCAGCTGGGAACCAGCTCGGTTGTGATGTTATAGCGCTGCTGCTTCACCTTCACGTAATGCGGTTTGAATGTCGCTTCTTCCGGGCGGTAGGAACTTTGACAGGTGAAGACGGACCCTCTGATTTTGTCATCCGCAATCGGGGTCATCAGGAAGTGGGCGAAGTCGCCCATCCACGGGCTTGGCTGGTGGGTCAGTCGGATGCCTTGGAACACGCGGTCATTGGGGTTGAAGAACCAGCTTCCCTCATTGTGGGTCTGTACGACATAATGATTCATGCCAAAAGGCACACCGGTGTAAGGAAGCGTATTCCCGTTGGAATAGGCATGTTGGTTGTTGGAGCCTTGTCGAGTATCGATATAGTGCAGCATGCAAAAGTCTCCTTTGGTTTTCAGAAATGAAGTGTCTTACAGTTTCTTTACGGTCTGGCGCTCGATGAGCTGAACCGGAACCACAACATGCTCAAGCGGTTGATCCTTGGGGCTCTCGATCAGTGTGATCAGGCTTTGCGCGGCCTGATATCCCATCCGTCCAAAATCCTGGGATATGGTCGTCAGCTTGGGTTCAACGAAGCCAGCAAGATGAATGTTATCAAAACCGACAACGGAGAAGTCATCCGGTACGGAGAGGCCCAGCTCTTTGGCGATTTGAATAATCTCGATCGCAATCAGGTCATTCTCGGCAACGATGCCCGTAATCCCTTGTGCCATAACGGATTGAATAAACTGGATATAATATTCCCTGCCATTATCGTTGTCATGGGTCAAATAACGGTCAGTTAAATCGCTCACGCTGTAATCGATCAGGCTGTGATCATACAGAGCCTTCAGGTAACCGAAATATCGCTCTCGAATGGAAGAGGAATTCTCTACCTTCAAGGAGGAGATAAAAGCGATTTTCTTATGGTTATTCTCAATCAGATGCTTGGATGCCTGATACCCGCCATCAAAGTTATCCGAGACAACCGACAGGAACGGAATACCCTCAATGCATTTATCCATCGTCACGAGCGGGTACTTCGCCAGGTGGTATTGGTACAGAATGCCAAGATCCGAAATGCTGCTTACCGGATAGAAGATTAATCCTGAATTCGTACTTTGAAGTGCGGACTCCAGCAGCTTCCGTTGACTGACAATCGTATTGGACTGAATGTTCAGGGTATAGTCGGTTGTTGCAAGATATTCGTTAATGCCCTTTTCATAATCACCAAGTCCCGGGTTATGCGAGAACGGAAGGATCAGCAATATCTCCTTGCTGGTCCTGCTCACAGGACGGTGCGGAGCCTTGGCGGCATTCACGAAGCTTCCCTTCCCCTGAACCCGATGGATCAGCTTGGCATTCTCCAGCTCGGTCAGTGCCCTCTTCGACGTGATTCGGCTTACGTTGTATTCCTTCGAAATTTCAGCTTCGGTCGGAAGCTGGTCTCCAGCCTGAAGCTCTCCGGATTCTATCCTGGCGGTAAGCGCATTTACGATATGTTGATATAGTGGAATTTGTTCCATAGCGGATCTCCTCGCTAAATTTGATATATCATTTCGCGGCGTATATGTCAAAGTCTAATGATGTTTTTAATGTGAAAATACAGTGGTTATGTTGAATATACGAAAGACAAGAGACATAGGCAATCCCATTTTTTATGTGAGTAGTCCAACCCTTGTCTGTTGTGCATATAGGCAGGGAGTAGGGCTCTTGCCGGCTTTAGTTTCCATTGCCAACGTTCAAACGAAAATCATGAACTTCTAGTTTCATAGTATAGTTCCCTACGTTATATTTCAAGATTAAACGCTTCCAACCCCAATAAATAGAAATGTAAGCGCTAGACAAATAAATTGGTATATCTTATAATCGGATTTATGAATTAATTGATATATCAAATAATGGGGGTTGATGGAGTGTTTCGCGCTAAAAAAGGGAAGGTTGTCATGTCGTTGTTGCTGGCATCTGCTCTGCTTGTTACGGCTTGCGGAGGAAAGTCCGGGGAAGCACAGGATCCGAAAGGTAATGCATCTGCCGATACAAAAGAAATTTCGCTTTTACGGCCAAGCTGGAACAATTTACGGCCTGCATCCAGCGAGCTGTGGATGTGGCAGGAATATGAGAAGATGTCCGGGATCAAGGTGAAATGGGAAGAGCTCACCGATATCGGGGAGAAGAAGAACGTGATTTTGACGAGAGGCGATCTGCCGGATGCGTTCTATCAAGTCGACTGGAGCAACGGAGAATTGCTGAAGTATGGTCAGCAAGGCCTGTTCTTGCCACTGGAAGAGCTCATTAAAGAGCATGCGCCGAATCTGCAAAAATATCTCGAAGAGAATGAAGATGTAAGAAAAGGCTTGACCAGCGCAGACGGTCACATTTATGCAACCCCTTACATCGATCCATACCCGGAGGGTAACCGGACGATCCGCTTGTGGATCAACAAGAAATGGCTGGACAACCTTGGCATGGAGGTTCCCAAAACAACGGCCGAGCTGGAGGAAGCCTTGATGGCATTTGTGACCAAGGACCCGAACGGCAATGGCGTGAACGATGAGCAGGGCTGGTATATGCCAAGCGGCTCGCTCGGCTGGACGTTCGAACAGATGATGATGGGTTCCTTCGGCATCGGCAACGGTGGACGGAAGGCGCTCGGAAACTTTATTTATGTCGATGACAACGACGAGATTCAACTGACGATTACAGCCGATGGATACAAGGAGCTCTTGAAGTATGAGAACCGGATGTACAAGAATGGCGCGATCAACAAACAGGCCTTCAGCGGCGTGGACTACGATAAGTGGACGGCGGACGCTGCCAAGGACACTGTCGGCGCATGGAACTGGGCGGCCATCGATTATATCGGGGAGAGCGTAAAGGATGATTTTGTAGCCATCAACGTGCTTGCAGGTCCTGACGGAGATACCGCATCGTTGACCGATTCCCAGGTTGCGGGGGCTTCCAGTTTGGTTGTAACGAAGGATGCGAAGGACCCGGGCGCGATCCTGAAATGGGTTGACTACTTCTACAGTGAGGAAGGCAGCGTGTTCGGTTACCTGGGCAAGGAAGGCGTAACTTACAATGTGGAAGACGGCAAGAAAGTCTATATCGATGAAATCTTGAACTATAAAGACGGCATCGGACTGGGCGCGTTCCAATACGTAGATAACGTATATGGCGGTTACTTCCCGTACATCGAGCTCTCCCCTGAGGTTAGAGCTGCTGCGGGCCGCAAAGAGGCGCCTGTATACACGGATCTGACGGAAGAGACCCTGCCAAGCGTTATGCTGCCGGATCTGCCGGCAACGATCCAGGAAGCGAATGAATCTTCCTCCATCATTGCAGACGTCGGCAACTATGTTGGGCAGATGCGCGTGGAGTTTGTAACGGGTACCAAGGATATCGACAAAGAGTGGGATAACTATATTGCCCAGCTGAAGAAGATGGGCTCGGATAAATATCTGGAAATCAAGCAAACGCAATACAAACGTTATAAAGAGAGCTAAAAGGACCGTTTGTTGGGGAGATTCTTCTTGAATCTCCCCAAATTTTAAATTCTAAGGAGAGGGGAAAACCATGGAATCTTCACTTCACAAGAAGCCGTTCCTTAAACCGAAACGCAAATCCATTTTGAAGCAAAAGTGGCTGTACTTCATGATGCTGCTGCCGCTGACCTCCTTAATCATATGGAATTATATCCCGATGTACGGGATTATCATCTCGTTTAAAGATTACTCTCCCGCATTTGGCATTATGGACAGCCCCTGGGTGGGATTTGCCCACTTCGAACGGTTCTTTAACGCCTTTTACTTCTGGGATGTCATCATTAACACGCTAAGAATCAGTCTGTACAGCCTCCTGGTCGGAATTCCGCTTCCCATCATTCTGGCGCTCATGTTCAATGAGCTGCGCCGCAAGAAGTACAAATCGCTTGCACAGACCATCTCCTACATTCCGAATTTCATTTCGATTGTTATCGTTGTCGGCATGGTTACGTTCTTCACGTCCCCGGTCGACGGTGTGATCAATACGGTCATTCAATATTTCGGCGGTACGCCGATTGATTTTGTCGGCAGTGCGAAGCTGTTCCCGCATGTCTTTGTCTGGTCGGGCATTTGGCAGACCGTGGGCTGGGGAACTCTGATCTATACTGCCGCCATGTCCGGCATTCCGCAGGATCAATATGAAGCGGCTTACCTGGAAGGCGCCACGCGTTTGCAGTGCATCCGGTACATCACCATTCCGGCGATCATGCCAACCATTGTGATCTGCGCCATTTTGGCCACGGGGTCGGTTATGTCAGTCGGGTTCGAAAAGGTGCTGCTCATGCAGAACGATGCAAACCTTGCAACGTCGGAGGTGCTGTCAACATACATGTACAAGTCAGGTATATTGAACGCGGAATACAGCTTCTCGGCTGCCGTAGGCCTGTTTAACAACCTGATCAACTTCATCGTCCTGTATCTGGTGAATAAATTCGCGCAGAAATTCAGTGAGACCAGCCTGTGGTAAGGAGGGGCAACCATGCAGTTTCATCTATCTAGAGAAGATAAAATTTTTAACTGGATCAACATTGTAGTCGTAGGGATCGTCACTTTGCTTATTCTATATCCGTTGTTATTCGTTGTGTTTGCTTCACTCAGCGATCCCCGCCAGATCTTCGACAGTGCTCTGCTGCTGTGGCCCAAGGGATTTACGCTGGAAGGATATAAACGGGTGTTCGATAATCCGGATATATGGATGGGCTTCAAAAATGCCGTGATTTACACGGTCCTTGGAACAGCCGTGAACGTCATCATGACCACCTTGGCGGCCTATCCGTTATCCCGGAGGGATTTCCGGGGCCGGAACGTCATTACCATTCTGTTCACATTCACAATGTTCTTCTCCGGCGGGTTGATTCCGACGTATTTGGTGAACCAGCATCTGGGGATCATCAATACGATGTGGGTCATGATTCTGCCGGGAGCCGTTAGCGTATACAACATGATTATTATGCGTACTTACTTCCAGCAGAACATTCCGCTTGAACTGGAGGAGAGCGCGTTTATTGACGGAGCTACGGACATGCAGCTGCTGCTCAAGGTGGTTCTTCCATTATCGACTCCGATCATCGCCGTGATGATGATGTTCTACGGAGTAGGCAGATGGAACGGTTATTTTGACGCGATGATTTATTTGTCAGACCGCGAACTGTTCCCGCTGCAGCTGATCCTTAGGGAAATCCTGGTGCAGAACCAGATGGGGGATGCAGCGAACCAGGCGATGATGAACAGCAACCAGAGCGAGGTCAACCTGATCAAACAGTCGATTAAATATGCGGTTGTGGTGGTGTCGAGCATTCCGGTGCTGGTCTTCTATCCGATTGTGTCCAAGTATTTTGAGAAGGGCATCATGGTTGGGGCGATCAAAGGATAATCTTCAACATATGCTTCTCCGCAGCAGTCTCTATCGTTTGTCGCCGAATTCATCGGGTAGGCCAAAACCGTCCCGGGATCCGGCGACAACGCGGTTAGGGATGCAGCTGGATTGATATGATTCTGTAACGACGGGGAAAGTGGGTTTACAGTTCGTTCCGAAGCGCTCGGAGGTTGATTTGACAGCTTTTCACTTAAGTGATAAATTGACAGAGATTGGGATCGAGGAGGTGAATGGAGCAAATGAAGCAATTAGGGTTTAGTCAAGAGAACCGGCTGGCGATGCTGTCCTGGATTCGGATCACCCGTTTTCAACAGGTCGGCAATCAAATCTCGAATGAATTCCTGCAGCCCTTCTGCATTACCGTTGCCCAATTCGACGTGCTGATTCAGGTCATGGTACATCAGCCTTTATCGCAGCAGGAGTTGGCTGAATACCTTTCCATCAGCGGGGGCGGCGTTTCCCACATGGTGAAGCGGCTGGAGAAGCTGGGGCTGATTGTCCGCAAGCAGGATTGGAAAGTGAAGTATATCTCCCTTACGGAGAAGGGACAAGCCCTGCTGGAAGAGATTATCCCGTTGCTGTCGGATTTCCAAACCTCCATGTTTGATATTCTGGATGAACAAGAATTACAGCAGCTGTACAAAACCATGAGAAAGCTTCATCAACATAACCTGAAGAATAAGGCAGCGCAACCGGAGTTCAAAGCCGAGGAGGAATAGCCCCGAGGTTATCCCGGGTGCCTCCATTCCATTAACTGAACAATAATTGTTGTATCCATGCAGTGTCAAGAATGCTGTGGCGGCGGTGAATCGGCTGCAGGCTTGATTGCCGGGAAGTAGACGGGGGGTCCTCTCATAGGGGATTCCTTTTTTAATGTTGTTGAGGTACAGCTTTTTTAGGGTTGTGCCCTAGATTTCTATGTACTTCGCAAGAACATTTGTTCTATAATTGGGGGTGAATAAATCGAATCGTACAGGAGGTTGTTTCTTTTGAAGAAGAGTGCGCTATTGGTCATTGATGTACAGAATGAGATGTTTCATGTGAATGATCCGGTGTATGAAGGGGAGCGATTGCTCTACAATCTCAAGCAGCTCATTGCAAAAGCCAGAAACGGCGGCGTTCCTGTTTTTTACATACAGCATAATGACGAGGGTCTGGTCAAGGGGTCCGACGCGTGGAGAATTAATCCCGAAATAGCGCCCGCGATGTCGGATGTCATCATTCAGAAGACCAGACCGGATTCATTCTATAACACAACGCTTGAAGAAGAACTGAAACGGCAGGATATTGAACATGTGATTCTGGCGGGGATGCAGAGTGAGTTATGCGTAGATACCACGTGCAGGAGAGCGTCCAGTATGGGCTACGCGGTTACCTTGGTGTCGGATGCTCACAGCACCTGGAGTAGTGCGGCGTTAACAGCTCAGCAGATCATAGATCACGAGAATGCTACCCTCAGATGGTTTGCGAGCATCAAGACAACGGAGGAAGTTATCTTTGCGGAAGAAGCCGGCGTATAATCGCCGGCTTTTTTTTGAGGTTCTGGAGCGTTGTAAGAATACGCTCCTGCTTGGAGCAGGGCGTGAAGCTGCGGCGCATTTTGATAGAGCAAATCAGATTCTGACAAGCGAGAACGGCAGAGCGAGAATCATGCAGAGTTAACACTTTACCAAGATGCAAGCAATCACGATGGTTAACCCCACAGCGCGATGGCGATGATGCCAAACGTGATGAGCATGGACGTGAGGATTCGTCGCCAGCCTTGCTGCTCACGCAGAACGAGGATGCCCAGTATGGTGCCGAATACCGTGCTGATTTCACGAACCGGAGCGATATGTGCAAGCGGGGTAAGCCGCATGGCGAACAGAAACAATAAGTAAGACCCGGGTGCAAGGACGGAGCCAAGCAGGATCGTCCGCCAGTTCACCGACCATTCCTGCTTCAACTGTCCAGCCAGCATAACCGGAATGATCAGTGCGATGAAATAACTGATATTGGATAGCTGGATCAGCGTAACGGGGGAAACCCCCGCATCCAGAATGGCTTTGTCGGTAAGGGTGTATCCCGAAATACAGAGCCCGACCAGGCAGGCGTAGATCAATGCTTTGGGATTCACGCCCGATGGGCCTCTGAACCTCAGACCGGATAAAGCAAATAACGAAAAAGTAATGATACCAAGCCCCATATACCCCAATGGTTTTAACTGTTCATGAAATAACACAAGGCTGCACAGCGAGGTCAACATGGCGCCGAGCCCCCGCATGAACGGATATACCTGAGACATATCGCCATGGGTATACGCTTTGGAGAGCAGCGTAATATAGCAGCCCTGGATTGTCATCGACAGAAGCATCAGGCCGTATATGTGCGGGCTCAGCTGGAGCTTAGACATCTCGATGAGAAAATAAGGCATCAGGAAGATTAAAGTGACCGAGTGGATGCACCACAGAAATACCGATTTATGAATGCTCCGCTTCGTGAACAGATTCCAAAGCGCATGCGTCAGCCCGGATGACAGTACCAGCAGCAGGGATAGCAATTCCATCAGAGATGTCCGATGAGCACTTCAATGCCGCGTGCGGACAGATTGTCCACCCACTCCTGTGAGCAGCCCCGATCCGTAATGACCATGGAGATATCCTCCAGCTTGGCAAGCTTGGCGAATGTGGTGACCCCCAGCTTCGAATGATCCGCGAGAACGATGCCTTCCTCGGCACGCTCCAGCATTTTTCGCGAAATATAGGCTTCGTCCAGATCATAATCGGTAATCCCGTCGGTTAACGAAATGCCGCCGACAGAGATAAACGCTTTATTCACTTTGAACTGCTCCAGCAGCATCTCGGTGAGAGGGCCTGTTGCCGCTTGTTTGGTGCGGTCCATATCACCGCCGATATAAATAATTTTCCCCTGGAAAATTTCCATCGCCAGATTGAGCACAGGCAGCGAGTGGGTGATGACCGTGATATGAGACCGGTCCTTGAGATAACGCATCACCTCAATCGTGGTTGTTCCGTTGTCCAGCAAAATCGTTTCGCCATCCTTGACCAGGGATGCGGCAAGTTGGCCGATAGCGGCCTTCTCTTCAGTCCAAGTCTGGGAACGGCTGGTAAAGGATGGTTCAATATGCTCGGCGCGCGATTTGACGGCACCGCCGTAAACTTTGCGAAGTTTGCCTTCCTTCTCTAAACGGTCCAGATCCCGCCGGATGGTTTCGGCAGATACCTCCAACTGTTCGGCGAGAATGTGGACCTTTACCTTGCCTTCAAGTTCTAATTGATGCAAAATTTTCTCCCTGCGATCTTCATAAGTAACGGACATCTATTTATTTCACCTCGATATAATGTATGACTGATATTGACCGATAATGTGGATTAATCCTTATATTAGGGTGATAAAATCATAAAGTCAATGAAAAATCATTGACTTTACGAAGTCCCCTCCTCTAATATACACATAAAACCACAATAATGTGTATCAAAACCACATGCCCATATAAAAGGAGGAAATACGCAATGAAGCCGATTCTTCGATTCGGAGACGATCATACCTTCAAAATCGTGCAGTTTACCGATATTCATTGGATGAATGGAGAACCAGAGGATCAGTTGAGCCGACAGTGCATGGATACGGTGCTGGACCTGGAGCAGCCGGACCTGGTCGTGTTTACGGGCGATCTGATCTATTCAGGGGAAGTTGATCCCGGCTCAAGAAGGTGCGAGGATCCGGTGCAGGCCTTCAAGGATGTCGTAGCTTCGGTAGAATCCCGCGGCATCCGCTGGGCTTTTGTATTCGGGAATCACGATACGGAGGGGGATGTGACGCGTGAAGAGCTAATGGATGTCGCTATGCAGCACACCTATAACTGTGCGGAGCACGGTTCGGCGGATATTCATGGTGTAGGGAATTACACGCTTCCTATATACGGCAGTAATGGGGACAAGACAGAGGCCGTGCTGTACTTCTTCGACTCAGGGAGAGAGTCCGAACACCCTGCCGTTCCGGGATACGATTGGATCCGACGCGATCAGATCCGGTGGTATGAAATGGCCTCGATGGCTTACAGCGTTAAGCATAGCGGGAAACCGCTGCCGGCATTGGCTTTTTTCCATATCCCTCTGCCGGAGTACCAGGAGGTCTGGGAGCGGAAGACGTGTTACGGCAGCAAGTATGAGAAAGTATGCTGCCCGGAGGTGAATACCGGACTGTTCGCGGCGATGCTCGAAAGAGGCGATGTGCTGGGTACCTTCGCCGGGCATGATCACATCAACGATTATTGGGGCGAACTGCACGGCATCCGTCTCTGTTACGGCAGGGCCACCGGATATGGCACATATGGCCGGGAAGGCATGCTCCGAGGGGCGAGGGTCATTCGCCTGCATGAAGGACAGCGGCAATTTGACACCTGGATCACCCTGGCTAACGGCTCGCAAATAGGAGAGCAGGAGAAGCATGAGCCCGGCGTGTCTGTCTGATTATTGCGTATAGCCCCCCAATACACCTCTTTTATGCGGGACAATGAACCCGGCGGTTCCATAAGAGGTGTATGAATTGGGTTATTGTACTTGTGCGTTCATGAATATTACTTTGCTTGCTTGAGTATCACTTACTCAAGTTTACCGGCATTTCAACGGCTTTTTCAAAAAGCCATGCAGATAGCTGTTCAAATACCTCGGACTCCCTTTCAACCATTTTGTACATTTTGTTCTGGCCTCTTATAGCATAACCTTTTTGATTCATATCGAGGAAGTAATCATGTAATTCTCCATCACCGTCACGATAAAAAATAGTGAACGCAAACGTCTCTCCTCCATCATTTCTTATGTTTTTGGTGACAAATGATCTTGCTGATCTCGTATACGAAACGGAATCCAGAATGCTCATCCATTGGTTGAGCTCATTATGGTTGTCCTCGAATTCGATTAGGTAAGGTGTTATGTTAGATCCATTCAGGTGATAAAAAAAGATTTTTTCTATTGTAGTAGAATGGCTAATGAGGCTTGTAGCAGGCAAGCGAACCGAGTAATAGTTAATGATCCAAGAAATTGTTAAGATTATCACTGCACATGTGATCACTAATTTCTGTTGTTTCCTCAGCTTCTTCATAAATTTCCTTTCCTCAATCCCTGTCTTTTGTATTTATTAATCTAAACACTTGATTGGATAACTTGGTTGCAGAAACACCCTGTTTTTGACTTCACATTGGTAAAAAAGAGCGAAGCGTGCTTATTTTTGTTGGAACCGTACATTGGATCAAGCAGGGCGATCCTCCTTTTTGCATTAGATTTGTTGGGAATGATTTTTTGGAAGGTGGGGTGTTGTTGCGGATGAAGGTACAGATGTTGGAGCAAGCTTACGTATTATCGGGGCTGTCCATCAAGGATGTTCTGGAGCAAAAGTTCTGTGTATTCGATCTGGAGGCCACCGATGATCAGGTAGAGAACGCGGAGGTCATGGAAATTGGAGCCGTCCGTATGGACAGTACGGGCATACAAGAAGAGCAGACGTTCCATACGTATATCAAACCATCCGGGCCGATTCCGCAGCCGATCGCAGTCTCGACAGGAATCTATAATGCAGATGTGGAGGGTTCGCCCAGATTCCCGAAGGGGTACGGAATGTTTACCGGTTTTGCTAACGAATGCATCTTTGTCACGTACGGAGGGTATGAGTTTGATCTGCCGCTGCTCCAGCGTGAATGTGCCCGGCATGGTCTGCCCGAACCCGCGAATCCCTGTATTGATATCAAGGCAATGTTCGCTGGCCTTCATCCTGAAGTCGAAGATGAGATCACGATGGAGATGATGATGGACTATTACGGATTCGAGACCACAAGTCATAAGAGTGGCAATAGAATCGGAAATTACATGTTGATCGGTCACATATGGATGGATATGATGCAGGAGCTTAAGGCCAGAAGCATCCAACACCTTGAATACCCCGAACCGCTGATCGTCAAAAGATTTCAGCATCCGTCCAAGCGAAGCGTAGATACCGGCTCACGCAAGCTTCGTTTTCCTGCTCTGACGAATTCCCAGCGGAAGATCATGCTCAGTATTCTTGTATTATTCTTTCTTACGATGACTCTAACGGGTATGGTTGATCTATTCACGTTCCGATTGAGATGGAATGGCGGTTTATCCGGCAATGGCAATCCTGCACTCTTGATTGTATTCCTGCTGGTGCCGTTATACGCCGTACTTCTGTGTCTGACGGGGGCGGCATCCTGTTACTTTTTCCGGGAAAAAATGAGGGATGGATGGTATTCCGGCGGCATGTTATCTTTCCTTGTCGTGATGAACGGCACCATAAGCTGGTTGGCTGTCGGATATTATTATAGGATCTTTCATAACCTTGTCGGGGCAACATCAGAGTCAGGCTCCACTATATTCCGGTTTGGGGAATGGGATCAGTATTCAAATACGGCCTTTATTAATATTTTTACATATAGTCTGGGCATCTCTCTTTCGTTGTTAATAGGCTATGGGATTGCATTTCTTACACGTAAACAGCGGGGCTGATCTGGTGAGGCCCTGCCCTCAGGGAAGCTTAGAACGTGCAGGAACGCGAATTGCCTATAACTCCCCTTGTGTTCGCCTCGGAATTTTGGGACAATAAGGAGTGGTGGACTATGAATGGAAAGAGGACCTATCAATGAACAAACCATCCATATATGGATTAACCTTAGATCAGATGACCGCTTGGCTTGGCGAGCGTGGACATAAGAAGTTTCGGGCAACACAGGTGTGGGAATGGCTGTATCGGAAGCGGGTCACTGCTTTTTCGGATATGACGGACGTGCATCCCGAATGCGTGGAGCTGCTCGCGGATCATTATACTATTCTGACCTTGGAAGAGCATACCAAGCAGGAATCGCTCGACGGGACGGTTAAGTTTCTGTTTAAGCTGGTGGACGGCAACCTGATAGAAACCGTATTGATGCGGCATAAATTCGGCTTGTCGGTCTGTGTGACAACTCAAGTGGGCTGCAACATTGGCTGCAGCTTCTGTGCCAGCGGGCTGCTGAAGAAGAGTCGGGATTTATCGGCAGCTGAAATTGTAGAGCAGGTCATGCAGGTTCAGCTACACCTGGATCAGAGAGGCAAGGACGAGCGCGTCAGCCATCTTGTAGTGATGGGGATTGGGGAGCCGTTTGATAACTATGAGAACATGTCGGATTTCATCCGCGTGATCAAGGATCATAAGGGCCTTGCCATCGGACCGCGGCATATTACGGTTTCGACCAGCGGGCTGGCTAACAAAATCGTGGAGTTTGCGGACAGCGATCTCGGCGTGAATCTCGCCATCTCCCTGCATGCGCCGAATGACGAGATTCGTACGCGCATCATGAAGATTAACAAAGCGATTCCGATTCAGAAGCTGATGGCAGCCATTGATTATTATTTGGAAAAAACGAATCGCCGGATCACGCTGGAGTACATTCTGCTGAAAGATGTGAATGACCAGCGCGAGCACGCGCTTGAGCTTGCAGAGCTCGTGGGCGATCGTCGTAACCTGGCGAATGTGAACCTCATTCCCTACAATCCGGTGGATGAGCACAGCCAATATCAGCGGAGTTCGAAGGAATCGATTACCGCATTTTACGATACCCTGAAGAAGCAGGGGATTAGCTGCAGCGTGCGTCTGGAGCATGGCACCGATATTGATGCGGCCTGCGGACAGCTGCGGAGCAAGCAGATCAAGAAAGCACAATAGCACCGAGGGCGATGCTGGATACAGCAATCGATCAGGGCTTATCGGGCGAAGAAGAGTATACTCATTCCATGGGTATGCTCTTTGCTGTTTCCATGAACTTCTATAACTCGGGATAGAAATAACGGCCCTGAAAAGGGCCGTTATGCCTGCTCTCATACATGTTACGGGAATCAATTGCTCCTGCTCCGTTTCCTTCTTGGACTGCTGATTGCTTAGTAAGCTTTTCTACCGCTATAGGAATGGTGCTTGTGGATCCGGCCGTGTTTTTTGACTTCTTTGTTGATCGCTTTGCCACCGGCTCCGCCTCCGACTGCTTGCTGCTGCCGGGTGCCTTTGCTATCGATGGCCGCGTTGGTTCCGCCTGTGCTGTATTTTCCGGCGCCGCTGGCAATTTGCGTAGCAGAAGCGCTGCTGCCCCGGCTCGGCAGCTTGGCTACCTGTTTGTTGATCACAAACACCACTTCCTTTTGAAGCTGTTTGTGCCGGCCGCGCTTGCTGCGGTGTTTCGAGGAATGATCCCTCGGATCCTTAAGTCCCAGGTTCTTGGCAATGCCGCCCGCGCCTATGCTTTCCTGCTGGAACGTATGCGGGGAGTTGATGGCGGCGTTGCTGCCGGCTGCGCTGCTCTTTCCTGCGCCGCTGGCGATTTGCGTTGTATTGGGAGCATTCGTGAATTGGTCGTTGACGACAACAACAAATCGTCCGATGCCTCCAAGCGGCGAGGTCAGGGAGAAACGCTGATTGCCCTTCTCGATGGTGATGGTAAGCTGATCCTCATGAGCCACTTGCCCTCATCTCCTTTTTTGCAGGGTCTATGTTTATACTTTATCGTAGAACATTCATGCTGAGCAGGGTAAGGGGTATATGCCAAGAGACGGACCAATTGAGGAAACGGCCTGTATTCCAGCGGACGGTTAGAGGAATGTATAAGAATTGGGGCTTCGTTGTGTATAATGAGTAAGGTGATAGAAAGGGTGGGAATATGCTGACAATTAAAGAATACAGCGTGGAGTTGGTCAAAGATCCGTTCGGAATCTTAACCGGCAAACGCTTTGAATTTGTATGTGATCTGGACGTTCCGGAGGATGATGAGCTTTATTCGGAGCAGGGCATTTACTTAAGGGTGATTTTTCTGGATGACGAGGAGCGCTCGCGTATCGTCAAGTACGATTTTTATGAGCGGACCACGGATCAGTATCTGGACTTCGATATGGAACCCGAAGAAGAAGAACAGCTTACCGCTTTTTGCAAAGAGCATTTGCAAGAGGAAGGTTAGAGCCGAGCCGGAAGCATTGTGAAAAGGCACCCTCGGGGGTGTCTTTTTTTCATTTTTACACAGCAGATTTATCGTTCAGCGGTAATTCAAGACATACAGGCGTATTCCTTAAAATCAAGAGCCAGACTATGCATACAATCGGTTCGCTATTTGCATGATATAAAATAACAGAATTCAACATAATTTTGGATGAGCTGTAGGTCATATACTGAAAACATGGTGAAATAGAGGATAGGGTTACCATATTTTCACCCTATTCGTAACGCAATTTACATACCTGTAAACCTCTTTGAAGATTAAATATGTTATCCTAGACATACTAACCTTACATACATCATTCATTAGGGAGGGGATTGACCGTGAATATTGAGGTACGTTTATGCCCGAAGGAACAGTCATTTATTCTGCATAACATCTATCCACTGTACTTGCATGACATTGCTGAGATATGGGGGGTCCGCCCTAACCGGTTCGGTGTATTCGAGAAAGAGGATGTGCCAACCCTGAGCGAACAGACCAAGCAGCTCGATGTTTGGTGGGAGCAGCCATCGGTTCTTTTTCCTTATTTGATCAGTGTGGATGGCATTGCGGCAGGGCTGGCGCTGGTGGCGACAACACCGTACATTCCATCACCGAATATCCAGTATTATTTGAATGACTTTTTTGTGCTTCGGACTTTTCGAAGACAAGGTGTAGCCCAACGTGCGGCTGAGCTTGTGTTCGATCATTTCCAAGGTGCATGGGAGCTTCAGACGAATCCGACCGAGCGTAATATGAGCACTCAGATTTTTTGGCGCAAAACGCTGAATACGTACACGGGCGGAAGGTATACGGAGCATGATGGCGTCCATCCTGAGAAGGGAGATATGCTGGTATTCCGTTTTAATAACAAATAGATCGGGAAACTCCAAGTATTTCTTCAATGTTGGGATAGGGGCTTGACAGCTAGGTGAGGCCGGGATTACACTGAGTAAAATTTTGTGAAAAAATGCTTGGATGAGGACGCCTGAATCGTAAATGAAGCTGAAATCAGAGAGCTGCTGGATGGTGCGAAGCAGTCAGCGGCGATGAATGGCCATCACCTCGGAGCAGATCTGCCGATGATTGAGGTCTTGAGGTGGATCCGGGAACTCCCTGCCGTTATCATGGGGCATCATTGATGGATGGTGATTAGAGCGCGTGCCGGTTTGATCGGCGCGAATCAGGGTGGTAACGCGGAGCGAGGCTCCGTCCCTACAAGGGACGGGGTTTTTTTGTGTTTCCAGGGTCATCGTACGCGCAACGCACAAGCGCACAATGCTTGATGACGGATGGATTCAGGACTCCAACAGCTGGCAAACAGGATTGATCCTGGGAGAGAGGGAGTGTACAAATGCTTGGGAAGTTGATGCCACGGGACGAGGTGCTGTATGGAGCGGATTTTATTCAGGATGAGGTCTCGTACAATCTGATCCATCTCATAACTGAATCGACGCAGAATGTTGGTCTGAAATCGCTGGATGGACGCATGATCCTTGCGCAGTCTCCCCGTGGGAACGCCTGGTTATGGTTAGCCCGGGAGGTCACAGACGAAGAACGTCAAAACTTGTTGCAAGAGCTGGTGAGGGAGCTGGGAGAGGCTGCACTGCCTGGAGTGACCGGAGAGCCGGACGTGGCGGAGCAGTTTGCAAGGATTTATGCGGACGCCCATAACGTGGCCTGCCGTCATCATATGACGATGGAATGTTACCATGCTCCCATCGTGAAGCGGCCTCTGCATGTAGAGGGTGCAATTAGGCTTGCCGCACCCGAGGATACGCAGCAGGTGGCCCGGTTTCTGGTAGGCTTCTCGGAAGATGCTTACGGTGTGCGCGCGAATGCGGCAAGCCAGGTCGTGGCAGCGGAGCGCCTCATTAAACAAGGCGGACTCTATGTATGGATTGCCGGTGATCAAACGGTATCCATGGCCAACATCGCGCACCGGTCACCAAGACACGGACGGATAAATGCCGTATACACTCCGAGAAATGAACGGAAAAAAGGATATGCCAGCGCGTTGGTGGCCGAACTTGGACTTGTCCTGAGGCAGGATGGCCTGGTCCCCATGCTGTATGCCGATCAGGCCAACCCGGACTCCAATCGGTTGTACCGAAAGATCGGATTTAACCGGTGCGGGACGATTCGTGACTTCAAGTTTGTTAACCATGAATAACGAATCCTTGAATGTCGCCCGCCACGGCTTGGACAAAGCCGGGGCAGACGGCAGGCGCCAACAAATGTTATTCTATAAAGGTATCTAGAAAATGCCGGGCCCGATTGGACAGTACATGATCCTTGAGCCAGACAATGCCGACGTCGGACTGAAAATCAGCGCTTGTGATGGACAGTGTCCGGATGTTGGGGATCGCGAATGAGGACATGACCGATTCGGGTAAAATGGTGGTACCAATACCTTCAGCTACCAAGGCCAGAATAATGGCGACGCTGGAACATTCACATATGACACGCGGTTCAAGTCCGCCGCGCTTGAATTCTTGTATGACCCGCTCATGCATCCCGATCGTCTGATCGGTCTTTAAGGACAGGAACGGATAATCCGCCAGCTCGCGCATCGAGATTTCGGACAGGGCGGCAGTGCTTGCCCAACTGCTGGGAAGGACCGCCACGAAGGGGTCCGAAGGCAAGGGCTGCACAGCATATCGCTCAGGCCCGAAGCTGGATTCGAAGGGGAGGCGGGTTACCGCCAGCTCAATGTTGCGTTTATCGAGCTGATCTGCCAGCAGGGAATGATCCCCTTCCCGAATCTTGAAGGTGACCTCCGGATAGTGCTGCCGGAAGATATGGATCCGCTGCGGCAGGAGAGAAATGCAGGATACGACGGCGCCGATGGAGAGCATGCCGCGGACTCCTGCGTGAATCTCTTTCACCTCGGTTAGCGTTTCATTAAACTGGTTTAGCAGGGATGCCGCCCTGTTCTGCAGAAGCTCGCCTGCGTGCGTCAGCTGCAGCTGCTTGCCGCTGCGGTCAAACAGCGTAACGCCAAGCTCCTCCTCCATCAGCTTCAGCTGACGGCTTAACGGAGGCTGCTCCATGTTCAGCTGTTTCGCTGCACGCGTGATCTGTCCTTCCTGCGCAATCGTCAGGAAATATCGTAGCTGCCGGATATCCATGCTCTCTACCTCCTCTCCATACCCAAAAGGTATGGTATCCCTATAAATCAGATATTTTTAATATAGGGTATCGATTGATATGATTCAACTAATAAAAACGTTTGCAGATTAAGGAGATGTGTGTACATGACTTACACGATACCCGTGGAATTAACGACTACCCCGAAGGCGAAGCCGAGCCATCATAAACAGGCCTTCGGCACTGTGTTTACGGATCATATGTTTATTCTCGACTATGACGCCGGCAAAGGCTGGCACGATCCCCGTGTCGTTCCTTATCAGCCTATTGAATTGGATCCTGCTGCGAAGGTATTTCATTATGGCCAGACGGTATTTGAAGGCTTGAAGGCTTATCTGACAGAAGATCAGCGGATTCTTATGTTCCGTCCAGGCAAAAATATTCAGCGGCTTAACTTGTCCAATCATCGCCTCAGCATCCCGGCACTCGACGAAGAACTGGTGATGGAGGCACTGAAACAGCTGGTGCTCGTGGATCGCGACTGGATTCCATCCGAGCCGGGAACATCGCTCTATATCCGCCCGTTTGTCATTGCAACCGAGCCGGTGCTTGGTGTAGCGCCGTCCCTGCAATACAAGTTCATGATCATCCTGTCGGTTGTCGGCTCGTATTATGCGGAAGGCATTAATCCGGTGAGCATTTATGTCGAGCCGAAATATGTACGCGCGGTAGCCGGAGGAGTGGGTAACGCCAAGACGGCAGGCAACTATGCGGCAGGCTTGAAGGCACAGGATGAAGCCACCCTGAAGGGATATTCCCAGGTGTTATGGCTCGACGGCGTGCACCGCAAATATATTGAGGAAGTCGGCAGCATGAATGTGTTCTTCAAGCTTGGCGACACAGTGGTGACCCCGGCACTGAACGGAAGCATCCTGGACGGGGTTACCCGGAACTCGGTCATTCAGCTGCTCCAGCATTGGAACATTCCTGTGGAAGAACGTGCGCTTTCCATTGATGAGATCGTGGAAGCCCATCGCAGCGGATTGCTGACCGAAGCATTTGGAACCGGCACGGCAGCGGTTATTTCACCCATCGGCTCCCTGGAGTGGGAAGACGAGCAATTGGTGATTGGCGAGGGAGCAACGGGCGAACTCTCCAGACGTGTGTATGATGCGATCACGGGCATCCAGCTTGGAACGGCGGAGGACCCGTTCGGCTGGGCTATTGAGCTTACATTATCTTAATGAACTTTAAAAGGACTTGCTTCAGGCGGCACACTGCTTGAAGTTGAGTCCTTTTTTTCTTGCCGCGGCTCATGGTACGATGTGGGTAAATCACGAACTCGTATCGATATTGAGGGCCATGGAGGTGAATGTGTGTGAATCGTCCGCAGAGCGTTGTTCCGGATGCCATCGTTTTTACGAATGCTGCCTTTCCTTTCACTGCATCGACCACGCACGGTATATTTGCCGGAGCCCAGCGCCTGCATTGGCACCATGCTCTGGAGCTTAACTATATTCGCAGCGGCATCGGATTTATTCTGATCAACGGGATGAAGCTGCCTTTTCAGCAGGGGGACATTATTTTCATTAACAGCAATGATCTGCACCGGGCCTATGAAACGGAGAACCTCGTCATGGATGTCATTATGTTCGAGCCTTCGCTGCTGTCCATTGATCTCAAGTTCGATCCGGATTTGATGGCTCCGTTCCGTTCGCTGGGGAACGTGGACCGGCAGTCTCCGGTCCACGATGAATTGGCCCGGCTGCTCCGGCGCATGATGGACGAGAATGAAGCGCGGGGCACCTCTTACATGAGTCTGATCCGTTCGGATCTGATTCGATTCCTTAGTTTGGCGAACCGCCACCTGTCAACTCCGATCCAGGAGAACCGACCGATCAAGGGCAGGGGAATGCACGCGTTAAAAGAAGTCCTGCGCACGATGGAGCTTCACCTGGATTACGGCTGGACGCTGCAGGAGCTGTCGGATTTGACACACCTGAGTCCTTCCCGGTTCAGCGCACTCTTCCAGCAGGCGGTTGGAACGTCCCCGCACCATTACCTGATCCAGCTGCGCCTAACCCATGCCGTGCATCTGCTGGAGACAACCGATCAGAAGATCATTGAGATTGCGGAAACCTGCGGATTTCGGAATTTGTCCAACTTCAATCGCTTGTTCAAGCAGCATGTCGGGGCATCGCCAAGCGAAATTCGGGAGCACGCGTATGCGGGCCGTCCCGTTATTCCTTCAACCACCAAGCCTGAGAAACAGTAAGATAGTATCACACCTCGATGGTATAGCAGTAGATGGAGCAAGGTGGAAGCGGTATCTTGGATATATACCACCATGATGCCGCTATAGGCGGGTAGGAGTGAAGTCCATGAGTTTGTATCTGGGTGTAGATGCCGGCGGCAGCAAGACGCACGCTGTGATCTGTGATGAACAAGGGAACATTCTTGGCAAGGGGGCTTCTGGTAACGGTAATCACCAGATTCACCGTGAACATGCGGCCCGTAACATTGAGGAAGCCTGTGATGCAGCTCTTCAACAGGCTGGTGCTGCCAAAGAAGATATAAGTTATGCCTATTTCGGCTTGGCTGGAGCGGACCGGGAAGCAGATTATGAGATTCTGCGCCCCATGATCGGAGCGCTGGGCTATGCCAGACATGGTATCGCATGCGATACCATTATCGGTATGCGGGCAGGAACGAGCCGTCCATATGGAGCTGCATTGATCTGCGGTACGGGCTTTAACAGCGCGGCGCGCAATCGCGCGGGAGCAGAGCTGCAGTATGGGGGCTTCGGATTCCTGTATGGAGACGGATACGCAGGCGGTTCGGGGTTCGCGAAGCTGGCCTTCCGGGCGGTTATTCGGGCTTGGGACGAGCGGGGACCGGCAACTTTATTGACTTCGCTCGTTCTGGAGCAGATGGGATATGCGTCCGTGGAACCGATGTACGAGGATGTTCTCTACGGTAAAGCTTCGGTTCCGCCAAGCCTGGTGAAAACCTTGTTCCAGGCAGCCGAAGCCGGCGACGAGGTAGCGACCCGGATTCTTCAGAACGAAGGCGAAGAGCTGGCCAATGCGGTATGCACGCTCATCCGGCGGCTGGATATGACCGATGAAGCCTTTGACATTGTCTATATCGGCAGTGTGCTGAACAGGCCGAACAGCTCCATTTTGACGGATGCGATTGAACGGGTCGTTGCAGTCCGTGCACCGCATGCAGCATGTGTAAGACTGACCTCCGATCCGGTTTCCGGCGCACTTCTCTGTGCGATGGATGCCGATGGGGTTACCGTGGCTGCAGAGACGGAAGCCAAACTGAAGGCTTTTACGTTCGAACAGGTAACCACGGCCTGACCAGCTTAGCGATGGAATAGATCATATGGATAACATATCTTGGAGGCGATGAACATGGCAGCAGGATTGAAGATAGCGGTCATTGGGGGAGGGTCCTCGTACACCCCGGAAATTGTTGAAGGTTTCATTCGCAATTATGAGCAGATGCCGATTCGTGAACTATGGTTCGTAGATATTGAAGAGGGCAAGCATAAGCTTGAGATCGTAGGAAATCTGGCGAAGCGCATGGTAAAAGAGTCCGGCCTGCCGATTGAGGTTCATCTCACACTGGATCGCAGACAAGCGATAGCAGGCGCTGACTTTGTAACGACTCAGATGCGTGTCGGCTTGCTGGCCGCACGTAAACAGGATGAGCATATTCCGATTATGCATGGTGTCATCGGTCAGGAGACGACGGGTCCGGGCGGAATGCTGAAGGCACTGCGCACTGTTCCTGTCATTCTGGACATCTGCCGCGATATCGAGGAGCTGGCGCCGAATGCGTGGATGCTTAACTTTACGAATCCGGCCGGAATTGTAACCGAGGCTGTTGCGAAGCACAGCAAGGTCAAGTCCGTAGGACTGTGCAACTCCCCGATTAACTTCCAGAAGTTTCTCGCGGCTGAATATGGCGTGTCCGAGAAGGATGTTCTAGCCGAGTTTGTTGGCATCAACCATCTTCACTGGGTGACCTCGGCCATCGTCAACGGCGAAGAGAAGATGCCGGAGCTGCTGGACGGCGGCAAGTCGTATACGGCCAAGAACGTGCCGACCTTTGGATGGGATGCCGACTTCATCCGTTCGCTGGGAGCCATTCCGACGTATTACCTTAAATACTTCTACATGACGGATACGATGCTCGCGGATATGAAGGCATCACTGGAGAAGGACGGGACCCGAGCGGACGTGGTTAGCCGGGTAGAGCAGGAGCTGTTCGAGCTCTACAAGGACGAGAATTTGGCGGAGAAGCCGAAGCAGCTGGAGCAGCGGGGCGGTGCTTACTATTCCGAAGCGGCTGTTAACCTGATGACCTCGATCTACAATGACCGCCATGATATCCAGACATTGAATGTGTCCAATGGAAACATCTACGACTTCCTGCCTGCGGATGCCAGCATTGAGATCAACTGCGTGGTGACAGGCCAGGGCCCAATTCCACTCGTACCGCAAAAGGTTCCTTCCCATGTAAAAGGGCTGATGCATGCGGTGAAAGTGTACGAACAATTAACGATTGAAGCCGCCATTACCGGTGATCGCGGCATTGCTCTGCAAGCGCTGGTTCATCATCCGCTGGTACCGTCCGTGACGGTAGCGAAGCAGCTGCTCGATGAGATGCTGGAGGCGAACAAGAAATATTTGCCGGCCTTTTTTAAGCCGGAGGCTGTGCTGTAAATCGAGTGGGGATACCACTCCACATAAGAAACAACGCTTATATTTAGTAAAAAAGAGCCTTCCCAAGATCAGATAATCTTGGGAAGGCCTTTTGCTGATGAAACCGTATGCGATTCGTTATACGCCGGAATAAGCCATGAAACCGCCGTCCACAGGGATCACCGTTCCCGTGACGAACCCGGAGGTCTGATCGTCCACGAGCCAGAGCAGCGTACCGAGCAGATCCTCGGGTACGCCGAACCGTCTCATGGGAGTATGCGAGATGATTTTATGAGAGCGTTCGGTTAGCGAACCATCGCTATGGGTCAGCAGGTTGCGGTTCTGCTCGGTCAGGAAGAAGCCCGGCGCAATCGCGTTCACACGAATGCCCGATTCCGCGAGATGAACCGACAACCACTGCGTGAAGTTGTTGATGGCCGCTTTGGCTGCGCTGTAAGCCGGAACCTTGGTCATCGGGCTTGGCGCGCTCATGGACGAGACGTTCAGCACGACGGCCCCGGGACGCCCCAGCATCCCCTCCGCAAAGATTTGCGTCGGAATGAGGGTGCCGATGAAGTTCAGGTCGAACACGCTGCGGAAGCCCGGCACGCTTAACCCGAAGAACGTTGTAACCTCCGGATCCGGCGCTCCCGCATCTTCCGGCCGGTAGATTTCATGGGTTGTGTTGGCATCCTTACGGTTGCCGCCGGCTCCATTAATGAGGATATCGCAGGGGCCATAGGCTTCACGTACAGCCTTCTCGGCTTCGCGGACGCTCTCAACATCCGTCACGTCGCACGGAACGGCAATCGCAGCACCGCCGGCGGCGATAATCTCGTCGGCCACCTGCTGGCCCTTCGAGGCCGTGCGATTCAAGACAGCCACCTTGGCGCCTTGCCGTCCCAGTTCAAGGGCCATCGCCCGGCACAGCACCCCGGAGCCGCCCGTAATGACAACCGTCTTTCCCTTTAGTGACGGATGGAGCGGAAGTGACGGGGTATTTTGCGGCGTGTCTTCAGGGATAGCTTCTCCTGATCCTGGCCCGGAAGCTCCTGCAACATGAATATGAACCTCGCTCATTGAACAGCCTCCTTCCGCTCGGCTGCGCTCTCTGCACGCTCACGGCTGTATGCGTCCCACAGCCCCCACAGATACATAATGCCTAAGGCGCGGTCATACAGACCGTAACCCGGGCGGCATTGCTCACCCCAGATATGCCGTCCGTGATCGGGTCTTACATATCCGGTGAAACCGTTGTCATGATAAGCCTGCACAATACCGGATATATCCACGGTCCCGTCTTCGGTCCGGTGCGACGTCTCCATGAAATCGCCATTCTCGTAGACGCGGACATTTCGGATATGCGCGAATGGAATCCGGTCATGGAACTCGTGGATCATGGAGACGATATCGTTGTCCGGATTGGCGCCGAGCGACCCGCTGCACAGGGTCAGGCTGTTCGCCGGGCTGTCATACAGATGGAGGAATCTGCGCAGATTCTCCTGACTGGTGATGATTCGCGGCAGACCGAAGATCGGCCAAGGCGGATCATCCGGATGAATGGCCATTCGAATGCCATTCTTCTCGGCAGCCGGAATGACGGCGCTTAAGAAATATTCAAGGTTGCTCCACAGATCTTCCTCGGTAACGCCGCGGTAAGCCTCGAATAAGGACGTCAGATGCGCCAATCGCTCCGGCTCCCAGCCTGGCATGGTCAGGGTGCTGTTCCGGTTGATCGTCTGAACCAGCTCCATCGGGTCGGTGCCGTGGATCTTGGCCTTCTCGAAGAAGAGAGCCGTGGATCCATCCGGCGCCTGCTTGTGAAGATCAGTTCTAGCCCAGTCGAACACCGGCATGAAATTGTAGCAGATGACTTTGACGCCGACCTGACCCAATTTCTCAATCGTCCGGATGTAATTGGCTATGTATTGGTCGCGTGATGGGAGGCCGAGCTTGATATCCTCGTGGACATTCACGCTTTCCACGACGTCCACATGAAGTCCGTACGCTTTAGCCTGGTCCACAACTTCTCCAATTCGCTCCATCGGCCATTCTTCACCGACAGGAATATCGTGAAGTGCCCATACGATGCCCTCCACGCCGGGAATTTGTTTAATCTGGTCCAGCGAGATCGTATCATTACCCTCGCCGAACCACCTGAATACCATGCGCATTTCTTCACCGCCTTTATAAGTTTAAGGAGTTAACGCAACAGCTGCCGGAAATCTGCAATTACGATGGTACAGCCAAGATGGAAGGCTGCGGACGGACAAGGAGGTGCACCCGCACCCGCCGCGTATGCCTTATTTAAAATAATCGGGATGCTTTTCTTTCAGCACAGCCAGATTGGAGATGATCAGGCTGAGATGTTCCTGCATCTCACGCTCTGCATGATCAGCGTCATGGCGCCGGATCGCGTCCACGATCTCCCGATGCTGCTCGTACAGGTTAGTCCAATTCGGATCGGCGGACAGCCATAACATCCGGCTCCGGTTCAGATGAGCATTCATCTGCTGCAGCACATTCCAGGTACCTACCTTGCGGCAGCCTTCAAACAAAATCCGGTGAAAGGTTTCATCCAGTTCAAACATATGCTTGCCGTCATGTTTCTCGATGCTCTCGCTTTGCTCGGACAGATTCCATTCCAGCTCAAGAAGTTTATCCTCCGGAAAGCTCTCGCAGGCAAGACGGACGACAGCCTTCTCAAGCTGCTCCCGCATGAAGCGGGCTTCCTCGACCAGCTCCGAATCAATGAGCGAGACCCGCGTGCCGCGCTGGGGAAGAACAACAACAAGGTCCTCCTGAGCCAGGCGGACAAAGCTTTCCCGCACCGGTGTTCGGCTAACTTCGAATGAAAGGGAAACCTCCTTCTCGGATAGAGCGGTTCCGGGGGGGAGCTCGAGACTCACAATTTGCTGCTTAAGCTGGGAGTACACGATATGTCCGGCCGACCCTGGCTGTAAACGCAAAGATTCTACCACGGCATCACCTCCTAATGTATTCCATACTACCATACTTGTATGGTAGTATGGAACTGAAAATCTAAATAAGAATCGGAGGGCAATCACATGAGCCGTTTGGATACGGAAAATCTGCTGCTGAACAGCAACAGTGCCAAGAAACTTTTTTATGATTATGCGGAAGGCATGCCGATATTCGATTATCACAATCATCTAAACCCGAAGGATATCGCGATCAACCGGCAATTCGATAACCTGACAGAGATATGGCTGGAGGGAGATCATTACAAATGGAGAGCCATGCGCTGGCTCGGTGTCAACGAAGAGCTGATTACAGGCAGTGCAAGCCCGGAAGAGAAGTTTATGGCCTGGGCAGGCTGCGTTCCGCGTCTGGTCGGCAATCCACTGTATCACTGGACGCATCTGGAGCTGGCGCGTTACTTCGGGGTTCAGGAGCGGCTAACCTCAGGCAATGCCAGGGAAATCTGGGAGACCTGCAATGAACAGCTCAAGAGTCCTTCCTTACGGGCAGGCGGGATTCTGGATAAATTCAAAGTGAAAGTAGCCTGCACCACGGATGATCCGCTCGATTCGCTGGAGTTCCACCGTGCCATTCGGGAGAACGGGGAATTGACCACCATCGTAGCGCCTGCATTCCGTCCGGATCGGGTGCTGGACCTGACCCATCCCGATTTCACCTCCTATGTGGAGACACTGGGATCCACGGCAGATCAAGCTGTAGATACCTACCAGGAATTGCTGGAAGCTCTGCAGCATCGGATACAATATTTCCACGATCATGGCTGCCGCCTGTCGGATCACGGCTTTGGCAGTTTTCCTTATGAACCGGCAGGGGAGAAAGAGGTTGCAGACATTTACGGCAAAGCCATCAGCGGTCTCAGCATAACGCCGCTCGAAGAACGGAAATACCGCACGCATACCCTGCTTAAGCTGGGCGAGATGTATCACGCGATGGGCTGGACCATGCAGCTGCATATTGGGGCGATCCGGAACAATAATGCGCGTATGTTCGCGAAGATCGGCAAGGATAGCGGGTATGACTCGATTATGGATTTTCATCTGGCGGAGAGCCTGAACGGATTCCTGAGCAGACTCGACAGCAGCGATCAGCTTCCGCAAACGATTGTATACAGCTTGTATTCGTCTCATTACGAAATGCTGGCTACCACGATCGGGAATTTCCAGGCGGCTGGCGTTGAGGGCAAGCTTCAGCTCGGGTCGGCCTGGTGGTTCCACGATCAGAAGGAAGGCATGCTGAAGCAGCTTACCGCGCTGTCTTCCATGGGGCTCATCAGCACCTTTGTCGGCATGCTGACGGATTCACGGAGCTTCATGTCGTTCCCAAGGCATGAATATTTCCGGCGAGTGCTGTGCCGTCTGTTCGGGGACTGGATCAAGGAAGGGGAGGTACCCGCGGATTACGATTATATCGGTGCCATTATCCAGGATATCTGCTACCTTAATGCCGAGCGTTATTTTCAAATTCGTTGACAATTTCGCGCAGAGCATGAACAATAGACTTACTATATGAAAGCGTTTGCCGACTGACGGATAGGCATGGGTTGGTAGGCAGATGGGAACAAAAGGCGAGGGGGACATACCGTGCACTTGAACCGGGCGATATTGGTGGATGACGAGGTGTTTACGCGCAAAGGGCTGCTGAAGCTGATAGATTGGGAAGCCTGCGGCTTTCAAATCGTAGATGAGGCGGATAACGGCGAAGATGCGCTGGAGCTGATTGAACGGCTTCAGCCGGATGTGGTCATTACCGATATCCGCATGCCGGTGCTGGATGGACTTGAGCTGATCAGGCGAGTTGTCACGCAGGATATCGTGAAGCCTTATTTTATTATTGTAAGCGGATACGATGACTTTAACTATGCGCAGCAGGCGGTTCGTTACGGTGTACACGACTTCATTCTGAAGCCGATTGACGAGCTGGAATTCAGTAATGCGCTGGTCCGGCTCAGCGGACGGCTGGAGTCTGACCGCGAGGCACGCTTGCGAGAAGAACGTCTGTTGTCCGGCGCCTTGATGGAGTCGCTGATTATAGGGGAAGCGGATGAGGCGCTGCTGGAGGAATGGGAGCGGCGTCTTGAGCTCTTGCCCGAGGACCGACTGTTCTACGTCTTCGTCGAGCGGAATGACCTACCGCTATCAAAGGACGAGGGTGAAGCGGGCGGAGGCGAGTTCAAGGACCGGGTGGAAGAGGCGCTCCTTGCCGTCACGAATGGAGCTCAGCCCTTCTACTTGCATGAGCATCGCAATCGAATCGGCATCATCGTACCGGGGCGTATTCTGCAATCTTCTCAGGATTGTCAGCGGGAATTCGCCAGACGCATTCAACAATCGCTTTTTACTGATAACGATAGGATCTTTGTCTATTTCGGTCAACCGGTTCAGCAGCTGTCCCTTATCCAGAATGCCTATGAAACGGCCAAAGAAGCCTTGTTATACAAATACGTCTATGATGAGAGCGGCATCGTAATCCATGAGGAAGCCGCTCTGCATGCGCTGCAATATATCGGTCTGGAGGAGAGCCTCTACGAGCTGCTGCTGGAGCAGATCGAAGAGCTGCATTTCGCCAAGCTGGAGGAGACGATCACATTATTGTTTCAATCCTTCCAGGCGAAGCTGTATGCGCCTGAAGCCGTGAAGATGGCGATCAACCAATGCGTACTGGGCGTGGTGCGGGTGCTTAGCAGCATGGAGGGGGATCAGAGCCGGCTGTCCAGCCTGGAGCCGATGACCGAGTGGCATGACCGCAATCTGTCGCTGCGTGAGCTGAAGCGTCTGTTTACCGATTTTGCAGTTGAGAGCGCAAACTATATTTCACATCTTCGCAAGGAGCAGCACAAGGGCGGAATTCAGAAGATCCGGGCTTATATTGAGGCTAACTTTCATGAGAATATCAGTCTGAAGAGCATCGCGGGAAAGTTCTATATGAACCCGGTCTATCTGGGACAGCTGTTTAAAAAAGCATACGGCGTGTACTTTAATGATTTCCTGCTGCAGCTGCGCGTAAATGAAGCCAAGCGATTGCTGCGCCAGACGGACCTGCGCATCTATGAGGTGGCCGAACGCGTAGGCTTCGGCAACCCGGACTATTTTGTCACGCAATTCGAGAAGATTGAGCGGATGACGCCAAGTGAATATCGGAGCCGCTTGATGAAGGAGGCAGCGTCCGAAGGGACGAATCGATGAAGCCAAGCTTAAACAATGTCCGCCTGCGGGACAAGATGCTGCTGATGTATTTCCTGGCTGTTTTTTTGCCGATTCTGATCACCAACCTGATCTTCTATAATGTGACATCCGGCAGCGTGAGGGAGCAGCGGATCCAGGATATAACCGTAGCGCTTGAGCAGATGAAGAACGAATTCCGCCGAGAAGTCGAGGATGCCCTGGAGATCTCCTCGGTTTTCTATACGGACGTTCAATTGAACGAGATCGTGGAGACGGGATACGACCACCCCGCCGATTATATTGAGGCTTATGACAGCTATCTTCGCCGCATTTTGAATTCGGGCAGCGCCGTATACAACTCGGTCAGCGAAATTACGGTATATGTGGACAATCCGACCCTGCTGTATTCCGGGGGCATCAATTACATCGATGACAAGGTGAAGGAAGAGGCCTGGTACAAATTGATCGCGGGCAAGAACGTGACTCAACCGATCGTGATGCGCACGGGTGGAAACGGCCAATTGGACAGCTTCAGCATCATCCGGAGCATGAATTATTTCAACTCCCAGAATGACTATACCAAGTATCTCAAGATTGATATGCGGATGCCCTCGATCCGGCAGATTATGAGCAATCTGAACGTGCAGGGCAAGGTGTACCTGCTGAGCGGCGCCGGAAATATTGAATACACCACAGATTCGAACGTCAACGTCATGCAGGGCTCCGTGCCGTACAGCAGCATCGAGCATGAGGACAAGTTTCTGGAGTTTCGTACCGACAGCTTCACAACCAACAATCTGAACTCCTGGACGATGGTGGCGGTGACGCCTGAGGATGTGGTGCTGCGGGATGTCCAGCAATCCCTGCGGTTTGTCATTGTGCTGACCTGCTTGAACTTTCTGCTCCCCACCCTGGTGATCGTCTGGATTAGCCGTTCCCTAAGCGTGCGGCTGGTACGCATACTCAAGCATATGAAGAAGGTTAAGAACCAGAATTATGACACGATTGAAGAAGCGGAGGCGCGCGACGAGATCGGCCAGCTGACGGGTGAATTCAACCGGATGACGCTGCAGCTCGAAAGCTTGATCAATGACGTATACGTGGCGGATATCCAGAAGAAAAATTTGGAGCTGCAGCGAAGGCACGCGCAATTGAATGCACTGCAGAGCCAGATTAACCCGCATTTCCTCTTTAACGCCTTGGAGACCATCCGCATGCGGAGCCTGATGAAGGATGAGGATGAGACGGCAAGAATCATTCATAACATGGCCAAGATTTTCCGTAATTCATTAGTTTGGAAAAAAGATATGGTGACGCTCAAGGAAGAGGTGGAGTTTATCCACTGTTTCCTTGAAATCCAGAGATACCGGTTTGGGGACAAGATTGATTATACGGTCCACGCACCCGCAGAAGAGGGTCACCTGCAATTACCCAAAATGGCGATTGTTACCTTCGTGGAGAATGCCAGCATTCACGGCATTGAGCCGCTGAAGCACGGGGGACGCATTGAAGTGCATATCGTACGCGAGGGTCGATCGCTCATCTGTACCATTCAGGATAACGGGGCCGGCATGTCCGCGGAGCAGGTCGAACGCATCTGCCGTTATCTCGATACCGAGGATGAGATGGGGGAGCGGATCGGCATTCAGAATGTGATCTACCGATTGAAGCTGTACTACGGAAGCCGGTTCCGGTTTGAAATCGACAGCTCGCCGGGACAAGGCACTCGGGTCCAGCTGTCCATTCCCATCGAACAATAACGGCGGCAAATCCTGCTTGGCATTCCGGTTTGGAATGACCAGAAGCAGGATTTGTTTGTTGCAGGGAGAAACCTGCCCTGCATGATGCCCGTACAGCCTTTTTTTTCTGCCGCTGGACACAGTTCTATAGTTTTCTAAGTATCACCTAAAGATTGACGGGTGAAAATCGCTCAAGGGCTCTCTTATAATGAAAGTGCTTACAATTAAACAAGACCGAAAGGGGTAGGTCAAGAGCATGAATAAGAAATTTTGGATGAGCTGTCTGACCGTAGTCATGATGGTATCTCTTCTGGCAGCTTGCGGCGGAAAAGACAATCAAACCGCGGACAACACGCCGGCGGCTGGTGGCGAAGGCGAGAAGAAGGAAGAGAAGGTCACCTTCACGTATTTCAACGCAGCAGCAGGCAAGGACAAAAATACGAACGAAACCACCATCGGTAAGATCTTCGAAGATCAAACTGGCGTGAACTTTAAGATGGAGCATCTGGTAGGGGATGAGAACACGAAGGTGGGAACCTTCATCGCCAGCAACGATTATCCGGATGTCATCGTACCGGGGAACTCGATTGACAAGCTGGTTGGCGCGGGCGCCTTTATCCCCTTGAATGATCTGATTGATAAGTATGGACCTAACATCAAGCGTGTATACGAGCCGTATTACAACCTGATGAAAGCCGAGGATGGCAACATCTACTTCCTGCCGCTGAGCGCGGTGGTAGGAGAGTACACGTCTGCTCCAAACATTGAGCAGGGTGCATTCTGGATTCAACGACGTGTTCTGAAGGAAGCGGGTTACCCGAAGATCAAGACCTTCGATGAATACCTGGGCCTGATTCGCGACTACGTGAAGAAACATCCGGAGGAAGGCTTGACCGGGTACCTGGCACTGACAACACAGGATAAATTTTTTGCACTGACCAATGCCCCGATGCACTTGGCCGGATATCCGAACGATGGCGGGATCATCATCGACATGGAGACCCACGTAGCGAACGATTATGCGGACGATGACATTACGAAGCGCTACCTGCAGGAGCTGAACAAGCTCAATACAGAGGGGTTGTTTGATAAATCCTCTTTCGTGGACAACTATGATCAATACCTTGCCAAACTGACTTCCGGTAAGGTGCTCGGCTTCTTCGACTATCGATGGCAGGTAGGCCAATCGATGAATAACCTGCGCGAAACAGCCAACGCATCGGGTAACGACGATCTCGAATATATGGCGCTGCCGATCGTCTACGATGAGAATATCAAGGACCAGTATCTCGATCCGCCATCCTTTGTTAACAACCGCGGCGTAGGAATCTCCGTCAGTGCGAAGGATCCAGAGCGTATTGTGAAATATTTCAACAACCTTCTTACGGACGAGAACCAGGTTCTGTCGAACTGGGGCATCAAGGACGAGACGTATTCCGTTGATGAGAACGGCCGCTTCTACCGTACGGAAGAGCAGATCACACAGACGAATACGGAAGCCTTCCGCGAGTCGTTCGGCTTCAAGTACTTTGAATACAACTGGCCTCGTTACGGCAATGGCTCCACGCTTCCTGACGGTAATTCCGTCGGTGCAGGACGCCAGCCTGAGGTTGCCAAAATGTCTTATTCCGAACCGGATAAGAAGCTGCTTGAAGCCTATGACATCGATTCCTTCTCGCAATTGTTTGCGGCGCCGGATGATCGTCCATGGTACCCGGCTTGGAGCATTCCGATTGATCAGGGCTCACCGGCACAAATCTTCACTCAGAAGAAAAGCGATTTGCAGCGTAAATACTTCCCGAAACTGGTGCTTGCAAACCCTGCGGAGTTTGACCGTATCTGGAATGAATACGTGGGCGAGTTCAGCAAGCTGGATGTGAAGGGATATGAGGATCTGATCACCGAGGAAGTCGCCAAGAAAATCGCAAATGCCCAGGGACAATAATAGATGAAGGAGAGGCGAAGGGGGCGGACCACTCGGTAGACTTGAGTATCCGTCCCTCCTCTTCTATACAACAAGCTCGGCGCTGAGAAGTTGCCTGCTTCGAACTTAACGGTAAGGGCTTGGATAGGAAGGAGAAGAAACCGTGGATAAAGCGAACCCGATTGGACCTGCAGAGACGAAGGCGTTGCGAGAAATGCCGGCGGAATCGAAAGGTTTCTTCAATAAACAACGAAAAAACGATACTGGTTTAAATACCAGGCCGCCATCAGGTGAAAAAAGCTTCTTTCAAAAGCTGCTGCAGCAGAAGGCGCTCGTCTTCATGTCGATTCCTTTTTTGCTCTGGCTGTTTATCTTTAAATACCTGCCACTATGGGGCTGGACGATAGCGTTTCAGGATTTTAAACCTGCGAAGAAAATCTTTGATCAGGAATGGGTAGGTTTGAAGCATTTTACCTTCCTGTTTCAGGATGAGCATTTCCTTCGGGTCATGCGCAATACACTCGCCATGAGTTTTATTAACCTCGTGCTCGGGTTTGTTACCGCCATTGTGCTGGCGATTCTGCTCAATGAACTGCGTAATCTGATGTTTAAACGGGTCGTGCAGACGATCAGCTATTTGCCCCATTTCATCTCATGGGTGGTGGCGGCGAGCATTATCTCGACGGCTCTGTCCTCGGACGGCGGAATCATCAATGAGCTGCTGCTGTGGCTCGGTCTCATCAAGGAACCGATTCTTTGGCTTGGAGAAGGAGAATATTTCTGGGGAATACTCGGTGTTTCGGAAGTATGGAAGAATGTCGGCTGGAACACCATCATATATTTGGCAGCCATGACGATGATCGATCCCTCGCAGTATGAGGCGGCGGAAATCGATGGCGCCGGACGTTTTCAACGGATTTGGAACATAACCCTGCCGGGTCTGAAGCCGGTATTTATTATCCTGTTGATCATGAATATCGGTAACTTGCTCGAATCCGGTTTTGAACCGCAATACTTGCTTGGTAACGGCATGAACGTGGATTATTCCGAGAACCTGGATATCTTCGTGCTGAAATATGGTATTCAGATGGGGAACTTCTCGCTCTCGATCGCTGCAGGCATGTTCAAGACGGTGGTCAGCTTCATACTCTTGTTCACGGCTAATCATATCGCGAAGAGACTGGGCGAGGAACGATTGTTCTAAGCGTAAGCTTACGAGGACCGTTTTCCTTCAGAACACTTACAGGAGGATTCATATGGCGAAGACATCAGATTCACCACGAGCTCATGCCCGGTTCAAGTCTCCCGCGGACCGGATATTCGATACTTTGAACATTGTATTCATGATCTGCCTAATGGTGGTTACGTTGTACCCGTTCCTGAATACGCTCGCAGTATCCTTCAACAATGCGACGGATTCGGTAAAAGGCGGCATTTATCTATGGCCTCGGGACTTCACATGGGAGAATTACAAATATGTGTTTAACGAAGCAACCATCTTTCAAGCTACCTTCATATCCGTGCTTCGTACGGTGATCGGTACGATCACCTCCGTATTCTGCTGCGCCATGGTTGCGTATACGATCAGCCGTCCGGAATACGTGCTGCGCAAGTTCGTATCCATTGCTTTTATCTTGACCATGTATTTCAGCGGCGGTTTAATTCCGAACTTCCTGCTGATTCGCGAATTGGGCATGCTGGGCACCTTCTCGGTCTACATCATTCCGGGACTGATCGGCGTGTTTAACGTGATCGTCATTCGCTCCTTTATCGAAGGGCTGCCCGAAGGGATTCTGGAATCGGCCCGCATCGACGGCGCCGGCGAATTCACGACCTTTATGCGGATCGTGCTCCCGTTATGCGTACCCGTTCTTGCGACGGTATCGCTGTTCACGGCGGTATCGCAGTGGAACTCCTGGTTTGACGTATTCCTCTACAACTCTTCCTATACGGAACTGAGCACACTGCAGTACGAGCTGATGAAAATACTCCAGAACTCGAATTCCTCGATGAACTCGGGCAATGATTACGCAAGCCAGTTCGCAAGCTCGGAAAGCGGAGCGAACCAGGTCACGCCGACATCCATTCGGGCCACGATGACCATTGTGGCAAGTGTGCCGATCATCCTGGTGTATCCGTTCCTGCAAAAATACTTTGTGCAGGGGATGACCTTGGGCGGGGTAAAAGGTTAAGCTGCGGGAGCCGCTAAAGCTGTGCACCGTGCGCACTGCTTCCTGTGCGCACGGTACGTGGCCCGATGCATGCCTTGGATGACTGTCGACCAACCGGGATGCAGGTGGCATCACGATCATAAACCATCAATCTTGTTATTATCTCTAATTCAAGGAGGGACTGAATGTGACCAACCATCATCGTAGTGAACCAAAGCTGAAGGAAATGTTCGCGGATGACTTTCTCATTGGAGCGGCCGTAAACCCGCTGACGATCGAAACGCAGGAGGAATTGCTATCCTATCATTTCAACAGCATTACGGCGGAAAATGAAATGAAGTTTGTCAGTGTGCATCCCGCGGAGGATACGTATACGTTCGAGGATGCGGATAAACTCGCTGCCTTCGCCCGCAAGCATGGAATGAAGATGCGAGGCCATACGCTGGTATGGCATAACCAAACGACCGACTGGCTGTTCCAGGACAAGAATGGGAACATGGTGGATAAAGCGACGCTGTACGAACGGTTGAAGTCGCATACCGATACGGTCGTGAAGCGATACAAGGATGATATTTATGCCTGGGATGTCGTGAACGAGGTGATCGCGGATGAAGGAGAAGAGCTCCTTCGTCCATCCAAATGGCTGGAAATCGCGGGTCCGGAGTTTATCTCCAAGGCGTTCCAGTTTGCGCATGAAGCAGATCCGTCGGCTGTATTGTTCTATAACGATTACAATGAGTCCCATCCGAACAAGCGGGATAAAATCTACACGCTGGTCAAGTCCTTGCTGGATCAGGGAACCCCTATCCATGGCGTAGGATTGCAGGCACATTGGAATCTGTACGATCCTGGCCTTGACGATATCCGCGCAGCGATTGAGAAGTATGCATCGCTCGGTCTGCAGCTTCAGCTGACGGAGCTCGATGTTTCGATGTTCCGGTTCGACGACACCAGAAAGGATCTGACCGAGGCGCCGGAGGAGCTTCTGGAGGCTCAAGCCCAGCGGTATGACGAGATGTTTGGCATTCTGAAGGAGTATCGGGATCATATTACGTCCGTTACCTTCTGGGGTGCAGCCGACGATTACACCTGGTTGGACAACTTCCCGGTGCGGGGGCGCAAGAACTGGCCATTCCTGTTCGATGAGCTTCATCAACCGAAGCGTGCGTTTCACCGCTTGGTGGAGCGTATGGTCAAGTCGTAATTGCTTTTACAAGGATTCCTACATTCAATTTAATTACCATAGCTAATAGTATGAAGCGGCTGAGGCTGCCCCTCAGCTTGTCGTGCCGGTCCTTGTGGCCGGCATCTGTATTTTACTGCCTCAGGGCAGCAGGAACTAGTGGAGTGAGAAGCTGGGAAATCATTGGCCTTGCCCAAACGAAGGGGGAACTTACGTTGAACAGCACTTTATATAAAGCGTGGCTGCAATATGCGCCCATCGAGGATCGGGAGCTTGCTGCCGCCTACAGCAGGCAACTCGGCACCATTGTTGTGGATCAGCAGCAGTCCCGAGTTGCGAACGCGGCTGTCCAGGAACTGAAGCATGCGTGTCAATCCATGCTTGGCATCGTCCCGAATATCACCTCGGAAGCCTTGAACTCCTCCCATCTGGAGGTTCGTATTCATGTGGGGGCAACGGCAGCAGCCGAAGGAGCCGCAGAAGGGATAACCGAGGCTATGGATAGGGGCCGGGCTGATACACAGCTGGATCCGGAGGGCTTCACGCTGGTACATTCAGGCCAAGGGCAGCAGGAGAAGCTTGTCCTGATCGGGGGATCCGGCAAAGGTATATTATACGGGGTGTTTCATTTGCTGCGGTTGCTGGCCTCCCATCAACCGCTAACCGGTTTGAAGGTGGCTGATCAGCCTGTGAATCGTCTGCGGATGATTAATCAATGGGATAACGTCGACGGCACCGTTGAACGCGGATATTCGGGTCAGTCGATTTTTTACGAGAACGGGCGGTTTACCGACAATCTGGAGCGAGTGAGGGACTACGCCCGATTGCTGGCTTCGGTGGGCATGAATGCAATCTCCATTAATAATGTCAACGTGCATGAGATCGAGACGCGATTCATTACGGCCGAATATTTGCCAACGGTTGCGAAGGTGGCTGATATTTTCAGAGAATACGGGATTACACTGTATCTTAGCATCAACTTTGCGGCTCCGCTCCACATAGGGGGCGTATCCACCTCCGATCCGCTGAATGAAGAGGTTCGGCAGTGGTGGAAGGATGCGGCAAATGAAATCTACGATCATATCCCGGATTTTGGAGGCTTTCTGGTCAAGGCGGACTCCGAGCATCGGCCGGGTCCATTCGCTTATGGCCGGGACCATGCCGACGGCGCCAATATGCTCGCCGAAGCGCTGGAGCCGCACGGCGGACTCGTGATTTGGCGCTGCTTCGTATATAACTGCATGCAGGATTGGCGCGACCGCAGCACGGACCGTGCACGTGCGGCCTATGATCATTTTACCCCGCTGGATGGACGGTTTAAGGACAATGTGCTGCTGCAGATTAAGAACGGGCCTATGGACTTTCAAGTACGAGAGCCGGTATCGCCGCTGTTCGGCAGCATGAAAGAGACCAATCAGGTGCTGGAGTTCCAGGTTGCCCAGGAATATACCGGCCAGCAGCGTCATGTGTGTTATCTGGTGCCGCAGTGGAAAGAGGTGCTGGATTTTGATACCTATGCGGATGGGGCCGGGTCTGAGGTGAAGAAGATAACAAACGGCTCGCTGCATGGCATGAAATATAGCGGGATTGCTGCGGTGTCCAACATCGGGAATGATGAGAACTGGACGGGCCATACGTTGGCACAAGCGAATCTGTACGGCTTCGGACGGCTGATCTGGAATCCTGAATTATCCTCGGAGGGGATTGCAGAAGAGTGGACGAGGTTAACCTTCGGCAATGACGAGTCAGTTGTAAAAACGGTGTGCCGCATGCTCATGCAGTCGTGGCCGATCTATGAGAGTTATACGTCACCGCTCGGCGTGGGCTGGATGATTACACCGCATACGCATTATGGTCCGGATGTAGATGGCTATGAATATTCCCGGTGGGGTACGTATCACTTCGCGGATCGGGACGGCATGGGGGTGGACCGCACGATGGCGACGGGTACAGGCTACACTGCTCAGTACTTCGAACCAAATGCCGCTCTGTATGATTCACTGGAGGACTGCCCGGACGAGCTGCTGTTGTTCTTCCATCATGTCCCGTATTCCCATATGCTGAAATCCGGCAAAACCGTGATTCAGCACATATATGATACTCACTTCGAGGGAGCCGAGGCTGCCGCTGGACTGCTTGACGCCTGGACCTCGCTAGAAGGCAAAGTCGATCCGGAGCGTTTCGCTCAAGTGGCACAGCGGCTGGCCGATCAGGCTGAGCACGCCAAGCATTGGCGGGATGTAATCAATACGTACTTCTACCGCAAATCAGGCGTACCGGATGACTCGGGACGGATCATATATTAATTCGGGCGAAAATATAGGGGGGTGCCCCATCAGATATTCCATCTGATGGGGCACCCTTTGGTTATAGCGATCCACAGAACCATTCATGTATCGATTCAACGAAATCTCATCCGTTCGGATAACCTCATTCCATAAGCTGGGCTTTATAGGGTGGGGGGCTATATGATATACTAGGTTCAGGATAGATTAGATTCAAGATGAAGGAACGGGATTTAAAGGAGGGGGAAATGGGCATGACAACTGAGAACCATGTACATGATGCTTGTGCTGTAACCAGCGAGCGGAAGAGCCATCATTCCGATAAAACGAAAAGCAACCTCATCAGCCGGTTGAACCGGATCGAAGGGCAGATTCGCGGTGTGAAGGGCTTAATTGAGAAGGATACGTACTGTGACGATGTATTAAACCAGATTTCCTCGATCCAGTCGGCATTAAACGGTGTCAGCAAATTACTGCTGGAACATCATATGAAGAGCTGCGTCGTGGAGCGCCTTCAGGAAGGCGACGATGAGGTTATTACCGAGCTGTTAACAACGATGAATAAGCTGATGAAGTAACGGGGATGGGACTCTCAGCTGGAGAAGATCCGGTTGAAGTGAATAATGTATGGAGCTGCCACCTTCCGAAGGTGGCAGTATGTGTTTAGTCAAGGATGAATTCCGCACGGTTATGCGATGTATCCATGATATTGGAATTATTTTATAAAAAATCGATAATAACTGGTTGACTAAATATAGGGTAGGGGGGTATACTAACTTCAAGAAATAGAAATTACAAGTAAAGTTCAGCGGGAATCCGAATCGAGTTTCTTGGATGATTCATCAACAATAAAACCAAACCTAAAGGAGAGATTCAGAATGGAACAGGTAACCATGAAAGTAGAAGGCATGTCCTGCATGCATTGCGTGAATTCAATTGAAGGGGCACTGAAGCAGCAGAACATCGAGGGCCATGTAGACCTGAAGGCGGGCACCGTTTCCGTCAAATATGATGAAGCTAAGTTCAATCTGGAAGAAGTCAAAGAGATCATTGAAGAACAAGGGTACAACGTAGTTTAACCAAATGGCACGAGGATGAAGAGGGGTGAGGAGAAGATGGAAGCAGGAGCAACAATGGAGCCGAAGAAAACGTCGCTGCAGTTAACGGGCATGACATGTGCCGCCTGTGCGAATCGGATCGAGAAGGGCTTAAGCAAAATGGAAGGTGTGCAGGAAGCCAATGTGAACTTTGCGCTGGAGAAGGCATCCGTGACTTTTGACCCGAAGGTGGTTACCGTCCAGGAGATGGAAGAGAAAATCGAGAAGCTGGGTTACGGAACAGCCAAGGAAACGGTTGATTTGCAGCTGATTGGCATGTACTGCGCGGCTTGCGCCGCGAAAATCGAGAAGGTTGTAAGCCGGATGCCGGGAGTTAGCGAAGCGAACGTTAACTTTGCCATGGAGACCGCCCGGGTGGAGTACAATCCTGCCGAGGTTAGCCTTGGCGATATCCAGCAGCGGGTCGAGAAGCTGGGATATCAAGCCGTATCGAAACGGGAGACGCTGGATCAGGAAGGTCACCGCAAGGAGGCCATCACCAAGCAGAAACGGAAGCTGCTCATATCGGCCATTCTGTCTCTGCCATTGCTATGGGCCATGGTGAGCCATTTTTCCTTCACCTCGTGGATCTGGATGCCGGATCTGTTCATGAACCCTTGGTTCCAGTTGGCCCTGGCAACGCCCGTACAATTCTATATCGGAAAACAGTTCTACGTGGGGGCTTACAAAGCGCTCCGCAACAAAAGCGCCAACATGGACGTTCTCGTTGCACTCGGCACCTCAGCCGCTTACTTCTACAGCCTTTATCTAACGATCGATTGGGCAGCGGCCGGAGCGAGCGTACACCATGGGCCCGAGATGTACTATGAAACGAGTGCGGTTCTGATCACATTGGTGATTATGGGCAAGCTGTTCGAATCTATGGCGAAAGGCCGTACCTCAGAAGCCATCAAAACCCTGATGGGTCTTCAGGCCAAGACAGCCCTGGTCGTTCGTGGCGGACAGGAGATCACCATTCCGATTGAACAGGTGATGGCGGGAGATCTCGTATTGGTGAAACCGGGCGAGAAAATTCCGGTGGACGGGAAAGTAGTGGAAGGCACGTCGGCGGTGGATGAATCCATGCTGACCGGTGAAAGTATTCCTGTTGAGAAAAAAGCGGGCGATGCTGTCATCGGTGCCACTATGAACAAGAATGGACGCTTGACACTTGAAGCGACCAAAGTGGGCAAAGAGACAGCTCTCGCCCAAATTATCAAGGTGGTGGAGGAAGCACAGGGCTCCAAAGCCCCGATTCAGCGGGTGGCGGACGTCATCTCGGGAATTTTCGTTCCCATTGTGGTTGGAATTGCGGTGGTTGCCTTCCTCGTGTGGTTCTTCTGGGTAACACCGGGTAACTTCGCCCATGCGTTAGAGATTGCCATCGCCATACTGGTCATTGCTTGTCCATGTGCGCTGGGTTTGGCTACGCCAACCTCGATTATGGCCGGATCAGGCCGCGCGGCAGAGCTGGGCGTGCTGTTTAAAGGCGGGGAGCATCTGGAATCCACGCATAAAATCGACACGATCATTCTGGACAAAACAGGCACGGTCACCAAGGGTAAACCCGAGTTGACGGATGTTGAAGTGAACGACATTGACGAGGAGCTGTTCCTGCGTCTGGTTGGATCTGCGGAGAAGAGCTCCGAGCATCCGCTGGCTGAAGCGATTGTTGCCGGAATTGAGGCAAGAGGGACACAGCTCCCGGCTGTCGAGCATTTTGAAGCCGTTCCGGGCTATGGCATCCGTGCCAACGTGGAAGGACACGAGGTGCTTGTCGGTACACGTAAGCTGATGGCACAGCATAACGTGGCAATCGACTCGGTTCTGGCCCGAATGTCGGAGCTGGAGACCGAGGGCAAGACGGCTATGCTTACCGCGGTAGATGGCCGATATGCCGGTCTGGTGGCCGTGGCGGATACCATTAAAGAGACGTCCCGGGCAGCCGTAGCCAGACTGAAGCAAATGGGCATTGAAGTGATCATGATTACCGGTGACAACGAACGCACGGCTCAAGCCATTGCGAAGCAGGTGGGCATTGACCATGTTCTTGCTGAAGTGCTGCCGGAAGGTAAAGCGGACGAAGTGAAGAAGCTCCAGCAGCAGGGCAAGAAGGTCGCCATGGTTGGCGACGGCATTAATGATGCGCCGGCACTTGCCGTTGCCGATATCGGCATGGCTATCGGGACAGGTACGGATGTGGCGATGGAAGCCGCGGACGTTACGCTGATGAAGGGTGATCTGAACAGCATTCCGGATGCCATCTATATGAGCCGCAAAACGATGAGCAACATTCGTCAGAACCTGTTCTGGGCGCTCGGTTATAACTCGCTTGGCATTCCGATTGCCGCCATCGGTCTTCTGGCACCTTGGGTGGCCGGGGCCGCCATGGCACTCAGCTCCGTATCGGTTGTGCTGAACGCCCTTCGTCTGCAGCGCATGAAGGTGTAACGGCAACGGATGAAGGATATTCGTAGAGCAAGGAAAAGATACTATGGTGACTTGATGGGAGTGTAGACATTGGCATCGCAAAAGTTTGCCGTAACCCCCGGCTTTGAAGTGGGCGGGACGCTGTTCCGCCCGCAGCAGCTGGCGGTACTGGGCTCCATCGTAGGTGAGGATGCCCGCATAGAGATGACAACCTTTAAGCAGCTGTACGTGGAGATGGATGAAGAGCGGGCGGAGGAGGCGAAGGCGAAGCTGGTGGCCGCAGGCCTTCAAGTTCATCCTGCCGGTTTTGTCTCCAAGAGCCTGATTACCTGTAATTTTTGCCGGGGAGCAGAGGATTCGGGCCTGGATGTTGCAGCTATGCTGGATGAAGTTATATCCGATCATCCGGTACCCAATCCCCTGAAAATCGGGTACGCCGGCTGTGCGCTGGGAACGAGCGAGCCCCTGCTTAAAGATATTGCCGTCATCAAGATGAGGGATGCCTTTGATCTCTATGTTGGCGGAGAGCCAAGGGGATTGAAGGCTGCTCTGGCGAAGCCGCTGCACACGGATTTGAAGGCTGAGCAGTTGGCGCCGATCATCTTGAAGCTGATAACCATTTATCAGGAGAACGGGAAGAAGAAAGAGAAGTTCTCGCGGTTTGTGGACCGCATGACACTCGATTACCTGCAGGAAGCAACGCTTCATGAGCGGATGGATACCGCTGCTGGATAACCGACCGGTTCAGAGTAGGCATCACCTTAGGTGGTGCCTTTTTTGGTGCAGGATGAGGTCAACCAGAAACATAATGCTATGCTGAAAGATAGTGCTGATCAGAGACATAACGCCAAGTCGAAACATAACAGCGAGTAGATAGCCTCCGCAAGAGCTGCCTAACACCTAACGGGATACTCCGAAATGGGGATGGATATACTTTTTAAAAGCACCGGGAGGTGCTTTTTTTATCTATCAGAACCTGAATCTGAATCGAAATACAGCAATTGAAATCATGGAAATAACAACCAAATCGGGCATTTTATCGCGGTTGACGAGCTATGTGAAAGGGTATACAATTTAATTGTTAAAAGATTTTAACTATTTAAATTTGTAATATATAACGATGACGGACTTCGTCAGCACCGAGGAGATGAATACTGATACTGGATAAGCGGGAACAACTATCGAACATGATGGCTCGTCAGATGATGACACTTGTGGCGAACTATGCCAAGATCTTGGACAACGATTTGACAGCTCCTCAGTACTTCGTGCTCCAGACCTTGGCTTACGAGGGGCAGCAGACCAGCTCGTATTTTGCCAATGCTTTGAATGTTACACTCTCTGCTGTGACCAATTTAAGCAATAAGCTGGTCAGCAAAGGTTACATTGAGCGAGTGGCTTCAAGCACGGACAGGCGTCAGGTCTATCTTAAGATTACGGAGCAGGGCCGTGAAGTGGAGGCCCGAATGATTGCGAAGTACCGTGAATTGAACGAAGGTTTATGGTCGGATTTCTCGGATCAGGAGATGGATGTGCTGATCGCCTCGTACGAGAAGATGATTGAGCATTTGCAGCTTAAGATCAGTCAATCCAAGGCGGAAGACGGGTCCAATGACTAACAATTTCAGGAGGTATTCCTATGGGAAGATTAGATAATAAAGTAGCGGTGATTACGGGTGCAGCAGGCGGTATGGGTAAAGCTGACGCTCTTTTATTTGCGCAAGAGGGAGCCAAGGTGGCCATCACGGATCTTCAGGAAGACAAGATCAAAGACGTGGTTGCCGAGATTGAAGCGCTTGGCGGCGAAGCCATCGGATTGAAGCACAACGTGGCTTCCGAAGAAGACTGGATTCGCGTCGTGGACGAGACGATGAAGAAGTTTGGCAAGATCGATATCCTGGTCAACAATGCCGGTATCTCCAATGCTACGCCGTTCATGGATTTGACGGTGGAAGGCTGGGAGAAAACAATGACCATTAATGTGACGAGCATTTTTCTTGGCCAAAAATATGTCATCCCGCACATGATCGAAGCCGGCGGCGGTTCCATCGTCAACATCTCCTCCATTGCCGGTCTGACCGGCGGCAGCGGCGCAGGTCCCTACACGGCGAGTAAAGGCGCTGTACGTATGCTGACCAAAGCTACGGCTGTTGACTACGCGAAGCACAACATCCGCTGCAACTCGATTCACCCCGGATTTATTGAGACTCCAATGACCGTTGATATGTTCAAGGATGAACAGATGACGCAGTGGTTCCAATCCCAGACTCCGCTTCCACGCCTGGGCAAAGCGGAAGACATCGCGCGCGGTGTATTGTTCCTGGCTTCCGACGAATCTTCTTACATCACCGGCGTTGAGCTGCCGATTGACGGCGGATATTACGCGAAGTAAATCACTATAGATTTCAACAGGGGAGTGTTGATACATGTCCGATAACCAAACAATTGCTGTCATCACGGGTGCAGCCAGCGGAATCGGTAGAGCCAGCAGCTTGAAATTGGTAGAGAATGGCGCAACGGTTGTGCTGGTCGATTTCAACAAGGAAGCCGGTGAAGAAACGCTGCGCATGATTAAGGAGCGGGGCGGGGACGGCATTTTCGTGCAAGCCGATGTGACCAAGACCGAGGATGTTCAGAACTATGTGAACAAGGCAGTTGAAAGCTACGGCAGAATTGACTTCTTCTTCAACAATGCAGGGATCGTGCAGAAGTTCTCGATGCTGGACGATATTGACGAGAACGAGTTTGACCGTCAAATGTCCGTGAATGTAAAGGGCTGCTTCCTCGGCATGAAGTATGTCCTGAAAGTGATGAAGGAGCAGGGCAGCGGGCATATTGTCAATACCGCTTCGACAGCGGGTATTCGCAGTGAGCATAGTGCTGCCGCTTATTCGGCAAGCAAGCATGCGGTGGTCGGCTTGACGAAGGCCGCAGCACTGGAATACGTCAAGATGGGCATTCGCGTGAACGCGATCTGTCCAGGCGGCGTTCAGACCCCGCTTACCGCAGCGGTGGCCAAGTCCTTCACGGAAGGCGGGTACGTGCCGGAAGAGATTGGCAACATGCGGATGGGTCGTCCGGCTGAGGCGGATGAAATTGCCGACGTGGTAGCTTTCCTGGCTTCCCAGGGCTCCAGTTATATGACAGGATCCCTGGTGACCATTGATGGCGGGCTGACGCTATAAAAAAAAGAGAAAGACCAGTTAAGCACCGGGTTCCGGGCTTAACTGGTCTTTTTGGATAAGGGCTTTTATTTGATGCCGACGGCATCCGCCAGCAGCTCATAAGAGTGCAGACGCGCCTTATGATCATAGATCGCGGCGGCAACAATGATCTCGTCCGCGTTTGTTGTTTGCTGGAACTGCTCCAGCTGCGCACGGACGGTGGCCGGGCTGCCGATCGCGGAGAAGCTGAGCTGGCGCTTCACAATGGCCTGCTCCTGCAGGTTCCACAGATCATCCATGCTGTCTACCGGCGGACTCAGCTGGCCGGTGCGGCCCCGGATGATGTTCAGGAACTGCTGGTACGGCGATGTGGCAAGGCGCTGCGCTTCCTCATCCGTGTCCGCACAGATCACGTTCACGCCGATCATGGCGTACGGCTTGCTTAACTCGGAAGAAGGCCGGAAGCTGCTTGCGGTACAAATCCAGCGCAGGCATCAGATAATCCGGGGCGAAATGGCTCGCAAATGAGAATGGAAGCCCCAGCTGTCCTGCCAGCTGGGCACTGAATCCGCTGGAGCCGAGCAGCCAGATCGGAACATGCAAGCCTTCACCGGGAATCGCCCGAATGCGCATGGACGAGCCGGAGGTGGGCTGGAAGTAATTTCGGAGCTCGCCGAGACGATCAGGGAAATCCTGGCCATCACTGCCGGGTCCGCGGCGGAGTGCCCGGGAGGTTAGCTGATCCGATCCCGGCGCACGGCCAAGACCGAGGTCGATCCGGCCCGGGTAGAGCGACTCCAGTGTACCGAATTGCTCGGCAATGACAAGCGGTGCATGGTTGGGCAGCATAATTCCGCCGGATCCCACGCGAATGGTGTTGGTGCCTCCAGCGACATGCCCAATGACCACGGATGTGGCAGAGCTGGCAATCCCGGGCATGTTGTGATGTTCGGCAAGCCAGTAACGGTTGTAACCCCATTTCTCGGCATGCTGGGCAAGATCAAGCGTATTCCGCAGCGAATGTGCAGCGGTGCTGCCCGCTGTAATCGGTGCGAGATCCAGAATGGATAGAGGGATATTGCGGAGCGCTTTAGGCGCTGTATGATCAAGATGTGGTTCTGTCATATTGGTATGACCTCCTTATGCGTACGTAGTGCACGGTGAGTGAAATTATATAGATAACCGATAATGGTACATTAACAGTTGGAGATGGCATCTCTATATAACCCATATTATATACCTACTTAATCGATATGAAAAATAAGTATGTAATTACTCTTATATAATATATGCTTATTCACCTGATCTAAGTATCGTTTAAAAAGGATTCTGTGGATGCATAATAACGAAAACTTCGGCTGGCGTTTTACCTGCACGACCAATAGCCCAAAAAACAACGCGACCCTGCAGCGGCCGCGTTGTTGAATGTTCAGATAGGGTAGAGCTTGTTGTAATCAGTCTGTCTCGCTTGGCGGCGTAATTCGCTCCATTCCGTTCAGGTAGGGTCTCAGCGCTTGCGGGATCAGAATCGAACCGTCCTCCTGCTGGTGATTCTCCAGCAGCGGGATCAGAATCCGGGGCGACGCCACAGCCGTATTGTTCAGTGTATGGCAGTAACGAAGCTTGCCTTCCGCATCCCGGTAGCGGATGTTCGAACGGCGCGCCTGAAAGTCCAGCAGGTTCGACGACGAGTGGGTCTCTCCATAAGCTGCGCGGCTTGGCATCCAGGTCTCGATGTCGTATTGTTTGTACGTCTTCTGCGACATATCGCCGGTACAGACGGCAACGACCCGGTACGGCAGCTCGAGCATCTGAAGCATTTCCTCGGCATTCGCCGTGATTTCCTGAAGAAGCTGCTCCGAGGTTTCCTCACTCGCTTCGCAGAGAACCACTTGTTCCACCTTGGCGAACTGATGAACACGGTACAGACCATGGACATCCCGGCCACCCGAGCCGACCTCGCTTCGGAAGCATAGCGATGCGGCAGCCAGACGGATCGGCTGCGTGACGTCAACGATTTCCCCGCTGTAAAACGATACTAAGGGGACTTCCGAGGTGCCAACGAGCCACTTGTCTTCCTCGGCTATGTGAAAGGCCTGATCCTGACCCAATGGGAAGAAGGCCGTATTCTGCATAGCCTCCGTCCGTACGGTCAATGGTACATCCATGAGGGTAAAGCCTCTGGCTGTCAGCATATCAACCGCAAGCTGCTGAGCGGCCCGGTGCAGCATCGCCCCGATGCCGGTCAGGTAATAGCTGCGCGTGCCGGCGGTTTTGACGCCGCGGGGAATATCGATCAATCGGTGCAGCTCACCGAGTGTTACGTGATCCCTGTATTCAAACTCAAACTCGGGTGGCTGGCCTACGCGTTTAACTTCGACATTGTCTTGATCCGAAGCGCCTACAGGCGTATCCGGCGAAACGGTATTCGGTACAAGTATGAGCAGCTCGTTGTAAGCAGCGTCAACCTCCCGGTGCAGCCCTTCCTGTATATCCAGCTCTGTATTGATAGCCTTGACCTGCTGCTTCAGCAGCTCTGCCTCTTCACGCTGCCCCTGCTTCATGTGGTTGCTAATATCGAGCGACATCGTATTGCGCTTCTGCCGCAATCCCTCCACGGCAAGCAGCAGGGCTCGCCGCTGTTCATCCAGCTCGACCAGTTCGGCAACCGACAGGGCGATGCCCTTCTGGTCAGCTACACGCTGCAATTGCTCCTGATTTTCTGCACTTTCCCGGACCCATTTCATGTCTAACATGATCACCGCGCTCCTTTTCTGTGGAAAAAATAAAAAAGCGTCCTAGTCCATATGGGACGAGGGACGCTTATGCGCTCGCGGTGCCACCCAAATTGATTGAACAGTAACCTGCCGCGAAAGCACGCCGGTCCTGGTTCAATCCACTTTGATTCCGCGGTAACGGGCGGTGCCGGTTAACTTAGGGGGATGGTTGATCAATTAAGGATCAATTCCCCTTGACGAGAACGCCTCAGAGTTGGAAGCTCTTCATTGGCCTGATGTTCATATTGTTGTTCAGTATACCGCATGAGCTGTCTTTTATACAAGGGCAGCAGGTTTTTTCTGTTGTTGAATGTTAAACTCGGTATTGAATGAAAGCGATTTAACGTTTAGTCTATTAGTGTAGTGCAAACTAGTATGGCAGTTGGATGAGGAGGCTATGGAGTCTATGAATTACAGACAATTAGGCAATACGGAACTTCACATTAGCGAGATCAGCTTCGGCACATGGGCCATCGGCGGCTCATGGGGGCAAACCAATGATGAGGAAGCTTTGAAGGGACTGGATCGCGCCATTGGGGAAGGCGTGAACTTTTTTGATACAGCCGACGTGTACGGCGATGGACATGCAGAGGATTTACTCGCAATCGCAACCAAAGGCAAAGAAGATTCGGTGCATATTGCCACCAAGTTTTGCCGTGCTGGAGATATTCATGATCTTCAGACCTATTCCGAGGCGTCGATTCGCCGCTATTGTGAGAACAGCTTGAAGCGGCTCAAGCGGGAGCGGATTGACCTCTATCAGGTTCACTGTCCTCCCTTCGAGGTGCTGAAGGACGGGCGGGTGTTTGAGACGCTGGACAAGCTGCAGGCTGAAGGAAAAATCCGCAATTACGGTGTAAGTGTGGAGACGGTGGAGGAAGGACTCTACTGCCTTGGGGTTCCCGGGGTGAGGTCCTTGCAGGTCATCTTCAATTTGTTCCGCCAAAAACCCCTGGCAGAGCTCCTTCCGAAGGCAAAAGCGTCCGGTGTGGGCATTCTGGTGCGCCTTCCGCTGGCCAGCGGCCTGTTAACCGGGAAGTTCACGGAGACAACCGTCTTCCATGAAGGGGATCACCGGAATTTCAACGCCAACGGCGAGCAGTTCAATGTGGGCGAGACCTTTGCCGGACTTCGTTTTGAAAAAGGGGTTGAGCTCGCCAGAGAGCTCGCCTGGATCGCTGAGGGCAGAGGCGACATGGCTCGTGCATCCATGCGCTGGATTCTGGATTGCCCTGAAGTCACCGCCGTGATTCCTGGCTTCCGAAACGTCCGCCAAATCGAGGACAATCTCGGAACCCTGGATGTGCCTTCGTTTACGATGGAGGAGAAGGAACGACTGTCCCGATTCTATCGGGAGCAGGTGACGGAGCATATCCGCGGCGCTTACTAAGCACGATTTTCTTGAGGTAGAATAATAGAGAAGCCTCCCGATCATTCGGGGGGCTTTTGCTTGGGATGACGGCCTCCGGGAGAGCAAAACAACGGTTACAGCGCTGCTTTAAAGCGTATCCTATGCTTTATCATGGCAATGATACTATAATATAGGCAAGTATTCGGATTCGGAATGAGTTCATCAGGAGGATTGTCGTTTTGAATGATTTGTTGAAGCGGGAGCATGACATCATCAAGGTTTGTCTGTTAGCAGGCAAAATCATGCTGCAGAGCGGGGCCGAGACTTATCGTGTCGAGGACACGATGATGCGGATCGCCGCGGCTTATGGCGTGGAGAACAGCCACAGTTATATGACCCCGACCGGGATTATTTTCTCGGTGGAGGAGCCTCAGCACATTACCCGGCTGATTCGGATCTCGGATCGGACAACCAATCTGTACAAGATCGATCAAGTCAACAGCGTTTCCCGGAGGGTAAGCATCGGAGAGCTGACGATTGAAGAGGCCCGAACGGCTCTGGAGAAAATCGAGCATGAGCCGGCAATCTATCCAACGTGGCTGCTTATCCTTCTCTCAGCGGTGGCCAGCGGCTGCTTCCTCATCATGTTTCGCGGGATCTGGCCGGACTTCATCCCGGCGGCCATCGCGGGCGGACTCGGCTTCTCCTGCTTTGTATTTATGCACCGGGTCATACCGGTGCGATTTTTTGCCGAGTTCTCGGGAGCGCTATTGATAGGGATTGCATCGGTATGGATGGTCAGATACGGATTCGGTCATCAGCTGGATATGATCATTATCAGCTCCGTGATGCCGCTTGTCCCGGGCCTGCTGATCACCAATGCCATTCGCGACCTCATGGCCGGGCACCTGATCTCCGGTCTGTCCAAAGGGGCGGAGGCCTTTGTCACGTCCTTTGCCATCGGCGCGGGGATTGCATTTACTTTGTCATTCTAAAGGGATGGAGTGGAGGAACAGGATTATGGCAGCCTTTTACATACAGCAGCTCATTACGAGTTTTATTGCTTCGGCCGCATTCGGGATGATGTTCAATGCACCCAAAAAAGCACTGCTGCAGTGCGGATTTGCCGGAATGGTGGGCTGGCTGCTCTACATCATGCTGCAGGACATGATGGTTCAGCCGGTGACGGCCACCGTTGTGGCGGCTTTTTGCGTCACGATGATCAGTCATTTTTTTGCGAAAAAGTACAAGACCCCGATTATCGTGTTCAGTGTGTCGGGAATCATTCCGCTCGTCCCGGGCGGTGTCGCCTATAATGCGCTTCGCCATGTGGCGCAGAATCAATTCGATCAAGCCGTTCAGCTGGGGGCCCAGGCGTTCATGATCTCAGGCGCCATTGCGCTCGGTCTGCTGCTCTCTGAGGTCATCAACCAGGTCATCCGGAAATGGTCGATATCCCGGTCCATATCCCGGTAGAAGCAGGTGCAGCGCATTTCAATCCGAACGCAAGGCGCAAGCTCTTGGCAGACGCTGCAGCATCAGGAAGAGGCAGCCTTACCTGTCTTGAGATGAAACCATGAACCAGCCGTATTTACGCGTTGCCGCGGGATACGGTTGTTTTGGTGCTTGCGAAGATAAGGATCTTTTTGCATCTTTATTTACATAAGTTTCATGTTATTCCTTTTTATTGTCCTATCGCTCGCGGTGCTATATAATCTTCTTGCATCCAATGAAACCGTATTCAAATCAAACCTTTGTGTAACTATACTGCATTGCATTGATTGTAAGCGGACTGCAGATGAAGGGACCAATAGTCCATCGGGAAGAGGGTTATCTATGCAGGAGCTGACTCTGCATCTGTTCGAACGGATGGGCATGCTGCTCATCCTGACTTTCATACTGACGAGAATTCCGTTATTCCGCCAGCTGCTGGATCGGAAGGAGATGTCCGGCAAGCGGATGTTCACGTATTCATGCTTGTTTGGACTCTTCGGCATCCTTGGAACGTATGCAGGCGTGGTCGTGGAGAATGGCGAGTCCAGCTCCTCCTTCTGGCTGATGCGGCTGACAGAGAATCAGGCCTTGGCCCATTCCGCTTTGGTTGGCGTGGTCATCGGCGGGCTGATCGGCGGACCGCGCGTCGGAATCGGGGGCGGACTTCTGGCGGGAGCCCATCTGCTGTACATTGGCGGATATACCGGGCTGGCCGGTGTCATCGCGGTGCCGCTGACGGGAGCCTTGGCAGGAGGCGTGGCGCGATTTTTCTCGCAGGAACGGGTCGTCTCCCCCGCCAAAGCCTTATTCGTTGGGATGTTTGCACCGATCCTCCTTATGGGGGTTATCCTGATCTCTGCAACGGAGCCGGACCGGGCGATTGAGCTGGTTAATCTGATCGGTCTTCCAATGGTGCTGACAAACAGCATCTCCATTGCCATCTTTACGACCATGCTGCGGGTTGCGCTCGCCGAGGAGGAGCGGGCAGCGGCCTATGAGACGGAGAAGGCATTCCACATCGCCGAAGCCGCGCTTCCGCATCTGAAGCAGGGGCTGACGTACCGGACGGCGCAGGCCGTGGCAGCGCTGCTGCTGCGGGAGCTGAAGACCACAGCGGTAGCCATAACCGACACAGAGCGATACCTGGCCCATGCCGGGGCCGCCAGCCGTACCATCGATCCGGGAGAAGAGATCCGGTCAAGCCTGACGAAGAACGTCATCTTAACCGGCACACTTCAGATCGTGGATAATGCGGAAGATATTCAGCTCCGCCATCCGTCACTTGGCGCCGCCATCCTGGTTCCGATCATCGAGGGGAGCCAAGTCGTGGGCGTCATTCAGTTCTACTTCAAGCGGCCGCAGGATATCCGCCGTGTGGAGCTGGTTATGGCCCAGGGTCTGGGACAGCTGATCTCCTACCAGCTCGGTGCCACATCCCATGAGAAGATGGGCCATTTAATGAAAGAAGCAGAGCTGAAGCTTCTTCAGGCCCAGATCAACCCCCACTTTTTGTTCAATACGTTAAATGCGATCCATTCGCTGATTCGCACCGATCCGCATCTGGCAAGACATGCCACGATGCAGCTCGGAGCATTCATGCGCCTGAACGTAAAGGTTATGGCTTCACGCAGAACGACCATACGTGAGGAGATGGAGCTGTTGAATGCGTATTTGGATATTATTCAGATCCGGTTCGAGGACCAATTTACGTTTGAGTGCCAGTTGGATCCGGCGCTTGAAGAGCTTCTGATTCCGCCTGCCACGCTGCAAATGCTGGTGGAGAACAGCATCAAGCACGGCTTGCGTGACAAGGCAAGCGGCGGCATCATTCAGCTGACGCTGAGGCAGGTCGATGATATGGCGGTCATTCAATTGAAGGACAACGGGGTCGGTATCTCACCCGAGGTTCTGGATCGTCTCGGTGAACAGCCTGTCATCGGCAGCGAGGGTACCGGAATCGGCATCTACAACATTAATCAGCGTTTAATCAGCATGTTCGGCAAGGAAGCCAGACTGAGGGTGGAGAATCTGGCAGAGGGCGGCTGCGGCATAACTTTCAGCTTCCCCTGCATATCGGAAGGGAGTCGGTACCGTGAAGCGAATTAAAACGATCATTGCGGAGGACGAACGATTGGCAAGGGAGGAGCTGGCTTATCTGCTCGAACAAGAGCCTGATATCGAGCTGCTTCCTCATGCCGTGAACGGCAGAGAGCTGCTGGAGCTCGTTCCGTTGTGGCAGCCGAATGTCGTCTTTCTCGACGTTCATATGCCAGAGCTGGAAGGACTGCAGGCGGCACGAATGCTAAAGGCATCGCCTGCTTCACCCTTGATTGTGTTTACGACGGCTTATGATGAATATGCTGTCGAGGCGTTTGGTCTGGATGCGATTGACTATTTATTGAAGCCATACAGCCATATGCGGTTGAAGGAAACGCTGCAGCGAATCCGTAACCGGCTTCTGGAGGGGCACGCTTCCCCCCGCCCGGAGGCCAGCGCCTCCACTCCTCAGCGGGCCTCCAATTCCCAGGTAGACGCAGCTGCCCGAAGCATGCGCGGCAAGCTGCTGTTCGATGATGGAGACAAGCATGTGCTGGTTGATCCCGAGGGGATCCTGTACGCGGTGCGCGAGGAACGGGTCATTCGCATTTTGACAACGGAAGGCCAGCGGATCACGAGCAAGAGCACGCTTCAGGAGCTGGAGGAGAGGCTTGAGGGTTATTCATTCTTCCGTCCTCATCGCAGCTATTTGGTTAACGTGAACCGGATTGCAGAGTTATCGCCCTGGCAGAATGGGGCTTACAATATTGTGATGAAGGATGAGCAGCGGACGATGATTCCATTGTCGAGGGAGGCAGCCAAGGATTTGTTCCGTTTGCTAAGAGAAGCATAGCCTACGTGCGCAAGAAGGGTATTGTCCCCTGTTCAGGCGGCATATCCGCCTTTTCACGCTTCATATCGGGCGTTTCGCGCAGGAGCCGTAGTCGGCTGCGGACCTCCCGTATATAATCATTTTAAAGCGCTTTCAATTGTTGGAGCCGCAATAGAATCTGGATCATTAATGGAGGGAAAGGCAATGGAGGAAAAGGCAATGGAGGAAAAAAGCTATACCGAAGTATGGCATTCTGAAAAATTCAAAACGCTGCTCTCCCGCAAGAAACGGTTCATTATTCCCATGACCGTCTTTTTTCTTCTGTTTTACTTTGCGCTGCCGATCCTCACTTCGTATACTGAAGTGTTGAATCATCCTGCTATAGGACCGATTACGTGGGCATGGGTGTTTGCCTTCGCGCAATTCATTATGACGTGGGTGCTGTGCATATTATATTCCCGCAAGGCAGCCCAATTCGACCGAATGGTAGACGATATCAAAAAGGATATGGGGGCGTAATCGACTATGGCTATCGCGTTATTTTGCGGGATTGTACTTCTCACGCTGATCATTACCTATTACGCCGCCAAGAAAACAACCAACACCAGCGATTTCTATACGGCTGGCGGAGGACTGAAGGGCTGGCAGAACGGGACGGCCATTGCCGGCGATTATATGTCCGCGGCTTCCTTTCTAGGCATCGCCGGCTCGATTGCTTTGGTCGGATTTGATGGTTTCTTCTACAGCATCGGCTTTTTGGTTGCTTATCTGGTTGTACTGTATCTCGTAGCAGAACCGCTTCGGAACCTCGGCAAATATACGGTGGCCGATATGATCGCCGCCCGTTTCTCCGACAAGAAAGTGCGCGGCGTGGCAGCGTTGAACACGATCTCCATCTCCATCTTCTATATGATCGCGCAGCTCGTCGGGGCGGGTGCGCTCATCAAGCTGCTGCTGGGCCTGGACTATGTAACGTCCGTACTGATCGTGGGCGTGCTGATGACGATCTATGTTGTGTTTGGCGGCATGCACGCCACAAGCTGGGTCCAAATATCCAAAGCCGTGCTGCTCATGGCAGGCACGTTCATTATTTCGCTCATTGTATTTGCCAAATTCGATTTCAGCCTGACTCAAATGTTCCATCATATGAAGACGGCCACGCCGCTTCAGGAAGCCTTCCTGAACCCTGGCAACAAATACAAAATCCCGCTGGAGACGCTGTCGCTCAACCTTGCGCTCGTGCTCGGAACAGCAGGACTGCCGCATATTCTGACTCGCTTCTTTACCGTGAAGGACGCCAAGACGGCACGCAGCTCGGTTGTATACGCCACATGGATTATCGGCATTTTCTATGTCATGACGATCTTTCTCGGATTCGGTGCAGCGGCCTTCGTAGGCGCAGCGGATATTACAGCGGTTGACAAAGCAGGCAACATGGCTGCACCGCTGCTGGCTAAAGCCATAGGCGGCGACTTCCTGTTTGCGCTGATCTCGGCGGTTGCGTTCGCGACCATTCTCGCTGTGGTGACGGGGCTTGTGCTGTCCGCCGCATCGGCCTTCGCCCATGATTTCTACGGTCAAATCTTGCGCCGCGGCGAATCTTCGGAGAAGGAACAGCTGAAGATGGCGCGTTACGCATCGATTGGCGTATCCATCGTCTCCATTCTGCTTGCCTTGTTCGCTCAGAAGATGAACGTGGCGTTCCTCGTCTCGCTGGCCTTCGCCGTTGCAGCCAGTGCCAATTTACCGGTTATCCTGTTCACGGTATTCTGGAAAAGATTCAATACGACAGGCGCGATCACAGGCATGCTGACCGGATTGATCAGCACGGTGATTCTCGTGGCCCTGAGCCCGAATATATGGGATCCGGCCGGCAAAGCGATTCTGGTTGGCGATCCGATCTTCCCGATGAGCAACCCGGGCATTATCTCCATTCCGCTTGGCTTCCTGGCAGCTTATGTCGGCACGCTCCTGTCCTCCTCCAAGGATGAGGCCAAATATGCCGAGGTGCTGGTCAAGGCAAATACGGGCGCTTGATTCGATTTGAGCGAGCTTAAGACATTTGTTGAAGAAAAAAGGGCGTATCCTGCTGCTCGTCAGAGCAAAGGATTGTCCTTTTTTTGCCATTTTATCGTAGAATGGGAGAATAACAGCACCTCTGGGGCTGAGCGGAAGGAGGTCATCCAAGTGAACATGTCCGGCATCGTTTTTTTTCTGGCGATTGTGGTTGGCACGTTGATGATTACGTATTACGCCGCCAGGCGAACCACCAACACGAACGATTTCTATGCGGCGGGCAACCGGCTTAGCGGCTTGCAGAATGGACTGGCCATCTCCGGTGACTATATGAGCGCGGCGTCCTTCCTTGGCATTGCGGGTTCCATCGCGGTTTACGGCTTCGACGGTTTCTTCTATTCGATCGGCTTCCTCGCCTCCTATGTCATTGTCCAGTACATCATTGCCGAGCCGCTCCATAATCTGGGCAGGTTTACGATGGCGGATGCGGTGGCGGTCCGGTTCGGCGAGAAACGGCTGCGCGGGTTTATCGCTGTCAACAATATGATGATTACCGTGTTCTATATGATTGCCCAGCTGGTTGGGGCCGGATGGCTCATCCATTTGTTATTCGGCCTTGAAACGTCGCTTGCCATCGTGCTGGTTGGCAGCTTAATGACTATCTACGTCACGTTTGGCGGGATGCTTGCGACGTCCTGGGTGCAGATCGTCAAGTCCATACTGCTGGTAAGCAGCACCTTTATCGTGAGCCTGATTGTGTTGGCCCGATTCGATTGGGATCTGCTCGGCTTATTCGCTTCCATGAAGCAGGCAACGCCGCTGCAGGAGCGGTTTCTGATGGCGGGCAATATGTTTGATCAGCCGCTCGATATGCTGTCCTTCAATATGGCGCTTGTGTTAGGGACGGCCGGACTGCCGCATATTATTGCGCGCTTCTACACGGTCAGAGACCCGCTAACGGTGCGCGCTTCGGTAAAGACGGCGACGTTTACGATCGGCATCTTCTACGCGATGACAATCTTTCTAGGCTTTGGAGCCGCCACTTTTGTTGATTGGTCTGTTTTGTCCGAGCGGGTGGATCTGGCGGCGCCGCTGCTCGCAAGCGCACTGGGCGGCGAATTCCTGATGGCGTTTGTATCGGCCGTCGCGTTTGCGACTATACTGGCCGTGATCTCCGGGCTTGTGCTGACGGCATCCTCAGCGTTTGCTCATGATGTCTACAGCAGCATCTTCCGCAGCGGGCAGGCGACGGAGGCACAGCAGATGCGAGTGGCCAAGCTTTCGGCCATCGTGGTTGGCATGGCCTCAATTGTGCTCGCGCTTGGCGCGCAGAAGCTGAACGTGGCGTTCCTTGTGTCGTTTGCCTTCGCAGTTGCCGCCTCGGCCAATCTGCCGGTGCTGCTGTTCACGCTATTTTGGCGGAAATTTAATACGTACGGCGCCATGTCGAGCATTGCGGCCGGTTTGATATCTTCCCTGCTGCTCATGGCTATCGGGCCTAATGTAATGGACCCGGAAGCAGGCTGGATTCGGGCAGAAGCGATCTTCCCGCTCAAGCATCCGGGCATCGTGTCGATACCGATCGGATTCGCCGGGGGCATCATCGGCACCGTGCTGTCGGGCAAAGCCAGCTCTACGGGCCAATTCAAGAAGATGCAGGCGATCGCCCATGTCGCTCCGGATGAGATCCGTACGCGTGAGCTTGGCTAAGGCTGACTCCATATGTTTTTTTGAAAACGAGGCTCATCCCATGTCCCATCCATTGTGCACATGCACAATAAAAACCGTTATGGCGTCAATAGGATTGAATGCGGCATTCCGGTTATACTGAATCCTGTAAGCGCAATCATAGTTTCATAAAGGATGAATACATCATTGTTCACAAGCTATATTGCTTAAGGAGGCATACACAACATGGATGGGACTGTTATACATTGGGGCGGAGCCGTTGTCGGTCTGATTATCGCCATTGTCTTGATTTTTAGAAAAGTAAACCCGGTTTACGCCTTGTTTGGAGGCGCTGTCATTGGCGGTCTGCTGGGCGGAGCCACCATTGATCTGACCGTGCAGTATATTATCGAGGGCACCAACAGTGTCATGGGTGCTGTCGTCCGGGTACTGGCTGCAGGGGTGCTCGCAGGGATATTGATTGAATCGGGAGCCGCGGAGCGCATTGCCGAGACCATTGTTGCCAAGCTGGGCGAGAAGAAAGCGCTTCTATCCATCGCGCTGGCAACCATGATTATCACCGCGGTAGGGGTATTCATTACCGTTGCGATCATTATCGTAGCGCCCATCGCTTTGTCCGTCGGCAAGAAGATCGGAATTTCCAAAACAGCCTTGCTGCTCGCGCTGGTCGGGGGCGGTAAAGCGGGGAACATCATTTCCCCGAACCCGAATACCATTGCTGTCGCCAAGGGTTTTGACGTCGATCTGGCTCAGGTCATGATCCATGGTTTCCTGCCGGCGGTTGCCGGACTGATTGTCACCATCATTGTGGCGAAGATGCTCACAAACAAAGGGGTTATGGTATCGGATAGCGATCAAGTGGCGGAGGAAGCCGGCAAGAAAGACAAGCCAAGCTTCGGACGTGCGATGGTTGCACCCATCGTGGCCATCGTCTTACTGGCGCTGAATCCACTGGGAAGCATTCTGGGCATTGAAGCTCTTCAAGCCATCAAGATTGATTCCATGATTATTTTGCCGGTTGCCGGTATCATCGGTTTGATCGCCATGCGACAGACAAAGAGCATCATTGCTTATACCACCTCCGGTTTGAACAAAATGACCGGTACCGCAATCATCCTGATTGGTGCCGGCGCCATTGCCGGCATTATCTCCAAATCCAATCTGAGTGCCGTTGTGGTACAGGGTATCGATGTCATGGGCGTATCCGGCACATTCCTTGCGCCGCTCGCCGGTATTCTGATGGGAGCCGCTACGGCATCCACATCGACGGCATCCATTGTGGCCGCAGGTTCGTTTGGTGAAGCGATTCTGTCCATGGGGACAGCGCCACTTGCCGCAGCCGTCATGGTACACACGGGGGCAACGGTCATTGACCATCTGCCGCACGGGAACTTCTTCCACGTCACCGCAGAATCGGTGAAGATGAGCATTAAGGAACGGATGAAGCTGATTCCTTACGAGAGCATTGTCGGTCTGACCATGGCCATTGTCGCTACGATATTGTACGGATTTGTATTTTAAAGAGACTACAGCATAGATTTGAAATCAATAAGGATAGGCAGGGGATAAACCATGAAGCAGGATTATGTAATTGTACTCGCGCCCGATTCATTTAAAGAGAGCATGACCGCCAAGGAAGTCTGTGAGGCGATGGAACGCGGCATTCTGAAGGCAAACCCGAATGTGACCTGTATCCATGTGCCGATGGCGGACGGCGGTGAAGGCACGATGCAGTCCCTCGTGGATGCAACGGGCGGCACGGTGCACACCGCGATGGTCACGGGTCCGCTGGGCAATCAGGTGGAGGCGTCCTACGGTGTTTCGGGAGACGGCAGCACCGGCGTGCTGGAGATGGCCAGTGCAAGCGGGATCCACTTGGTGCCCCCGGCTGAGCGGAATCCGCTGGTAACCACGACTTACGGGACGGGTGAGCTGATTAAAGCTTGCCTGGATCATGGCGTGAGCAGGCTGCTGATCGGCATCGGCGGCAGTGCGACGAATGACGGCGGAGCGGGAGTTGTTCAGGCGCTCGGCGGCAAGCTGCTGGATGCGGAAGGGAAGGAGCTTGCTTTTGGCGGCGGGGACTTGGGCAGGCTTGCAAGTTTTGACTTGACCGGCCTGGATTCACGACTGCAGCATGTGGAGGTCGAGGTGGCCTGTGATGTAACCAATCCGCTCTGCGGCGAGACGGGAGCCTCTCATGTGTTCGGACCGCAGAAGGGTGCTACGCCGGATATGATCGAGCAGCTGGACAGCAATCTGCGGAACTACGCCGGGGTTATGAAGCAGCAGCTGGGCAAAGATATCGTGGACTACCCAGGGGCTGGAGCGGCAGGCGGCCTTGGCGGGGGACTGATGGTCTTCCTGAACGGGACGCTGAAGAAGGGCATCGATATGGTTGTTGACTATACAGGCCTTGAAGAGAAAGTGCGCCAGGCGGATATGGTGTGGACCGGCGAAGGCGGGATGGACTTCCAGACGCAGTACGGCAAAACCCCGCTGGGCGTGGCGATGGTTGCGAAGAAGCATGGCAAGCCTGTTGTTGCCTTGGCCGGACGGATCGGTGACGGGATCGAGGTGCTGTACGATAAAGGAATGGACGCTATTTTTGGCATTATGCCGGGTGCGGCTACGCTATCGGAAGCACTGGTGAACGGACAGCAGAATGTGGAGAGAACATCGGAGAATATTGTCCGTCTCATGAACTCCTTGAACAAGTAATCATTCATTTCATAGTGAGAGAACAAGGGGAGCTGACCTGAACGGGTCGGCTTCTTTTTCTACCGGCAGGATATGGATTGGAAGCGGGATGTGTAAACTATAGAGTGTGACTCTTGTATTGGGATCTTATACGGGGCAGTACTTGACAGGCAGGTAAGGAGGGACATAATGCATGAAACTATCACGTCCGCTGGCGGAGAATATCGCCAAAGAAATGATGCGTGTCATTCCTTACAATATTAATGTAATGGATGAGAACGGGGTCATTGTGGGCAGCGGGGACCCAGCACGGATCGGCACGCTGCACATCGGTGCCCAGAAAGCCATTCAGACCGGGAGAATCTATGAGGTCTATGAAGAAGGCGGTGGCATGAAGCCGGGGGTGAACGAGCCTATTGTAGTGAAGGATGAGGTGATCGGCGTGGTCGGCATCACGGGGCATCCCGATGAGGTGAGACCGCTCAGCAATTTGCTGCAGGTGACCGTCGTTCTCCTGATCGAGCAGGAGCGTCAGAACAAGGCCATGTTGAACCAACGCCAAAATCGGGAGAAGTTCTACCATGAGTTATCCTATCGCAAGACACCTTACGATGAACCGTTTCTGGAGCGTGCCGAAGGCTATGGACTGGACCTGACGCGAAAATGCCGGGTGCTGCTCGTGCAGGGCTCTGTGGGAGGCAAAGTATTCCGGGGGCTGCAGCAAGCGTACCCTCAAAGCTGGAATTTGGAGAACGACAAAACCGTATTCTTCATGACAGACGCCATGAAATACCGGAGCCTTCTGGACAAGCTGACCGAGCTGGATGAAGTCCACAGCTTGGGGATTGGGGAGCGGGAGGAGCTGGCTGCCACATCGCTGGAGCAGGCGGTATCCGCTCTGGAGCTGGGCATGAACATCGACCCCCGCCGCAAAGTGAATTTCTACGAGGATTTAAGGTTTCTCATCAGCCTGGCTTATAATTCGGATGACACACAGGCTTCGCTGTATTCGCTTCTGGAGCAGGGCGGAGACAAACTGGACCTCATTGAGACGCTTCAGGTATACATTTCCGAGAATGGGGATCACAACAATACGGTCAAAAGGCTAAATATCCACCGCAATACCCTGCATTACCGGTTAAACCGAATTAAGCAGCTGACAGGCAAAAATCCGCGCCATGTGCTGGACCTGTTCGAATTGTTGTGCAGCTTAATGTGGCGAAAATAAGCAGTGAGGCTGAGCGCGGTCTCGATCTGGAAGGGCTACCGGTTCTCGCTGACTCTTCCTGCAGAAATATTTCACGGCATATCATCGGCAGGGGCGGTGAAGGGCTGAGAAGAGGTAGTGAGAAAGGCGCGCGGCTCTTTTTTGTCTTATGGCAAAAGAGTCCAATGAACAACAGGGCAGCTTCAAAGGCCAATATGACCTTGGAGCTGCCCTGTTGTCTGACTTTATTTAATGCCGAGCCGCATGCGGTAGCTGAGCATCACGGGGAGAGTACGCCCTTGAAAATGCTCCTCGACCAGCGTATGAAACTGTGCAATTTTGTCGTTGATTTCGTTTTGCTTCAGCTTGAATACGGTTTGGATGCCGCCTTGACTGACAGCAAGGCCGGTATAGCGTTCCGCGGTGAACGGCTCCATATGGTGGAATACAATTTCCTTGGAGAAGCGGAACACACCGCTCTCGCGGATGTGCTTCAGATGCTCGTTCTTATTCCCTTTATAGGCCTGCTCCTGAGTATCCACATGGCGGTCAATGATGGTTTCAGCCAGTTCAATCAACTCAAGATAGGTTTGTTCAACTTTCCGGGTGAGGCTTGGCGGCCAGTCGCAGTCATATACAGCGAATATACCGTCCTCGCGCAGCACACGGGATACCTCTTTTAACGTACTGGCAGGGTCCATCCAGTGGAAGGACTGGGAGCAGGTAATGATGTCTGCGGATTGATCCGGCAGTGCCAGCTGATTGGAATAACCGGAGACGAACTTGATATCGGCAGCTTTTCCATGGGGACTGCTGCCTTGCTCTTGCTGCAGCGACTGCCATTTGGCGATAGCTTTGCCCCGCATATCGTCATTCGGCTCGACGCCGATGACTTGGTCCGCGGTATCTCTCCATGCAAACGAGGATAACCCCGTCCCGCAGCCCAAATCGACAACAAGCGAGGGCTTGTGTTCCAAATATTCTGTTAGAAGTGTAACAACCTCCTGAGGAGCTTCCGGGCGATGCTGGTCATAGGTATCCTCAAAGCCGGTGAAACGATCCACATTACTGGCCCGATTGCCTTCGGGAACGAAATCCTTGCTCCACACTTCGGTCATATCCTTGGTCATCGTTATTCATCTCCTTATCCGGGTACATAAGCTGGGCATTGCAATTTGAGCTTGCTTGGCTGTGCGCGAGTCTGGATGAGGACTCCATTGCCGTATCCTGCTGCTTTAATGCCATCATATCACAGCAAGGGAGCTTATCAACAGACGGACTTGACCCAAGCGGTGCCTGTACAGGTACAATAGAGGGACAGGGAGAAGGAAGAGGGATGAATATGAAGAGAACAACATCACCGAAGGGAATTTTCTTCGATGTGGATGATACATTGTATGACCATTTGGCGCCTTTTCGCGAGGCTGTTCAAGAGACGGCCCGTCCAGGCGAGGCATTTCCCTATGAAGCGGCATACCATCGGATGCGATATTACAGTGACCGCTTGTCCGTTGAGCTGGGAGGTGCTGGCACGGCAGCTTACGGGGAAGCTGTCGAGGAGATGCGCAGACGCCGATTTCAATTAGCGCTGGCTGAATTCGGCATCCCACTGTCACTGGAGGAGGCCGAAGTGGTACAGCAGACCTATCTGGATCGGCAGTATACCATCAGAATGTTTGCCGGTGCCCGGGAGCTGCTGAAAAAGTTGGCGGACGCCGGGCATGTGGTCGGCTTGATTACCAATGGACCAGCGGATCACCAGATGAACAAAATAGCGGCTATGCAGCTCGGTGATCTAATCCCGCCGGATCGTTTGTTCGTATCCGGCGCCGTTGGCTGGGACAAACCCGATCCGCGGATATTCCGCCATGTGAACCAGCTGACCGGCACTGCGCCGGAGAGCTCTTATTACATCGGGGATTCATGGCGCAATGATGTGATTGGCGCACTCGCCGCGGGCTGGAATATCATCTGGTTCAATCACCGGAGCGTTGCTCCCGAGTCGGAACATGAGCCGCACCATATTGTCACGAGTTATGGCGAGCTGGAGCGGCTGCTTGATGAGCTGATTGGATAAGGATGAAATGCCGCTTCTAGGCTGCACCGGAGAGTGTTTGATGTTTGGTTAACCCCCCAGACGATGCCCAGGTGGTTGTTTATGATGGAGACCACGAACAAAATGGCCCGAAATGAACCGCGAGTGGATGGAACCTGGGAGATCACTGTGCCTCATGAGGAAGACTGGTTGGCAGAGGATATCGAGCAAGCACGGACCGAATACCATGACCAAACCGAGCATGGCTGGTGTTATATGTTTGAAGGGTTGAAGCAGCTGCTGGAGACAGGAAAGATGAATGATCTCGATCCAATGAACAAGGGAGCGTGTTTTATAGATGAAGAGTATAACCCCGTTTCTGATGTTTCAGGGCAATGCGGAAGAAGCCATGAACCATTACATTTCCATAATCGAGGATTCCGAGATCACGAGTATCGACTTGTACGGCCCGAATGAGCTGGGAACCGAGGGAAGTGTCAAACATGCGACCTTTACATTAAAGGGACAGACCTTTATGTGTATTGACAGCAATGTGCAGCATGGTTTCACGTTCACGCCTTCATTCTCCATCTATCTGAGCTGCGAGTCGGAAGCGGAGATCGAGAAGCTGTACGGGGCATTAATCGATGGCGGAAGTGCTATGATGCCGCTGGGCAACTATGGCTTCAGTGAACAATTTGGCTGGATCGCAGACAAGTTTGGCGTGTCATGGCAGCTGGATCTGCCAAACAAAGCATAGTGTCAGGCAGCCGATCTAAACAGGACGGGCCCAAGTGGGGCCGTCTTTTTTTTATGTGCTGGTACTGCAAGATGCCGTGCAGCCGCTGCCGGGTGTCCAGAATCAAGAACTATCTCCTTGTTGTCCTCTGACCTAAATGATCACTTCATGTGGTCATGATCATGACTCTCCATATCCCGCTTATTCCGTATACTGCTTACGGAATTGCAGCGGCGATAGGCCGAAACGCGCGGAGAAGCGGCGGGAAAAATAGGGCGGATATTGAAACCCAACATGCTCTGCAATATGCGACATGGACCACCTTGTGGTCAGCAGCAGCCGCTTTGCCTGATCCAGGCGGTATTGAAGCAGATACTCTGTTGGGGTTACGCCATGCGATTCTTTCATGCAGCGCGTCAAATAATTGTAGTGAAAATGCAGGTCTGCCGATAACCGCGCATTGCTGATGGGTTCGCGATAGTGCATTTTGATATAGGATTCCACTTGTTCCGCCACTTTGCGCACCCGCGACTGTTCCTGGTCGGACCTCGACGGATCAAGCAGCTGCAGCAGCTCAATAAACAAGGTTTGTTCCCGCCAAAATGCGGTAGACCTCGGTTCGGTTGCCAATAGGTGCAGAGACTCGAACTGTTGGTAAACTTGCTCCGGATAGGGTATACGACCTTGTTTGGGCAGCTCAATACTGTGTGAGATTGAATCATGTCCGGTTATACCCGGTGTCAGGGTCTGAAAATGCAGCCAGTAGAAGGACGTTTCTTCTCGGCAATCCTGTACCGCGAAGTGGTAAGCATCGGGGAGCAAGACGACCATATCCCCCGCACACAGTTTCCAGTGCTGCTTCTCTTCGCCCAAGAACAGGCAGCCGCTTTGCACCAGGATGAGATCGAAGACGCCAAGGTTTCTTCGGTTCGGATGCGACTCACCCGGCATATAGTGTGTTTTACCTGATTCAAGGAAGAAGGGCAGCGGCAGGGAAGGGAAGGCAAGAACGCTTCGTTCCGTCACGGATTCACCTCCAAGGGATGTGTGAGATTGTATAAGAAATTAGGTCATTTTTGATATCGTTTTCATCCTATCATAGATCGTAGAATGGGAAGTGTCGAGGCTTTATCCTATCGAAACTCAAAGGAGTGTATTGAAGATGATGACTCTTGCTTCGCGTTCTGCTGCCGTACCTCTTAAGCAAGTGAAACTGGCGGACCCGTTCTGGTCCCGTTACATAGAGCTGGTAAGGGATGTGGTGATTCCGTACCAGTATGAAGCCCTGCATGATCGAATCCCGGGTGTCGAGCCAAGTCATGGCGTCTCCAATTTTCGAATCGCTGCCGGCAGGGACAAGGGCGAGTATGGCGGGATGGTATTTCAGGATAGCGATGTTGCCAAATGGCTGGAGGCTGCGGCGTATTCGCTTGCCATTCACCCGGATCCGAAGCTGGAAGAGCAGGTGGATCAGCTGATTGATCTTGTGGCCGCTGCCCAGCAGCCCGATGGATACCTGAATACGTATTTCACGGTGAAGGAGCCGGAGAAGCGCTGGACCAATCTGACGGATTGCCATGAGCTGTACTGTGCCGGACATATGATGGAAGCCGGGGTAGCGCACTATCTGGCAACAGGGAAGCGGAAACTGCTGGATGTGGTGTGCCGCCTAGCGGATTATATCGATTCCGTTTTTGGACCTGAGGATGGAAAAATCCACGGATTTGACGGGCATCAGGAGATCGAATTGGCGCTTGTCAAACTGTATGAGGTGACCCGGGAGCCGAGATATTTGAGCCTGAGCCAGTATTTCATAGATGTGCGCGGCACGGAGCCTCACTTCTTCCTTCAGGAGTGGGAGCAGAGAGGGCGGAAATCATTCTACTCCTCGGTAGCCAACCCGCCGCACTTGCCTTATCATCAGAGTCATCTGCCCGTAAGGGAACAGAGGGAGGCTGTTGGACATTCGGTCCGGGCCGTGTACATGTACACGGCCATGGCGGACTTAGCGGCCAGAACAAAAGACCCCGCTCTTCTGGAGGCTTGCGAGAACCTGTGGTTTAACATGGTCCATAAACAGATGTACATTACCGGAGGCATCGGTTCAACCCATCACGGAGAGGCGTTCACGACGGATTATGATCTGCCGAACGATACGGTGTATGCCGAGACCTGTGCCTCCATTGGTTTGATCTTTTTTGCCAGGCGCATGCTGGAGCTGGCACCCAAATCGGAGTATGCGGATGTGATGGAGCGCGCGCTGTTCAACACGGTCATTGGCAGTATGGCTCAGGACGGGCGGCATTTCTTCTATGTCAATCCGCTTGAGGTATGGCCTGCGGCCTGTCGCCATAATCCGGGCAAGTTCCATGTGAAGCCGGTTCGGCCGGGCTGGTTCGCCTGCGCTTGCTGTCCGCCGAATGTGGCGAGACTGCTGTCTTCGCTGGGTGAATATGTGTATACGATGAACGAGGATACGCTGTACACCCATCTATACATGGGGGGTGAAGCATCGGTTCAGTTCGGGGATGTGCCTGTGAAGGTCATTCAGAACAGTGTGCTGCCTTGGAATGGGGACGTCACGCTTACTATCCAGCCGGAGAAGGCTGTTGAGTGGACGGTGGCTCTCCGCATGCCGGATTGGTCCCGCGGCAAAGCAGATTTGCGCTTGAATGGGGAAGACGTGAGCATAGAGGATGTTATGAAAGACGGCTATGTCTACATCAAGAGAGTATGGGCGCCGGGAGATACCCTGGAGCTGGAGCTCTCCATGGAGATCCATCAAGTAAGGGCTAATCCGAATATATGGGCTAACGCCGGTAAAGCCGCAATCCAGCGTGGACCGTTGGTATACTGCCTGGAAAGCGTAGATCATGGAGCGCCGATGTCGTCCGTATCGCTAGCTCGCGAGCCTAAGCTGAGCTCACGGTTTGATCCCGATTTTCTCGGAGGGGCGGTTGTCATTGAAGGGGAAGGCTGGCGTGAAGAATCCGGTGACTGGGGCGATGATCTGTATCGAACGTCGCCAACGCCGCTGCGTCCCGCAGCGCTCAAAGCCATTCCGTATTATTTATGGGGCAATCGTGGCGAGAATGAGATGACGGTGTGGGTGCATTTGCAGTAAATGAAGCCAAACAGCAGAAAGGGCTTGCTCAAGGTCGGTTGACGGGACTGACCCCATAGCGTGAGACAAATTAAAACACCTTCAAGAGAATGCAACCATGTCGTAAGATATGGAGACAACCTTGGAGGTGTTTTTGCG
>NZ_JARXYU010000023.1:0-76391 GCF_029893715.1 Paenibacillus sp. LBL | reverse complement strand
TTTAGAAACTGACGAGAATTTGTTCAATTCTCTATTTCAACGTTCCACCGAAGTGGTCCGTTTTACTCACTCGTTGTTCAGTTTTCAAAGATCAATCTGTGTTTCTTTTTCGTCATCCGCATCTCAGCGGCGACTTTTATAATGTATCACACTTCCTATCAACTTTGCAAGCACTTTTTTTAAAAAAAGTTTTTGATGTTTGTTTTGAAGTTTGATGGCCGCCGGTTGGCGGCATCACCTTCGAAAAGGAAGCGAAAATTAATTTACCATATACTGAGCAGTTTAGTCAACACTTTTTCTCAATATTAATGTTTGATTTGCGGAAACTTCCCGTTACGTGCATATTTGGAGAGTTCTTTCTGTGGGGCGAATCGGGCATACATGCGGAATACCGTTTTATATCGGTTAGCGATGGCTTGCCTGATGTTGTGGTCCAATCGTTGGTCGCTCAAATCCAGCAGCATTTCATCCAGTTCTTTTCGCAGTACGTAATCAAGCTCTTTGCACTCTTTTTCGTTGAATAGCATTCCCAGCATGATAGGACCTCCTTATATAGTTAGGTGAACAAGTAACGTCTCACTCGGAATAAAGCTGCTCTTGCCTATGTAAAGGTGATTCACCGTTTGGGGCGGAATCTTTAAACCGAATATACGCTGTCTGCACCTGATGAACTTCTTTTGCTCACGCAGCTGATCTCTTCACTCTGTTAAGCTGCTTTATTAGGTATGCACACTTTCCGGGAAAATTATGACATGAGCCACAACGTAATTGTACTTTCTATAATCGCAGCAGCAAGCAGCAATAGAACCACCCACAGAGATGCAGTACCCAGCTTGCGCCAAAAGCCGCGCCACTCCGCGCCTATCCCGCTTCTGCGTTCACTTCCTGCAAAGATGCCACCAAGACTTCTAAGCACCAGCCCGCCAAAAGCAAGACCATATCCGCAAGCGATGACAATGACCGGTATCTCGATAATTCCATGCGGAAGCAGCCCTTTCACGATCAAATCAAACAAACTCTCTCCGCTTGCCTCCACTACTTTAAGTAAAAATCCAATAACCATCCCATTGATGATCAGGAAGAAAAATGGAATAACACCCAGCAGCAGTCCCGAGAACATGACCAGCACGCTCTTAATGCTGTTGTTCAGAAAGATAAAAACAAAAAAGTTCCATTCCGGATTATCGGAAGCGCCCAGTTGCTGGCTGATCTCACCCAATCCTTGCAGCTGGCTTTTGAGGAATTGTTCGAATCCTTCCGAACTCCATCCCGCCACAATTCCAGCTATAAATAAGACGGTCGATAGCAGCAGCGCCTTCCTGATTGATTTTAAGTCCTTAAGAAAAATGCTAAATCGTAACATTCGCAACCTCCTAAATTGGTATAACTCACAAGTACGAGCATATGTTGAAAGTAAACAAGCTATTGCACACTGAAGGGAGAGGGGCGCACGTATTATGAATTCTTTTTATGTATTCAACGGCAGGAAGATTAAGCGGTTTTTCTTCGTTCTTGCCGCGGCTGTCTTTGCAATCGGCGTTATCTATGTGGAGAGCGATAACATCTCGGTCTTCTCCGAGAACAACCCGTCAGCGATTTACAGCGTGTCTACGGACAAGAAACAAATTGCCTTAACCTTTGACATCAGTTGGGGTGAAAAACGCGCAGAACCCATTTTACAGGCCTTAAAAGACAATGGTGTTCAGAAAGCAACCTTCTTCCTGTCTGCACCATGGAGCAAAACACATCCCGATATTGTCAATACGATTAAGGAAAACGGATATGAAATCGGGAGTCACGGCTTCAAGCACGACAACTACAGCACCCTCACTGATGAAGAGATCCGCAAGCAGATTACCTCGGCACATACTATTTTAACCGCAATGACGGGACAAGAACCCAAATTAATACGAATGCCGAATGGAGATTTTGACAAAAGAGTTCTCAGCATCGCGCAAAGCCTGAACTATACGGTTATTCAATGGGATACGGATTCCAGAGACTGGAAGAACATCGGCGTAGATAAAATTGTGGAGCGCGTGACCTCCAAAGCACATCCGGGCGATATTGTGCTGATGCATGCCAGCGACTCCGTAAAGCAGACGCATGAGGCACTGCCTCTGATCATTAAAGAGCTCCGCAACCAGGGGTATGAGTTCGTTACAGTAACGGACTTGCTTCAACAAGGAAGCACCCAAGGCACGGAGGTTCGAGATCAGGCTTCATTGCAGAAGAGAATTGAAGATGCTGGCGGACTATAAGATTAATGCTTCGTATCCCCCTGTAACCTCATATTGATTAACAAAAAAAGAGCTATGGCATTAGCTCTTTTTTTCGTCTTGTGTAACTTTATGAAGCGTCAGAATCTGGTATGCATTACAGATCAGCAAGGGTACCACCATAAATATGGTCGCGTTGCTTACTCCGATCTGGAGTACCCCGATAATCTCGACAATGGAAATCGCCATCATAAAGAAGAGAGTTGGAATCCACGCATTAGCATTCGTGCTCTTCACTTTTAGATAAGCAACCATAACTGCGATAATCAGAATTGCGATTCCCAAAATCAAATCCTGCTGTAAGCTTGTTGAACCCCCGACGAAAGTACGGAAGAACATCAGCTCCAGTAATGCAAGAACAGCGAGCACAATCTGAATGTATTGCCAGGTCTTCCTGCGGAATATGCCTATCCCCATATAATTCAGAGTCAGGTATGCAAAAAAGCCCATCTGGGAATACACACTCACGAGCGCCCCCGAGCCTAACAAAATCAACGGGTATATTAATACATCGGCCCATCCTGTGAATTCGATCGCACCATTAAACAGCTGCAGTATCAGACCTACAATTAATGCAGCAACTGCTCCAACGAGCAGCGTTTTCAAAAATAATTTAGACCACTTTCGTAAGCTCAACTAACTTCCACCCCCACAGATCATTATTTTACCAACGTTCACAATAAAAAACCATTCTGAATCCGACATATTTCCGCAAAACCATCGCATACTATCCGTAGAACCGTAAGAAAACATGTATCGATGTACTTATACAGAAGACAAAAGGAGGACAACGGTAATGAAGTGGCCGTTATTTCGTTTATGTTTTATCGTCTTCGTTGCTGCCATGGTGCTTACCGCTTGTGGTGCAGAACAAAGCTCGTCCCCGCAGCTTGGATATAAAGAAATCAAATCCATGGTGGTCGACATTCTGAAAACTGACGAAGGAAAAAAGGCAGTCGAAGAGGCGCTTGGCAGTGGATCTGGAGGTACCTCCAGCAGTGGGTCGATGGGAATGCGGATGATTTCCGCTCAATCGGGTGAACAGATTCGTACGGCTGTTAAGGATACACTAGTGTCGGACGAGTATAAAAAAGAAATCGAAAAGATTATGACCGACCCTAAATTTGCCGGTGATTTTGCCAAAGCGATCAATTCCGAAAGCAAACAGCTCCATATGCAGCTGATTAAAGATCCAACGTATCAAAAGGCCATTCAGGATATGCTGAAATCGCCGGATGTCATGAAATCGTTTCTTGAACTGACCAATACGCCGGACTATCGCAAACAGTCCATGACCGTAATGCAGGAAGCCATGCAAAATCCGCTCTTCCGTATGGAGGTTCTGGAGCTGCTCAAGTCGGTGGTGAAGGAAGAGCTTCAGCCTAAGGTAGAGAAAAAGAAACAGGGTGAAGGTCAAGCGCAGGGCGAGCAGGGCAGCGGTGGCGGAAGCGGTGAGAATGGCGGCGAAGGTGGAGAAGAGAGCGGTGAAAGCGGTGGCGGAGGTTAGACACATAGCTTCAAACAACAACAAGCTCCCTGTATGGGAGCTTGTTGTTTATATACATCAGTAATTTATTTGCGCTCGTTGTTGTCTTCAAGCTTGGACGTAATTCTTCTGGCTACTTCATCATAAATGACTGCACTCTCTGTTCCCGATTTATAAACGGATGGAGAGAAATCCGGCTCGGAAGGGTGATTGTCCGGTCCTCCTAACGGAAGCTGCGCGAGCAGTTCGGTATGAAGTGTCTCGGCCAGCTTTCCGCCGCCTCCACGGCCAAATACATAATCCTTCTCCCCACCGTGCGCACATACGTAGTATGACATATTCTCCACAACACCCAGTATTTCATGATCGGTCTGCAATGCCATTGCACCTGCTCTGGCTGCAACAAATGCGGCGGTTGCATGCGGAGTCGTTACGATAATCTCTTTACTCTGTGGAATCATCTGATGCACATCAAGAGCGACATCACCTGTGCCTGGAGGGAGATCCAGCAGCATGTAATCCAGTTCGCCCCACGCGACATCACTGAAGAACTGACGAAGCATTTTGCCAAGCATCGGTCCACGCCAAATCACAGGACTGTTCTCGCGGATGAAGAAACCCATCGACATGACTTTGACACCAAAACGCTCAACCGGAATAATCACGCCGTCTTCGGTCACGGTTGGCCCCTCTTCAATCCCCATCATGTCTGGCACGCTGAACCCATAAATATCAGCATCAATCAATCCTACCTTCTTGCCTTGACGAGCCAAGGCAGCAGCCAAATTCACAGTAACGGTGGATTTGCCTACCCCGCCTTTACCGCTGGCTACCGCAATAAAATGGATCCCTGACTGCTCGCTCAGGAGAGTGTTATCCTCCATGCCGGCAGCATGTCCCTTCGTCAACTTGTCCTCATTGCTTGGCTCTTTAGCACGCGCAGGTCCACCTGCATTACTGTCAAGAGGGCGCATTCGGATATGAATATCTTCCGCCCCCATGGCTTCAAGGATTTCTCGGATCTGCGCTTCCAGGTAAGCGCGTACATCTTCACTGCTGTAAATCACAGATAACCGCACCGTGCTTTCCTTTACAACAATATCACGAATACGCTGGAGCTCCATCAAGCTCTTCCCAGTTTCGGGATCACGTAAAGGCTGGAGTATCTCCTGTACCGTTTCTCTAGTCAGCATATAAGCACCTCTGCTCTATGTAATGGAATAGACAATGTTTCAATATCGCGTCTATTATACCATTACTCTGCAGCTTGTGACGACTCGCTGATGGAATCGCCGGAGGAATAACGCAAAATTCCTTTGTAGACGGAAGCTGCGACCATTCTCTGATATTTCTCATCCCTGAGCAGTTCGGATTCCTGTGGATGGGACAAGAAACCTACCTCCACCAGCGCAGACGGCATGCGCAGAGCTTGCAGCAAAAATATTTTATCGTCCGTTTTTGCCAGACGCTGCGTGTTCTCCAGATTGTTCCTGATCTCATCCTGGATTAATTCAGCCAGCTTTTTGCTGTCCCCATTATTCGGAGGAAAAAACGTCTGTGCCCCTCTCCAGCGATTAGACGGAATGCTGTTCAGATGCATGCTGATAAACATATCCGCCTTGCTGTCTTCAATCTTCCGCACACGCTGCTTGAGATCCTCTGTTTTCCGTTTGGAATACCCCTTCGTGCTTTCTGCAGCGAGGTCGTAGTCTCCTTCTCTTGTCAGGATGACAAGAGCTCCGGCCTGCTGCAAGTAATCACGTAAATAGAGGGTTATGGCCAAGTTCACATCCTTCTCGATGACACCCTGCCGGCTTACCGCCCCACCATCAGGCCCACCATGTCCTGCATCGAGTGCGATGACTTTGCCGGAAAGCGGCAAACTCCAGGTATTGGACGTTTTGGCAGTTGGGATTTCGTACGTCACCACGATAATGAGCAGTGCCAGCAGCGCAATCCCTATTATGGTTTGCTTGATTCTCTTCAACGATATCCACACCGTAACCTTGTCCGATCTCCGCCTGGACATAACAAAACCACCTCGTCCCATGAGTTGTTCTACTCCATCATATGGGACAAGGTGGCTATTTATACCTTCTGTTATACCGTGATCTGTTCTTTCATACCCTCTATCAGCACTTGAGCAACTTCCGGACGTGTGAATTCCGGCGGCGGACAGAGACCTTCCCGGAGCAAACCACGCACCTTGGTTCCGGACAAGGTCAGATGATTCTCTTTTGGATGCGGGCATGTTTTGCTTGAGGCCATGTTTCCACAGGTTGTGCAGAAGAAGCTGTGTTCGAAGAAAAGAGGTGTAATATCAAGCTCTTCCGCCGTGAAGTTTCTGAAAATTTCCTGCGCTTCATAGGTACCGTAATAATCGCCAACCCCCGCGTGATCCCGGCCGACGATAAAGTGGGTACATCCATAGTTTTTCCGAACGATCGCATGAAAAATAGCTTCTCTAGGCCCTGCGTAACGCATCGCAGCCGGGAATACACCCAGAAAGGTACGATCCTCAGGATAGTAATTCTCCAGCAATGTCAGATAACTCTTCATTCGTACATTAGCAGGGACATCGTCTGATTTGGTTTCCCCCACAAGCGGGTTTAAAAAAAGTGCATCCACAATTTCCATTGCACTCTTCTGGATGTACTCATGTGCACGATGAACCGGGTTACGTGTTTGAAAACCGACAATCGTATTCCAGCCCTTGGCTCTGAATTGTTCACGGGTTTCTGCCGGATCAAAATAAAACTCCCCAAACCTTGCCGGCTGCGGGCGGTTCAAAACTTGAATGGGGCCTCCTACGTAGATTGCAGATCGTTCAAAAAGTTTCTTTACACCAGGGTGCTCCGGATCGTCTGTCTTAAATACTTGAACAGCCTCGACTTGCTGATCTACCTGATAGATGCTCTCTACATCGATAACGCCGTAGATCACACCGTCCTCTTCTCCTACCAGCGCAGCTTTCTCGCCTACAACGAGGCTAGCCGCTGTATCCTCATCAACAGCCAGTGTGACTGGAATGCTCCACACCGTGCCATTAGATAAACGCATCGTGGATATGACTGACTTATAGTCCAACTCGTTAAGAAACCCTTGCAATGGCGAAAATGCCCCGACTCCAATGAGATCCAGGTCCGATATGCTCCAGGCGTTAACAGATATCTTAGACAAAGTGTCTGCCTGCTTCAATATAACGTCACGCTCTTCTCCGTGGGCTACCCGCTGTACCAGCGTACCTCCATGAGGGAGTATGGCTGTCATGAATGATTCCTCCTCTGTTGCTATGAATGAATTAACATCATTAATGGATTCTTATTTATGAAGTCCGCATTCCGTCTTCTCATGTCCTGACCAGCGTCCTGCACGCGGATCTTCCCCAGGAAAGACCTGCCGTGTGCAATACTCACAGCCAATGCTCGGATAATTCTGATCATGAAGCGGATTGTAGATAATATCGTTAGCACGGATATAATTCCACACATCTTCACTTGTCCAAGCTGCAATGGGATTGAATTTGACCAAACCAAACTTCGTATCGTATTCGATCTTCTTCGAATTGGCACGAGTCGGAGCTTGATCCCTGCGGATTCCTGTAATCCACGCTTCATACTGGGACAGAATCCGAGTGAGCGGCTCTACCTTACGAATGTTACAGCACTCGTTCGGGCTAACCCTCCACAGTTCTTCCCCAAACTGAGCTGCCTGTTCTTCCGGCGTAATGAGAGGAGATACCTTTACAAACTCCAAGCTGTAGTGCTCTGCCATCCGGTCCCGAGTTTCATAGGTCTCCTTAAAATGAAAATCGGTATCCAGATAGAAAATATCTGTTGATGGGCTGATCTTCTGAATCATATCCACCAATACCACATCTTCTGCTCCAAAGCTGCAAGCGAACGTTATATTGGGAAATGTCTTGATCGCAAATGCTATGACTTCCTCAGCCGTTGCATGCTCAAGCTCTTCTGCCTGCACTCTGATTAAATCTTCTTTCTCCAGCAAATTCATGATTATGCCTCCCCCGTTATTAATCCCGATAATCCTACTGAAATAATATGAATTAAATACAGTATAAAACAATCCTAATAAATGTCAACCATCAAATCGACACCTTTAAAAACGAAAAAACCTTTCCTGCACTAGCAGGAAAGGTCTTCATGTTACCCCAATTTCCAAACATTTTGACAAATAGCAAACTTAGTCTACTGCCACGGTTGCCTCTGCAGCTTTGGCGGCAACAGGACTGGAACCTTTTCCATCCGTGTCCTCGGATTTTGGAGCAGGTGCCTGATTTGTCGTTCGCAGCGGAATTTCCTTCAAGAAGAAGACAAGCAGCAGTGCTACTGCCAGAACTACCGTACCTGTCAGGAACACCATGGACAATGTATTCCCAAGCGCATCACGGATCGTGTCGATCATTTGCACGAATAAAGGCTGTACATCAGCAGGAAGATTTGCCTGTGTCTGCTCGATGAGCGGCTTATTCATCAGTGTCTGCGGATTGGCGAAGGACAGCAACTGCTGCGCTAGCTGCGGATCCACAGAGCTAAAATCCGGCGCATTAGCCGATTGAAGTGATTCCTTCAGGTTCTTCGTCAGATTATTCGACATAACCGTACCCATAACCGCGATACCAATTGTACCTCCAAGATTACGGAACAATTGAGACGAAGCCGTTGCCACGCCAAGCTCCTGGTGAGATACCGCATTCTGAGTTGCTAAAGAGAAGACCGGCATGCCCAGACCTAAACCGATACCGAAAATCACGGTACTGATCACAGTAAGCCAGATATTGTCCATGAACACCATAATGCCCATACCCACCATCATTATTGGAACTCCAATAAGTGCATAGCGTTTATACTTACCGCTCTTAGCAATAAGCTGGCCTGCTATCGCACTCATACCCATCATGAAAATCGACATAGGTATGGTTACATAACCCGCATATGTTGGTGAGATACCAAGTACGCCCTGAACATAGAAGGATATATAAATCATGGCACCCATCAAACCAAAGTTCATAAAGAATCCAATCAGATTGGATACCGTAACTACGCTGTTCTTAAACAAACTGAGGGGCAGAATCGGCTCTTTGGCTTTCATCTCGATAAAAATAAAGATGAGGGCCGATACAACCGAGCCTGCTATAAGACCGATAATTTCCGGTGACCCCCAAGGGTACTCCGTGCCCGCCCAAGAGAAAGCAAGCAGCAAGGGAACGATGGAAGTTGTAAGAAACAAGGAGCCCAGATAGTCAACGGACTGTCCTGTCTTGCGCTCAACCTTCGGAAATAACGACCAGATCATGATAAAGGCTACCACGCCCAGCGGCAGGAAGATCCAGAATAACCAGCGCCACTCAATGTTATCTACCAGGTATCCGCCAAGAGTTGGTCCAAGGACACTGGAGAAGCCGAATACGGCTGTCATGAGTCCCATCCACTTACCACGTTCTCGAGGTGGGAATAAGTCACCGACAGACATAAATGCTGTCGATTGGATTATACCGGCACCAATACCCTGAATACCGCGGTATATGATGAATTGGTACACATCTGTTGATGTACCCGTTAGAAAGGCCCCCAACATAAAAAATAATATACCTATTAAGATGAACGGTTTACGTCCAAACATATCAGACAGCTTACCAACCAGTATCGTTGCTATGGTTGATGTCAGCAAATAAATGTTGATGGTCCATGTATAATAATCCATGCCATCAAGAATAGCGATAATTCGCGGCATTGCCGTGCTTGTTATCGTCTGGTTAATGGCTGCGAAGAACATTGCGGCCATAATGGCTACCATAATTGAAACTTTACGTTTAAGCGTTAAATGCTCCATGCTCCACCTCTACCCATTTTGATTATCTATGTTTGACAGCATCAAGGAAAAAATCCGATTTAGATGCTCTATGTCTTCTTCAGAGAGATTGTCAAAGAACCCCTGAATCACTTCTTTTTGATCTCTTTTCACACTTCTAATGATCTCAAGCCCGGACTCCATGATCGTGATATTCACGACTCTGCGGTCATCCTCAGCACGCTCTTTCTGCAGATATCCTTCTGCGACCAATTTATCCGTCAGCCCCGTAATTGCCGGTGGGGTCAAGGACAAGGCCTCTGCAAGATCAGATACCTTTTGCGGCCCCCGCAATTTTAAAACATACAACACTTGAAATTGTGGGTATGTGACATTGTACTTTCCGGCACCTGATTTCTTCCATTCCTGCGATATGTTCTTTAGCAGGGCACGAAACATAGATGATACTTTGAAAATCTGTTCACTTTTATCCAACAATATCCCCCTTACCACATTCAAAATCATTTAATCAATTAATGATTAAATATTAATTATTTAAGTACTTAATTAATTTGCATTTATTAATATATCTCTATTTACATATCAAGTCAAGTGGTGATGGATGTCATTTTCAGCGGAATGGAGGTGCAATCGGTTCCTATATCCTCAGGTTGTGCACATCATGTGCACAACCTGTTTTATTTGATGTGATATCACATGCTTCACCTGCGGTTATGTGCATATCATTGTGGACAAACATAAAAAAGCTCTTGACCATAATTGGCCAAGAGCTTCGTAGATCGAGAATATTAACGTTTCGAGAACTGAGGTGCGCGACGAGCTGCTTTAAGACCGTATTTTTTACGTTCTTTCATACGTGGGTCGCGTGTCAGGAATCCAGCTCTTTTCAGAGAAGGACGGAATTCAGGATCTGCTTTCAGAAGAGCACGGGAGATACCGTGACGGATTGCTCCAGCTTGACCGGAGATGCCGCCACCGTGTGCGATGACAAGCACGTCATATTTGCCCAGTGTTTCTGTCAGATTCAAAGGTTGTTTAACGATCAGTTTGAGTGTTTCCAAACCGAAGTACTCATTAATATCACGTTTATTGATGACAATTCGTCCTTCACCCGGTACGAGGCGTACACGTGCTACCGAATGTTTACGACGACCTGTCCCATAGTATTGTACTTGTGCCATGAAACTGTCCTCCTTTTTAATTAACCGCGAAGTTCGTAAGCTTCTGGTTTTTGTGCTTCATGTGGATGCGCTGCGCCTGCATATGCTTTCAGTCTCAGCTTCATTTTTTCGCCCATGCGAGTTTTAGGAAGCATGCCGTGAACCGCACTTTCGATTACACGCTCTGGGTATTTAGCAATCAGGTCTTGAGCAACAGTTACTTTCAATCCACCTGGGTGCAGGGAGTGACGATAGTATTTCTTGTTCTCCATCTTTTTGCCAGTGAGGTGGATCTTCTCGGAATTGATAACAACCACGAAATCCCCTGTGTCAACATGTGGAGTGAATTGAGGCTTATGTTTGCCGCGGATCAAAGCCGCAACTTCACTTGCTAAACGGCCAAGCGTCTTGCCTTCGGCATCAACGATGTACCATTTGCGCTCAACTTCATTTGGCTTCGCCATATAGGTGGTACGCATGTATAGTTCCTCCTTGTATTCGTCCGAAAATCATCATTAATTTTCATCATTTATCTTCGTTCATGTGTAAAGCATTGTCATGGTGTTGCAGTCTTGCAATCGGCATTTTCTTAACCGGGGCTGTGGGTGAGCCGTTAAGAAAACACAACTTATATAATACAGGATTACGCCCACTTACGCAAGTGTTTTTTAGGTTTACTACCTGAAACCTTGCGCATTACCGCCGGAACATCAGAATTCCTGAAGCGGATTCTCATTCCCGGTGATATCGTATTCCACTTCCCACAACATCAGGCCCTTGCCCATGGCTGTAGGCCCGGCTGCTGCCCGGTTCTTGGCCTCCAGTATGATCTTCATATCATCCGGATGACGCTTGCCTTCCCCGACCTCAATCAGCGTGCCCATGATAATTCGAACCATATGCTGCAGAAACCCATTCCCGGATAAGTACGTATGAATGACCCCCTGATCTCTAGTGCCGGGGCGGCACATCGAGGTATCCCTCTCAAACCAGGCATCAAATATAGTTCGTACATGGGACGATTTCGTCGACTTCCGCGACGCAAACGTTGTATAATCATACGTTCCGATCAGATGACGAAGTCCCTGCTCCATCGCTGGGATATCTAGTTGTCCATAATGATGGATCTGATAGCGGCGATTGAATAAGTCCGGATGCTGATTCGCATTGATCGTATAGCGGTAGGTTTTGCGTTTGGCTGCATGGCGGGAATGAAATTCCATAGGTACCTCCATCGCATCCGAAACTACGATATCTTCCGGCAACCAGGTGTTTAATGCCATACACCAACGCTCCAAGGGAATTGGAGAAGCTGTGTAGAAATTGAATACTTGGGCGCGTGCATGCACCCCAGCATCCGTCCGGCCAGAAGCAGTAATCTTGAGCTGTTCTCCGGACAAGCGATGAATTGCTTCCTCCAAATAATCCTGAATCGTGTGGCCACCGGGCTGGGTCTGAAAGCCGTTATAATCGGTACCGTCGTAACTGACCCTCATCAGAAGATTACGCATTGCTGGCCTCCTGAGTGCTTTTTAGCTCAGTATTTCCAAGGCTCGTTCTACTGAGGCGTTTTGACGCCTTCACTTATTCGGAGCTATTGGGATACCAGCCTAAAGCCAATACACATTATCAAAAAAAGAGCCCCATAGGAGCTCCTTTTCATCATGTTAAGCCGAACCCTTCGAGTCAGCCACATGACTAGAAGGTCCCCGTTATTACTGCCCATGGAGTAGTCGAGACGAGTCGAACCAGATGATCGACTATATCTCGCACCACTTCCCGTTCATGGCTCTAAGAATAAACCTCTACAGAGCCGGGCATACATAACTACAGTCACTTCAATGGAACAAAGCTAAATTACGCGCGATCCACCAGTTCCAAGAAAACCATTGGAGCTGCGTCACCACGACGAGGACCCAGCTTCAGGATACGAGTGTATCCGCCTGGACGCTCGGAGTAACGTGGAGCGATTTCGGAGAACAATTTTTGAATTGCATCTTGTTCGCCATCTACTGTTTCACGACGCACGAATGCAGCTACTTGACGACGAGCGTGCAGATCACCTTTTTTTGCTTTTGTGATCAGTTTCTCAGCGATCGAACGAACTTCTTTCGCTTTGGCTTCTGTCGTTTGAATGCGTTCATATAAGAAAAGGTCGGTTACCAGGTCACGGAACAACGCTTTACGCGCACTGGAATCGCGGCCCAACTTTTGGTATGCCATGTGTTTTTCCCTCCTTTGCTAAGCTAAGCCGAATCTATGCTATTCTTCCGTACGAAGTCCCAGGCCCAACTCTTCAAGCTTCTCTTGAACTTCCTCCAAGGATTTGCGTCCGAGGTTCCGGACTTTCATCATATCCTCTTCGGTTTTCGTAGTCAGCTCTTGTACCGTATTAATGCCAGCACGTTTCAAGCAGTTGTAGGAACGAACGGAAAGATCCAGCTCTTCGATCGTCATTTCAAGCACTTTTTCTTTCTTGTCTTCTTCTTTCTCAACCATGATCTCTGCATCCTTGGCTTCGTCGGTCAGACCCACGAAGAGGAACAGATGCTCGGTCAAGATTTTCGCGCCGAGACTAACGGCTTCTTCTGGGCGAATGCTGCCATCCGTCCAAATTTCAAGCGTCAGTTTGTCGTAGTTAGTCACTTGACCAACACGCGTATTTTCCACGCCGTAGTTCACACGGCTAATCGGAGTGTAGATCGAATCGACGGGAATGACGCCGATAGGCTGGTCATCGCGTTTGTTCCGATCCGCCTGGACATAGCCACGACCGCGACTGGCAAAAATACGCATATGAAGTCTTGCACCAGGGCCGAGCGTTGCAATATGAAGATCTGGATTCAGAATCTCCACATCACTATCCGCACGGATATCACCAGCAGTAACAACCCCTTCACCTTCCGCATCAATCTCGAACACTTTCTCTTCATCGGAATGAATTTTCAGAGACAAAGCTTTCAGGTTCAGGATGACTTCGGTCACGTCTTCCATGACACCCGGAATCGTGGAAAATTCATGAAGTACGCCATCGATTTGAATCGATGTAACTGCAGCGCCCGGGAGTGAGGACAGCAGGATGCGGCGAAGCGAGTTCCCCAGCGTCGTGCCGTATCCTCTCTCTAGAGGCTCAACAACGAATTTCCCATAGGTTCCTTCTTCATTGACATCAACGGTCTCAATTTTCGGCTTTTCGATTTCAATCACGCAAGTACCCCTCCTTCAAACGTCGCTCCTATATGAAACTGTCATCTTATCCAGTAATCCATGTAGTAGTATGCCTAAACAACCATTATTAGCAGATTGCAACGGATTTATACCACATTAACAGGATGACTTCATTATACGCGACGACGTTTTGGTGGGCGGCATCCGTTATGTGGAATTGGTGTAACGTCTTTGATCAGGTTTACTTCGAGACCTGCTGCTTGCAGAGAACGAATTGCTGCTTCACGACCAGCACCAGGACCTTTAACCATTACTTCCACCGCTTTCATACCGTGTTCCATAGCCGCTTTGGCAGCTGATTCAGCAGCCATTTGCGCAGCGAACGGGGTCGACTTACGGGAACCTTTAAATCCAAGGCCGCCGGAGCTTGCCCAAGAAATCGCGTTTCCGTGAGGATCCGTAATCGTTACGATTGTATTGTTGAATGTGGAGCGAATATGAGCCACGCCACTTTCAATATTTTTGCGGTCACGACGTTTAGTACGTACGACTTTTTTTGGTTTAGCCATTGTCTATTATCCCCCTTTCTTATTTCTTCTTGTTCGCTACGGTACGACGAGGACCTTTACGTGTACGAGCATTCGTTTTAGTACGTTGACCACGAACAGGCAATCCACGACGGTGACGAATACCGCGGTAGCAGCCGATCTCCGTGAGACGTTTAATATTCAAGGAAATTTCACGACGCAGGTCACCTTCAACCTTAACCATACCGTCGATCGTTTCGCGCAATTTGCTGACTTCATCTTCTGTCAAATCACGGACACGAGTGTCCGCATTGATTCCAGTTTCTTTCAATACTTTCTGGGAAGTCGTTTTACCGATTCCGAAAATGTAAGTCAAGGCGATCTCAACGCGTTTGTCACGTGGCAAATCCACACCAGCTATACGAGCCATTTTACGCTACACCCCCTTCTTTAACCTTGTTTTTGTTTGTGTTTCGGATTTTCACAGATAACCATTACGTTCCCTTTGCGGCGAATGACTTTGCATTTTTCGCAAATAGGCTTTACAGAAGGTCTTACCTTCATGCTAATTACCTCCTCGTAGTTTTACGTTGTAAAACCAGCTTCGAAACTAAAGTAGTTTGTAACCGCTGCTGAGTTTTACGTCAGTAAAACCGCTTCGCAGCTTTCCTTGATTCCCCAGGGGAACCTTGAATCTATTTACGGTACGTGATACGACCTTTGGTTAAATCATACGGCGAGAGTTGAACAACCACTTTGTCTCCTGTAAGGATACGGATAAAGTGCATCCGCAGCTTCCCGGATACATGAGCGAGAATCTGATGACCATTCTCCAGCTCGACTTTAAAGGTAGCATTCGGCAACGGCTCAATGACCGTCCCTTCGACTTCAATGACATCTTCTTTAGCCACAGTTAGTCTCCTTTCTGATTTGCCTTGGATTTATCGGATACAAACCGGCTCAGTGCAAAACGCAGCTTACCGTTTGTGACCCGACCGCTTTCTTGCAAACTGTTTACCACTTCACTGCTGATGATGGATAGGGGCTCCAGATGAAGAACATTCTTCTTCTTCGCTCCGTCAAACTTGCGTTTGTCTCCATCCGCGATCCACACGAACCTGCTGTCCTCAATTGAGACGATAACGGCATACTGACCGGCATCTCTGCCTTTCAGTATCTTAACGATCTGTCCGGTCTGAAACGTGATTTCGTTATTCAAGTCCATCACCCTATTCCGGCAGCTTCGTCAAAATTTCCATGCCATCCGGAGTGACTGCCACCGTGTGCTCGAAGTGGGCACATAGCGAGCCGTCTACCGTTACAACCGTCCAGTTGTCTTCCAGCGTCTTCACATTCCGTTTACCCGCGTTGACCATCGGCTCAATCGCGAGCACCATGCCCGGTTTGAGTCTTGGACCGCGGTCAGGTATGCCATAGTTCGGAATTTGCGGATCCTCATGCAGATCGGTACCCACACCATGACCAACGTATTCCCGGACAACAGAGAAACCTGCATCCTCGATATGACGCTGTATGGCATGAGAAATCGTAAACAAGCGGACATCAGGTTTGATTAGCGCAAGTCCAGCATAGAGCGATCCTTCCGTTACGTCCAGCAGACGCTGGGCTTCTTCGGAAATCTCTCCTACAGCGTAGGTCCATGCCGAGTCACCGTGGTAACCCTGGTACTGTGCACCGATATCAAACGTAACGATATCGCCCTCGATTAATTTGCGTTTGCCTGGAAATCCATGCACCAATTCTTCGTTGACTGATGCGCAAATGCTGGAAGGAAATCCGTTGTAGCCTTTAAAAGATGGCACAGCGCCTTGGCTTCGAATGAACTTGTCGGCCATTAGGTCCAGTTCCCCGGTTGTAATGCCCGGTTCAACATGAGCGGCAAGGAGTTTGTGGCATTCCGCCACGATCCTTCCTGCTTCTCTCATCAAGCTCAGTTCCGTTTCGGATTTACAAATGATCATTATGCTTAACCTCTCAGTATAGACGCAATTTGTGCGGAAACCGCGTCGATTTCCTGATCACCGTCGATTTGACGCAAAAGACCTTTGTTCTCATAAAACGTGAGGAGTGGTGCTGTTTTGTTGATATATTCGTCTAAACGAATGCCGACGCTCTCTTCGTTATCATCGGAGCGTTGGTACAATTCGCCGCCGCATTTATCACAAATGCCTTCCTGTTTAGGAGGATTAAAGATCACATGATAAGTCGAACCGCAGTTTTTGCAAATCCGGCGACCAGTAAGGCGAGCCAGAAGCTTTTCACGATCAACTTTCAGGTTGATGACGTGATTGAGACCTGTATTCAAGCGGGCGAGAATGTCATCCAGCGCTTCCGCTTGCGAAAGGGTTCTTGGAAAACCGTCCAATAAAAAACCTTTTTCGCAATCGGACTGCTGCAGACGTTCTTCCACAATACCGATCGTTACGTCATCCGGTACCAGCAGACCCTGATCCATGAATTCCTTCGCTTTAATCCCGATGGGAGTTCCTTGTTTAATCGCCAGACGAAATGCATCGCCTGTTGAGATATGAGGAATTCCGAATTCATTCACGATGTTTTCTGCTTGTGTTCCTTTTCCTGCCCCAGGAGGACCCATGAATAAGATGTTCACCTTACGTCACTCCCTCCCCTTGATTGACTAGCAAGAACAACACAATAGGCGCCGGGAAGCAGACTGACCACTCGCCGGAACCTATCGCCTATTTATTGATAAAACCTTTGTAATGACGTTTGATCAATTGGCTTTCGATCTGCTTCATCGTGTCCAGTGCAACACCAACAACGATCAAGAGTGATGTACCGCCGATCTGAACCGTACGTGGAAGACCTGCAAGTGATCCGAAGAATACCGGAAGTACAGAGATCACGGCCAGGAACAGGGCTCCTGTCATGGTCAAACGGGTCATAACCCGAGTCAGGTACTTCTCGGTAGCTTTACCAGGGCGAATGCCTGGAACATAGCCGCCGTTCTTCTTCATATTGTCAGCCATTTGGTTAGGGTTCATCTGCACGAAGGTGTAGAAGAACGTGAAACCAATGATCATGAGCACATACAGCACCATTCCAAGCGGACTGTCATAAGCCAGGTTCGCCGTAATCCATTTCGCCCAACTCATGTGTCCCCAGAAGCTGGCGAGAATGACCGGGAACTGCAGCAGTGACATCGCAAAGATTACCGGAATAACGCCTGCTCCGTTAATCTTAAGTGGAATGTGAGTGTTCTGTCCGCCGTACATTTTGTTTCCTACAACACGCTTGGCGTATTGAACCGGAATTTTACGGATACCTTGCTGAATGAATACAACACCGGTAATGATCAGAATCAAAATCAGAAGGATAATAAGACCTTTCAAAGTGTTCATGAACACTTGACCATCCTGAATGAAGTTCGATTCGATCGTTGTCCGAATGTGCATCGGAATACCAGCAGCGATACCAGCAAAGATAATGATCGAAATACCGTTACCGATTCCGCGTTCCGTTATCTGTTCACCGAGCCACATCAAGAATGATGTACCTGCGGTAAGCACGATCGCAATTACAACGTAGTCGATAAACGTCGCTCCAGGAACCATTTCTGCGCCGTACATACGGTTAAAACCGACGGACATTGCGAAGGCCTGAATCAATCCCAATATTACCGTACCATAACGAGTAATTTGAGCCAACTGCTTCTTCCCGTGTTCCCCTTGTTTGTTCCATTCCGCAAACTTTGGAATGACGTCCATCGACAGCAACTGTACGATAATGGACGAAGTAATATATGGAAATATCGAAAGGGCGAAAATCGAAAACTGCGATAGCGCGCCCCCCGAGAACGTGTTAAGAAGACCAAACAACTCGTTACCTGCCTGATTCGTCTGTGTAAAGACATCTTTGTTAACACCGGGAACCGGAACAAAGGATCCAATACGGAAAATAATCAGAACGAACAAGGTGAATATAATCCGTTTGCGAAGCTCCTCGACACGCCATATATTTTTCAGGGTCTTAAACATTAGATCACCTCGGTTTTACCGCCGGCAGCCTCGATCTTCTCTACCGCAGATTGAGAAAACTTATTAGCTTTTACAGTCAAAGAAACGGTAACTTCACCGTTGCCAAGAATTTTGATTCCGCTCTTTGTATTGTTAACAATACCGCTCTCAACCAAAACTTCTGGAGTCACTTCAGTACCTGCTGCAAAGCTGTTAAGTTCTTCGATGTTCACAATCGCGTACTCTTTCCGAGTTGGGTTTACGAAACCGCGCTTCGGAAGACGACGATACAATGGGTTCTGTCCACCTTCGAAGCCTGGACGTACACCACCGCCGGAACGAGAGTTTTGTCCTTTGTGACCGCGACCCGACGTTTTACCCGTACCACTACTAGTACCGCGTCCAACGCGCTTGCGTTCTTTGCGGGATCCAGGTGCTGGGCTCAGCTCATGTAACTTCATCGTTCGTTGCACCTCCTTAATATGTCCGGGAAAAACAACCCGGGATTAACCTTCGATTTCTTTAACAGAAACCAGGTGATTTACTTTCTTGATCATTCCGCGAATTGCAGCGTTGTCGCTTTGAACAACGGAATGGTTGATTTTGCGAAGACCGAGTGTTTTCACGGTTGCACGCTGATCTTCTGGACGACCAATCACGCTGCGTACGAGGGTGATTTCAAGTTTAGCCATGAGATTCCCTCCTTAACCCAACAGCTCTTCGACGGATTTGCCGCGAAGCTTGGCAACATCTTCAGCACGCTTCAGGCGGGATAACCCTTCCAAAGTCGCATTGACCATGTTCATGGAGTTCGAAGAACCTAGAGATTTTGTCAAAATGTCGCCTACACCAGCCAGTTCGAGTACTGCACGAACAGGACCGCCAGCGATAACTCCAGTACCTTCAGATGCTGGCTTCAATAATACTCGGCCTGCTCCGAAGTGACCTGTTACGAGGTGAGGAATAGTGGTTCCAACAAGTGGAATGTGAATCAGGTTTTTCTTAGCATCTTCAATACCTTTGCGGATTGCATCCGGTACTTCGCCTGCTTTACCGATACCTGCTCCTACCCAACCTTTGCCATCACCGACAACTACCAGTGCACTAAAGCTAAAGCGACGTCCGCCTTTTACAACTTTAGCAACGCGGTTAATGTTTACTACTCTTTCAGTCAGTTCTAAAGTGTTAGGATCTACACGCAAGTCGTTTACCTCCTTTTGAAAATATCTTAGAATTCAAGGCCTGCCTCGCGAGCTGCCTCTGCAAGAGCTTGAATACGTCCATGGTACAAATATCCACCACGATCGAATACGATCGATTTATGACCTTTGTCTGCAGCACGTTTTGCAACGAGTTCGCCGACTTTACGAGCGGATTCAACGCTTCCACCGTTCTTAATGTCGCCAGCCAATTCTTTATCAAGCGTAGAAGCTGATGCCAAAGTTACGCCAGCCACGTCGTCAATCAGTTGAGCATAGATGTGTTTCGAAGAACGGAACACGTTCAGACGTGGACGTTCAGCTGTGCCCTGGATTTTCTTACGGACACGCAGGTGTCTTTTCAAGCGAGCTTTGTTCTTGTCTTGTTTCGTAATCATGCTTCCATTTCCTCCCTTCAGTTTTGCCTTAAGAGCTTCACTTTTAGACGCATCGGGTAAGTATGGGAGAAGAGGTTAGTTATCCACCAGGCGAATCCCCGGTTAGCTAACCTTACTTCTTCTTACCAGCTTTACCTTCCTTACGGATAATGCGTTCACCTTCGTATTTAATCCCTTTACCTTTATAAGGCTCAGGCTCGCGTACGGAACGGATCTTAGCAGCGTAAGCACCTACGCGCTCTTTATCGATACCGCGAACGGTGATTTTTGTATTTACCGGTACATCAAATTCGATACCAGCTTCCGGTGTGATTTCAACTGGGTGGGAGTAGCCCACGTTCAGAACGATTTTATCTCCGGATTTGCTTGCACGGTATCCAACACCGACCAACTCAAGGTTTTTCGAGAATCCTTCAGTTACACCGTTGACCATGTTTGAGACAACGCTGCGGGTCGTGCCGTGAAGAGAGCGATGTGTTTTGTTGTCGGAAGGACGAACAACATTGATCTCGTTGTTTTCTACTGTAATTTGCATGTCTTTATGCAGTTCACGAGTCAAGGTTCCTTTAGGCCCCTTAACAGTAATTACAGTGTTATCCAGTGTGACTTCCACACCATTTGGAATAGCAATTGGTTTACGACCAATACGGGACATTCATTACACCTCCTATCTTGTGACGTTGATTACCATACGTAGCAGAGAACTTCTCCGCCAGCTTTGGATTGACGAGCTTCTTTGTCGGTCATAACTCCCTTAGACGTGGAGATGATCGCAATACCCAAACCACCAAGTACACGAGGTACTTCGTTGCTCTTCGTGTAAACGCGAAGACCTGGTTTGCTAATTCTTTTCAGACCTGTGATTACGCGTTCGTTGTTAGAACCATATTTCAGGAATACACGAATGATCCCTTGTTTATTGTCTTCTACAAACTCCGCATCACGGATGAAACCTTCACGCTTCAAAATGTCAGCGATTTGTTTCTTAATTGTCGAAGCAGGCATTTCTACTGTTTCGTGGCGAACCGTGTTCGCGTTACGAATACGAGTTAGCATATCTGCAATTGGATCGGACATAGTCATGTAGGATAAACCTCCTTCCCGTTTATAAACTTCTTACCAGCTTGCTTTTTTCACGCCAGGAATCTGGCCTTTATAAGCTAATTCACGGAAACAAATTCTGCAAACTTTAAACTTCTGCAGTACCGAATGTGGGCGACCACAACGTTCACAACGGGTATATGCCCGTACTTTGAATTTCGGTGTACGTTGTTGTTTAACTTTCATCGAAGTTTTTGCCACTTAGCCTGACACCTCCTAAATAGTTTCGGAGAAAAGGACAACCGTCTTATTTCGCGAAAGGCATGCCCAGTTGAGCAAGCAGTTCACGGGATTCTTCGTCGGTTTTAGCAGTCGTTACGATAACGATATCCATACCGCGAACTTTATCCACTTTGTCATACTCAATTTCAGGGAAAATGAGTTGCTCTTTCAGACCGAGCGTATAGTTACCGCGTCCGTCAAATGCTTTGGTGGACACGCCTTGAAAGTCACGTACACGTGGAAGTGTAACGTTGAACAGCTTGTCGAGGAAGTAGTACATACGCTCACCGCGCAGTGTTACTTTCACACCGATTGGCATGTTCTCACGGAGTTTGAATCCCGCGATGGATTTCTTCGCACGGGTGATAACCGGTTTTTGACCAGCAATCAGCTGCATGTCGTTTACAGCGGAATCAAGTACTTTCGAGTTGGATACTGCGTCACCAACACCCATGTTGACAACCACTTTCTCGATTTTTGGTACTTGCATTACTGTCTTATAGCTAAACTTCTGCATCAGAGCAGGAGTTACTTCGTTCAAAAAACATTCTTTCATTCTTGCTGCCATGATTCAAGGACCTCCTTTCTCAACCGTCTTATTTATCAATAACTTCTCCGGATCTTTTTGCTACGCGAACTTTTTTGCCGTTGTCCAGTACTTTGTAACCGATACGGGTTACTTTTCCGCTCTTCGGATCAACGTGCATAACGTTCGATACATGGATCGGAGCTTCCTTCTCGATGATACCGCCTTGTGGGTTCATTTGGTTTGGCTTTTGGTGTTTTTTGATCATGTTCACACCTTCAACCAAAACGCGATTTTCACGAGGGTACGCTGCGATGACACGGCCTTTTTTGCCTTTGTCTTTACCGCTGATGACGATAACTGTATCATCTTTTTTCACGTGCAGTTTGTTGCTATGGGATTCCAGAACTTTTTTCACTTTAGGCATTCGTTACACCTCCTATGACTAGCCAGTTCAACTATTTATCGGGTTCCCGAAAAGTTACGTCACTTTTTGGGGTGTTATATTAGATTACTTCCGGAGCCAAGGAAACGATTTTCATGTAGTCTCTTTCGCGAAGTTCGCGAGCAACTGGTCCGAAAATACGAGTTCCGCGTGGGCTTCTGTCGTCTTTAACAACAACAGCTGCATTCTCGTCAAATGAGATGTAAGATCCGTCTTTACGACGAACAGAACGTTTCGTACGAACGACTACCGCTCTTACTACATCACCCTTTTTGACAACGCCGCCTGGTGTTGCTTGTTTGACGGAACATACGATCAAATCACCGATTTGAGCTGTACGACGACCAGTACCACCCAATACGCGGATACACATCAGTTCCTTCGCACCGGAGTTGTCAGCAACAGCTAAACGTGTAAATGGTTGAATCATTTAAATTTCCTCCTTCCATCGAAAACTGATCATATCTTAGATGATAACCGCTTTTTCAACCACTTCTACCAGTCTCCAACGTTTGTCTTTGGATAGAGGGCGAGTTTCCATGATTTTAACGGTATCTCCGATTTGAGCTTCATTGTTTTCATCATGCGCTTTAAATTTCTTCGTGTATTTAATGCGCTTGTGATACAAGTCATGCTTCTTATAAGTTTCAACAGCTACAACAACGGTTTTATCCATTTTATCGCTGACAACCTTACCGATTTGCACTTTACGAGCATTACGTTCTTCGCTCATTTGTTAGCCTCCTTCCTGAATACAGAACAATCGTTTCTGTTTCATTAACTAATCCCAAGTTCTCTTTCATGGATAACGGTTTTAGCACGAGCTATTTCTTTGCGAACATCACGAATCCGAGTTGGGTTATCAAGTTGGCCAGTAGCCAACTGAAAACGGAGGTTAAAGAGTTCCTCTTTAAATCCGGAGATTTTTTGCTCGATTTCTGCAGTGGTTAAGTTGCGCAGTTCATTAGCTTTCATTTGCTTCACCACCCACTTCTTCACGTTTCACAAACTTCGTTTTAACAGGCAGCTTGTGAGCGGCGAGACGCATCGCTTCGCGGGCGATCTCCTCAGACACGCCTCCAAGTTCAAACATGATTTTGCCTGGTTTTACAACGGCAACCCATTTCTCAACGTTACCTTTACCGCTACCCATCCGCACCTCGAGAGGCTTTTGAGTAATCGGCTTATCTGGGAAAATCTTAATCCATACTTTACCGCCACGGCGAATATAACGAGTCATCGCGATACGCGCAGCTTCGATCTGACGGTTAGTAATCCAACCTGGTTCAGTAGCTTGCAAGCCAAATTCGCCGAAGCTTACTTCCGTACCGCCTTTAGCTTGGCCTCTCATATGGCCGCGCTGTTGTTTGCGGTGTTTTACACGTTTTGGTACCAACATGATTAGTTGCCTCCTTCCTGAGCAGCTTGTTTCTTAGCCGTAGGAAGAACCTCTCCACGATAGATCCATACTTTCACGCCGATACGGCCGTAAGTCGTATGCGCTTCTGCTGTACCGTAGTCGATGTCTGCACGAAGCGTATGAAGTGGAACAGTTCCTTCACTGTAGCCTTCCGTACGAGCAATCTCGGCTCCGCCAAGACGTCCGCTGACTGATGTTTTAATCCCTTTTGCTCCAGAGCGCATCGTTCTTTGGATTGCTTGCTTCAGCGCACGACGGAAAGATACACGACGTTCCAGCTGTTGAGCAATGCTTTCAGCAACAAGAATTGCGTCCAGTTCAGGGTTTTTGATTTCAGAAATGTTGATGTGAACTTTTTTACCGCCGGCAATTTTAGTCACTTGTCCGCGCAGTACTTCTACTTCGGAACCACCTTTACCGATAACCATACCTGGTTTCGCAGTGTGGATCGTCACGTTCACACGATTTGCCGCTCTCTCGATTTCAATACGGGATACAGCGGAGTCTTTCAATTTATTTTTCAGGTATTCACGGATTTTCACGTCTTCCAGCAAAAGATCACCGAAGTCTTTGCCTGCATACCATTTGGATTCCCAATCACGGATAATACCGATACGGAGTCCTACTGGATTTACCTTTTGGCCCACACGTTTTCCCTCCTTATTTTTCAGCTACCACCAAAGTAATGTGGCTGGTGCGTTTATTGATCCGGCTTGCACGTCCCATTGCACGCGGGCGGAAACGTTTCATAGTCGGTCCCTGGTTGACATAAGCTTGCGTCACAACCAATTTAGTTACATCCAGTGAGTAGTTATGCTCAGCGTTTGCGATAGCCGAGTTCAAAAGCTTCTCAAGAACTGGAGATGCAGCCTTAGGAGTGTGACGAAGAATTGCGATCGCTTCGCCGACTTGCTTACCGCGAATCAAGTCAACAACGAGTTGAGCTTTACGAGGAGCAATACGAATCGATCTTGCATGTGCTTTTGCTTCCATATGTTTAACCTCCTCTCAAACAAAGAGCTTCATTAATTATCTTCTCGTTTTCTTGTCGTCTTCATGACCTTTGTAAGTACGAGTTGGAGCAAACTCACCCAACTTATGTCCTACCATATCTTCTGTTACATATACAGGTACATGTTTACGGCCATCATATACACCGAACGTGTGACCGATAAATTGCGGGAAAATAGTGGAACGACGGGACCACGTTTTGATCACAGCTTTTTTGCTTGCTGCGTTCATGTCCTCCACTTTTTTGAGCAGATATCCGTCAATAAAAGGTCCTTTTTTCAAACTACGGCTCATATTGAAATCCTCCCTTCACCAAATTGTCTCGTTACCTTCGAGCCTGTCACGAAGTTATGCACTTAAACGCGCATTACTTCGTGCGGCGGCGAACGATATATTTGTCAGAAGCTTTTCCTTTTTTACGTGTTTTGTAACCAAGGGTTGGTTTGCCCCATGGAGACATAGGCGATTTACGTCCGATTGGAGCGCGGCCTTCACCACCACCGTGAGGGTGATCGTTAGGGTTCATTACCACACCACGTACTTCAGGACGTTGTCCAAGCCAACGGCTACGACCAGCTTTACCGATTTTGATCAACTCATGGTCTTGGTTACCCACAGAACCGATGGTTGCACGGCAAACTTTCAGGATGCGGCGAACTTCACCGGAAGAAAGACGAACAGTTACGTACTTATCTTCTTTACCGAGAAGTTGAGCTTCTGTACCAGCAGCACGAACCAATTGTCCGCCTTTGCCTGGTTTCAATTCGATGTTGTGGATAACTGTACCTACTGGAATGTTTTCCAGTGGAAGTGCGTTACCGATCTTGATGTCAGCACCTACTCCAGATACTACTTGGTCTCCAACTTTCAGACCTTTAGGAGCGATGATATAACGCTTCTCACCATCTACATAGTGAATCAGAGCGATGTTGGAAGTACGGTTCGGGTCGTATTCGATTGTAGCAACGCGACCTGGAATGCCGTCTTTGTTCCGTTTGAAGTCGATAATACGGTATTTACGCTTGTGTCCGCCGCCATGGTGACGAACCGTAATTTTACCTTGGTTGTTGCGGCCAGCTGTTTTGCTCAGTGGAGCCAGCAACGATTTTTCCGGCTGATTCGTGGTGATTTCTTCAAAAGTCGACACGGACATGTTGCGTCGAGCCGGGGATGTCGGTTTATACTTTTTAATAGGCACTGAGTTTTCCCTCCTTACTTAAGAAATTCTTATTCAACCGATTCAAAGAACTCGAGCGGTTTGCTGTCTGGAGCCAAAGTTACGATTGCCTTTTTCCACTCGGTTGTGTAACCGGAATAACGGCCGTAACGCTTTGGTTTCGCAGGAACACGCATCGTATTCACGTTCGATACTTTAACTTTAAAAATAGATTCGACAGCTTGCTTGATCTCGGTCTTGTTAGCACGGATATCCACTTCAAAAGCGTATTTCAGCTCTGCCATGTAGTCAGCCGTACGTTCCGTGATCACCGGGCGCTTGATTATATCGCGTGGGTCTTTCATTACGCGAGCACCTCCTCTACCTTCTGAACTGCTTCCTTCGTAATGATCAGTTGATCGTACGACAGTACGTCAAGAACATTAATGCCGTCAGCCGCTACGAATTTCACACCAGGAATATTACGTGCGGAAAGGGCTACATTATCATCATAGCTTGGAGCAACGATGAGAGCTTTACGGCCTACTTTCAGGTTGCTAAGAATGTTAGCAAACTCTTTTGTTTTCGGCGTATTCAGCGTCAGTTGATCCAATACGATAATTGCGTTGTCAATCACTTTGGAAGACAATGCAGATTTAATAGCCAAACGACGGACTTTCTTAGGAAGTTTAAATGTGTAGCTGCGCGGAGTTGGTCCAAATACCACACCGCCGCCTTTCCATTGTGGTGAACGGATCGATCCTTGACGAGCGCGGCCAGTACCTTTTTGTTTCCAAGGCTTACGTCCGCCGCCGCGTACTTCAGAACGTCCTTTTACTTTGTGGGTACCACGACGAAGGGAAGCGCGCTGCAACAATACTGCGCTGTGCAGTACGTGCGTATTCGGCTCGATGCCGAACACAGCTTCATTCAATTCTACTTCGCCAACTTGGCTACCGCTGACATTATAAAGTGCTACTTTAGGCATTGTTTGTTCCTCCTTTCTTTAGGCGATTATTTCTTCACCGTTTCTTTAATTTGAACGAAACCTTTTTTAGGTCCTGGAATGGATCCTTTAACAAGGATTACGTTACGCTCTGCATCGACTCTAACAACTTCGAGTTTTTGGATCGTAACTGTTTCATTGCCCATGTGACCTGGCAGACGTTTCCCTTTAGGAACACGGTTTGCCTGGATCGAACCCATGGAACCTGGTCTACGGTGATAACGGGAACCGTGAGACATTGGTCCGCGGCTTTGTCCCCAACGCTTGATTACACCTTGGAAACCTTTACCCTTGGAAATACCCGTTACGTCAACAAATTCGCCTTCTGCGAAGACATCAGCCTTCAGCTCTTGTCCAACCTCGACACTCGCGAGGTCAACACCGCGAATTTCGCGAACGTAGCGCTTAGGCGCAGTGTTTGCTTTTTTCGCATGGCCTGCTTCTGGTTTGTTAGATCTGTTCTCTTTCTTGTCAGAGAAACCGACTTGAATCGCTTCGTATCCGTCGTTTTCCAGATCTTTCTTTTGAAGAACAACACAAGGACCTGCTTCGATAACCGTTACAGGAATTACAATACCTTCAGGGGTAAATACTTGAGTCATTCCGAGCTTTCTACCTAAGATACCTTTCATGTTGACACCTCTTTTCTCTTCTCTAATTCGTTATGCTGGTCTTACAGTTTGATTTCGATATCTACACCGGACGGCAGGTCCAAGCGCATCAAGGCATCCACAGTTTGTGGAGTCGGGTTCACGATGTCGATCAAGCGTTTATGAGTACGCATTTCGAACTGTTCCCGAGAATCCTTATACTTGTGCACCGCACGGAGAATGGTAATTATTTGTTTCTCAGTTGGAAGCGGAATCGGACCGGATACACCAGCACCCGAACGTTTTGCTGTCTCAACAATTTTCTCAGCGGATTGATCAAGAACTCTGTGGTCGTATGCTTTCAAGCGAATACGAATTTTTTGCTTTGCCATTTTATTCCCTCCTTCTATCGCCCAATTTGGTATCGGACATACTCCGTGAAAATTTTCCAACCACCCGCCTCATGGCAAAGGGGCCGGGTGTGTCGGTAACCTCTCACATCATCGCAACGTCGCAGAACAACATTCACTATTATATATAAAAGATAGGCGCATTGCAAGCACTAATTCATAATTCATGTCAGTTTATATTTGCACCGCGCTTTTCTTGAAATTTTCAGCTAAAATCGCTGCTTCTGATGTAGCTTCCCGTATGCTGCCAATCGTCATGGACAGCAATTTCATTTGCTTTTCTGCTGTGATCATCTGATCCGCACTGGATTGTACAGATGTAAGAATATCGGTGAACAATTGGCTTGTCTCCTCTGATTGGTTCTTCCCTTTCGCCGCAAGCAGCTGTACATGGTTAATAGATTCTACCACTTCGGATGTGATGGATCTGGATTTCGTTATGATATCAGTTATACGGCTCACTGTCGTTCGTGTATCCTCGGAGAGACGACTGACCTCCTGAGCCACAACTGCCAACCTTTTCCGTGCCCCCCCAGCACGCGCCGCTTCTATAGTAGCATTGAGCGAGAGCAGTTTGATCTGTGCCGCTATTTCATGAACGCTTACCGCTATCAGGGCAATCTGTCTGGAGGAATCATGAAGTTCTTGTACAGCATTCTGCATATCCGAGGTGCTCTCATCTATTGCATTCATCTGTACTGCCAAATCCGCTATCCTAGCCTCTCCAGCCAGAGCATAAGAAATAGATCCTTGGGTAGTGGCCGAAGTCGTCTGAAACGCAGTAGTCACCTCGCCGCTGCTTGACATCAAGCGTTCTACAGCTTCATTAATGTCCAGTGTCAGATCGGTAATTCACCGACAAAAGCAGCAATGCTCTGCTTTAGTTCTTTGCGTACCCATTCATATTGCTGCTGCTTCTCATTCATGTTCTCCTTCTCGCAAGCTTCCAGTACAAGCAGTTGCTCCAAGCTGAGCAGCTTGGTGATCGTCGACACGATCCGAATATGCTGTTCCTCTTCTTTCACTTCTTTATATATAATCTTGAAGAATTCATTCTGCAGATTCTGAAAAGCCGATAAGTACCATTTAGGCTCCAGTCCTACCCGTTTGTGGACTTCGGCAATACGGAATCTTTTCCCCACGTAGGCTTCATTGATCTCGCCGTTTAATATTTCAAGAAGATGATCCCTTAAGGTCTGTTTCAACCTTTCAATTGTACTATGCTGCACAATGATATCCCTCAACTTATCCACATCCACAACGGATTGGTAAAAAGCATCGGTGATCGCTTCCAACTTCTACTCCATCTGCGGGCGTAACTGCTTTAGCAGACGCAAATCTCCCTCTGTCAGACCGATCATTCTCATCTGTTCATTCAGTTCACCCAACTTCTCCTGGTATATGTAACTTTCTTCGAGGGGATCACGGTGTACTTCTGCAGACTGAACGACATGGGCCATACTCTTCTTCATAAAAGCAAACGGGCATTCCATAATGAGCTGTGCTCTCCATTCTATATATTTAGGTAGTTTCTTATCTGTGAAGCAGACTTCAAACAGAGATTGTAATCATGTTAGGCGCAAATATATAGAATGAATCCTTCAATATATGGCATATTCTGTGTAGTGAGCTTGACTTTTTTTCTACAAATATTCGAAATATGGGCAGTTCCCTTGTTTACGCTTCTCCGGTTTTTGTACAACAGAAAAAGAGCCCAATCCCAAGGGATCGGACTCTTTTATCAGGACATCACATTGTTGCTTGTTACAATACACTGTTGCTATATGCAAGGCTGTTTGTAGGCCTTAATTATTTAATGATGGTAGCAACGGAACCAGCACCTACGGTACGGCCGCCTTCACGAATGGAGAACTTAGTTCCTTCTTCAATCGCGATTGGGTTGATCAGGTTAACCGTAACGGTGATGTTATCACCAGGCATAACCATTTCAGAACCTTCTGGCAGGTTGATCACACCAGTTACATCCGTAGTACGGAAGTAGAACTGTGGACGGTAGCCAGTGAAGAAAGGCTTATGACGTCCGCCTTCTTCTTTGCTCAGTACGTATACTTGAGCAGTGAACTCTGTGTGTGGTTTAACGGAAGCAGGCTTAGCAAGTACTTGACCACGCTCGATTTGAGTACGGTCTACACCACGAAGCAATGCGCCGATGTTGTCACCAGCTTGAGCGGAATCCAGCAATTTACGGAACATTTCAACGCCCGTAACAACGGATTTCTTAGTTTCTTCAGCGATACCAACGATTTCGATTTCTTCACCAACTTTGATCGTACCACGCTCTACACGACCTGTAGCAACGGTACCACGACCAGTGATGGAGAATACGTCCTCGACAGGCATCAAGAAAGGCTTGTCAGTGTCGCGCTCTGGCAATGGGATGTACTCGTCGATTGTTTTGAACATTTCAACGATTTTTTGTGCCCATTCGCCATCTGGGTTTTGCAGAGCTTCACGAGCGGAACCACGAGTAATCGGAGTGTCGTCGCCTGGGAAGTCATACTCGCTCAGAAGGTCGCGAACTTCCATTTCAACCAATTCCAAGAGCTCTTCGTCATCAACCATGTCGCATTTGTTCAAGAATACAACGATGTAAGGTACGCCTACTTGGCGGGACAACAGGATGTGCTCGCGAGTTTGCGGCATTGGGCCGTCAGCTGCGGATACAACCAGGATCGCTCCGTCCATTTGAGCTGCGCCAGTGATCATGTTTTTAACATAGTCAGCGTGACCTGGGCAGTCAACGTGTGCATAGTGACGAGCGTCAGTTTCGTACTCTACGTGGGAAGTAGAGATTGTGATACCGCGTTCGCGCTCTTCTGGAGCTTTGTCGATTTGATCGAAAGACATTGCTGCGCCACCATAAGTTTTGGACAATACACTTGTGATTGCAGCAGTCAGAGTAGTTTTACCATGGTCAACGTGACCGATAGTACCGATGTTAACATGGGGTTTCGTACGTTCGTATTTAGCCTTTGCCATTTGAACAATTCCTCCTTAAGGGGATATATATGTTGGGCCGGAAGCGGAGTTAACGGGATATACGTCCCGCCTCCTATCCAGCAGGTAAAACGTTATTACTCTCCGCCTTTGATCTTGGACACAATTTCATCGGAGATACTCTTAGGAACTTCTTCGTAATGGGAGAGTTCCATGGAGAACACACCGCGTCCTTGTGTACCGGAGCGAAGGGTAGTGGAGTAACCGAACATTTCGGAAAGAGGTACTTTCGCACGGATAATTTGAGTACCACCACGGGAGTCCATACCTTCGATACGTCCACGGCGGGAGTTCAGCATACCCATTACGTCGCCCATGTATTCCTCAGGCACGGTAACTTCTACTTTCATGATTGGCTCAAGCAGGACAGGCTTACACTTTTCTTTTGCTGCTTTCAGAGCCATGGAGCCGGCGATTTTAAACGCCATTTCATTGGAGTCAACATCATGGTATGAACCGTCAACGATGGTTGCTTTAACGTCAACAAGCGGGAAGCCGGCAAGTACACCGTTCTTCATTTGCTCTTCAATACCTTGTTGTGCAGGACCAATATATTCTCTTGGTACGGAACCACCGACAACCTTGCTCTCGAACTGGTTACCGCTACCTGCTTCCAATGGTTCGAACTCAACCCAAACGTGACCGTATTGACCACGACCACCGGACTGACGAACGAATTTACCTTCAACACGTGCAGGTGCACGGAAGGTTTCACGGTAAGCTACCTGTGGTTTACCCACATTGGTTTCTACTTTGAACTCACGACGCATACGGTCGATGATAATGTCCAAATGAAGCTCACCCATACCAGCTAAGATCGTTTGGCCTGTTTCTTCATCAGTATGCGCACGAAGAGTTGGATCCTCTTCAGTCAACTTACCGAGAGCAACACCCATTTTATCTTGGTCAGCTTTTGTTTTAGGCTCAACTGCGATTTCGATAACCGGATCAGGGAAGTTCATGGACTCCAGGATAACCGGGTTTTTCTCATCACATAGTGTATCACCTGTGCCCGTATCTTTCAAACCTACAGCAGCTGCGATATCTCCGGCAAATACTTCGGAAATTTCTTGGCGGCTGTTCGCATGCATTTGAAGGATACGACCAATGCGCTCACGCTTGCCTTTAGTTGCATTCAGTACGTAAGAGCCGGATTGCAGAACACCGGAATATACGCGGAAGAATGTCAGCTTACCAACATAAGGGTCCGTAGCGATTTTGAATGCCAAAGCCGAGAACGGCTCTTCATCAGAAGAATGCCGAATTGCTTCAGTTCCGTCTTCAAGGGAACCCTTGATATCTGGAACGTCAGTTGGAGCCGGCAAATAATCGATTACGGCATCAAGCATCAACTGAACGCCTTTGTTACGGTAAGAAGATCCACAGATAACAGGGAAGATCTTAACTTCGACAACACCTTTACGCAGAGCGGCTTTCAACTCAGCAATGGTGATTTCTTCACCTTCAAGGTATTTCATTGTCAAGTCTTCGTCAAGTTCTGCTACCTTCTCAACCAACTCGTTGCGAAGCTCTTCCACTTGATCCTTGAACTCTGCTGGAATTTCGGTTTCTTCGATATTTTGACCAAGGTCATCTTTATACATGAAAGCTTTTTCCTCGACAATATCGATGATGCCAATGAAATCGTTCTCTGCACCGATCGGAAGCTGAATCGCTACCGCGTTCGCTTGCAGACGCTCTCTCATATCTTTAACTACGTTCAAGTAGTCGGCACCGATAATATCCATTTTGTTTACGTATGCGATCCGCGGAACTCCATAACGGTCTGCTTGTCTCCAAACAGTCTCCGACTGAGGTTCAACGCCCTCTTTCGCACTGAATACACCTACTGCCCCATCCAATACACGAAGGGAACGTTCAACTTCTACTGTGAAGTCAACGTGCCCCGGGGTGTCGATAATATTAACGCGATGACCCTTCCAAGAAGCGGTAGTCGCAGCGGATGTAATCGTGATCCCGCGCTCCTGTTCCTGCTCCATCCAGTCCATTGTAGCAGCACCTTCGTGAACTTCCCCGATTTTGTGCGTACGGCCTGTATAGAACAAAATCCGCTCTGTAGTGGTCGTTTTACCAGCGTCAATATGCGCCATGATCCCGATATTACGTGTATTTTTCAAGGAGAACTCTCTTGTCGCCATGCGAATAGTCTCCCTTCAAAATTTGAAGTATAAAATAGTTGCCGAATCCTACCAGCGGTAGTGAGCAAACGCTTTGTTCGCTTCAGCCATTTTGTGTGTATCTTCGCGTTTCTTAACAGAAGCGCCTGTGTTGTTGGAAGCATCGATGATCTCTGCCGCCAAACGCTCTTCCATTGTTTTCTCACCGCGGTTGCGGGAGTAGTTTACGAGCCAACGTAATCCAAGGGATGTACGTCTCTCTGGTTTAACTTCAATAGGAACCTGGTAGTTAGCACCGCCGACACGACGAGCTTTAACTTCCAATACTGGCATGATATTTTTGATAGCTGCTTCAAACACTTCCATCGGATCATTACCAGTACGTTCCTTGATGATGTTGAATGAATTGTAAAGGATGCTTTGAGCAACACCTCTTTTACCATCCAACATGATGCGGTTGATCAGACGAGTTACCAGCTTGCTGTTGTACACTGGATCTGGAAGCACGTCTCTTTTGGTTACTGGACCTTTGCGTGGCATGGATATCCCCCTTTCTTCAGTCGTGAGTCATGTTAGAAAACATGAACATCAATTAGCTTTTTGCTTTAGGACGCTTCGTGCCGTATTTGGAACGAGCTTGCATCCGGTTGTTTACACCAGCGGTATCAAGTGCGCCGCGAACGATATGGTAACGTACACCCGGAAGGTCTTTTACCCGTCCACCGCGAACCAATACAACACTGTGCTCTTGCAAGTTATGTCCGATACCCGGAATGTAAGCTGTCACCTCAATGCGGTTCGTCAAGCGAACACGAGCATATTTACGAAGTGCGGAGTTCGGTTTTTTCGGCGTCATTGTGCCTACACGAGTGCATACACCGCGTTTTTGCGGAGCGCTCAAGTCGGTCTCCTCACGTTTCAAAGCGTTAAAACCTTTTTGAAGAGCTGGAGATTTCGATTTGTAAACTTTGGCTTGACGGCCCTTGCGAACCAGTTGGTTAATTGTTGGCATGCTAGCCACCCCCTTCCCGTATTTATCATCCTATTACAAACCCGTTTAAGTCCACAGACCCAGGCGGTTCATAAAAGAACAAATGAAAAGTTTTTGCCGAGAGAAGTAACGCCTTCTCCAACAAAAACGATTTCTCAAATCATGATTTCAAGACAGCTACCATAGCTGCACCGACTTCAATACCGCATGCTTCTCCAAGCTCTATCATCGTGGGCACATAATTGATATGTACTCCATTCTTATCACACTCGGATACGACTTTTGAAATCAAACGCTGGTCGCAATCTTCAGCTACATAAACCTCTGCAGCCAGACCGGATTCAACGGCCTTCATCGTTTGTTTGGTGCCAATCTTGATGTGTGCATCCTGTAATCCTTTATCATTAGACACAGTCATTCCTCCAAAAGAACAGGGAACAAAGAAACTATTCACGCACCTTTGCTATATTAGCATCTGCCCTAAGCGATGTCAAGCTATTAAATCAGAAAAAAAGAAACTTAGGGACGGGAGAGAGTTCAGCATTCAACATGCCGTTTCCTCCCGTCACCCGACTTTCTTCTTAATCTATAGAAGCCGTTTCGAGCTCCTGACTTTCGTCATTCACGTCGTTCTGTCCCGCAAACTTCACACTGCGATAACGGTTCATGCCCGTTCCCGCAGGGATCAGCTTACCAATGATAACATTCTCTTTCAGGCCAAGGAGTTGATCGACTTTACCTTTAATGGCAGCATCAGTCAACACGCGAGTCGTCTCCTGGAAGGAGGCCGCTGACAAGAACGAATCTGTTTCAAGGGAAGCTTTCGTAATCCCGAGAAGAACCGGTTTAGCAACTGCTGGTTCTTTTCCAGACAGAATAGCGTCTTTATTGGCTGTCTCGTATTCATGCATATCCACGAAGGAGCCTGGCAGCAGATTGGTATCGCCCGCATCAACGATACGGAATTTACGCAGCATCTGTCTGATCATTACTTCAACGTGTTTATCGTTAATTTCTACACCCTGGTTACGGTATACGCGCTGTACTTCCTGAAGGATGTAGTTCTGCACACCACGGATACCTTTGATGCGAAGCATTTCCTTCGGATCAATGGAACCATCCGTCAGTTCATCCCCGGCTTCGATGTGCTTGCCTTCGCTTACGCGCAGACGGGAGCCATAGGTAACCGCGTAAACTTTCGTTTCGGCTTCACCTTGAATTTCAATTTCACGACGGTCTTTCGTTTCGCGGATCTCTTTAACCACACCGTCGATCTCACTAATGGTCGCTTGACCTTTAGGATTACGGGCTTCAAAGAGCTCTTGGATACGCGGAAGACCTTGCGTGATATCGTCTCCGGCAACACCGCCTGTGTGGAATGTACGCATCGTAAGCTGTGTTCCCGGCTCACCGATGGATTGAGCTGCGATGATACCAACCGCTTCACCAATCTCAACATGCTTACCAGTAGCCAGGTTACGACCATAACATTTTTTGCAGACGCCATAACGTGCACGACAGCTCAAGATGGAACGAATTTGAAGTTTTTCAACACCAGCTGCCACGATCTCTTCAGCTTTGTCGGAATCAATCAATTCGTTGCGATTTACGATAATCTCTTTGGTTTCCGGATGACGAACGGTTTCAAATGCGTAACGTCCTTCAATACGGTCATAGAGATCCTCAATAACTTCCTTGCCGTCCTGGATACGGCTAACGGTGAAGCCTTTGTCCGTGCTGCACTCATCTTCGCGAACGATAACATCCTGGGCCACGTCAACAAGTCGACGAGTCAAGTAACCGGAGTCAGCGGTACGAAGCGCTGTATCGGCAAGACCTTTACGTGCACCGTGAGTGGACAGGAAGTACTCGAGTACCGTCAGACCTTCACGGAAGTTCGATTTGATTGGGAGTTCGATGATACGACCGGACGGGTTCGCCATCAGACCCCGCATACCACCAAGCTGGGTGATCTGCGATTTGTTACCCCGTGCCTTGGAGTCCACCATGAGCATAATGGAGTTAAAGCGATCCATTGATTTCATGAGTACTTCCGTAATGTCATCCTTGGTCTTGGACCATATGTCGATAACACGGTCATAACGTTCTTCATTCGTAATCAAGCCGCGGCGATATTGGTTTGTTACTACTTTAACCTTCTCATCGGACTCTTTCAGAATTTCATTCTTCTCGTCAGGTACAATAACGTCAGAAACCGCAACGGTTACGCCTGCACGAGTAGAGTAGGTGAAACCGATCTGCTTGATTTTATCCAAAATCACAGAGGTTTCGGTTGTATGGTACGTTTCGAAACAGCGTGCAATGATGGAACCCAGATATTCCTTGCCTACAGCTCCGCTGATCGGCAATTCCTGAATTACTTTTTGAATATCTGCACCCTTCTCGTATACGAAATACTTCTCAGGCGTACCATGCAACAGGTTCGTACGAGTCGCTTCATTAATGTATGGGAAGCTGGCAGGGAAAATCTCGTTAAAGATAATCCGGCCAATCGTCGTAACCAAAATAGCATTCTGCTGTTCTTCGGTAAAGTTGGTTTTGCCAAGCGCTTTAACCGGAATCGCTACGCGTGCATGCAGTCCTGCTGCTTCACGCTGATATGCGGATACCGCTTCGTTCACGCTGCCCAGAATCATACCGGTACCTTTCTCTTCCTTGTTATCCATCGTGAGATAGAAGGAACCGAGTACCATATCCTGAGATGGCGTAACAACCGGTTTGCCGTCTTTCGGGTTCAGAATGTTACCCGATGCCAGCATCAAGAGACGTGCTTCAGCTTGAGCTTCAGCAGACAAAGGAACGTGAACCGCCATTTGGTCACCGTCAAAGTCAGCGTTATAAGCTGTACATACGAGTGGGTGAAGACGGATGGCATGACCTTCAACAAGGATCGGTTCAAATGCTTGAATACCGAGTCTGTGAAGCGTCGGTGCACGGTTCAGAAGAACCGGATGCTCTTTAATGACTTCTTCGAGCACATCCCATACTTCTGGACTTACGCGTTCTACTTTGCGTTTAGCGCTCTTGATATTATGTGCAAGGCCTTTGTTGACCAATTCCTTCATAACGAACGGCTTGAAGAGCTCAAGTGCCATTTTCTTAGGCAGACCGCACTGGTACATTTTCAGGTAAGGACCTACAACGATAACGGAACGACCAGAGTAGTCAACCCGTTTACCGAGCAAGTTCTGACGGAAACGTCCTTGTTTACCTTTCAGCATGTGGCTGAGAGATTTAAGCGGACGGTTACCAGGACCTGTTACCGGACGGCCGCGACGACCGTTATCGATCAGAGCATCGACAGCTTCCTGCAGCATGCGCTTCTCGTTCTGTACGATAATATCCGGCGCACCGAGATCCAGCAGTCTTTTCAGACGGTTGTTCCGGTTAATAACGCGACGGTACAGATCGTTCAAGTCGGAGGTCGCAAAGCGTCCACCATCCAGTTGAACCATCGGACGAAGCTCCGGTGGAATGACCGGCAGCACATCCATGATCATCCACTCCGGATTGTTGCCGGAGTTACGGAACGCCTCAATAACTTCCAGGCGTTTGATCGCCCGGTTGCGGCGCTGACCTTGTGCTGTACGCAATTCTTCCTTCAGGAACTCCAACTCTTTATCAACGTCGATGTCTTGAAGAAGCTTCTTGACAGCTTCCGCACCCATGCCTGCTTGGAACCCGTAGCCATACTTCTCACGATAGCTGCGATATTCCTTCTCGGACAGCAGTTGTTTCTTCTCCAGCGGCGTATCTCCTGGATCTGTTACAACATAAGATGCGAAATAAATGATCTCCTCAAGAGATCTTGGGGACATATCCAAAGCCAGACCCATGCGGCTAGGAATCCCTTTAAAATACCAAATGTGCGATACAGGAGCCGCAAGCTCGATATGGCCCATCCGTTCACGACGGACTTTGGCGCGCGTAACTTCAACGCCACAGCGATCGCAGACTACTCCTTTATAACGGACACGCTTATACTTACCGCAATGACATTCCCAGTCCTTCTGCGGGCCAAAAATCCGCTCACAGAACAGGCCTTCTTTCTCCGGCTTCAATGTACGGTAGTTAATCGTTTCCGGCTTCTTCACCTCTCCGCGAGACCAAGAGCGAATTTTTTCCGGTGAAGCAAGACCGATTTTCATGTACTCAAAATTGTTAACGTCCAACAAGGAGCAACCCTCCTCAACCTAGTCCTATTTATGTGCTATACGACCATAACACCACCGCCGACTTATAAAGCCGACGGGGGTGAATGATTGACCGTTATTCCACTCCGACTTCAGTGCCTTCCAAGTTAAGGCTCAGTTTATCACCTTGAGCATCGTCTTCGTCATCGAGTTCTTTCATCTCGATTTCCTCTTCATTCTCGCTCAGGATTTTGACATCCATACCGAGAGACTGAAGCTCTTTTATCAATACCTTGAACGACTCAGGAACACCCGGCTCCGGAACGTTCTCGCCCTTGACGATGGATTCGTAGGTTTTCACCCGGCCAACCACGTCATCAGACTTAACGGTAAGAATTTCTTGCAGTGTATAAGCGGCACCGTAAGCTTCAAGTGCCCACACTTCCATCTCACCAAAGCGCTGTCCACCAAACTGAGCTTTACCACCCAGCGGCTGCTGCGTAACGAGTGAGTATGGTCCCGTAGAACGGGCGTGAATTTTATCGTCAACCATGTGCGCAAGTTTGATCATATGCATGACGCCGACGGTAACTTCACGTTCAAAACGCTCACCCGTCCGTCCATCGTACAATACGGTCTTACCGTTACGCTGCATACCTGCTTCTTCCATCGTATCAAACACGTCGTACTCGCTTGCACCGTCAAATACCGGTGAAGCCACGTGAATGCCGAGCTGGAGTGCAGCCATACCCAAGTGAACCTCGAGCACCTGACCGATATTCATCCGTGATGGTACCCCCAGTGGGTTCAGTACGACTTGAACCGGCGTGCCATCCGGCAGGAACGGCATATCTTCCTCAGGCAAAATACGGGCAACGACACCTTTGTTACCGTGACGTCCGGCCATTTTGTCACCTTCCGAGATTTTACGCTTCTGCGCGATGTAGACACGAACCAATTGGTTCACGCCCGGCGGCAATTCGTCGCCGTTCTCACGTGTAAATACCTTCACATCTACGATGATACCGTCACTACCGTGAGGAACACGCAGCGAGGTATCACGCACTTCGCGAGCCTTCTCACCGAAGATCGCATGCAGGAGACGCTCTTCTGCCGTCAGTTCAGTTACGCCCTTAGGCGTTACTTTACCAACGAGAATGTCTCCGGCGCTGATTTCGGCACCGATGCGGATAATACCGCGCTCATCGAGGTTCTTCAGTGCTTCTTCCCCAACGTTCGGAATATCACGCGTGATTTCCTCTGGTCCAAGCTTCGTATCACGAGCTTCGGATTCATACTCCTCGATATGGATCGAAGTGTACACGTCCTCTTTGACAAGCTTCTCGGAGAGAAGAATCGCATCCTCGTAGTTGTAACCTTCCCAAGTCATGAACGCAACGACCACGTTGCGGCCCAGTGCCAATTCACCCATCTCCGTGGATGGACCGTCTGCGAGGATGTCACCTTTTTTGATAACTTCCCCACGTTTCACGATTGGACGCTGGTTGATGCATGTTCCTTGGTTCGAACGCATAAATTTGTGTAATTTATGTTTAACGATATCGCCTTTGACTTCTTGTCCGTCCACATTCTCTACGCGGCGGAGCCAGATCTCATTAGCAGATGAACGTTCAATAATCCCGTCATATTTGGATACAATACATACACCGGAGTCTTTAGCAGACTTGTGCTCCATTCCAGTTCCGACAAGCGGCGCCTTCGGAATAAGGAGTGGTACAGCCTGCCGCTGCATGTTGGATCCCATCAGCGCGCGGTTGGAGTCATCGTTCTCAAGGAACGGAATGAGCGCCGTTGCTACCGATACAACCTGCTTAGGCGAAACGTCCATGTAGTCTACACGATCGCTTGGCATAGGAAGGATATTATCGGATTGCTTGTTATAACGAACGATTACCATTTCATCAGTAAAGGTACCATCTTCGTTAAGCTCGGCATTCGCCTGGGCAACAATGTAGTTATCCTCTTCGTCTGCAGTCAGATAATCGATTTGTTCCGTTACTTTGCCGGTCTTCGGATCAACCCAACGATACGGAGCTTCAATGAAGCCATATTCGTTGATGCGTGCGAATGTGGACAAGGAGTTGATCAAACCGATGTTTGGTCCCTCCGGTGTCTCAATCGGACACATACGGCCATAGTGACTGTGGTGAACGTCCCGTACTTCAAAGCCTGCGCGCTCACGCGTCAGACCGCCTGGTCCGAGTGCAGACAAACGACGTTTATGCGTCAATTCCGCAAGCGGGTTTGTCTGATCCATGAACTGGGACAACTGGGAGCTACCGAAGAACTCTTTAATTGATGCGATAACCGGACGAATGTTGATTAACGCTTGTGGCGTAATGACATTTGCGTCCTGAATCGACATTCTCTCACGAACAACACGTTCCATCCGGGACAAACCGATACGGAACTGGTTCTGAAGCAATTCGCCTACGGAACGCAGACGACGGTTACCCAGGTGGTCAATATCATCTGTATTACCGATTCCATGCAGCAAGTTGATGAAATAACTGATGGAAGAAATGATATCAGCCTGAGTAATATGCTTCACGGATTTATCAATGTTTGCGTTCGCGATGACTTTCACAACTTTTGCATCCTCAGTAGGAGAGAACACATCGATTGTTTGCAGCGGGATATCCTCGCTGTCCATCACACCGCCAGCAACATGATAATTCTTAAAGCCAACACTCTTCTCCAAGTAAGGCATAATCTCGTCCAAAAGACGACGGTCTACGGTTTGACCAGCTTCAGCAACGATCTCACCTGTATCCGTGTCTATCAAACTCTCTGCCAAACGTTGATTAAAGAGACGGTTCTTAATATGAAGTTTCTTGTTGATCTTGTAGCGGCCAACGTTAGCCAGATCATAACGCTTTGGATCAAAGAAACGAGCAACGAGAAGACTCTTCGCGTTCTCCAGTGTTGGCGGCTCGCCCGGACGAAGGCGTTCATAAATTTCGATGAGCGCTTTTTCCGTAGAGTCCGTGTTGTCTTTATCCAGCGTGTTTTGAATATATTCATCATTGCCCAGAAGATCCAGAATCTCGGCATCTGTACCAAAACCAAGTGCACGTAAAAGCACCGTTACAGGGATTTTACGGGTGCGGTCGATCCGGACATAAATAATGTCCTTCGCGTCCATCTCCAGTTCCAGCCAAGCGCCGCGGTTAGGGATAACTGTTGCAGTGTACGTCGTCTTACCGTTTTTATCCACTTTTGTGCTGAAATAGACGCTGGGAGAGCGAACCAACTGGCTGACAATAACCCGTTCGGCACCATTGATAATGAATGTTCCGGTTTCCGTCATTAACGGGAAGTCTCCCATGAACACTTCCTGCTCCTTGACCTCTCCGGTCTCCTTGTTAATGAGCCGGACTTTCACGCGGAGCGGCGCCGCATAAGTAACGTCGCGTTCTTTCGCGTCATCGACGGTGTATTTCGGTTCTCCAAGGCTGTAGTCAATGAACTCTAGTACCAAATTACCTGTGAAATCCTGAATCGGCGAGATGTCCTGGAACATTTCGCGGAGTCCTTCCTCCAAAAACCATTCATAAGATTTTTGTTGGATTTCAATCAGGTTCGGAACTTCGAGTACCTCGTTAATACGAGCATAACTTCGCCGAGTGCGTCGACCATATTGAACAAGATGTCCTGCCAACTTAAACTCACCCCTCATGTCTACTCACTTTAAAAATATTTCATTGCGAACCTCTGTTTGTAACACTATAATGGTACATACAGAGGACAATCCATAAATAGAGAAAAGCCCTTATCGAATACCTTTTCGAAAAAAGAGCAGCTTATCCATGGTTATGATAATCATCTCATATCCTGTAGATTTGCCCAAAACGTACATATTATACGTCAATATGACGGACTTTATGCATCTTTCCACACATTAAGTCTTGACATTTCAGCAAACTAAAGACAAAGAGACCATCCTAATACTGACATTTTATAATAATACCATACCAGCATACCCAAGTCAACAGCCTAGTTAAACTATTTCAAGAAGATTTGGTCGCTTTAAATATCCGGTACCCTTTATCCTTCGTTACTTCTTCTACCTGGTGAAACAAACTCTCCAGTTTAGCTTTTGCCGAAGGTGCACCTTGCTTCTTCTGAATTACAACCCACAGCTGCCCACCCTCACGCAAATGACTCAACGACTCTTCAAATATAGCATGCACTGTTTCTTTCCCGGCACGTATAGGCGGATTGGTCAGAATCACATCGAACTGCTGATCCTTAACCACGGCAAATAAGTCGCTCTCCAGGATCGTTACATTCGAGATTCCGTTACGCTTCGCGTTCTCTTTAGCCAATTCGACAGCTCGGCTATTAATGTCAATCATTGTCACATGACCATCCACGACCATCTTTGCCGCCGTTAGACCGATCGGACCATAACCGCAACCCACATCCAGAACGGAGGCATTCTGTTGAAATTCCATTGCATCTATCAAAACTTTGCTGCCAAAATCCACGCCGCTCTTTGAGAATACACCCGCATCACTAATGAAATTGAACGTCTGTCCTCTCAGCTCTGTCTTTAACTCTTTGCGGTCATGAGCAATGTCTGGCTGATTCGAGTAATAATGTTGATTCGGCATCATTTCCTCCGTATTGAACCAAAGTTTACCCGCCTGGACTTATGGTCCATAGGGGCTCCATTATCCCAGTATAACCGTTCTCACTGAAATCAGTACGCGCAAGAATTTCCCGCCACAATAACAAACCCCTTGAACAAATATTCAAGGGGTTTGTTTCTTGCTGACGATAATCTGGAGAAGTTATTACTTAACTTCTACGGATGCGCCTGCTTCTTCCAATTTAGCTTTAACAGCTTCAGCTTCTTCTTTAGCTACTTTTTCTTTCAAAGCTTTTGGTGCGTTGTCAACCAGTTCTTTTGCTTCTTTCAAGCCAAGACCTGTGATTTCACGAACCACTTTGATTACGTTGATTTTGGACGCGCCTGCGCTAGTCAGGATTACGTCAAATTCGGATTGCTCAGCAGCTTCAGCTGCACCAGCGCCACCAACAACAGCTACTGGAGCTGCAGCAGTTACACCAAATTCTTCTTCGATTGCTTTTACAAGATCGTTCAGTTCCAGAACGGACATGCCTTTGATTGCTTCCAAGATTTGCTCTTTGCTCATTTAAGTTGAACCTCCATTTATTATTAAGATTTTATAGTTGTTGTTACACAGCTCGGAAAAAACAAAACTTATGCGCCTTGTTCTTCCTTCTCTGCAACTGCTTTAACTGCAAGCGCGAAGTTGCGCACTGGAGCTTGAAGCACGCTGAGGAGCATGGAGAGGAGACCTTCGCGGGACGGAAGTTCTGCCAGAGCTTTGATTTCGCTTTCTCCGATTACACGACCTTCTACTACTGCGCCTTTCAATTTCAACGCGTCGTTTTTCTTAGCAAAATCGTTAAGAACTTTTGCTGGAGCGACAGCGTCATTGGTGCCAAATGCAACAGCTGTAGGACCAGTCAGGACTTCGTCCAGCTCAGTCAAATCTGCAGCTGCAGTCGCACGGCGAAGCAGCGTGTTTTTCAGTACTTGGAACTCGACGCCAGCTTCACGAAGCTGTTTACGAAGTTCAGTTACTTGTGCAACGTTCAATCCACGATAGTCAGCAACTACTGTCGATACGCTTTCGCGCAGCTTAGCAGCAACTACATCAACCGCTTCTTGTTTCGCTTGAATCACTTTTGCGTTTGCCAATGATTACACCTCCTGGTTGTATTAGTAGCGTAAGAGCACCAGGCTCTCCGCTCTTCCTACGGGCACTAAAAAAGCCTCCGTAGAATTACGAAGGCCTGATGAATCATCATTTGGCCGGATAACCGGACAAATTGTTGACGTTCTATCATAACACCTCGGTAGGAAATTAAGCCTGCTTAGGGCACCTACTGTCTACGGTAAGCATATTCAACTTTAAAGGTCAGTCTCGAAGACTCACAACTGTTACATAATATCAAATATCACTAACCGAAGTCAATGGTAATATTATTTGTAAGTCGTTGTGTTCACGCGAGCGCTAGGTCCCATAGTCGAGGAAACAGCAATACCTTTCAGGTATACACCTTTAGCAGCAGCTGGTTTCGCACGATTCAATGCATCGATGAGAGCTTTGAGGTTCTCATTCAATTGAGCTGCATCGAAAGACACTTTGCCAATTGGAGCGTGGATTTGACCTGCTTTGTCCAGACGGTACTCGATTTTACCGGCTTTGATTTCTTGAACAGCCTTAGCAACATCGAACGTAACCGTACCAGCTTTAGGGTTAGGCATCAGGCCTTTACCACCGAGCAGACGGCCAAGTTTACCGACTTCACTCATCATATCAGGTGTCGCTACACAGACATCGAACTCGAACCAGCCTTGTTGAATTTTGTTGATCATGTCTTGATCGCCAACAAAATCAGCGCCAGCCGCTTCCGCTTCTTTCGCTTTGTCACCTTTCGCAAATACCAGAACGCGTTGTGTTTTACCTGTGCCGTGAGGCAAGACAACAACACCACGAACAGCCTGGTCTTGTTTACGTGGGTCTACACCCAAACGTACAGCCGCTTCAACAGTTTCGTCGAATTTGGCAGTTGCAGCCTTCTTCACAAGCTCTACAGCTTCCAAAGGCTCGTAAGTTGCTTCGCTGTCAATCAGCTTCGCAGCTTCAACGTATTTCTTACCGTGTTTAGCCATGTTTGTTTTCCTCCTTTGTGGTGTTAGCGGAAATTCCTCCCACATAATCCGAACCTAGTCCGGTTTCAATCGAGAGACCATTAGTCTTCGATTGTGATACCCATACTACGGGCAGTACCTTCCACCATCTTCATTGCAGCTTCAACAGATGCAGCGTTCAGGTCAGGCATTTTTTGCTCAGCGATTTGACGCACAGCGTCACGCTTAACCGTTGCAACTTTCTTCTTGTTAGGCTCGCCAGATCCTTTTTCGATCTTAGCAGCTACGCGAAGCAGTACAGCAGCCGGTGGAGTTTTCGTGATGAACGTAAAGGAACGATCCTCAAACACCGAAATTTCAACCGGAATGATCAGACCAGCTTGATCAGCAGTACGAGCGTTGAATTCTTTACAGAATGCCATGATGTTGACACCCGCTTGACCCAATGCTGGACCTACTGGAGGAGCCGGATTCGCTTTACCTGCAGGAATTTGCAGTTTCACAATCTTGATAACTTTCTTAGCCATGGTTGACACCTCCTTGCATCAATAGTGGTAGCGGACGCCATAATACGCCCTCCCACAAGAAACCTGAAGAATTAAATCTTCTCCACTTGAGTATAATCCAACTCCAGCGGGGTTTCCCGTCCAAACATGTTGACGTGAACTTTCAACTTGCTCTTTTCAGCCAAAATCTCTTCCACGGAGCCCACGAAATTCGCAAAAGGACCAACCTTGATACGAACGGATTCCTTAATGTCGAATTCGATCTTCGGTTTCGGCTCTTCCATGCCCATATGCTTCAGAATCTGTTCAACTTCTTCTGGAAGCAAAGGCGTCGGTTTAGAACCGGACCCTGTCGAACCAACAAAACCGGTCACTCCTGGTGTATTGCGGACAACATACCAAGAATCATCGGTCTGAATCATTTCGACCAAGACATATCCCGGGTAAACTTTACGCATGACGGTTTTTTTCTTGCCGTCTTTGTTTACAATTTCTTCTTCCATCGGAACAAGAACGCGGAATATTTTGTCCTCCATGCCCATAGACTCGACACGTTTTTCCAAATTGGCTTTGACTTTATTCTCATACCCAGAATAGGTATGAACTACGTACCATCTTTTTTCCATATCAAGCCACCTGGGACCCTTCTAAATTATCGCTTCGATCACAGCGGAAATACCGATGTCTACAACCCAAAAATAAATCGTGACAAACACAATGGTGCCGAGAACAATTAAAGTATAGTTCGTCAGTTCTTTACGATTGGGCCAGCGAACTTTTTTAAGTTCCGCCCAGCTTTCAGAGAAAAAGGAAAACAGAGACTTGAAACCACGTTTCACGCCGACTACACCTCCAAAAGAAAACTATCTGGTTTCGCGATGAGGAGTTTGCTCGTTACAGAACTTGCAAAATTTCTTCATCTCCATGCGGTCGGGGTGATTTCGCTTGTTTTTGGTGGTTGTGTAGTTTCTTTGTTTGCAGCTTGTACAAGCCAAAGTGATAATTACCCGCATGATGTGCACCTCCCGAAGACGTCCTTCTTTTCAGAAGAATCGATATTGATCCTAGTAGAAACAACCTTGTTCTCATCGAAACTCGGTTATTTCTGCGAGATGAATAAAACCGTTGTTCCAAAAACTGTAACAACGATCCATTCATAAAACACGCGAATTTAGGCCTACCTAAAACACTTTATCACAAGGGTAGCGCCATTTCAAGCCTTTTTCTCTCTGATTGCGGGCTGCAATTAATGCCATTGCCAGCTAAGCCAGGGAATAGGTCCCCGGTTTATTGTAAACATCTCACTGTAAAAAACTGTGGCGTTTCACAGTCTTTGTCCATTCTGCACAGCATTTATTCTATATCCAGTATGTTCAATCTTCTAACAGATGAAACACCAAATATTACACATTTTGCAGAATGAAGATCTTTGACATTATCATAACATGATATCACCCGTCATAAGACTAATGGCTGCAGAGTATACGAAGATTCCCAGCTGGCCATCATGAATACTGTAATACAATTAAAAAAAGGCTCTACTTGAGCCTTCTGCTTCTTATCCGACGTTGTTTCAGTTATCCCTGACCTCCAAATAGCGTTCAAGCTTTCGCTTTACCCGCTGGAGGGCATTGTCAATCGATTTCACATGACGCCTTAAATCCACCGCAATCTCTTGATAGGATCGACCGTCCAGATAAAGCATCAGGACTTTCCGTTCCAGATCGCTTAAGATCTCTGACATCTTGTCTTCCAGGCCGACAAACTCCTCTTGATTGATGATTAGTTCCTCCGGATCGCTTACCGCTGTGCCGCAAATGACATCCAGCAGCGTACGGTCGGAGTCCTCATCGTAAATAGGCTTGTCCAATGAGACATACGAATTGAGCGGAATATGCTTCTGTCTCGTAGCGGTCTTAATAGCCGTAATAATCTGTCTGGTAATGCAGAGCTCGGCAAAGGCCTTGAACGAGGACAGCTTATCCCCTTTAAAATCACGAATTGCCTTGTACAGCCCGATCATGCCTTCCTGGACAATATCTTCCCGGTCAGCACCAATCAGAAAATAAGAACGGGCTTTAGCACGTACAAAATTCCGGTATTTATTGATCAAATACTCCAGCGCCCCGCTGTCACCCTCACGGACCGCCTCGACAATGTCTTCATCGCTTATCACATCATACCCTGACAACATGACTTCCTTGAGGTCCACACTCAATAGAATCCCTCCGGCCCGGAACGCACGGTAGCCCGTCACTCGCTTGAAATATATGACAAGTATATATGATGTCTACTAGACCGTCAACCACGTTCTAGCCAATATAGGCCGATAATAACATTTAATGTAAACTATTTCGTAGATTCATATACTCTTCCATTCTTCAGACGAGCCTGCATTTTCGTCCCCATTGTGTAAAACAGTCCTATTCCCTTCGCCAGCGCTCAAACATCTGTCTCACATCCGGCGGCAGCTTCCCGTCAAGTGTATTCCTGCTCTTGGTCTGCTCCTTCGTAATTTTCTGCTTCACTTCGCGCTCACTCTGCTCCACTTCATTCAGCAGCTCACGGGCAGATAACCGAAGCGCTCCCCGGGCAAAAATGACATGCTGTTCAATCAGATCACTGGTCGCCACATAAATTTTACGCCGACGGTGGCTAAACTCTCCAACAAGCCGTTCAATGCACTCATCGGCCGTTTCCTTCTCTTTCGTAAAAAACACCTGTACCTTACCCTGGATGTATGATTTCCCAAGGCCCGGAACCCGGTAAGCATCAAAAATCGCCACGATTCTGAGGCCTGAATACGCTTGATATTCCGCTAATTTCTCAAGCAGCACATCCCGGGCTTCCTGCATGCTGCTATTGGCGAGTTTCGCAAGAAAAGGCCAGCCGCCGATCATGTTGTAGCCATCGACCAGCAGCACATCCCGCCAATCGGCCATCATTGCTAACCCTGAAGGCGGCGACGGCGAAGAACTTCGTACATAACGACACCTGCGGCAACCGAAGCGTTAAGCGAATTGATCTTTCCAGCCATCGGCAGCTTCACAAGCACATCGCATTTTTCGCGGATCAGACGCCCCATTCCTTTACTTTCATTCCCGATTACGATTGCGACCGGTCCGTCAAATACTTCAGTATCGTACAATTCCTGAACAGCATCAACCACGGTGCCAACCACCCAGACACCCATTTCTTTCAGCTGGTCAATCGTCTGACCCAGATTGGTCACCCTGGCTACAGGTACGTATTCTACCGCACCAGCCGATGTTTTGGATACGGTGGCCGTCACCTGAGCGGATCGGCGCTTAGGCAGTACAACACCGTGAGCCCCCGTGCAGTCGGCCGTTCTCAAAATCGAGCCCAGGTTATGAGGATCCTCGATTTCATCGAGAAGCAGCAGGAAAGGCGGTTCCCCTTTTTCCTCCGCAACCTTGAGCAGATCCTCCACTTCCACATAAGCATAAGGGGCCGCTTGGGCAACCACGCCCTGATGCTGAACCCCCGGAACCATCTGATCCAGCTTGCGCTTGTCTACGTGCTGAATGACAATGCCCAGTTTTTTGGCTTCCGCAATAATGGGCAGCGTTAAATGCTTCTGCGCATTCTCGGCAATCCATATTTTATTGATCGTACGTCCTGATTTGAGCGCTTCCGTTACGGAATGCTTACCAGCCACTACTTCCTCTTCTTGCAACATATATGTCTCCTCCTGCATATCAGCCAGCTGCCCAATTTCGGGAAATACCGGCTGTATCGTTTCATTGCTGGTATTTGATGTCTTTCGATCTATTTAGCAGACCCCTCGATAAACTCTATGCTCTTTCCAATGAGCTCACGCAGACGGTCTTGCTCTCCCGTATAATATAAATACCCAACAAGCGTCTCAAATGCCGTTGCATGCCGATATTCCAGCACATCGGCATTTTTCGGTATGCTGCCTGATTTGGCATTGCGTCCCTGCCGGACCACATCGCGCTCCTCCTCCGTCAGCTCCGGATCAAGAAATGCCAATATCCGGCTCTGAGCTTTCGCCGACACGAATCCTGTCGCTGTGCGGTGCAGGTGATGAGGCCGAAGATTCGCCTTCGATATCAAGAACTGCCGGACAGCCACCTCGTAAATGGCATCTCCGATGTAGGCAAGCACGATCGGCGGAATCAGACGTGCCGGCTTCGACGGCGGAAAGTCAAACCAACCGGCTGCGGGGTCATGAAACTCGGCCCCGCTCATTTACGCCGCCAGCGCATGCCTTGCGCCGTATCTTCTAGCACGATGCCTTCGTCCGCCAGCTTGTCGCGAATTTCATCGGCTCTCGCCCAGTTTTTATTCTTCCGGGCTTCAATACGTTCAGCAATCAAGGCTTCAATCTCCTCGTCCAGCAAATCGCCCGTACCGGTATTGACAATGCGAAGAACGCCGTTCATTTCGTTAAAAGCACGCAGCACTTCATGTAGGTCGGCTGCAGGAATCGAAGCTTCCTTCAGCAGCTGATTCGCCTCGCTAGCCCACTGGAACATCGCTGTGATTGCATCCGGCGTATTGAAATCATCTTGCATTTTTTGATGAAATTCGCCAAGAACCGCAGATATTTTACCCGCAACCTCCTGGCTCACTTCGTCGTCTTTGGAACCGATGGCCGTGCTCAAGCGATGTTCAATATTAGCTGCCGCATTAGCCAGACGCTCCACGCTGTTCTGTGCCTGGTCCATCACTTCATCGCTATAATTCAGCGGGTTGCGGTAATGGGTAGACAGCATGAAATAACGCACAGCTTCCTTCGTATATTGTTCGCGAAGTTCCTTAACCAATACGCCATTACCCAGCGACTTCGACATTTTTTCGTTATTGATACGGATATATCCATTATGCATCCAATAGTTCGCGAGCGGTTTACCCGTCAATGCCTCGGACTGCGCAACTTCGCATTCATGATGCGGGAACTGCAAATCCTGCCCACCGCCATGAATATCCAGCGTATCCCCAAGATAACGGCGTGCCATCGCCGAGCACTCAATATGCCAGCCTGGACGACCGTCTCCCCATGGGCTGCTCCAGTAGATTTCTCCCGGCTTGGCTGCTTTCCATAGAACAAAATCCTCGGGGTTTTCTTTCCGCTTATCGACCTCAATCCGAATACCGAACTGCAGCTCATCCAGATTTTGCTGGGACAACTTGCCGTAATCATCAAACTTGCGAGTGCGATAGAATACGTCCCCCCCGTTCTCATACGCAAAATCGCGATCCACAAGCTCCTGGATAAATTCGATTATATTCTCCATATTGTCCGTTACCCGCGGATTTAACGTGGCTCTCGGTATGCCAAGACCGTCCAAATCCTCGTAATACGCCTGGATAAACTTATCCGCTACCTCCGGAACGGTGGTGCCGGTCTGTTCGGCTTTGCGGATCATTTTGTCATCTACGTCCGTAAAGTTCACCACATAACTCACGTCATTGCCCTGATTCTCGAAGTAAGCGCGAACCACGTCGAAAAAAATCATCGGGCGCGCATTCCCAATATGGATATAATCGTACACGGTAGGACCACACACATAGATCTTGACCTTCCCAGATTCCTGAGCGACAAACGTTTCTTTCATACGGGTTAGCGTGTTATAGATTTGCAGTGCCATATTGTATCATCCCAGTCCTTTCATTCCATCACTTATTGTTCCTTCACGTACATTGCTGCTTATTCCAAAAAAACTCATTCCTCTTTGACCGACGAGATTACGGCCTCGGAGACCCTGGTTTTGTTGTTATTCTGTTTGCCCTCATTCAATTCCGCCCGAAGCTGATCGATCTCCATCTGCATCGAACGCAGTGTATCCACAATCGGATCCGGAAGATTGGTGTGATCGAGCCGGTCACGCACACGCTCACCATTCTGCTTCACGACTTTACCCGGATTGCCCACAACGGTGCTGTTCGGCGGAACCGGTCGTAATACGACTGCATTGGAACCAATATTACAGTTATCTCCAATCGTAAAGGAACCTAGCACTTTCGCTCCTGATCCGATGACCACATTGTTGCCGATGGTCGGATGACGCTTGCCCTTTTCCTTCCCGGTGCCGCCAAGGGTAACCCCTTGATAGATCACCACGTCATCCCCGATCTCGCAGGTCTCTCCAATGACAACCCCCATGCCATGGTCTATAAACAGTCTATTCCCGATGCGGGCTCCCGGGTGAATCTCGATCCCTGTCATGAACCGGCTGATCTGAGATATGATCCGGGCCAGCGTATACCATCGCCGCTTGAATAATGCATGAGCTACCCGATGAGACCACAAGGCGTGAAGTCCCGAGTAGGTGAATACCACTTCAAAAAGTCCCCGGGCAGCCGGGTCATTCTCGAACACTGTCCGAATATCCGATTTCATCTGTTTAAACATGAACGCTCCCTCTTTCCCCTCTTCCAATCGCGCATGCAACTTGCTCTCCATCGTTATTCCTGAAAATAAAAAACACCCCTGCAGCTTATCGCTGCAGAGGCGCTAGACCGCGGTTCCACTCTGCTTAGAACCGGCACAAGCATCCTCCCTTGGTCCGGGACGGATTCTACCGATTCACTTCATGTCATTAACGGCAGACGACCGGCATGATCTAACGATTGTGTTCGCTTCAACCATGCAGCTCACAGGTGCATTTCCGCTTCAGGCAACGGGACAACTCTCAGCCGGCAGATTCAAGTGGTCCTTGTCTTCTGCCGATTGTCCTCTCTGGAACGTGCCTGTTTTACGCGTACTTCTCCTGATCGTAGCTTTTATACGTTTATCTTTGTTGATCAATGCTTCATAAATGACCGCGTTGCTCACTAGTGACGCTGCGCTGACGGATCGTGCTTCCGATCGCTGCTGTTTTCAGATTTCCTGAACGTAAATCTACATAGTTGAAATCCGAAAACAAAGGCGAACGCTTCGCTTCTACAACACGATTCCGTCCTCTCCGCTACTTCCCTGTATGAGTAAATGCCCCATTTAATAAAACCCTAGATCAAAGAATATTTCACTTATAGTTTGGTGTAATTATAACTGATGAGATACAGGCTGACAAGGAACGTTTATCAAGAATGCCGTACCCTGGGTTATGCGCCCTTGATTTGGGAGCGCAGCCGGTCAAGCACACGATCCTTGCCAAGAAGCCAGATCGTCTGGTTCAGATCGCGGCCATGGGTTTGTCCAGTCAGAGCAACGCGGATCGGCATGAAGAGCTGCTTGCCCTTAAATCCCGTCTCCTTCTGTACTTCCTTAATCAGAGCAGCAATCTTCGCAGCGTTAAACTCATCGGATTGCTCGATCTTCGCAAGGAATGCGGACAATACGGCAGGCACCTGCTCGCCGCCCATCACTTCGATGCCCTCTGCATCGAGCTCCAGATGCGTCCGGAAGAACACTTCCGACAGATCCACGATGTCTGAGGCCGCGTTCATCTGCTCCTGATACAGCGCCACGAGCGCGCGTGCCCATTCCTCCTGCTCGGAGTTAAGCTCGAACGGCAAGCGGCTCGCTTTCTGCAGATGCGGAATGGCCAAATCAGCAATCCGATCAGGATCCGCATTCTTGATGTAGGTGTTGTTCATATGAGCCAGCTTGTTGGTGTCGAATACCGCAGGGCTCTTGGACAACCGATGCTCATCAAAGATCGAGATCAACTGCTCTTGCGAGTATACTTCCTCTTCCCCTTCTGGAGACCAGCCGAGCAGCGAGATGAAATTAAACAGTGCTTCAGGTAAATAACCGAGCTGATCATACTGCTCAATGAATTGAATGATCGATTCGTTACGCTTGCTCAGCTTCTTGTGATCGTCGCCCACAATCAGGGTCATATGCCCGAATTGCGGCGGCTCCCAGCCGAAGGCTTCATAGATCATCAACTGACGCGGCGTGTTGGAGATATGATCCTCTCCGCGGAGCACGTGACTGATCTTCATCAGGTGATCATCGAGTGCTACCGCGAAATTGTAGGTAGGAATACCATCCTTTTTGACAATGACGAAGTCGCCCGTCTCTTTGCTGTTAAAAGAAATCGTACCCTTCACCATATCATCGAAGGTGTAGATACGTTCCTCTGGAACGCGAAAACGAATGCTTGCTACACGCCCTTCAGCCTCAAGCGCCTGACGCTGCTCTTCCGTCAAATCCCGGTGTTTCCCAGAGTAACGAGGCGTCTCCCCACGAGCCATCTGCTCTTCCCGCTCCTGCTCAAGTTCTTCCTCTGTGCAGTAGCAGCGGTAAGCTAGCCCACGATCCAAAAGGTCCTGCCAATATTCCTTATAAATATCAAGACGTTCGGTTTGGCGATACGGTCCATACTCGCCTCCGACATCCACGCTTTCATCCCAATCCATGCCCAGCCACTTCAAATATTTCAACTGGCTTTGCTCTCCGCCTTCTACGTTGCGCTTTACGTCTGTATCCTCGATGCGAATAATAAATTTCCCGTTATTCTTGCGGGCGAATAAATAATTGAATAATGCCGTTCTGGCATTGCCGATATGTAAATGTCCCGTTGGACTCGGTGCATAACGCACGCGGACTTCTCCGGTCATTGTAACCCCTCCGCTTCCCTAATTCTTCAAAGATTTCCTTCAAGCATTCGTTCCATATCTGCTCTGATTTGAACGCGTCCTTTAAGAGGATAGCATACCTTTCACAAGGCAGACAACCGATTGTGCCGCGATTCCCTCACCCCTGCCGGTAAACCCGAGCTGCTCGGTTGTGGTGGCCTTCACATTTACCTGATCCACCTCAGCATCCAGCGCTTTGGCGATCACTTCCGCCATTTGCGGGATGTAAGGTGCCATCTTCGGCTTCTGGGCAATAATCGTGGAATCGATATTTCCCAGCGTATAACCGCGCTCTTTGGCCATGGCCCATACCTGCTCCAAAAGCTTCAGGCTGTCCGCGTCTTTAAAAGCCGGATCATTATCGGGAAAATGGCGCCCAATGTCGCCAAGCCCAAGCGCTCCCAAAATCGCGTCCGTCACCGCATGCAGCAGTACGTCTGCGTCGGAGTGTCCCAGCAGCCCTTTCTCATAAGGAATGGTGACCCCCCCGATAATACACGGTCTTCCTTCCACCAGTTGATGTACGTCAAACCCCTGTCCCACTCGAATCATTCCTTGTCCTCTCCCTTGCGTTTCTGTAAAAAAGCCGCATACTCCAGATCCTCCGGTGTGGTGATCTTGATATTGCTGTATTTCCCCTCTACCACGATGACCGAATGTCCTGCACGCTCCATCAGCATGGCGTCGTCGGTCCCTGTAAACTCTTCCTTGGCTGCAGCCTCATGGGCTGACAGCAGGTCGGAAAGACGAAAAGCCTGTGGGGTCTGGACGGCCCACAGACTTTGACGGTCCGGGGTACCTGTTATCAGCCCCTGACCGTTCACCTGCTTAATCGTATCCTTCACAGGCACCCCAAGTACCGAGGCGCCTTCACGGATTGCCGCATCGCGGCAGGATTCAATTTCCTCTAGTGTTACAAACGGCCTGACGCCGTCATGTATCATTACCCACTCTGACGAGATTTGCTTGATACCTTGGTATACCGATTGCTGCCTCTCGCTACCGCCAGGAATTACAGCGGACACCTTGTCCAGTCCGTACTCATGAACCCAGGATTGGCAGCGCGAAACATCCTCCGGTCCCGTAACAAGCACGATCTCCTGCAGCCAGGGTATCCGGCTGAATACTTCCAGTGTATGAACGATGATGGGCTTTCCACCCAGTGCCAGGTATTGCTTGCTCTCCCGGGTTCCCATTCTCGTTCCCTTACCCGCCGCCACAATAACGGCGCCGAAGTCGTTCAACATGCACAAAACTCCTGTCTTCACCCTTCACGTCAGACTGACGGAGAACGGATATGTATATCCCCATCATACCCCGTTTACTGGGCTTTTTCCAACAGTTTCGGTTTAGCGAAGATCATCCGGCCCGCTGAGGTTTGCAGTACACTGGTGACAAGCACTTCCATCATTGTGCCGATATACTCACGTCCGCCTTCCACAACGATCATCGTGCCATCATCCAAATAAGCAACGCCTTGACCATGCTCCTTGCCGTCCTTGATAATCTGGACCAGAATTTCCTCCCCGGGCAGAACCACCGGCTTGACTGCATTGGCCAAATCATTTATGTTCAGCACCGACACGCCCTGCAGCTCACAAACCTTATTCAAGTTGAAATCATTCGTGACTACTTTGCCCTGAAGCACCTTGGCGAGCTTAACCAGCTTGCTGTCGACTTCGGATATCTCCTCAAAGTCGCCTTCATAAATGAGCACCTTTACATCCAGCTCTTTCTGGATTTTGTTCAAAATATCAAGTCCACGCCGGCCGCGGTTGCGTTTAAGAAGGTCCGAGGAATCCGCAATATGCTGAAGCTCCTCCAGAACAAACTCAGGAATCACAATGGTCCCTTCGATAAATCCGGTTTTGCATATATCTGCGATTCTCCCGTCGATGATGACACTTGTATCCAATATCTTGTGCTCCTCAACGCGTCTTCCTTCCGGCTCAGGGGCTTGGCTCCACTTGCCCGACATCCATAAGGAAGCCAGTTCATCCTTCTTCTCCAGTCCAATCCGCAGTCCGATGTACCCGCCGAGCAGTGTAATCCCGACCTGCAGCAGCTGCCCAGCTTCTCCTAGCAGGGACAACCCGGGTGAGAGCAATAGGGACAACAGTAAGCCGCCCAGCAATCCAGCCGTTCCAGCGGCCAGTTCATTCATCGGAATCCGGGAGAACGAGGAGATCAAGCTGTGCAGCCATCTCGATACCCGATCAGCCGAAAGAACACCGATCATGCCAAACAATAATCCACCAAGCACCGCGAAGGCTCCGCTTCCCGCTGCCAGTATTCCTTGTCCAAAAATAGGCGAGAGCCCTGGAAAAGACCGTTCCATTGTATGATATAACGTATACCCGCCCCACGCACCGCATAATACCGTAAATGCTAAAATAGCTTTTTTTAACATGAGCTTCCGCACACCTCCTTTTTATACCTGAATATCGTTGCTTCTATTTTCCAGTATGGTCCAATTTATAAAGTCGTAATCGTGCCAGGTCATCTTTTTTTAAGAAAAACTTCCGCTGTATGCGATCTAACTTCCCTGAAAGTGCCTCGTTTAATATTTTTATTGATGGATTTTTCACCTCACCTGTTGTACGGTCCAGCCTACCCCCGTCAGGCTTTGATGTATGCTAACACCAACCTCACAATTGGAATTGACTGCCTTCGGGCACCTGAAATTGGTTGAAATCGGCTGAAGTAGTGGAATATAATGAACTCAATTCATAATATCGAGGTGGATGTATAAATGAGTGCTCCCAGTCTACAGGCTTTTCAGGATCAAGTTTCCGAATTGTTGCTCCGTCACCGCAGTCTCTTGGATGTTCTGTCTAAAAATGGTCAAAGCAATGCTTCTGTCAACCGTGCCGTCACCAAAGCCATCACAGAGTGCGGATGCATCGAGCTTCATGCCACGAAGCAAAGCTTCGATATCGGCTCTGATCTCGAATCGGCCCGGGAATTGGCAGGCACCCACGTCGAAGGTCATCTGTGCGAGAACTGCCGTGAAGCGGTGAGCTCCGAGCTTGGCCGCAACATATTTTATATGTCTGCCCTTGCGAATCTTCTGGACATCCAGCTGGATGAGGTTGTTGTGAAGGAGTCTCAGAAATGTTCCACATTGGGTCTGTTTAACCTGTCGTAAAGCCGTTGGCATTCCAAACGGTTATGGCGGCAAGGTCATACATGGATACAAAAAAAGCATTTATCTCGCTGCCTAAGCAGGGAAATAAATGCTTTTTATTTTGGGTTTATGTCAGCCCGTGAGTTATGCTGCTTATCGGTCAGAGGACTGATAAGCCTCATCCGATTTGTGGTCATCCTTCTTGCGTCGTCGGTTTTTGCGAGTCAATCTGCGGAAATTCTGCTGCAAACCATACCCTGCATATAGTACCAAGGGTACGAATATGAGCATGGAGGTTTGTTCCGGAAAGAACACGGCAACCATGACTGCACCTACGATAACAAAGGGTGTAAATTTAATTGCTGTTTTCGGAATGCCAATCTTCTTGAAGTTCGGGTACTTGACTGCGCTAACCATGAGATAGGAAAGAAGTAAAATGGCAAATATCATATAAGGAGCTGTAATCTCTTCATGGAATAAAGCCAGTGTTGCAAGCACGCCTCCCGCTGCGGGGATTGGCAGGCCGATAAAATATCCCGGTATTCCTGGACGAACGTTGAACCGTGCAAGCCGTAATGCGCCGCACATCGGAAATATCGCGGTTACTGTCCAAGCCAGAGCTGTATTGATATCCGTAAACGCTACGGTATACATGATAAGTGCTGGAGCTACGCCAAAGGAAATTACATCTGATAATGAGTCAAGTTCTTTACCGAATTCACTCTGGGCATTCAATGCTCGAGCTACCCGACCGTCCAGTCCGTCAAGGAGCATGGCAATGATAATCATAATGGCGGCCATACTCGTTCGACCTTCTGTCGCCAAGATGATACCAATCATTCCGAGAAACAGATTACCTAAAGTAAACATGTTCGGAATTGATTTCGTCATTTTTATATTCACCTCGTTAATTGTACGTTCGAACATCGATTGTAGGGCTTTTAGATTTGTCTGTCAATGAATACTTGTTCCTGCAATCTTTTCAAGCCCTCTTTTATGGTGCGTGCACGTACTTCACCAATCCCGTCCACTTCATCAAGCTCGTGAATCGATGCCGACATAATGCTGGATAAGTCATGGAACTGATCCACCAAATTGCGAATGATCACGTTCGGAAGGCGTGGGATTTTGTTCAAAATGCGGTAACCGCGCGGCAGGATCTCTTCTTCGGAAGCAGCGGCAGAAGCCGGGTATCCCAAAAGCCTCACAATATGGTGAATGTCCAGCAGCTCCTCATCCGTCGAACGCTTGAGCGCCAGTATGATCTCGCGGATTTTCTCCTCGCTGTACTCCCGGGCGTAGTCTGCATATAGCAGCCAAGCCTCTTCCTCCATATTGCTCACAAGCTCATCCATCTGCATGCTAATCAAACGCCCTTCGTTGCCGAGCTCGTTAATATAACGCTTGATTTCCTTCTTGATGCGAAGCACCATCTCCACGCGCTGGATGACATTAACAACTTCCGGAATGGTCACCAGCTCTTCAAATTCGGAGGCAGAGAGGTTCGTGAGCGATTGATTAAGCACCACTCTGTATCGCTCCAATGTCTGTATCGCTTGATTGGCTTTGGTTAATATTACGCCGATTTCCTTCAGCGCATACCTCAAAGATCCTTGGTACAGCGTAATAATGTTACGGCGCTGGGAAATGGACACCACCAGCTTACCCGTCTGTTTCGCTACCCGCTCTGCCGTTCTGTGCCGTATCCCTGTCTCGATGGAAGAGATCGAGGAATCAGGGATCAACTGGGTATTGGCATACAAAATCCGTTTCAGGTCTTCGCTTAAGATGATGGCGCCATCCATCTTGGCCAGCTCGTATAAATAGTTTGGCGAAAAATCGCAGTTTATGGAGAAGCCGCCGTCGACAACTTCCATTACTTCCGGGCTGTAACCCACAACGATCAGGGCGCCCGTCTTTGCCCGAAGCACGTTCTCCAGCCCGTCGCGAAACGGCGTTCCCGGTGCTACCAGCTTCAGCAAATCATTCATTTTGTCCAGTTGGCTCGTTTCTTTCACCTTCGTATGCCCCCTAATCTAACGCAACCGCTAATGCATCTGCAACAGTGTTTACTCCTATGATTTGTATTCCTTTGGGATGCTTCCATCCCTTCAAACTTTTCTCAGGCATGAGTACGCGCTTGAAACCCAGCTTCTCCGCTTCTCTTACCCTTTGTTCTGCTCTTGAAACGGCACGAACTTCGCCGGTCAGGCCAACCTCGCCAAAAATGACATCATACGGCTTGGTCGGAATATCACGGAAGCTGGATGCAATGCTGACCGCTATTGCCAAGTCCACCGCAGGTTCATCGAGCTTAACGCCACCGGCAACATTCAGGTAGGCATCCTGTGTTTGCAGGAACATGCCCATCCTTTTTTCAAGCACAGCAATGATTAAATTCATTCGGTGATGATCCACACCGGTGCCCATTCGACGTGGTGATGGAAAATGGGTCGTAGAAATGAGTGCCTGCAGTTCGACAAGAACCGGGCGGGTTCCCTCCATGCTTGCAACAACTGTCGAACCGGCTACGCCTAATGGTCGTTCAGATAAAAATAGTTCCGATGGATTGCCGACTTCGCGCAGCCCATCCTCACCCATCTCAAATATGCCAATTTCATTCGTCGAACCGAAACGATTTTTCACCGCACGAAGCAAACGGTAAGTATGGTGACGCTCTCCTTCAAAATAAAGCACACAGTCCACCATGTGCTCCAGCATCCTAGGACCTGCAATGGCGCCTTCCTTGGTCACATGACCAACAAGAACCGTAGCGATGCCCTTCACCTTAGCCAGCCGCATAAAGCGGGCGGTGCACTCCCGAACTTGGGAGACGCTGCCCGGCGCGCTTGTTACCTCCGGCAAATACACGGTTTGAATGGAATCGATGACAACAAAACCGGGCTGTACGCTCTCAATGGCCTCCTCAATCGATTCCAGATTGGTTTCGCAGAGGACAAACAGCTCTGGAGACAATGCACCGAGCCGGTCAGCGCGCAGCTTCGTCTGACGTACCGATTCTTCACCGGAAATATACAGAACGCGGACGCCGTTCTGAGCCAATCGGTTGGAGGCTTGCAGAAGCAGCGTGGATTTGCCGATGCCGGGATCGCCGCCAACCAACACGAGCGAGCCCGGGACAAGCCCGCCGCCCAGCACACGGTTCAATTCCGCAATGCCCGTCTGGATTCTGGGTTCTTTGCCGCTTTCTATATTTATGATCGAAAGGGGTTTTTCTTTACTATGAAAAAGAGGGGAATTCATCCCCTGCGTCTTGATTACCGTCTCGGTCTCTTCTACCATGGAATTCCATGATTGGCAGCCCGGACATTTTCCGAACCATTTGGGCGCTTCATAGCCGCATTCGGTACAGAAAAATTTCGTCTTAGTTTTTGCCATGTGAGTCTCCTTTATGTCGCACATCTTTTGTCGGATTCCGTAAAACCCTGCAAAATCAGGCATTACTCAAAGTTTACCATTTCTTATAATTCAACGTAAAGGCTAATCAGAAACTTTACGCGGCTTGAGATGGATTTGTTTCAAATTTGAAGGGTTGAAGGAGAATCAGCGTTATTTTTTGCTGCAATTTAATAACAAACATAAGTACATGTAAACCATACATGTCCTCTTCGCTGCCGGATCGTTCTTACGATCGCTGTCGCTTCTACAGAACGATTCCGTTCTCTTCGCTGGGTTGATACATGAGGCCGGCTTCCTTCGCGATATGTCTTTTTGCCGCCGATATAAAACAGCCCAATATTAAAAAACAAAATCCCCGCCGGATTTTAACTCCAGCGGGGTGTTGTTGTTCCAACTTATTCCGTTTCAGCCGATGCGGCCGTAACGCTCTCGTTCTTGTTCACAACCAGTTCGCCGTTCGCCTCATCAATGATGAGCGAATCACCTTTGGTAATGTTGCCTCTCAGCAGCTCTTCGGAGAGACGATCCTCGATATGCTTCTGGATAGCCCGGCGTAATGGACGGGCACCGAAGGCAGGATCGTAGCCTTCCTTCGCAATGAAGGTCTTCGCTTTGTCTGTAAGCTCGAATTGAACCTCGAACTCAAGCAGACGCTTGCGCAGCTCATCGGACATCAATGTCACGATTTCGGCAATGTGTTTCTCTTCCAGAGAGTGGAACACAATGATCTCATCGATCCGGTTCAGGAATTCTGGACGGAAGCTCTTCTTGAGCTCATCCATCACTTTGCCCTTCATGTTGTTATAATCGCGGCCTGAATCACTCACAGCGGTAAAGCCCAGCGTCGAGTTCTTCTTAATCGCTTCTGCACCCACGTTGGACGTCAGGATGATCAGCGTGTTCCGGAAGTCCACCACACGGCCTTTCGAATCAGTCAGACGACCATCTTCCAGTACCTGAAGCAGAATGTTAAATACCTCAGGATGCGCCTTCTCAATTTCGTCGAGAAGAACAACGGAATACGGCTTGCGGCGAACCTTCTCGGTCAACTGGCCGCCCTCTTCATAGCCGACATATCCCGGAGGCGCCCCGACGAGACGTGACGTGGAGTGTTTCTCCATATACTCGGACATATCGATCCGCACGACCGCATTCTCATCACCGAACATCGCTTCTGCAAGCGCGCGTGCCAGCTCGGTTTTACCTACCCCGGTAGGACCGAGGAAGATGAAGGAGCCCATTGGGCGCTTCGGATCTTTCAGTCCTGCACGTGCCCGGCGAACCGCACGGCTGACTGCTTTTACAGCTTCCTCTTGGCCGATGACACGGCTGTGCAGAATTTCTTCCAGATTCAGAAGACGCTCGGTCTCTTCTTCCTTCAGTTTATTCACAGGAATACCGGTCCAGTTGGCCACCACATCGGCGATATCCTCTGGAGTCACTTCGGAATCGGTACGGCCTTGCTTCTCTTTCCATTGGTTCTTCGTGATTTCGAGTTCTTCACGCAGCTTTTGCTCCGTATCGCGCAGTGCGGCTGCTTTCTCGAATTCCTGGCTTTGGACTGCTGCGTCCTTCTCTTTGCGGATATCCTCCAGATGTGCTTCCTGATCCTTCAGATTTGGCGGTATAGTATACGTATGAAGGCGAACTTTCGAACCGGCCTCATCGATCAGATCAATTGCTTTATCCGGCAGGAAACGGTCGGTGATATAGCGGTCAGACAATTTCACTGCCTGCTCTATCGCTTCATCCGTAATCTTCACACGGTGATGCGCTTCGTAACGGTCACGCAGTCCATACAGAATCTGAATGGCTTCCTCAGGCGATGGTTGGTCAACCGTAATCGGCTGGAACCGGCGCTCAAGGGCAGCATCTTTTTCAATATATTTACGGTATTCGTCCAGTGTGGTTGCCCCGATGCACTGAAGCTCACCGCGTGCCAATGAAGGCTTAAGGATGTTGGAAGCGTCAATCGCTCCTTCTGCTCCGCCTGCACCAATCAGGGTATGCAGCTCATCAATGAACAGAACGATGTTGCCGGCTTGGCGAATCTCATCCATGATTTTCTTCAGACGATCCTCAAACTCGCCGCGGTATTTCGTACCCGCTACAACAGAACCCATATCGAGCGTCATAACGCGCTTATCGCGCAGCGTCTCCGGAATCTCATTGTTAATGATGCGCTGTGCTAAACCTTCGGCAATGGCGGTTTTACCTACTCCAGGCTCACCAATCAATACGGGGTTGTTCTTCGTACGACGGCTCAGCACCTGGATGACGCGCTCAATTTCCTTGCTGCGGCCAATGACCGGATCGAGGTTGCCTTCTTTGGCAATGGCGGTCAGGTCACGAGCAAGACTGTCCAGCGTAGGCGTGCTCACGTTCTGCGGCGTACCGTGATGGCTGGATACCGCCTCGCTGCTGCCAAGAAGCTGCAGAACCTGCTGACGGGCTTTGTTCAGGCTGATGCCCAGGTTGTTCAGCACGCGTGCTGCAACCCCTTCACCCTCACGAATCAGTCCCAGTAAAATGTGCTCCGTACCCACATACGTGTGACCGAGCTTTCGGGCTTCGTCCATGGAGAGCTCAATTACTTTTTTCGCTCTAGGCGTATAAGCAATGTTAGTTGGCTGCTCCTGTCCGCGTCCGATTAAAGTCTCCACTTCGTCCTGGATTTTCTCCAGACCCAGTCCAAGTCCGATCAGCGCTTTGGCTGCAATGCCGTCTCCTTCACGAATAAGTCCAAGCAGGATATGTTCTGTGCCGATATTGTTGTGACCCAGACGTACCGCTTCTTCCTGAGCCAATGCAAGCACCTTTTGTGCACGTTCCGTAAATCTGCCAAACATCATAGTATTGCACCTCCACGTTTCAATTAATATATTTAACCTCGCGGATTTCGGTGTATCGCCAGTTATTGCGACGTTTCCGTTCATCCATTAGTAAAACGAGAATCAATCCTTAATGGTTACCTAATGTTTCTCTGATGAGTTTAGCCCTGTACATATCTCGTTCGGAAGGATGCATGCCCTCTCCAAAGGTTTTTTGCAGAAAACCCGGCTGTGTCTTCACATTCAGCTCATTCATTACCGGAATTTCCGGACCTTCCAGAAGGCCGAGATCCACCCCAAGTCGAACGTCGGACAAGCGTTGGGCTGCTTCCTTGGAATCCATTACTGCCGCGTAGGACAGTATGCCGTAAGAACGCATCACCCGGTCCGTAATACGGAGCTTGGAGTCACCCAAGAGCCGTGCTCTGGCATTCTTCTCATGCTCGATGATCTGCAGGGCGACGCTGTGAAGATTCTCGATGATCTCCGCCTCGGTTTGACCGAGCGTTATCTGATTCGAGATTTGAAACAGGTTGCCTAATGCTTCGCTGCCTTCACCATAAATTCCTCTTACGGTCAGACCCACCTGCGATACAGCCGAAAGAATTCGATTGATCTGCTGCGTCATAACGAGAGCCGGCAGATGCATCATGACAGAGGCCCGAAGACCGGTACCGACATTCGTCGGACAGCTTGTGAGATACCCTCGTTTGTCATCAAACGCATAATCGATTTCGGATTCAAAAACATCATCCAGCGCAGTGGCACGTTCCCATGCCTCCCGAACCTGAAATCCGGGATATAAGCACTGTATGCGTAGATGATCCTCTTCATTGATCATAATGCTGACGGACTCATCTTCGGTAAGGATGACTGCACCATTACGGGATTCATTCGCCAGATTGGGACTGATCAGATGCTTCTCAACGAGAACCTTCTTATCCAGCTCATCAATCTCACTTAATTTAATTACATGCAAATCCCCAAAATCCTGCAAATCTTCCTTATCATTTAACACACGGGTCAGGCGCTCTAGCACTTCTCCTGACTGCTGATCCGTTGCCAGCAGCGGGAAAGGAAGATGCTGCAGATTTCGCGCCACCCTGACACGGGTGCTGATGACAATGTCGGAATCCTGACCGGTTCCGCGCATCCACTCGCTGAGCGCCGTATCGGTAAACCGGAGATTAGACATCACGCATTCCTCCTACTAAAGTGCATACTCATTAGATCTTATCCCTGAGCGATATTCTTCTCCAGCTCACGGATCTGGTCCCGGATCTCGGCGGCGGTTTCGAATTCCTCCTGCACAATCCGGAATTGAAGTTCTTTCTTAAGCTCGTCGATTTGGCGTTTGATCTGAATACGACCCCCTGTGCGCTTCGGCACCTTGCCAACATGGGATGTACCGCCATGGACTCGCTTGAACAACGGATCCAATCGATCCGAGAAATATTTATAACACGAGCTGCAGCCGAATCGGCCAAGCTTGCTGAACTGCGAATACGTCATACCGCATTCTTCACATTGCAGCGTCTGAGCCATTTTGGCACCGGGAGTCTGGCCCTTGCCTGAAGGATCCAGATCCAGGAGACCCGACAGCAAACTGTGTATAGAAAAACCATTCGACGTACCGGGGATCAATTCCCCTTTTTCGCGGGCACAAGTTTCGCAAAAATGAAACTCTGTTTTTTCCCCGTTCACAATTTTGGTGAAATGAAGTGTCGCTGGCCGTTTACCGCATTCTTGGCATACCATATCCAATGCCTCCTTACACAGACTCACTTACCTAATAAAGAAATAAGCATCGCCTTCATAATCCTTGCACGCAGCTCATCCCGATAAGGAAGCTTCACATTCAGGCATTCCCTTGAAATGGCGGCCCGCATCAGACTGGCCTCCCGCCTCGTCAAAAACCGGGATTCCTCCAGCTGATAGATCAGCCCTTCCGCTACCGTCTGATCAATCATGCTGCCGATTGTATGATGAAGATGCTGCTGGAGTGCAGTATGCTGAGGAAGCTCAATACGCTGGATGCGTATGTAACCGCCCCCGCCGCGCTTGCTTTCCACGAGAAAGCCCTTCTCCAAGGTAAACCGTGTACTGATGACGTAATTAATCTGGGAAGGAACGCAAGAAAATTGCTCTGCCAGATCGTTACGCTGAATTTCAACGGTGCCTTCCGGACTTTCCTGCAGTATGCTCTTCAGGTATTGTTCGATAATATCAGAGATATTACGCATGGTCTGTTCATCCTCCACTGTTTGAAACGTTAAGACGGATAGTGATCTTACACGTCCGCACAGAGCCTTGCTTATACTTGGTTTAACCATAATCAAAATCAGCGAACCCTCTCGTTGACTTTGACTTTCTTTGACTTTAATCTCATTATAGCACATTTTTTCATTTTGCCAAGAGGGTCTTAGCGAATTCATCCTGCAGTCCATTTATTCTTATTGTACCCACTAATTCGAACCCTTATAGCCTTTTTCTGAAGATCCATTCAATATGGCGGCAAAAAAAAGAAGCAGCCTCCATTTCCGATAAACACCGGTTTAAGGGCCACTTCTTCATCACCATCTATAAATTCACGCCATCAAACATCATAACTAATCAAATAATGCTGTAATTCCGTATTATAATAACCGATGCTATATTCAATCATGCTGCCCGCTCCGTCGTACGAGGATCTCAACCGCTTGAGCAGCGGTGCGCCTGCACTTACTTCAAGCAGCGGTGCAATCTCATCATCGGCTACGGTCGCCAGAAAGCGATCCCGGAAATTCTCCAACGTAATTTGACTCTCCTCAATACGATCATACAGGGATAGCAGTTCGTTGGTATCGAACTCCTCCCCCATATCCACTTGGGCTGACACATAATGTGTATAGTAAATATAAGGGTTCCCGTCGAGCAAATACAACCGTTCAATAAGCAGGCATCGTTCGCCGAATTTCAAGTATAATTCACTATCAGGCTCGTTATGCACCCATTCCGTCTTCAGGTGGCGCTTCCGAATCTGGTGTCCTTCTTCAACCAAAATCTCCGTAAACAGCTTGCCCTTGGAAAGTTTGGAAAAGGAGGTGTTCCGGGTCACAATCGTTCCCACTCCGCTCCGTTTCTCTACATATCCCTCCTGATACAGCTCCTGGATGGCATTACGAACTGTCATTTTGCTGACATTGAATTCCTGCTCCAGCTGCGGCTCGGAAGGAATATGGGCACCAAGTGGGTAAACCCCATGCAGAATCCGATCTTTAATGATCTTCTTGATTTGCAGATATAATGGACCGTTCTTCCGCGTGATCGACATACTTCCTCCTACCTTTCCACATCAGACATATGCTGACTCATCGCCTGAAGGACTTCGCGTTCATTCGCCGTCGGCGTATCTCCCGTTACGGTATGGGCAAGCATCGCGGCAGCGGCGGCAAAATCAACCGTCCGTCCCGGTTCATATCCCTCTGAAATTCCGTGAAGCACACCACTGGCATAGGCGTCGCCTGCTCCGATACGGTCATGAACGGAGAACGTCAATGTTTGGGAAAAATAAAAGACTCCGTCCGTGTATAGATATCCTCGCAGGGAATGGGTATTATCCCCGTTGATCTTGCGGTGGGTCCCCGACGCAACCGTAATATTATACTTCGCGGCTACCTGCGGAATCAACTCCTGCAGCTGCTCGTTCCGGTCTTCACACGTCGTCTCCATGCCGAGAATATAGAGAGCGTCTTTCTCGTTCATAAAAACAATGTCCGCCAATGACAGCATTTCCTCATAATGCGGCTTGGCAAAATCGTAGCGGTCCGCACCCCATAAAGAGGGACGATAGTTGCAATCGAACACAACCGTACCGCCTCTTGCCTTAACTTCCCTGGCCAACGTCTTCATCTGCCCCCGCACCGTGTCGTTCATCGAGAGGGTAATGCCGCAAAAGTGTATCATATCCACGCTTTCGGCAATCGCCCCGAAATCGTACATCTCATCCGCTGCCGTATTAAAACTGCTGCCCAGCCGATCCGTGTACGTGACACGTCCGGGCCGCACACCGAAGCCGTTCTCCAGGAAATACATGCCCACGTATTTGCCTCCCCGGCTAATCAGCGATGTGCCAATACCAAGCTTGCGCAGGTATGAGATCGCCGCTTCACCAAGCGGGTTATCCGGCAGCGTGCTGACCAGAAATCCAGTATGACCGAATCTGGCGATGGCCGATGCGATATTGACACCGGTGCCCGAGAAGGAGTAATTCAAATGGCTCTCCTGAGCCAAAGATGCATACCCTGGTACTTGCAGCCGCATCATCACTTCGCCATAGGCAGCGATTCTCTTAGGCATATTGGTCAACCAGCGCTTTTAACTTTTGATGCAGTTCCCGAACATCACTGATGATGGTATCGCCGCTGGTTGAATCGATGATGGAGGAATATACGTGAGGAATAACCTGCTGTACTCCCGCTTCCAAAGCAATCCGTACAATCGCTTCAAAATTCTCTTTATCGATGCCGCCAGTCGGCTCGAGCGCAAAACCTTCCTCTGCACATGCCTTCGCTACCGCGCGGTATTCATCCTCCAGCTTCAGCCCCTGCATCGGGAAATATTTCAGTGCATTGCCTCCCATATCGCGCACAAGCGCAATAGCGGCTTTAATAGGAACGATGGCCGCATCCGTTCCGGCAGCGCTCACCGGGCCGGTAGATATGTTCACGTAGCCCACCTGACCCGAAGGGGACACAAGGCTGTTTATCCAGCTTTCCTCTCCCCCCAAGTTAGCACGGGTAGCGCCAACGGCAGGGAATACCTGATTGATATGCGTGCCTGGATAGCCCTTCACGATCTCTGCTACGACTGCCGCTTGCCGGTTATCCCCTGCTCCAAGTCCGATAGACACGGCATCTTCAATAACAGCACCGTACTCCTTCATCGCGATAATGGCCTCTTGCACGTTCGGATAGTTCTTCGACAACACACCGACCACCACATGTCCTTCCGCTGCTTCGAATATTTCCTTTGCATTCTGGATGCTGCCTGCAAGCACATTCAGTGCTGCGCGGTTTCTGTAAAGACGTTTCTCCATATTGGCCATTTTAGTTTCCCCCTGCAATCTGCTGTATTCTTGTTATAATGACTTGCAAATCATCGCCGGAAAGCGAGCGTGGATCGATGTCAAAATACCCCTGCCGCACACCGTAATCCCTTGTGTATACGGCGATATCGCCCTCGCGAAGTTGATCGTTCATCGATTTGGCGCTGACTCCCGCAGCTTCTTCGCCTACTTTCACACGTCCCCGGAAGATGGAGCGGCCTGCCTCATCCTGCACGATGGTAACCTCAATGCCCGGCAAATCCGATAAGGACTTCATTTCCTCGAGTGCAGCCTTCTCCTGTTCACTCTTGTCTTCCTTCACCATGTACTCATCCAGCGCCTGGAGCAATCCAAACGTGGTTTCCTTGCCTACCTTCATGCTTCGCCCAATGCCTTGCAGCTGCGCCTTCACCCACTCCACGTATTGCCGCTTGCCGCCTACGATGCCGGAGGTTGGACCCTCAATGGCTTTGGAGCCGCTGTATATAGCCAGATCACCGTATTTCACATACTTCTGGATATCCTCTTCAGCCGCCGCATCCACGATCAGCGGAAGCCCGTGAGCCTTGGCGACTTCAGCTGCCTCTTCCACCGAAATCATATTTTTCTGCACGCAGTGATGTGATTTCACATACAAGATAGCAGCGGTGCGCTCATGAATCGCTTCGGCGATATGTTCCTTGCGCCCTTCGTTGGCATAACCCACCTCAACAACCTTACCTCCTCCGAGGTAAACCATCGTTTCAACGGGAGCTCCATACTGCACATTGTGTCCCTTGAACATGATGATTTCGTTCTTGGCAATCGGCTCCTGATGCAGCCGATCACTGCGTCTGCGATTGCCCTCGGTTACAACGGCTGCTACGGATAATGCGATACCGCTGGAAGCGGAATTGACAACAACCGCTGCCTCCGAACCGAGTATGCGCGCCATGTAATCGCCGGCTTTGTCTACCAGATCTGCGATCTCCACGTAACTCTGACCACCGATCCGCATCGCTTCCATCACGGTATCCGTTGGTGCAGATACTCCGAGAATGCTCATGCGGCCACTGGCATTAACCACTCGTTTCAATCCATACTTAGCATGTAATGAATGATCCATTGACTACCACTCCCTTGGCTTCGATATATCGGTCGGCGATTCTTGTCTCCCCTTCGGAATCCGTTAAACTCAGCGGCCCCTGCTGCACCGTAAACAGCGTCAGGTGTGCTGCATCACCCACTTGGATTCTCCCCAGCTCCGGCCGTCGCAGCCAAGCAGCAGCATGGTCCGTTACGGCTGAGACCACCTCCTGCAAGCTGTAGCCCAAATAAAGGAACTTGGTCATCACGCTGGCCAGACTGTACACCGGACCGTTCATGCGATTACCGCGATAAATATCCGTGCTGATTGTATTGGGCTTAATCCCCTGGTTCTTTGCATATTCCGCTACCAGGAACGAGAAGCTTGCTGTTCCATGACCCACATCCAGATGGACGCCGCGGGCTATCGCCTCTACCAGTGCCGGGATCGGCTTACCGTCCGAATCAAATAAATTGTTGGCTTTTCCGTTTAAATAATGGGTAATAATGTCGTCCTTCGAAAGCAGCTCCAATACCTCTTCAATAGGCGGGGGTCCCGATCCGATATGTACCATCAGCGGAAGCGATGTTTTCTCGGACAGTTTCCTTGCGAGACGAAGCGGCTCTACCCCATTATCCTTCACAACGCTTTTGCTGATTCTTGCCTTAAGTCCAATGATCAGATCCGGATAGGTGCGTATCGCTTTTATTGCCTTGTCGGCGTCAACCCAATCCAGACTGGAAAGCTCATCGATTCGTTGCAGACCAATATGGGATATATTCAAAAAAGCAAACACATTGGTCTTGGACCGGGCTACCTCGTCTGCCAGCTCCCCAATCCCGTCCGCACCGCAGCTGCCTGCGTCGATAATAGTGGCAACCCCTTGCTTAACGCCAATCTCATCAATGACATCCCCGTAGGGCTCAAGCTTGGCAACCGCATGGACATGCATATCAATCCAGCCGCTGGAGACATAGAGGCCCGTGCAATCAAACTGATCAGCACCGGTGGCCGTATTCGCAGCCGTTATTTCGGTAATAAATCCGTTCTCCATAACCATGTCAAAAGGTTGATCATCAAACACCGTCTGTACATTGCGCAACACAAAGCGCTGTTCCAAAATCTTCATAATCCCACCCCTTTAGCCTTGCCGATCCAGCCGTTATCCTCGTTATTTCGCCGATTTATATGGTGTAATCTGTGTTCGTGCTTATAGCATAGCATAGAACAATCGATACGTGAATATAACGTTATAATGTTTAGTGTATTCCTACATATTATCTCCTTGCTATAACTTCATATGATGAGTTATTTCGATCATGAAGTATACTGATAGGTTCGGCTTGGCTAGGGTAATCTCCTTCCATACCAAAAAGAAACTGCCCTGTTCCGGGCAGCTTCTTCGTCTCTTACTATATATACTTGCCTTCTTCATCTCCATGACAGTGTTATCTCTATGGTTAAACTAAACTTCCACTTTCCGATCAATCAGATAGACCGTTGCGTATAGGATCAAGGCTGCAAGCACGACTTCAAACGCAAGGGCTCCCCATGCCAGCGTATACTCTCCGGCAGATACGGCAAAGTCTGTCTCATTCCCAAAAGAGATGGTAGCCATCGGCCCGACCCACGCCAACTTTTCACCAAAGATCACATGGCTGAGCCAGCCAAGAATATTTTGCAGTGCGAAGAATACCAGAATGCCGATCCAAACGCTCCCCTTCTTCGTAATGCTTCTGGCAACCGTAATGGAGAAAAATATTGTGATCATCAAGTAGATCAACTTCCAAGCCATCATCAGCGCCAGCCCAATTGCATACGTAATGGGAAATTCAGATAAATGGATGTCTTGCAGCGGTATGCCGGCCGAGTTCCAATAATACCACATATGCAAAGCCGCCAGTATGCCAAGCACAAGCAGACTCACACATGCCATTATAAGCGAGGAAGCTACGCTCCAAACCGAACGAACAGGAAGCAGGCGACGGTGGTACGCCTTGATATTAAAGTCGAATGTCTTGCTAGCGACAACCACCAGTAGGACACTTACAGAACCGTAGGCCAGCATACTTAACCCAAGCATGATTCCAAGCTCCCAGTCTCTGATGGAGCCCGCCACCGTGATCGCAATCTGTACGATCAGAAGTATCGCGAATGCGCCAAGCAGCGTTGTCGAGTTTCTCTTCCAGTCGTATTTCAACAGTTTCATCATTCCGCATACACCTCTTTAAACATCTCATCCACGCTTTTTCCGTGCTTCAGGCGGATGTTCTCTACTTCGTCATGCATGACAACTTCGCCGTTGCGAATAAAAATCACTTCATCAAATATCCGCTCAATATCCCGGACCAGATGGGTCGAAATGATAATGCTGCTGTCCTCGTTGTAGAATTCAACAATCGCATCCAAAATCTTGCCCCTTGCTACCGGATCCACTCCACCAATGGGTTCATCCAGCATATACAGCTGGGCTTCACGGGACAAAGCCAGTGTTAACTGCAGGCGCTCGTTCATTCCTTTGGACAAGGAACTGATGCGATCATTCGCCTTCAAATTCATAAATTCCAGCATATTGCGGGCTTTCTCAACATTAAAGTCTTCATAAAAATCCTTGAAGTATGCCACCGCATCCGATACCTTCATCCAGGGCTCCGTCACAGGACGGTCGGGCATGAAGGATACGATAGCTTTGGTCTCCAGTCCGACCGGCTTGCCGTTCACTTCAACACCGCCGGTCGAAGGCTGGATCAAGCCTGCCGCAATCTTCATAAGCGTACTCTTTCCGCTTCCGTTGGTACCCAGCAAACCAATGATTTTTCCACCATGAATATTCAGGTTTATGTCATGTAATGCTCTCCGGCCGCCGGCGTAGGTCTTGTTTACGCTGCGGACCTGCAACAAGTTCTCCACCATGGTTTCACCTCCGCTATTGATCATGACTGCTTCACTGCATCTTCCACGATCGATATGATATCCTGATCTTTAAAGCCCAGCTCCTGCATTCCGCGAATAAACCGCTCCAGCAGATCGCCGGCCATTTCTTTTTTTATCGCCATAATCTTCGATTCCTCGCTTGTCACATATCGGCCCAATCCCCGCCGTGTCTCCACAATACCCTCACGCTCCAATTCTTGAAATGTTCGCTGCACCGTGTTTGGATTTATTTGAAGCTCACTTGCTAATTCTCGGACCGATGGGATTTTATCACCGGGCTGAAGTTTACCGATTATAATTTCTTTCTTTAAATACGTCATGATCTGTAAATAGATCGGCAGATTATTGTCGAATTCTATACTCACTGTCGGGTTGCTCCTTTCCGCCGCTCTACCTCTCTCGAGGTTCCTTATGCGACATCCCGTTTTTTAAACGTAACAAAGCCTGCCGTAAGAAACAAGAGAAGATATACAGCGAGCACAATAATTGAAAATGTCAGGCTCATTCCCGGTATCGGGGAACTGCCTCCCCCGCTGTACATGGAAAGATCCACGTTCGTGAACAGCAGGTATTTGGACCAGGAATAACGTGCAAGCAGCTGTACAGCCATGCTTTCCATAATAACCATGAACATCCCGATGCCGATGGCAGGACCGGTGGATTTCGTCAATATGCCTACCATAAAGGTTAACGTTACATAGACGATTGTATACACCAGATTATTGATTGCTTCCCTCAGCACATCACCGATTGCAACCGTGCCGGATTCCATGCCGAACGTGATCTGACCCGTCAGCACGGAGACAACAAACATGAAAGCTACAAGGGTCAGGATGTAAATCAGAATGGCAACATATTTCGAAGCCAAAATCTTGGTACGGCTCTGCGCGCGTATAAGCAGCAGTTTGACGGTGCCCATACTGTGCTCCTTTGCTACCGCTCCCGCCGTAACTACGATCGCAAGCAGGGTCAGCATTTGCCCCATCCCCTTGGTGGTTACAGCCAATTGAGCGAACTCATAACCAGTGCTGCTGCCACCGCTGAATTTATAGAGCATAAACGCCATGAATAGCACCATTCCAGCCAACAGCACGTAGGGCAGGAAAAAACTCCGTTTTTTAAACATTTTGAGCCACTCGTTCCAGACGAGATTTTCAAAGCTATGCAATACGATTGCCTCCTGTCCATTTCAAAAATTCTTCTTCCAGTGAAGATTTAATCTCTTCCACCCGATAGATTCGTACCCGCGCATCGCACAGCGACTGGATCAATGCAGGTATGTCTTCTTCCGTCAGTTGAACCGTAACGATGCCCTCCTCGATCTGGGTGGCAAGAAGCGTGATGTCTTTCATATGCCTAATGGTCTGTTCCGCCATGGCCGCATCGTTTACGCGGAAGGTTACCGTGGTCAACTCTTCATCAACGACTGGGCCTCCGATAGAACGCTCGGTTACGAGTTTACCTTCCTGGATAACAACCACACGGCTGCACATCAATTCCATCTCCGACAGCAGGTGGCTGGATACGAGTATGGCAATTCCCTCATCCTTGGCGATTTGTTTCAAGTAGTCCCGCATCTCTCGGATACCTGCTGGATCGAGTCCATTCGTCGGCTCATCAAGGATGAGGATGGATGGATTATGCAGCAAAGCCTGGGCAATCCCTAACCGTTGGCGCATACCCAGTGAATAAGCACGAACCTTCTTGTGTATGGCATCCTGCAGCCCGACAAGCTTCACAACCTCCATAATTCTGGTGATGGTCACGCCCTCGGACATCCGCTGGTATTGTCTCAAGTTGTCATAGCCGCTCATGTAAGGGTAGAACTCAGGATTTTCAATAATGCCCCCGATATGGCGTATGGCTTGAACGAAATCTCTCTTGATGCTGTGCCCCTTAACATGCACATCCCCTTGAGTCATCTCGATCAGTCCGACTATCATGCGGATGGTTGTCGTTTTGCCTGCACCGTTCGGTCCAAGCAATCCCACAATTTCACCACGATAAATGTCAAAAGAAAGTCCGTCTACGATGTTCTTCTTTCCAATGGTTTTGGTGACCTGCTGGACTGTAAGAACGACTGGACTATTCTGAGCATTTGTCGAGGGTATCACTGATGAATGCATTCCATCCCCTAGATCATCTGATGCGTTCGATTTATTGGATGAATGGAGATGGGTATGTGCATTCGTTGTGCCGGATTTGCTTATAGCGTTAACAGCTTGGGAAGCACTGCTCCCCATGGCTGTGTTGTCTGCTGTGAGTTCTTTTGAACCGTTTCCGTTCATGTATGTGTTCCACTCCTTTTTTGTATTGGTGTTATAGTTAAATAGTACACTAGTGTTTTGGTTCTGTAAAGCCTAATTTTCAATTTAACCTTTTATATTGACATCCAATTGATGGGAACCTATACTGAATGCATACATATAACCAAAAGGTTATCTGAATGAGGTGTGGAGGGATTTCAATCATGAGCGATATGTACCGTGCGATTTCAGATCCCATCCGAAGGAAAATATTACACATGGTAGCCCATCAAGAGCTCCCTCAGCTAGAGATCGTGAGAGCATTTCATATTTCGCAGCCGGCCATTAAAAAACATCTGGCGATTTTGCTCGAAGAAGAACTGCTGCTTGAGCGCAGAGAAGGCAAGTACTGCTTCTACCGACTGAACGTCCCAATCTTTCAGAACGGGTATGAGCAGCTTCAGCATGAGCTTGGCCATATTCTGGAGAACAAACTGACTAAGCTCAAACAATACCTAGAGGAGGACTTATGAATGACAGCTATTTTCAAGAACGTGAAGAGAGAAATTGTAATCCGCACAACACCGGAACGGGCATGGAAGGCATTGACCGAACCGCAGGAACGAAACCGCTGGGAAACCCGTCATTGTGAGATCGACCTGAAGGTCGGCGGTCAAGTCGCTCTTGATTACGGCTGGGGCGTATCCTATATCGGCACGATTGAAGAGCTTATCCCTAACCGTAGACTTACGCTCAGAGGTGAAGACAACGAGCTTACCATTTGGACAATGGAACCTCATCTCGATGGGACACTGGTTGGCATTGAGTACACTGGGCTATGGTCTAATGAGCAAGAGTATATGATGATGGATAATATGGCATTTGGTACATATCGTTTTATGCGTAATATGAAGAGTGTCCTGGAAGATGAGGCGGACATGCGATCCACCTTCTGGTCAAGCTGGATAGGCATGAATCATTATACTTACCGCGGTGACAGCTTAGAGGGCGTCAAGGTCGTTGAGGTGTTACCCGGTACGTCTGCGGACGGGAGCTTAGAGGCAGGCGATATCATCACAGGCGCGGACGGGCAGGTCATCCGCAGCTATGATGAGCTGGAGGATAAAGTCACATCCATGGAGCCTGGTGAGAAGGTTGAGATCGGATTCGTTAGAGGTGGTGAACCCTTAAGTGTTACTCTTACGGTTCTGCCATATGGCCAGAGGAATGTTACCCAAGCATAAACGTAGTCATCACTCAGACACGATCCCCGATGGGAACGATCAGAGATGGGACATTACGTAGATATAATGGTGATAATGAAGGCGTCTTTGGTGGATGAGCGGATTAGTTCCCTGTGCTGGTGCTGTTTCAGTGCTTCCGACTACCCTACCTTATGACTAGACATATAGAACCCTAATGACGACATACGCAAATTATTCTGACTACTTGTAAAGAAGCTTAAGGATACTCTACATGTAGTTAAGGATCCTGATGTCTACCAATTTGACTGCATACAGGTTAGCTTTAAAGAATATCTACAAACAGGAAAAGACCGTTATCGATAACTCGATAACGGTCTTTATGGTTGTTCGCTTGGCGACGTCCTACTCTCCCGGGACCCTGCGGTCCAAGTACCATCGGCGCTGGAAGG